>NZ_CP029188.1:5228798-5915697 GCF_003097515.1 Streptomyces tirandamycinicus | reverse complement strand
GGGCACCTGTCTCGCCTCTCACCTTCCCGAGCCGCGGCTGCGCGCCGCGGACCGTTTCGCCGTCGCCTTCGCCGTCTTCAGGGTGTGCGCCGCCAAGTCTGCCACCCTGCCGTCGGGATGCCGTCCGCGCAGGTCCTCCAGGACGCGGACCGCGCTCGCCGGGTCGGCGTCCGCCAGTGCCGGCAGCAGGGAGGCCGCGCCGCCCGGCCAGCCGGCGGCGGCCTCGTCGAAGGCGTCGATCAGGGCGGTGGGAGCCGGCTCCGGGGCACCGTCCTCGCCTGCGGTGGCCACGAAGGCCCGCATGTCGTCCGCCCAGCGGGCGTCCAGCTCCTCCAGCAGGAACACGGCGCGGGCGGTGAGCGGCACCAGGCCCTCGTCGGCGGGTTCGCCCCGGGAGTGCAGGAGACGGTGCGCGTACGCGCCGGTGACGGGATCCGCGAGCGCGGACCGCAGCGGTCCGTCGGGGATGCCCGCGCGGTCCAGCCGGGCGAAGAGACCCTGCGTCAGCGTCCGGTAGAAGTCGGCGGCCTTGGCCGCGGAGACGGCGTCCAGCAGTTCGCTCCACACCGCGTCGGTGGCGCCTCTGGCCGTCGTCCACGCGGTGAGGGCCGTGGCGGCGACGGCCGGGGGCCAGTGCTGGACGGCCCCGACGGTACGTGCCGCGTCCCAGGAGGCCGGCTCGTGCTCGTCGGGGGCGGTCACATGGCCCGCGGCGAGGACGAGGCGGACGGCGGCGTTGCCGAGGGGGGTGAGACCGTAGGCGTCGCCGGTGCGGAAGACACAGCCGGTCCCGGTCAGCTCGTCGACCACCGCGGCGAGCGCGCGGGCCCGGTCGTCGACCGCCGACCGGTCGTCCTCGGTGAGGCCCGGGAGTCCGAGAAGCCCGGACAGTTCGGCGAGAGCGGGCGTCTCGTAGGCGGCCGGGGCCGAGGCCGGGACGGCCGCCGGGGCGTCCTCCAGGTCGCGCGGGACGACCAGGTCGGTGTGGCCGGACGCCCTGCGGGCCACCGAATCGGGGGTGCCGCCGCGGGCGTACAGCCCGTAGAGCACATGCGCGGCGTCGAGGGCGTACTCCTCGTCCGCGGGGTTGTCCGGGTCGGAGCGGGAGGCGATGCGCTCCACGACGGCGGCGAGCACGTCGGCGGCGAGTTCGACGAGTTCCTGCGGGGTGCCGTCGGTCCAGACGGCCTCGGCGGGCCCGGGGAGGCCGCACAGCTCGGCGAGGTCGCCGACGTCGTCGCTGCCGGCCGCGAGCGCGGCGGGCAGCGGGGCCGCCCGCAGCAGCGCCCGGATCTCACCGGGATCGGGCAGGGCCGCGGGCGGGGGCAGCGGCACCGCGGAGTCGCCGTGGTAGTCCAGGTGTTCGTCGAGGAAGCGGTCGGCGAGGACGAGGTGCGGCAGCTCCTCGGGACCGGGGGCGAGAGCGGCGTACGGGCCGGACAGCGCCGCGGCGAGCCCCGCCGCCGTCCAGCCGTCGGACAGGCCCGTCGCCAGCGCTTCCAGCTCGGACATGAGCGCCTCCTCGGGGCAGTCGGCGTCCAGGATGGACGTCACGGGCAGCAGCGGCCCCGCGGGCGAGGAGTATTCGAGGTCGTCGGCGAAGGCCGCCAGCAGTACGTCGGCGAGCCGGATGCGGGACTCGAAGGTGGCGGCGGTGACGTCCGAGCGGTGCAGGGGTGCGGGGAGCGCGGGCCGGCCCGCGCGGGGGGCGGCGTCGAACGCGGCGAGCCAGGCGCTCACCGCCCCCGGGTCGTCCACCTCGACACCGTCCGCCCGCATCAGCGACGCGTACCAGCGGGGCCAGGTGAGCCTCCCGGGATCGCCGTGGGCCTCCGCGAACACGGGCACGGCCTCCTCCACCGCGGCGAGGACGCGCGCATGGCGCTTGGCGTTCAGCCGGCCCGCCTCGCGCACCCGGTCGGCCAGCGCCGTGAGCACCGACGGGACGGCGGCGGCCTCTTCCGGGCTCGCCCACAGCAGCAGGGGCAGATCCTCGACGAGCACCCGGCGTACCAGCTCGGGCGTCGGCTCGGGTACCCCCGCACGGCGGTCCGCGCCGTGCAGGGCCAGCAGGGTCAGCACCGCGTCCGCGGGACGGGGCGGGAGGGCGGTCCTCCGCTCCCTCTCCGCCCAGGCGAGGAATGCGTCGAGGCCGGTGTTCAGGGCAGTGGTACGGGTCACCTGGGGAGCGTATGGGTGTTCACCGGGGCAGCGGGGCTGTCCGTGCGGTCCCTCGCCCGATCGGGGGAGGGACCGCCGCCGGACCGCGGGGCGCGGCCGCCGCGGCGGGGCGGGGAGGGGCCGGAGCGCATCGGTGACTCCACCCACGCGTCAACGCGCGGGCGTCCTGTGCCGGTGGCCATGCCGCCGCGCAGAGGGCCGGACCGGACCGGCCGGCGCCCCGGGGACCGGGGCGCGCGACCGGCGCGGCGGCGACCGCCGGTCCGCCGGACGCCCGTCCGGCAGCCGTGCGGCGAAGGGGGTCCGCCGCCGCACGGAAGGCGGCCGGACGCCTCAGTGCACCGGAACCGGATCCGGCTCCCGCCCCGGCTCCCCCGGTGCCGCCTGGGCGGATCGCGCCCGGGTGCCGCCCAGGTGGTTGAAGGCCAGGTTGAGCACGATGGCGACCACGCAGCCGGTCGAGATGCCGGAGTCGAGCACCACCAGGAGGTCCTTCGGGAAGGCGTGGTAGAACCCCGGCGCCGCGATCGGGATCAGCCCGATGCCCACGGAGGCCGCCACGATCAGCGCGTTCTCGCCCTTCTCCAGGGCCGCCGCGGCCAGTGTCTGGATGCCGCTGGCGGCGACCGAGCCGAAGAGGACGACGCCCGCGCCGCCGAGGACCGGCAGCGGGACCAGGGCGATGACGGAGGCCGCGACGGGGCAGAGCCCCAGCAGAATGAGGATGCCGCCGCCGGCGGCCACGACGTAGCGGCTGCGGACCTTGGTCATCGCGACCAGGCCGATGTTCTGCGCGAAGGCGCTGCACATGAAGCCGTTGAAGAGGGGACTGATCGCGCTGCCCAGGGTGTCGGCGCGCAGTCCGCCCTCGATGGTCCGCTCGTCGGCCGGACGGTCCACTATCCTGCCGAGGGCGAGCATGTCGGCGGTCGACTCGGTCATGCAGACGAGCATCACGATGCACATGGAGACGATCGCGGCGACCTCGAACTGCGGGGCGCCGAAGTGGAACGGGGTGGGGAAGCCGAACACGTCCGCGCCGCGCAGGGCGTCCAGGCCGGTCATCCCGAGCGGGACGGCGATCAGCGTGCCGGCGACGAGGCCGAGGAGAATGGCGATCTGCTGCAGGAACCCGCGTAGCAGTCTCCGCAGCGCGAGCACGATGACGAGGGTGAGCGCGGCCATGCCGATGTTCTCCGCCGAACCGTAGCCGGGCGCCGCGGAGTCGCCGCCCTGGGCCCAGTTGAAGGCGACGGGCAGCAGGGAGACGCCGATCAGGGTGATCACGGTGCCGGTGACGACGGGCGGGAAGAACCGTACGAGCTTGGAGAAGTACGGTGTGAGCACGAAGCCGAGCACACTGGCGACGATGATCGCGCCGAAGATCACGGCGATGCCGTCGTAGCCGCGGTCCCTGCCGATGGCGATCATCGGGGTGACACCGGCGAACGAGACGCCGTTGACGAAGGGGAGCCGGGCGCCGACCTTCCAGAAGCCCAGCGTCTGCAGCAGGGTGGCGATACCGGCGGTGAAGAGGCTCGCGCCCATGAGGAACGCGGTGTCCCGGGCGCCGAGGCCCACGGCGGGCCCCACGATCATGGGCGGGGCGACGACTCCCGCGTACATGGCGGCCACGTGCTGGAGGCCGCTGGTGAACATCCTGAAGGGCGGCAGCGTCTCGTCGACCGGGTGCCTGCGGTCCTCGTCGACCGGGTGCCCTCGGTCGTCGGGGGAAGGGGACCGGCGGTCGTCGGGCGCAGCGTCCGCGTACCCGTCCACGCCTGCGTCTGGGTACCCGTCTGGGTACCCGTCTGCGCCCGCGTGTGCGTCTCCGTCTGCGTCTGCATCTGCGTCTTTGCGGAACCTCGGCTCGGCTGCCACGGCAATTCCTCCGGTCGGTTAACACGTCGGCTCCGACGTGGGTGTCAGGGAGGTCAGAAGTGGTGCGTGGTGCGGGTGTTGCACAGGGTGCCGAGGGGTTGGGCGCCCATGGAGAAGTGCCGTGGGGTTGCCGGCACAGGGGAGGGTCACCGCCCCGGGAGGTGTGCGACGTGTCGGCGCACACCTCCCGGTGACGGCTGCCGTGGACCCCGCTCGGGTCCACGGCCCGCCGGCCGAGGGCCGTCCCCCTCAGCCGGACTACCGGGGGTGTCAGGCCTGCGCGGCGATCCGCGCGAGGCGCTGGGCCTCGTCCCGCGTGGAGCGGGCGATGGCGTCCTCGTCGGCCTTGAGCAGCCGGCCGTTCTCGACGACCGGCTCACCGCCGACGAGGGAGAGCGTGACCGGGGCCGCCGCACCGAGGACCAGGGCGGCCACCGGGTCGGCGATGGAGGCGTGGGCCAGGGTGTCCAGCTTCCACAGGACCAGGTCGGCGAGCTTGCCCGGCTCCAGAGAGCCGATCTGCGTGGCGCGGCCGAGGACCTCGGCGCCGCCGTACGTACCCAGGCGCAGCGCCTGACGCGCGGTCAGCGCCGCTTCCCGGTGCACCGGGTTGAGGCGGTTGACGAGCAGTGCGTTGCGCAGTTCGGTGTGCAGTTCGCCGGACTCGTTGGAGGCCGTGCCGTCGACACCGAGTCCGACCGGGACACCGGCCTTCAGCATGTCGGGAACGCGGGCGATCCCGGCGGCGAGGCGGGCGTTGGACGAGGGGCAGTGGGCGACACCGGTCTTCGTCCGGGCGAACGCCTCGATGTCGGAGTCGTTCATGTGGACGCAGTGCGCCATCCACACGTCCTCGCCGAGCCAGCCGGTGGACTCGAAGTACTGGGTGGGCCCCATGCCGAAGAGCTCGTGGCAGAACTTCTCCTCCTCCACGGTCTCGCTGCCGTGGGTGTGGAGGCGTACCCCCTTGCGGCGGGCCAGTTCGGCGCCCTGCCTGAGCAACTCGGTGGAGACCGAGAAGGGGGAGCAGGGGGCGACGGCGATCTGCGTCATCGCGTCGAAGGAGGCGTCGTGGTGCTTGTCGATGGTCTCCTCGGTGGCGGCCAGGGCGCCTTCGAGGGTCTCCACGGCGAAGTCCGGCGGCAGCCCGCCGTCCTTCTCGCTGCGGTCCATCGAGCCCCGGGCCAGGGTGAAGCGGACGCCCATCTCGGACGCGGCCCGGATGATGGCGCCGGAGAGGTCGCCGGAGCCCCGCGGGAAGACGTAGTGGTGGTCCATCGCGGTGGTGACTCCGCCGCGCGCCATCATGGCCAGGGAGCCCTGCGCCGCGGAGTAGGCCATCTGCTCGTCGATGCGCGCCCAGGTCGGGTAGAGCGCGACCAGCCAGTCGAACAGGTTGTGGTCGGTGGCGAGGCCGCGGGTGATCCACTGGTAGAAGTGGTGGTGCGTGTTGACCAGGCCGGGGGTGGCCAGGTGGCCGGAGGCGTCGACGCGGCGGACCACGTTCTCCAGGTTCCCGGGGGCCTTGCCGGGGCCGACGGACTCGATGCGGTTGCCGGTGACGACGATGTGCCCGGAGGCGTACTCGGTGTCGCCGGCGTCCACGGTCGCGATCGCGCAGTTCTCGATGACGATGCGCGGGGCTGCTGCCGATGCTGCCATGGCGGTGCGTCCTCTGTCTTTCGGTGGCGGTACGGGCACGGCAGGACCCTGGAGGATTTGAGTGCCACGGGCCGGGGGCCGTGGGTGCCGAGAGGATGGACGGACGGGGTGGAGGGCCCGGGTGGGCGGACGGGGTGGGGGCGGACGGGGTGGGCGGGACCGCCGCGGGCGGTTCCGCCCCGGGGGCATGTGTCAAGGAAACCACCCGCCCCGCGTGCCCGGCGGTGGCCCGGTGCGTCCGGTCGGACGGACCGGGCCGGGGCCGGTCACGCCGGGCGGGCCGCTGCCCGGCCGCTGCGGCCGGCGCGGCGGTCAGAGGTTGGTCAGGTCGACCGGGATCCGCGCCTCCGCGCCGTCCCGCAGGATCGTCGCCTCGATGAGGCCGTACGGCCGGTCGGCGGCGAAGTAGACCTCGTTGTCGTTCTTGAGCCCGAAGGGCTCCAGGTCGACGAGGAAGTGGTGCTTGTTGGGCAGGGAGAAGCGGACCTCGTCGATCTCCGCACGGCTGTTGATGATCCGCGCGCCCATCTGGTACAGCGTCTGCTGCAGCGAGAGGGAGTAGGTCTCGGCGAAGGCCTGCAGCATGTGCTTCCTCACCTGCTCGTAGGACTTCTCCCAGTTGGGCGCCTTCTGCTCGTCGTCGGTCCAGTTGAACCGCCAGCGGCCGGAGACCTCCGTCGCCAGGATGCGGTCGTACGCCTCCTGCAGGGTGGTGTACCGGTCCTTCACGTAACCCCAGAACTCGGAGTTGGTCGAGTTCATCACGACCAGGTCCTTCAGGCCGGAGACGACCTCCCAGGACTCCCCGTCGTAGGTGATCTGGGTGAGGCGGGTCTCCTGGCCCTTGCGGACGAAGGAGTGCCTGACCTCGTCCGCGCCGATGAACTTGGAGTTGGCGTCGGAGGCGTCGATGCGCTCCCAGGCGTACTCCTCGATGCGGATGCGCGCGCGGTGGATCGGCTCCTGGGAGGTCACGAAGTGGCGGGCGAGGTGGATGCCGAACTGCTCGGCGGACTCGATCCCGTACTCCTTGGCGAACGCGTACACCGTGTTCTTGGTGGTGTCGGTCGGGAGGACGCTGGCGTTCGAACCGGAGTAGTGGACGTCGTCCATGTCGCCGGAGAGCGCGACCGAGACGTTCAGGTCCTTGATGTGGTGGGTGCCGCCGTCCCGCGTGATCTTCACGACGCGGTTCTCGGCCTTGCCGTACTGGTTCTGTCCCAGGAGTACGGGGCGGCCGGGTCGGGATGTGGCTGTCATTGTCTGCTAGCTCCCTCGGTAAACGGAGTAGCCGAACGGGTTGAGCAGCAGCGGTACGTGGAAGTGCTCGCCCGGCACGACGGCGAACGTGATCGCCACCTCCGGGAAGAACGCACCGCTGTCCCGATTCGCGGGGGCGTCCTGCTGGGCCTCGGCTTGCTTCTTCGCGAAGTACGGCCCGGTCTCGAAGTCGAGCCGTACGTGGGTGGTGCCCTCCGGCAGCGCCGGCAGGTCCTTGCACCGGCCGTCCGCGTCGGTCGCGGATCCGCCGAGTGCCGTCCACTCGCCCCCGGAACCCTCGCGGGCCGACAGGGACACGGCGACGCCCTCGGCGGGGCGGCCGGCGCTGGTGTCCAGGATGTGGGTGGACACGGACGCCGTGGTCTCGGTGCTCATGCGCTCTCCTCCTCCACGAGACGGGTCAGCCGGATCCGGTTGATCTTCCCCAGTTCGGCGCGGACGATCTCCCGCTCCCGCTCGGGCGAGTGGTCGATCCGCTCCCGGACGGCGTCCCTCATCTGCTCACCGGTACGGCCGGTGGCGCAGATCAGGAACACATGGCCGAACTTCTCCTGGTAGGCCAGGTTGAGTTCGAGCATCTCGGCCTTGAGCTCCTCGGAGGCACCGGCCATCCCGCTCTGCTCGCGGGAGGAGGTCGGGTCCCCGGGCTTCGGCCGGCCGATCGGCGGGTGCCCCGCCATCGCCTCGGCCAGATCCTCGGCGGTCAGCTCGGCCATGGCGGCGTCGCCGGCGGCGAGGAGGGCCTCGACGGTGGCGTAGGGGCGCCGGGCCAGCAGCGCGCTGCCCCATGCCGTACTGGCACACACCTCGTGCAGCGCGGACCGGGCCTCGCTGTCCGTCGAGGTGTTGAACCGGGTGAGGCCCGGTACGGAAGTCGAAGACACGGGGTCCTCCGTGGCTGTTCTGCAAGGTGAGTCGGACGGGCTGCGGATAGCTAACGCCTTCCCACGACAGCCAGTCAACAGTTTGTTGAAATTTTGTGGCCGGAAAGGCCGCCGTCCCGGGATGCGGACGGCCACCGGACGCCGTACGCCCCTGACCGGCCGAGCCGCGGCCCGAGCGGCCCCGGGCCCGCATTTCCGGATGCGTCGCTCCGCCGGGCGGGTGAACCTGAGGGAAGTCCAGGCACCTGAACACCAGGGAGAACACGATGATCCAGATGTTGCACGAGAAGGGCCTGCGCAGCGAGCACGCCTACACCGCGGCGTTCGTGTCCATCGGCCTGTCCATCCTGGCCTGGACCGCATCGCGCAAGGCCGAGCCGGGCGCCGGACTCGACCGCGCGGACCGGTGGGGCATCTTCGTCGGAGAGTGGGCACCCACGTTCTTCGGCCTCGGACTCGCCCTCTCGCACTACGAGCAGCACGACGGCACCCTCGTCGCCGGCGTGCACGACATCCGCAAGGCGCAGTCGTCGTCGAAGGAGCAGGAGGCCATGTGACCTTGCGAACAGCAGCGCCCGCCCCGGTCGGCGACGACCCGGGGGCGGGCGCTCGGCCGTGCACGGAGCCGGTGCCCCGGGTCGGGCGCTCGGCCGTGCGCGAACCGGTGCGCGGGGGCGGACGGAGCGTGCCGGCGGGTCCCCGGGTCCCGCCGACCACCCGCCTCGGGCCTCCCGCCCTAAGGGCTCTTCTCCCGGTTCAGGTAGTTGTAGACGGTGAACCGGCTGACCCCGAGCGCACCGGCCACGGTCTCCACTCCGTGCCGTACGGAGAAGGCACCGCGCGCCTCCAGCGTCCGTACGACGGACTGCTTCGCCTTGCGGTCGAGTGACGACAGCGGCATGCCGTGGCGCCGCTCCATGGCGGCCAGGATGTGGTCCAGCGAGTCCGAGAGCTGAGGCAGCCGCACGGCCAGTACCTCGGCTCCCTCCCAGGAGAGGACCACGTCGTCCGGCTGGGCCTGGTCCGGGCGGAGGATCTCCGCCCCCATCGCGTCCGCCAGCGGTCTCACGGCGCTGACCAGGGGATGCTCGCCGGGCCCGGTCACCGCTCCCCCTCCGCGTTCTCGTTAGCATCCGCATCCGCGTCCGCGTCCTCGCTCGCGTGCGCATGCGCGTTCGCGCTTTCCACGGCTCCGTCGTCCACGGCCTCGCGACGGCCGCCCACGGCTCCGTCGTGGACGGCCGTCGCGGTGCCGTCCTCCCCGATCACGTTGACCTGCAGCGACACCCGGGTGGCGCCCGCGCCGAGGGCCCGGCGCAGCAGCGAGTCGACCGCGGTGAGCACGGCGTCCGCCCCGCCCTCGGCGGTGTTGCCGAAGGGGCCGACGTCCACGGCGTCCAGGTCGGCGGCCTGGATGACCTCACGGGCGACCAGCGCGTGGGCCGGGGCCTCGTCGAGGTCGAAGGGCTCTGTCGTGAACTCCACTCGCAATCGCATGACCCCACGTTAAGCCCGCCCGTACGGGCGCCCGCCGGGCGGTGCCGGAGAATCCGGCGACCGCGTGCGACGGAACGGCCCGCCTCCCGCGTAGAGCCGGATGGAGGAAGCCGCACGCCCCGGGGTGGCGGGCGGCAGGACGAGGGAGGGGTGGGCCGGCATGACGGGTCACGGACGCAGAGCGGTACGGGGTGCGGCGGTCGCCGCGGCGGCGATGGCGGTGCTGACCGCGTCACAGGCGCAGGGGGCCCTGGCCTCCGCGCCCGCACCCGTCGGGGAAGGCGGGACACCCGGGCCGAGTGTCTCGGGCGACTCCGCGTACCGCACCGAGTTGCCCCCGCTCCGCGCGCGGGGAGCCGGAGGCCCGGCCGGCGGGGATGCGGGCGAAGGGAGCCCGGTGGCGGGCGGCGGCGCGCTCCCGGCCGGCGTCTTCGCCGCCTACCGGCGGGCCGAGTCGGAACTGGCGCGCAGCGCCCCCGGATGCGGGCTGCGCTGGCAGTTGCTCGCCGCGATCGGGCAGGTGGAGTCCGGGCAGGCGCACGGCGGGCGGGTGGGGCCGGACGGGACGACCGTCACGCCGATCCTCGGGCCCCGGCTGGACGGCAACGGCTTCGCGCGGATCACGGACACGGACGGCGGGGCGTACGACGGGGACACGGTGTACGACCGTGCGGTCGGGCCGATGCAGTTCATCCCGTCGACCTGGGCGGTCTGGGGTGCCGACGGCAACGGCGACGGCCGGGCCGACCCGTCGAACATCCACGACGCGGCACTCTCCGCGGGCCGCTATCTGTGCGCGGGCGGCCGGGACCTCTCGGAGCCGGCCGACCTGGACCGCGCGATCCTCGGGTACAACCGCTCGACGGCCTATCTGCGTACGGTCCTGGCGTGGTTCAACTACTTCCTCCAGGGGCACCTGGTGGTGCCGGACGCGGGTGGCGCCGGAACCGCCGCGCCCCGTGCCACACCGGCGCCCTCCCGCACGGCCCGGCCCGCCCCGCCCGGACCGGACGCCTCCACCCGACCGAGGGGGACCGGCGGCGCGGACGGCACACGGCCGCCGGGGTCCTCCGCGTCGCCCGCGCCCCGGCCCACGGAGCAGGGCACCGAGGGCCCGGGCCGCCCCGTGCTGCCCGTCGCGCCCGTGCCGGCCGTCCCCACGCCCCGGGCCCCGCTGCCCGGCGGCGGCGTACCCTCCGGCACGGAGCCGCTGGTCGGCAACGGTAAGGACTCGATGCGCGCCACCCCCTCCACAACCCCGGATACCCGGCGGTAATGTCGCCCCCCGCCGGGCAGGACGGGACCGGCGGGGTGAGCGCGAAGGGGCCCTCATGGCGACGGACACTCAGACTGCGCATTCGGGCGCGGAGGAGCGGGCGGCCCGCGGCGGGCCCCGGGAGGGGGCGTCGCAGGAACGCTGGCAGCGCGCCTGGAGCCATCGCGAGGACCTGCTCAAGGTGGCCCGTCGGCGGTCGATGAGCCAGGAGGACGCCGAGGACGCCGTGCACGAGGCGATGCTGCGGGCGGCCGAGAACCCGCATCTCGACGACGACCGGCTGGGCGCGTGGCTGACGACGGTGACGATGCGGCTGTGCGTCGACCGGTACCGGCAGGTCAACCGGGAGGCGGAGGTACGCAGCAGCCCGCTGCTGGTGGCGCCGCGGCCCGCGCCCGTCGACGAGGTGGTGTGCGACCGGGCCGAGGCGAAGTGGCTGGCCGTGCGCAGCGGTGAGCTGCCCGCCCGGCAGGCGGAGGCACTGCGGCTGAAGTCCGAGGACCTCGACGTCGGTGAGGTCGCCCGGGAGATGGGGCTGAGCTACCGGACGGTTGAGTCGCTGCTGGCCCGGGCCCGCCGGACGCTTCGGGCGTCGCTCGCGGGCACGCTGGGGGTGGTCCTTTGGCTGCTGGGGCGCAGGCCCCGGACGGGAGGCAACGCTCATCTGGTGGTCGCCGCGTCGACCGCGGCGACACTCGCGGCCGCCGGTTTCGTCGTCCCGTACGCCCAGGAGGGCGACGGGCCGGGGCCGTCCCCCAGCACGTCCGAGACCGCCGATGTCCGGACCGCGGGCGACGGCGCCGGGCGGGGCGGCGAGGAGCGGGGCGGCGCGGGGCAGAGCGTCCCGACGGGCCCGCTGCCCGCTCCACCCGGCGTACCGGGAGCACCGGGCGACGGCCTGCCCGTACCGCTGTTGCCGGGTGGGCCGGCGCTTTCCTCGCTCCCGCCGGTGGCGGTGCCCGCGGTGCCCGCGCCCGCGGTGCCCTCCGTCCCGGAGGTGCCCGGGATACCCGTGACGCCCGGGATACCGGAGCTGCCGGAGCTGCCCGACGCATCCGGCGCGCCACGGCTGCCGGAGGCCTCCGGGGTGCCGCGGCCGCCGGACCTGCCGGGGGGTCCGGGCGGCGCCGCCGAGGGGACGCCCGGCCTGCCCCGGCCGACCGCGACCGCGCCCGCCGCTCCGGCGGAACCGGCCCTGCCCAGCCCCCCGCCCGCGGGGCCGCCGCCCGCACCCACCCGGTCGATCCCGGGCGACATCCCTGCACCCTGACGACCGTCGGACCGCTGCTCCACCGAACACGACCGCGCCCACGCCCGGCCCGCGCATCGCGCCCCGCCGGACCGGCCCGGCCCGGCGCGACCGCCGACGGCAGCGGCGGAACCCCGGACGCGCCCCGCGCGGCCCCGCCACGACCGCCGGCGGCCCCGCATCCTCCGGTGTCTCGGCGCGGCGCGGCATCCCGGGCGGCTTCCGCCCCGCGCGCATGCGCCCACCGCGATCCCGCGGGAGCCGGACCGGTGGACGGGCCGCCCCGGGCGACCGGGCGAACGGGCCGCCGACCGGGAAGGGCGCGTACGGACGCCTCCGTACCCATGGGAAACGGGGGCGGCCCGCCTTCCCCCGCCCTTCGGTCTGCCCCCGCCGGACCGCCTCCCCCCGCCGGCGCCGTCGCCCCCGGCACACCCGTGTGAACGCCCCGTCTCACCCGCGTAAAAAATCTCGGTCCTCGTGCGACGGACGCCCCGTCCCTCCCCGTAGAGCAGATGTCGGAGCTGCTCAACGGCTGAAGGGTGTACCGGATGGGTGTCGAGATCTGTGTGGAGGGGCTGACCAAGTCCTTCGGCCACCAGGTCATCTGGCAGGACGTGTCGCTGACGCTGCCCGCCGGGGAGATCTCGGTCATGCTCGGCCCCTCGGGCACCGGCAAGTCCGTGTTCCTCAAGACGCTCGTCGGGCTGCTCAAGCCCGACCGCGGGTCGGTGCGGATCGCGGACCGGGACATCACCCGGCTGCGCGAGCACGACCTGTACGAGGTGCGGAAGCTGTTCGGCGTCCTCTTCCAGGACGGCGCGCTGTTCGGGTCGATGAACCTGTACGACAACATCGCCTTCCCGCTGCGCGAGCACACCCGCAAGTCCGAGACGGAGATCCGGCGGATCGTCCTCGAGAAGATGGACATGGTCGGCCTGATCGGCGCCGAGGAGAAGCTGCCCGGCGAGATCTCGGGCGGGATGCGCAAGCGGGCCGGGCTGGCGCGCGCCCTGGTGCTCGACCCGGAGATCATCCTGTTCGACGAGCCGGACTCGGGACTCGACCCGGTGCGGGTGGCCTATCTCAACCAGCTGATCGTCGACCTCAACGCGCAGATCGACGCCACCTTCCTCATCGTCACCCACGACATCGCCTCCGCCCGTCAGGTCCCGGACAACATCGGGCTCCTCTTCCGCCGGGAGCTGGTGATGTTCGGGCCCCGCGAGCGACTGCTGACCAGCGACGAGCCCGTCGTGCGGCAGTTCCTCCACGGCCGGATGCAGGGTCCGATCGGCATGGCGGAGGAGAAGGACGCCGCCCAGGTCGAGCTGGAGCTCGCACAGCTGGACCGGGGCGGGTCGGCCGACGACGGTGGCGGCGCGATGACCCCGCGGCTGCTGCCGAGCCCCGGCATCACCCGCCCGCCCCGCTGGGAGGCCATCGCCCGGCGTGAGGCGGAGCTGCACGGCCGCAAGGAGGTGGCGGGAACATGAGCCTCTCCCCCACCGGGGCGCTGCGGCACTCCGGCAGCCTGTTCGCGATGGCCCTGGACGTCCTGCGGACGCTGCCCCGCCGGCCCTTCCAACTGCGGGAGTTCATCCAGCAGGCCTGGTTCATCGCCAGTGTGACGATCCTGCCGACGGCGCTGGTCTCGATCCCGTTCGGCGCGGTCATCGCGCTGCAGATCGGCAGCCTGACCCGGCAGCTCGGCGCCCAGTCCTTCTCGGGCGCGGCCTCGGTGCTCGCCGTCCTTCGGGAGGCGTCGCCGATCGTGACGGCCCTGCTGATCGCGGGAGCAGGCGGCACGGCGATCTGCGCGGACCTGGGCGCCCGCAAGATCCGCGAGGAGATCGACGCGATGCAGGTGCTGGGCATCGACCCGATCCACCGCCTGGTCGTCCCCCGGGTGCTGGCGTCGATGGTGGTCGCGGTGCTGCTCAACGGCCTGGTGTCGGTGGTCGGGGTCGCGGGCGGCTACTTCTTCAACGTCGTCCTGCAGAACGGCACTCCCGGCGCCTACCTGGCCTCCTTCACCACCCTCGCCCAGCTGTCCGACCTCTGGGCGGCCGAACTGAAGGCGCTGGTCTTCGGGGCGATCGCGGCGATCGTCGCCTCGTACAAGGGGCTGACGGCCAAGGGCGGCCCGAAGGGCGTGGGCGACGCGGTGAACCAGTCGGTGGTCATCACCTTCATGTTGCTGTTCGTCACGAACTTCGTGATGACCGCCGTGTACTTCCAAGTCGTTCCGCAGAAGGGCTGACCGTGGCGCTGATCGACCGTCTCGTGGGGCGCCCGCTGCGCTCCCTGGAGGAGCTGGGCGCCCAGCTGGTCTTCTACGGGCGCTCACTGGCCTGGACCGGACGCACCCTGCGCCGCTACAAGAAGGAGGTGCTGCGGCTGCTGGCCGAGGTCAGCTTCGGCCGCGGCGCTCTCGCCGTCGTCGGCGGGACCGTGGGCGTGATCGCGTTCCTGTCCTTCTTCACCGGCACCGAGGTGGGGCTCCAGGGGTACGCGGCGCTCAACCAGCTCGGCACCTCCAACTTCGTCGCCTTCCTGTCCGCGTACTTCAACACCCGGGAGATCGCCCCGCTGGTGGCGGGGCTGGCGCTGTCGGCGACCGTCGGCGCCGGGTTCACCGCCCAGCTCGGCGCGATGCGGATCAGCGAGGAGACCGACGCCCTGGAGGTGATGGGCGTCCCGTCGCTGCCGTTCCTGGTGACGACCCGGATGATCGCGGGGTTCGTCGCCGTCATCCCGCTGTACGTCGTCGGGCTGCTGTCCTCCTACTTCGCCGCCCGGACGATCACGACGGGCTACTACGGCCAGTCGGCCGGCACCTACGACCACTACTTCCAGCAGTACCTGCCGCCCGTCGACGTGCTCTGGTCGTTCGGCAAGGTGATCGTCTTCGCCGTCGTGATCATCCTGGTGCACTGCTACTACGGCTACTACGCCGGCGGCGGACCGGCCGGTGTCGGCGTCGCGGTCGGCCGTGCGGTGCGCACCTCCATCGTCGCCATCAACATCCTGGACTTCTTCCTCAGCCTGGCGATCTGGGGAGCCAGCACGACCGTACGGATTGCGGGGTAGTGCCGATGTCCGTCCGACTGCGGATCAACGGAATCGTCTTCATCGCGGTGCTGGGGCTGCTGCTGTCGCTGTCCGTGGCCGTCTACCGCAAGGCGTTCACCCCCGTCGTCCGGGTCACGCTGGAGACCGGCACCCTCGGCAACCAGCTGGATCCCCAGGCCGACGTCAAACTGCGTGGGCTGCTGGTCGGCGAGGTCCGCGGGGTGCGGGCCGACGGGGAGAAGGCGACGCTGGACCTCGCCCTCGACCCGGAGCACGTGTCGCGGATCCCGTCCGACGTCCGGGCCCGGCTGCTGCCCAAGACCCTGTTCGGGGAGAAGTACGTCGACCTGGTCGCCCCCGACGGCACCCCGGCACGGGCGATCCGCGCCGGGGACGTCATCACCCAGGACCGCACCGCCGTCGGCATCGAGGTGCAGCAGCTGATGAACGATCTGCTGCCGCTGCTGCGCACGGTCCGCCCCGCCGAACTCAACGCCACGCTCACCGCGTTCTCCACCGCGCTGGAGGGCCGGGGCGACCGGATCGGCGCCAACCTGGCCCGGGTGGAGGACTATCTGCGCCGGCTCAACCCCCATATGCCGTCGCTGCAGGAGGACATCTCACGGTTCGCGGACGTGGCCGAGGTGTACGGGGACGCCGCGCCGGACCTGATGCGGATTCTGCGCAACACCCTCACCACCAGCCGCACCGTGGTGGAGAAGCGGGAGCAGCTGGCCGCCCTGTTCACCTCCACCGCCGGTGCCGCGAACACCGCGGACGCCTTCCTGGGCGACAACGGCGAGCGGCTGATCACCCTGGGCCGGGTCTCGCGGCCCACGCTGGCGCTGTTCGCCCGCTACTCGCCCGAGTACCCCTGCCTGCTGGACGGTCTCGTCCGGCAGGAGGCCGCGTCGGCACAGACCTTCAGAGGCGGAAAGATGCGTATCACCCTCGAGTTCGTCCATCCGCGGCCCGGGTACCGCCCCGGGGAGGAGCCCCGCTGGGGGGAGCGCTCGGGTCCCGACTGCCACGGCATGCCCCGGCCGCGGGTCCCGGCACCGGACGTGAAGCTGGACGACGGCACCACCCGGGTCGCGCCGGGGGCCGCGACGGGACGGCCGGTGTCCGCGACGCGGGCCGAGCAGCGGGCCGTCGGATCGCTCGTGGCCCCGGTCCTGGGCGTGCCCGCGGACGAGGTGCCCGCGGTGGCCACGCTGCTGTTCGGCCCGATGGCCCGGGGGACGGCGGTGAGCGTCGCATGAGGTCCGCGTCCCTGCGGCGGGCCGGCCAGACCGCGTCGCCGCTGATCAAGTTCGGTCTGTTCGCGGTGGTGACCGTGCTCGCCACGGCACTGCTCGCCGCCACCATCGCCACCGTCTCCTTCACCCCCGAGCACACCTACCGCGCGGTGTTCAGCGATGTCACCGGCCTGGAGGAGGGCGACGACATCCGTGTCGCCGGTGTGCGGGTCGGCGAGGTGCGGGAGATCGGCATCAAGGACCGGACGCTGGCGGAGGTCACGTTCACCGTGACCGAGAACCGCCCGCTGCACACCGGCACCGGCGCGGTCATCCGCTACCGCAACCTGGTCGGCTCGCGGTACGTCGCGCTGACCGAGGGCCCCGGCGACGGCTCGGCACTGCCGCCCGGGAGCCGGATCCCGCTGTCGCGCACCCAGCCCGCGCTCGATCTGAACGCCCTGCTGGGCGGGTTCAAGCCGCTGTTCGCGGCGCTCAGCCCCAAGGACGTCAACCAGCTCGCCACCCAGATCGTGAGGACGCTGCAGGGGGAGGGCGGCACGGTGAACAGCCTGCTCGCGCACACCGCCTCGCTCACCACCACCCTCGCCGACCGCGACGAGCTGATCGGCTCGGTGATCGACAACCTCAACACCGTGCTGGCGACCCTGGACAAGCGCGGCGCGCGCTTCTCCGCGCTGATCAAGCAGCTCCAGCGGGTGGTCTCCGGTCTCTCCGCCGACCGGAAGCCGATCGGCGAGTCGCTGGCGAACATCAACAGCCTCGCGGAGGCCACCTCCGGCCTGCTGGAGGACGCCCGCCCGCCGCTGCGCGACGACATCGCGGAGCTGCGGGATCTGACCGGGACGCTGAACGACAACGAGAAGACCGTGGAGGGCGTGCTGAAGCGGCTGCCGAACAAGCTCGACAAGCTGACCAGGACCGCCTCGTACGGCTCCTGGTTCAACTTCTACCTCTGCGACTTCGACGGACGGGTGGTCCTCCCGGGGACCGGTGAGGTCATCACCCCCGAACTGCACGTCGCCCGGGCGAGGTGCGCATGAAGGGGCGTCAGAGGGCCCGCATGATCCCGTTCCGGGAGCGCAACCCCGTGACCATCGGCGCGGTCGGCCTCACCGTGCTCGCGCTGCTGGCCGTCGCCGCGTTCAACGCCGACGACCTTCCGCTGATCGGCGACGGCGAGACCTACAGCGCCGCGTTCTCCGAGGCGGGCGGGCTGAAGCCGGGCGACGAGGTGCGGGTCGCCGGGGTGAAGGTCGGCAAGGTCGACGAGGTGGACCTGGACGGGGACCACGTCAAGGTGGTCTTCCGGGTCAAGGGGGAGCCGGCTTTCGGCACCCGCACCGGTGCCGCCATCCGCGTCAAGACGATCCTGGGCGCCAAGTACCTCGCCCTGGAGCCGAAGGGGCCGGGGCAGTTGAGGCCGGGCAGCGAGATCCCGCTGAACCGCACCACGCCCGCGTACGACGTCGTGACGGCGTTCAGCGACCTCACCACCACGACGGAGCAGATCGACACCGAGCGGCTGGCCACGGCCCTGGACACGATCTCCACTACCTTCGAGGACTCCCCGGCCGAGGTGCGGGAGTCGGTCAGGGGCCTGTCGCGCATCTCCCGTACGGTCGCCTCCCGCGACCAGGCGCTGCGCGAACTCCTCGACCACGCCGACGGGGTCAGCGCGGTGCTCGCCGAGCGCTCCCGGGAGTTCTCCCTCCTGGTCAAGGACGGCGACGCGCTGTTCCAGGAGATCTCGCGGCGGCGGGCGGCGATCCACGCCCTCCTCAAGAGCTCCGCCTCGCTCGGGGTCCAGCTGTCGGGCCTGGTGAAGGACAACAGCAAGGAGATCGGGCCCGCGCTGAAGGGCCTGAACCAGGTCGTCGACATGCTCGAACGCAACCAGGCCGCCCTCGACCGCAGCGTGCGGCTGCTGGCTCCGTATGTGCGCGTCTTCGCCAACACCCTCGGCAACGGGCGCTGGTTCGACAGCTACATCCAGAATCTGGTCGCCGCTCCGGTGGTCCCGCGGACGGGAGGTCCCTCGTGAAAGCGCCCCTGCCGCGCATACGTCTGCCGCACACGTCCCTGTCCCGCATACGTGTGCCGCGCACACCCCTGTCGCGCATACGTCTTCCGCGCACACTTCTGTCGCGCATACGTCTGCCGCGCATACGTCTGCCGCGCACACCCCTGTCCCGCATACGTCCGCCCCGCACACCGCTGCTGCGGGGGGTGGCGCTGGTCACCGCCCTCGCGCTGGTCGCGGCGGGCCTGCTGCTGTGGCCGCGGGAGGAACCGGTGCGGGTCACCGCGTACTTCCCTCGGACGGTCGGCATCTACCCGGGCTCGGACGTCCGGGTGCTCGGTGTCCGCATCGGCGAGGTCAAGGAGATCACTCCGGAGGGCCGCCGGGTGCGGGTGGTGCTGGAGTACGGCGAGGGACGGAAGGTGCCCGCCCAGGCGAAGGCCGCGATCATCAACTCGTCGGTGGTCAGCGACCGTTACGTGCAGCTGCTGCCCGTGTACCGGGGCGGACCGGTGATGCGGGGCGGCGATGTCATCCCGGAGGAGCGCACGGCCGTACCGGTGGAGCTGGACCGGGTCTTCGAGAGCCTGCACACGACCTCGGAGGCGCTCGGCCCGCGCGGCGCGAACGACGACGGCGCGCTGTCGCGGCTGCTGGGCGTGAGCGCGGACAACCTCGAGGGGCAGGGCGAGGCGATCCACCAGTCGGTGGAGGACCTCTCCCTGGCGGTGACCACTCTGTCGGACGGGCGGCAGGACCTGTTCTCCACCATCCGCAACCTCCAGGTGTTCACGGCCGCGCTGGCCGCGGACGACAAGAACGTCCGCTCCTTCAACGACAGCCTCGCGGAGGTGGCCGGGCAGCTCGCCGCGGAGCGCAAGGACCTCGCGGCGGCACTGCGGCACCTCGGGGTGGCGCTCGCCGACGTCTCCGACTTCGTACGGGCGAACAAGCAGTCGCTGACCTCGAACGTGGAGGGCCTGAGCAAGGTCACCAAGGTGCTGGTCACCCAGCGCGCCGCGCTCGCCGAACTGCTGGAGGTCGCCCCGGTCGGACTGTCCAACCTGCAGAACGCCTACAACCCGTCCGCGGGGACCCTCGACACCCGCAACAACGTCGAGCACCCGCAGGACCCGGCCTCGCTGCTCTGCTCGCTGCTGCGGACGACCGGGGACGGGAAGGCCAAGGACTGCGCCGACCTGCACAAACTGTTCGACTCCCTGCCGGAGCTGGAACCGGCCGGCACCCGGGCGGTCTCCGGCACCGGACCGGT
The DNA here is from genome assembly GCF_003097515.1 of Streptomyces tirandamycinicus. NCBI lineage: Bacteria > Bacillati > Actinomycetota > Actinomycetes > Kitasatosporales > Streptomycetaceae > Streptomyces > Streptomyces tirandamycinicus. The sequence continues at coordinate 5,896,156 of NZ_CP029188.1, read as the reverse complement.
CGACCGTACGCTCGGCGGAATCCTGGAGGCCCGCGCATGAGGGCACTGCGCACCGGCACGGCGGCATGGGCGGCGGCCGGCTCGCTGCTGCTGACGGGCTGTGAGTTCAACGGTCTGTACGACGTCGCCCTGCCCGGCGGCGCCGCGGCCGACGGCAACGCCTACCGGGTGACCGTCGAGTTCAGGGACGTGCTCGACCTGGTGCCCCAGTCGGCGGTGAAGGTCAACGACGTCACGGTCGGCGCGGTCGAGAAGGTCGAGCTGGACGGCTGGCACGCCCGGGTGCGGCTGCGCGTCGCGGACTCGGTGACCCTGCCCGCCAACGCGGTGGCCGAGCTGCGGCAGACGAGCATGCTCGGCGAGAAGTACGTGGCGCTGTCCTCGCCCGCGGACACCGCCCCGGCCGGCCGGCTGAAGGACGGCGACCGGATCCCGCTCTCCCGCAGCGGCCGCAACCCGGAGATCGAGGAGGTCCTCTCCGCGCTGTCCGCCCTGCTCAACGGCGGCGGGGTGGCCCAGCTCAAGACCATCACGGTTGAGCTCAACAAGGCGCTGGAGGGCCGGGAGAACCGGGTGAAGTCCCTGCTGACCGAGCTGGACACGTTCCTCGGCGGTCTCGACGGCCGGCGCAAGGAGATCGTGCGCGCGCTGGCCGGCATCGACCGGCTCGCCAAGCGGCTGGCGCAGGAGAAGAAGACCATCGCCGGGGCCCTGGACACGGTGCCGCCGGCCCTGAAGGTACTGGCCGACCAGCGGCGCAGCCTGACGGCCATGCTCACCTCGCTGTCGAAGCTGGGGAAGACCGGCAGCCAGGTGATCAACGCGTCGCGGGACGACACCGTCGCGAACCTGAAGAGCCTGCGGCCGATCCTGGAGCAGCTCAACAAGGCCGGTGACGATCTGCCCCGCTCCCTGGAACTGCTGACGACGTATCCGTTCCCGCGCAACGCGGTGGACGCCATCCACGGCGACTACGTCAATCTGAAGATCACCGCCGACCTCGATCTCGAGTCGGTCTACGGCAATCTCGCCGACGAGCCGTCGAAGCCCGGCGTACCGGACGTGCCGTCGCTGCCCGGCGTACCGGGACTGCCGGAGCCGCCCGGGCTTCCCGACGTCCCCGACGTGCCGGACGTGCCCGGCGTCCCGAAGCCCACGGCGCTGCCGGGCGAGCCGGGCGGGCCTCCTCCGGCCCCGACCCCGCCGGGCGGCGGAGGCGGCCTCTGCCCGCCGGTGTGCACCACCGGGCACGCGTCGTACGGGAGCGGCGACGGCGACGGACGGCCGCCGGGGGTCGATCTCGCGCTGGCGGAGCTGATGCTGAAGGGAATGCAGCCGTGATCACTCGCATGGTGAGGATCCAGCTCGCGGCCTTCGCCGCGGTCACCGCGATCGGCGTGTCGTACGTCGGGGCCCGCTACACCGGTCTGGTGGACGCCGTTTTGGACCGCGGCTACACCGTACGCGCCGACCTCGCCCACTCGGGCGGGGTGTTCCAGGGCGCCGAGGTCACCTACCGGGGAGTCCCCGTGGGCCGGGTCGGGGAGCTGCGGCTGACCGGGCGGGACGGCGTGTCCGTGGACCTGGACATCGAGGACGGGGCCCGCATCCCGGCGGACACGGTGGCGGTGGTGGCGAACCGTTCGGCGGTCGGCGAGCAGTACGTCGACCTGCAGCCGCGCGGAACGGGCGGACCGTACCTCCGCGAGGGGAGCGTCATCGCCCGCGGCGACACCCGGGTGCCGCTGCCGACCACCGACGTGGTCCTGAGCCTGGACCGGCTGGTGAACTCCGTCGGCAAGGAGGATCTGCGGATCACGGTCGACGAGCTCGGCAAGGCCTTCGCGGGCACCGGTCCGGAGCTGAGCAGGCTGGTGGACTCCGGCAACAACCTGGTCGAGGCGGCGTCCGGATCGCTGCCGCAGACGATCGCCCTGATCGAGGACTCGCGGAAGGTGCTCGGCACCCAGGCGGAACAGGGTTCGGCCATCCGGTCCTTTTCGCGGGACCTGGCGGCGCTGACCGCCGAGCTGAAGTCCTCCGACGGTGACATCCGGCGGCTGGTCGACGCCGGGGCGCCCGCCGCGCAGGAGGTCGACTCGCTGCTGTCGGAAACCCGGCCCCATCTGCCGGTCCTACTGGGCAACCTGATCAGCGGCGGCCAGATCACGCTGGCCCGGCTGCCCGGTGTGGAACAGGCCCTGGTCACCTTTCCGGTGGTGGTGGCGGGCAGCTACACGGTGATCCCCGGGGACGGCACCACCCACTTCGGCATGGTGACGAACGCCGACGACCCACCGGCCTGCCGGCAGGGCTACGGGACCCAGCGTCGCGATCCCTCGGACACCTCGGACCGGCCCGCGAACACGGCGGCGCACTGCTCGGCCCCGCGAGGTGGCCCCGTCTCGGTCCGCGGCGCGCAGAACGCGCCCGGCTCCTCGGGGCGTTCCGGCGGCGGCGCGGACCCGGCCGCGTACGTCACCCCTTACGACCCGGAGACCGGCACGGCCGCCGGACCGGACGGAACGACTGTCGAGATCGGCTCGACGGGCGGCGAACAGAGCGTGTTCGGAAAGGAGTCATGGCAATGGCTGCTCGTGGGACCGATGGCATGACGGACATGGCGGTGGAGAGCACGGCGAGCCCGTCGGGGGCGGAGAGCGCGGCTGGCGTGGCGGGCGCGGAGAGCCCGTCGGCGGCGAAGAGCAGGGCGGACCGCGCCTCGGCGGTCACGGCGGCAGGCGACGGCAGCACCGTCCCGGCGGCCGATGGCGGGAAGAGCGACGCAGCGGCCGACGGCGGGAAGACCGTCCCGGCGGCTGACGGTGACGGCACCGCACCGGAGACGGACGGAGACGGGACCGACCCGTCCGCAGGCGCGACGGCAACGGCCCGCGAGGCGGGCGGCGGGCGCGGGGGGCACGTGGTGAGGGCCCTGCGGGCGCCGGCCCGGCTCGGGGCACGGGTGGCCTCGGCCGCCCGGCACGGCAGGGCGGTGGCCGCCGTCCTCGCGGTGGCGACCGTGGCGACGACGGCCCTGTCCCTGTGGCTCGGCGTCCAGGTGTACGAGCAGCGCGCCGACGAGCAGCGCCGCCAGGACATCCTGGCCGCGGCCCGGCGGTCGGCCCTCAACTTCACCTCGCTGGACTACCGGCACTACGCGCGGGACAGCGCCAACGTCCTGAAGGGCGCCACCGGCGACTTCAAGAAGCAGTTCGCGGCGCAGACAGCGGAGTTGACCAAGCTCGTCGCCGCGAACAAGTCGGTGTCCGAGGGCCAGGTGCTGGAGGCCGGTATCGCCCGCTCCGACGAGCGGTCCGCCCGCGTCCTGGTCGTCGCCGACAGCAAGGTGACCAACTCGGCCGCCCCGGAGGGCCAGGCCCGTACCTACCGGCTCCAGCTCGACCTCGTGCTCGAGGGCGGCCGCTGGCTGACGTCGAACGTGGAGTTCGTCGGCTGAACCGCGCCCGCAGCCGGCGCCTCTACGACCACCAGTGAGGAGAATTCCCGTGGCGAACACGACGACCCGCGGCCGCGGCTCCGGTTCCCCCGCCCGGCGTTCCATGACCGCCGCGGCCAGGGCGGCGGCCAAGCGTGCCGGGCAGACCGGCCAGACCGGCCAGACCGGAGGCGCCCGGCGGGCCGCGCCGGGAACGGACGGTTCCGGACGGCCGGCCGCAGCTACCGGCGGTGCCGTGGCCGGGCGCACCCTGCGTGCCGAGGACCCTCCGCCCGCGGGTACCGAACCCGACTGGGAGGCGCCCGGCTGGGAGGAGGCCGCGCCGGACGCGGAGTCCGCTGCCGGGGCCCCGGCGGCGGACGGCGGGACGCCGGAGGGCCGCCGGTCCTCGCGGCGCCGGTTGCTGGTCTGCGCGGTACTGGCCGTGCTCACCGTCGCCGGGCTGGTCGCGGCGGCCGTGCTCGGTACCGCGTACGCGAACGGCCGGCAGGCCGAACAGGCGCGGTCCGGGGCGCTGGCGGCGGCCCGGAAGGCGGCGCCGGCCGTGCTCTCGTACGACCACCGGCATCTGGAGCGGGACTTCGCCGCGGCACGCGGCCATCTCACCGGCCCGTTCCTCGAGGAGTACCGCAGGACGACCACGAAGGTCGTGGCGCCCACGGCGAAGAAGTACCAGGGGGTGGTCACGGCCTCGGTGGTGGCACCGCCCGGCGGCGGCGGTTCCGCGGCCTCGGTGGTGTCGGCGTCACCGGACAGGGCCGTGGTCCTGCTCTTCGTCAACCAGGTGACGCGGAGCACCCGCGTCGACGGGCCCCGGGTGGACCTGAACCGGGTCCGGATGGAGCTCACCCGGACCTCCGGAGGGTGGAAGGTCAGCGCGGTCGACGCGCTGTAGACCGCCGGGAGGGACCACTGCGCCCTCCGGGTGGCGGTGGGGGGACGGCCGAGTACGGCCGTCCCCCCACCGCCACCCGGGGGGCGCTTTCGCGTGGCCCGGACGTGCCCGTCACGGGCCACTCCGGGCGCCGTTGCCGCCCGGCGGCTCCCGGCGGCTCTGCGCGGCTCCCGGCGGCTCCCGGCGGCTCTGCGCGGCTCCGGGCGCCTCCGGGCAGCTCCGGGCAGCTCCGGCGGCTCCCGGCGGCTCCGGGCGGCTCCGGGCGGCAGAGGCTTCCCCGGCCGCATCCGGCCGGGCCTGCCTTCTCCGCCCGCCCTGATCGGTCCGCCGCCCGCCCGCCACGCTCTTCGCCGCCCGCCTCGCTCGCCGCCCGCCTTCAGACGTGGCGGGCGCGGTCGCGTGCCCATCTCGCCGGGGCCGCGGCGCCGGGGAGCGGCCAGTAGCGCGGTCGCTGTCGCATCCGGAGCGCGGCCGGAGCGCGGCCAGACGTCGGCCGGAGCGCGCCCGGACCCCGCCGGATCACGCCCGGACCCCGCCGGATCGCGTCCGGATCGCGTCCGGATCGCGGTCAGATGTCGGCCCGGCCTTGACATCCCTCCCCCACGACAGGCAATCTTCCATTAAGCAGAAAGAAGTTTCCGCAATACGGAAGGGGCGCATCTCCTCATGGGATACCCGGACCAGCGCTTCGATGTGAACCTCTCGATCCTCTTCACCGAGCTCCCGCTGCTGGAGCGCCCGGCGGCCGCCGCCGCGGCGGGCTTCACTGCGGTCGAGCTGTGGTGGCCGTGGACCGACACCGCCACACCCGAGCAGAGCGAGCTGGACGGCCTGAGGAAGGCGCTCAAGGACTCCGGCACCCGGCTGGTGGGCCTGAACTTCTACGCCGGGCAGCTGCCGGGCCCGGACCGCGGCGCCCTCTCCGTACCCGGCGAGGAGTCGGACCGCTTCCGCGCCAACATCGACGTGGCCGCGGACTTCGCCGCGTCGGTCGGCTGCAAGGCGCTCAACGCCCTCTACGGCAACCGCGTCGAGGGCGTGGACCCGGCGGTCCAGGACGAACTCGCCCTGGAGAACCTGGTGGCGGCGGCCCGCGCGGCCGACCGGGTGGGCGCGATCCTGCTGATCGAAGCCCTGAACAAGCCGGAGTCCCCGCTCTACCCGCTGGTGAGCGCACCCGCCGCGATCGAGGTCGTGGACAGGGTCAACGCCGCCACGGGCCTCGGCAACGCCAAGTTCCTGCTGGACATCTACCACCTGTCGATGAACGGCGAGGACGTCGCCGCCGTCATCGACGCCTACGCGGCGAAGACCGGCCATGTGCAGATCGCGGACAACCCCGGGCGCGGCGCGCCGGGCACCGGTTCCCTGCCGCTCGAGGAGCTGCTCGACCGGCTGAGGAAGGCCGGTTACGACGGCTGGGTCGGCCTGGAGTACAAGGCCGGCGACCGTCCGAGCGCCCGGTCCTTCGACTGGCTCCCCGAGAGCGCCCGGCCCGCGCACTGAGCCCGGGCCTGCCGTCCGCCGCCCCCCTTCGTACCACCGCTTCAAGAGAGGCATCCCGATGAGCACCCTCGCAGACTCGCCCCGTACCGACCTGCCCACGATCGCGTGGATCGGCCTCGGCATCATGGGCTCCCCCATGTCCGAGAACCTGATCAAGGCGGGCTACCAGGTGACCGGCTACACCCTGGAGCAGGAGAAGCTGGACCGCCTCACTGCCGCCGGGGGCACCGCCGCCACGTCGATCGCCGAGGCCGTCGCGGGCGCCGATGTCGTGATCACCATGGTGCCGGCCTCGCCGCAGGTGGAGGCCGTGGCCTACGGCCCGGACGGCATCCTGGAGAACGCGAAGCGCGGTGCCCTGCTGATCGACATGTCCTCGATCACCCCGCAGACCTCCGTAGAGCTGGCGAAGAACGCGGCCGACAAGGGGATCCGCGTCCTGGACGCCCCCGTCTCCGGCGGCGAGGCCGGCGCCGTCGAGGCGGTACTGTCGATCATGGTCGGCGGCGAGCAGGACGCCTTCGACGAGGCCCGCCCCATCCTCGAGGCCCTGGGCAAGACGATCGTCCTGTGCGGCCCGCACGGCTCCGGCCAGACGGTGAAGGCCGCGAACCAGCTGATCGTCGCCATCAACATCCAGGCCTGCGCCGAGGCCGTCGTCTTCCTCGAGAAGTCCGGTGTGGACCTGCGGGCGGCCCTGGACGTCCTCAACGGCGGACTGGCCGGCTCCACCGTCCTGACCCGCAAGAAGGACAACTTCCTCGACCGGGACTTCAAGCCGGGCTTCCGGATCGACCTCCACCACAAGGACATGGGCATCGTGACCGACGCCGCCCGCAACGTCGGTGCCGCACTGCCGGTCGGGGCCGTCGTCGCCCAGCTGGTCGCCTCCCTGCGCGCACAGGGCGACGGGGGCCTGGACCACTCCGCACTGCTCCGCGCGGTGGAGCGCCTGTCCGGCTCGCCGGCCGCCTGACCCGCCCCGGCGTCCGCCCGCCCGCCCCACTCGCACCCGGGCGGATGTCCGCGGCGGGTGACCACGACGGTTGACCGCAACGGATGTCCGCGGCGGACGACCACGGTGGTTGACCGCAGCGAGCGACCGTGGCGGATCACCACGGCGGGTGACCGCAGTGGACCCGCACCCGCCCGGACCCCACAGTTCCCCACCCCCCGGGGTCGTCATCGGCCCCCTCACACGTCCGGGCCGTGGCTGCGCCGACACCTGTCCTGTCGCGCCCAGGCGCAGCCACGGCCCGGATTCCCACCCCAGACTTCAACAAACTGTTGACGTTCTCTCGGGCACGTACTTACGCTCCTGACACCTCAGCAGCTCCCGCACGGAAGGCCGCCCTCCCACCCATGACGCAGCGCGTGCTTACGACCGAGTCCGGCGCCCCGGTCGCCGACAACCAGAACTCCGCCACCGCCGGCGTCGGTGGCCCGCTCCTGCTCCAGGACCAGCACCTGCTGGAGAAGCTCGCCCGCTTCAACCGCGAGCGCATCCCGGAGCGGGTCGTCCATGCGCGCGGCTCCGGCGCGTACGGCTACTTCGAGGTGACCGACGACATCACCGGCTTCACCCGGGCCGGGTTCCTGGACACGGTCGGCAAGCGCACCGAGGTCTTCCTGCGCTTCTCCACCGTGGCGGACTCGCTCGGCGGCGCGGACGCCGTCCGCGACCCGCGCGGCTTCGCGGTGAAGTTCTACACCGAGGAGGGCAACTACGACCTCGTCGGCAACAACACCCCGGTGTTCTTCATCAAGGACCCGGTCAAGTTCCCGGACTTCATCCACTCCCAGAAGCGCGACCCGTTCACCGGCAAGCAGGAGCCGGACAACGTCTGGGACTTCTGGGCCCACGCGCCGGAGGCCACGCACCAGATCACCTGGCTGATGGGCGACCGGGGCATCCCGGCCTCGTACCGCCACATGAACGGCTACGGGTCCCACACCTACCAGTGGACGAACGCCGAGGGCGAGGCCTTCTTCGTCAAGTACCACTTCAAGACCAACCAGGGCATCCGCTGCCTGAGCAGCGAGCAGGCCGCGGAGGTCGCGGGCAGCGACCCCAACTCGCACCAGACGGACCTGCTGCAGGCCATCGAGCGGGGCGTGAACCCGTCCTGGACGCTGTACGTGCAGATCATGCCCGCGGCCGAGGCGGCGGACTACCGCTTCAACCCGTTCGATCTCACCAAGGTGTGGCCGCACGCCGACTACCCGCTGCAGCGCGTCGGACGGCTGGTCCTCGACCGCAACCCCGACAACGTCTTCGCCGAGGTCGAGCAGGCGGCGTTCTCGCCGAACAACTTCGTGCCGGGCATCGGGCCCTCGCCGGACAAGATGCTCCAGGGCCGTCTGTTCGCCTACGCGGACGCCCACCGCTACCGGCTCGGCGTCAACCACACGCAGCTCGCGGTGAACGCGCCGAAGGCCGTTCCCGGCGGCGCCGACAACTACGGCCGCGACGGCCTCATGGCCACCCGCAACGGCTCCCGCCACGACAAGAACTACGAGCCGAACTCGTACGCGGGCCCGGTGCAGACCGACGCGGCCCTCTCGGCCCCGCTGGCCCTGTACGGCCACACCGGCACGCACGCCGCGCCGCTGCACGCCAAGGACGACGACTTCCACCAGGCCGGTGAGCTCTACCGCCTGATGTCGGAGGAGGAGAAGTCGCGTCTGGTCGCGAACATCGCCGGCGGGCTGTCCCAGGTCTCCCGCGACGACGTGATCGACAAGAACCTCGCCCACTTCCACGCCGCCGACCCGGACTACGGCAAGCGCGTGGAGGAGGCGGTCCGCGCCCTGCGCGAGGACTGAGCCCCCGCTCCCCCGTTCCCTCCGTGCTCCCCCGTTCGTCCCGCTCCCCGCGCCGTCCGGATCTGCCACGCCGGTCACATCGGCCGTGTCGGCCATGTCGGCCGCGTGGTGCGTGCCGGTCGCCGGCCCGGGGCGGGAAGCACGGGGGACCGAGACCGCGTACGCGTGCAGACTGGGAGGTCCCGCCTGCGTACGCCGTCCGAACCGCCGGCCCGGATGAGGGGTGGCCGGCGGGGAGGACACGGCGCCGGCCGCGCGGCCGGCGCCCGCCCGAGGACCGCGGCGGTGTGCGAGCCAGTGCGGTGGTACGGGCCGACCGGGCTCCCTTCCAGACCTGAGGGAGGGGGCCGGAGAGCCCATCGCCCCGCCGCGGTCCCGGCGGAAGCCGACCCGACCCGAACGGCCGGCCCAATCCGAACGGCCGGCCCGACCGGCTGAACCCGACCGCAGTCGGCCGCAGTCGGCCCACGTCGGCCGAACCCGGTGGCCGGCCTCTCGGGGCTCCCCCTCGCGAGCCCCTCAGGCGCAGGATCCGAACGTCCCTCCCCGGCCCCGTGCCTCCTTCGGCCCGGACCCCGGCCACCCGGAGGGCCTTCCTCGGTCGGGCTCGTGGCGACCCCGCGCCCCCGCCCCCGCCCCCGCCCCAGCCCCAGCCCCAGCCCCCGGGAGACTTGCCGGCCCGGGGAGACTTGCCGGCCCGGGGAGACTCACCGGAACCCGGCCCCGGTCCCACGAGCCCCGCCCGGCGGCGCGAACGTCCTGTCGCGCCAGCCTCGCGCCGCCGGGCGGCAACCACCCTCGCCAACCCCCGTACGCCCGGCGTGCGCGTCCCCGGACTCACGCCCCGGCCCGCGTCCGCCCACGGCAGGGGCCCGGGAACCGTCCGCGGGCGGGGCCCTACGATGAGCCCATGACCCGTCACACCACCGGCCGCGCACGCCCCACGGGGCGTGCGCTCGCGTTGCTGGTGCTGACGGTCCTGGCGGGTGTGCTGGGCATGCACGCCCTGGCGCCCACCGGAGGCGCCGGGACGCACGCCCCGGCGCACGACGCGGTGGCCACGGCCCACGCGCCGTCCGGCCACCAGCCCTCCCACGCGGCCTCCGACCACCGGCGGCCCCCCTCCGAGCCGTCCGTGCCCGAGGCCGGTCCGGGTTGCTCGCACACGGACGGCGGTCCGAACCACCTCGACCACGCCGACGGGAACTGCGCGGCGACCGGGGTCGGCTCCTCGTACGCACCGCCCGTACCGACCGCCGGGCTCGGGGTCCCGCCCGACTTCGCGGCGCCGGACGGTACCGGTCGTACCGCTCCGGCCGGGCGAGCCCCGCCCGATCTGGCCGAGCTGCAACTCCTGCGCATATAGGGCGACCCACGCGGCGCTCCGCTCCCACCCCGGCCCGGCCCGGCCGGTGAGCGGTGCCGCGCCTCCGCACGCCCTCGTTTCCACGATCCCGCGCGCCCGGATCCCGGCCGCGCGTCAAGGAGTTGCACCAGCATGAACAGCAAGCGTTCCCCCATCCGCCAGGTCGCCGCGGCGGCGGCCGCCGGAGCGGCCGTCCTCGCTCTGGCCGCGTGCGGCGGAAACGGCGGTACGGCGGACCGCCCCGGCGGTCACGCGGCAGCGTCACCGTCCACGGCGCCCTCCTCCGCCCAGCAGCGGCACAACGCCGCCGACGTCGCCTTCGCGCAGGGCATGGTCCCCCATCACCGGCAGGCCGTGGAGATGGCGGACCTGGCCGCGTCCCGCGCCGGGTCGGCCGAGGTGAGGAAGCTCGCCGAGGACATCCGGAAGGCTCAGGACCCGGAGATCAGGACGCTCTCCGGGTGGCTGGCCTCCTGGGGCGAGGACGTTCCCGCCGAGGGCGCGGACCACTCCGCGCACGGCGCGGAAGGGATGATGGGAGCCGGGGAGATGGCCCGGCTGGAGAAGTCCTCGGGCACGGCGTTCGACACCGCCTTCATGGAGCTGATGATCCGGCACCACGAGGGCGCGGTGGCCATGGCCGAGGCCGAGCGGGCCGAGGGCGCCCACGCGCCCGCCAAGAGGATGGCGGGCGAGATCATCACCGCCCAGACCGGTGAGATCGCGCTGATGGAGAAGCTGCTCGGGAGGAACTGACCCGGTGGCGACGGGGAGGGTGCCCGGTCGGGCACCCTCCCCGTACCCCCTCCCCGTACTCACTCGGTGTACTCACTCGCCGTTCTGCCTCTGCTCCACCGGCCCTTCGGAGCATCCCCGGGGCGCCGCGCTCGGATGTTCCCGTGGCCCGTCGCGGTGCGCACGGGCGACCCGCGCCCGCTGGGCAGTCACCCCTCGCCCGGCGGCGTGTCACGCCGCGAGGGCGCCCCGGCGGCCCGTCCCCGGCTGGACTCGGCGCGCCGGGCGGAAGCGCCGCAGGCGCAGGCTGTTGCCGACGACGAAGACCGACGAGAACGCCATCGCCGCGCCCGCGATCATCGGGTTCAGCAGTCCCGCCGCGGCGAGCGGAAGAGCGGCGACGTTGTAGGCGAAGGCCCAGAAGAGGTTGCCCTTGATCGTGCCGAGTGTCCTGCGTGACAACCGGATCGCGTCCGCCGCCACCCTCAGGTCGCCGCGCACCAGGGTCAGGTCCCCCGCCTCGATGGCGGCGTCCGTACCGGTACCCATGGCCAGGCCCAGATCGGCCTGGGCGAGCGCGGCCGCGTCGTTGACGCCGTCACCGACCATCGCCACCGTCCGGCCCTCCTCCTGCAGCCGCCGCACCACGTCGACCTTGTCCTCGGGCATGACCTCGGCGATGACGCGGTCTATGCCGACCTCGGCCGCGACCGCCTCGGCGACGGCCTTGTTGTCGCCGGTCAGCAGGATCGGAGTCAGCCCGAGAGCGCGCAGTCGGCGTACCGCCTCGGCGCTCGTGGGCTTCACCGCGTCGGCGACCCCCAGGACGGCCCGCGCCCGGCCGTCCCACGCCACCGTGATCGCGGTCCGGCCCGCCGCCTCGGCGCGCGCCCTGGCCTGTTCGAGTTCGGCCGGGAGCGCGACGCCCGCGTCGGCGAGCAGCCGCTCGCGGCCGACCAGGACGGCATGGCCGTCGACGACGCCCCGCACGCCCAGGCCGGGGACGTTGACGAAGTCCTCGGGCGCCGGGAGCGCCCCGGCCCGCTCGGCCGCTCCGCTGACCACGGCCCGGGCGAGGGGGTGCTCGGAGGCACTCTCCAGGGCCCCGGCCAGCCGCAGCACCTCGATCTCGCCGGTCCCCGCGGCGGTGTGGATCCCCAGGAGCGTCATCTTCCCGGTGGTCACCGTGCCGGTCTTGTCGAGAACGATGGTGTCGGCCCTGCGGGTGCTCTCCAGAACCTCCGGCCCCTTGATCAGAATGCCGAGCTGGGCACCCCGCCCCGTACCCACCATCAGCGCGGTGGGGGTGGCCAGTCCGAGCGCGCAGGGGCAGGCGATGATCAGCACGGCGACCGCGGCCGTGAAGGCGGCCGTCCCTCCCGCTCCGCTGCCGAGCCAGAAGCCGAGCGTGCCGAGGGCCAGGACGATGACGGCAGGCACGAACACGGCGGAGATCCGGTCCGCCAGCCGCTGCACCGCGGCCTTGCCGTTCTGCGCGTCCTCGACCAGTTTCGCCATACGCGCCAGCTGGGTGTCCCCGCCGACCCGGCGGGCCTCGACGACGAGCCGTCCACCGGCGTTGAGCGTGGCCCCGGTGACGGCGTCCCCGACGGACACCTCCACGGGCACGGACTCGCCGGTCAGCATGGACACGTCCACGGCGGACGAGCCTTCGACGACGGTGCCGTCGGTGGCGATCTTCTCGCCGGGGCGTACCAGGAAGCGGTCGCCCACGGCCAGTTCCTCGACGGGGACCAGCTGCTCCGCGCCGGCGCGCAGCACGGTCACGTCCTTGGCTCCGAGTTCCATGAGGGCCTTCAGCGCCGCGCCGGCCCTGCGCTTGGAGCGAGCCTCGAAGTAGCGGCCCGCCAGGATGAACGCCGTCACTCCGGCCGCGACCTCGAGGTAGATGTTCCCGGCGCCGTCGGTCCGGGCGATGGTCAGCTCGAAGCCGTGGGTCATGCCCGGTTCTCCCGCGGAGCCCAGGAACAGGGCCCAGAGCGACCAGAGGAACGCCGCCGAGACGCCGACCGACACCAGGGTGTCCATGGTGGCCGCGCCGTGCCGGGCGTTGGTGAAGGCCGCCCGGTGGAACGGCCAGGCCGCGTACGTCACCACCGGCGCGGCCAGTGTCAGCGAGAGCCACTGCCAGTACTCGAACTGCAGGGCCGGGACCATCGCCATGGCGACCACGGGCACCGCCAGCACCGCGGCGGTGATCAGCCGCTGACGCAGCGGCCGCAGCGCCTCCTCCGGCTCGCTCTCGCCGTCGCCCCCGCCGCTGCTCCCTCCGTCGCCGGGTTCGGGCCGGGTTCGGGCCGGCGGGGGTTCGGTCGCGGTGTAGCCGGTCGCCTCGACCGTGGCGATGAGGTCGCGGACGGAGACCTCGTCCCCGTGGTAGGAGATCTTCGCCTTCTCGGTGGCGTAGTTCACCGTCGCCACCACACCGTCCATGCGGTTGAGCTTCCTCTCGACACGGGCGGCGCACGAGGCGCACGTCATCCCGCCGATCGCGAGTTCCACCTCGGCGGTGCCGTTGACCGTGGCAGTCATCCCTGCTCCAGAGCTCGTCGACGTGCGGAGCCGGACGCCGGCGGGCTCCCCTCGTCCGCGCCCGGGCCTACTCCTGCAGTATACCCCCTGGGGGTAGGGGGTACATCTGGCACCGGTACCAGAACCGGTACCGCGCGGGCGCGGCGGACGCTGCGCGGTCCGGCCGGGCCCGGCCGTCGCGGCGCGGCGGCGCGGCGGCGCGGCAGTGGCGGCGTCGCGGCGCGGCGCGCACCGCAAAGCGGTACGGCACGTCACCGTCGTACGGCAGCCCACCGCCGTACAGGGCGCCTCAACCGTCGTACGGCACGGCACCGTACGGGGCACCGCACCTCCGTACGGCACGGCACCGTCGTACGGGGCACGCACCCTCGGTGCCGACGGCGGCGCCGGGCCCCCGGACCGGCGGGATGGTCCCGAGCCCCGGCCTGGGCTCGGTCCCTGACCGGCCCGAGCTCAGCGCCTCGGCCCGGGCGCGCCACGGTCACCGTGTGCCGCCGAAGCCCTCCCCCAGGGTCAGGGTGACCAGACCCTCCGGCGCGTCGGCACTCTCGGCGACGCCGGCCCCCGGCAGCCGGGAGGCCAGGGCCCGGGCCTGCCGGGCGAGCCCGGCCGGGTGGGTGACCGTCGTCCTCGCCCCCGCTCCCGCCCCCGCCCCCGCCGTGGGAGCGGTGCCGGTTCCGGCGATGGTGAATCCGTACCTGCGCAGTGACCCGGCGACCTCCTCGGCGAGACCAGGCGTACCGGTGCCGTCGAGCACCCGTACCCGGACGGTGCCGGCGTACAGGGGGTCCTCGCCGGCGGCGGCTACGGTCTCCTCGCTGACCTCCCTGTCCCGGGCGAGCGACGTGAACAGTTCGGCGGCCTCCGGGTACTGCCAGACGACGTTCGCCGTGTCGGATGGCACGTCCATGCTGCGGGGGTAGTTGGGCACGGTCACGAACGTCAGCCGGCCGGGCGGGATCGCCTTCAGCCGGGAGGCGAGACCGTACAGGGGCTGGATCCCGGCGAGCGCCTCGTCCGTGGTGAGGGACTTCGTCGCGGACTCCAGCAGTCCGTACATCGCGCCGGGGCTGGTCAGCTTCTCCTGAGCCCGGTCGGCGAGGGCGCGCAGGAACTCCTGCTGGCGGCCGATGCGGCCGAGGTCGGAGCCATCGCCGACACCGTAGCGGGCGCGCACGTAGCCCAGGGCGTCCTCGTCCCGCACGGTCTGGCACCCGGCGGGGATGTCGAGGCGCGCCCTCTCGTCGCGAATGGCTTCCGCGGGGCACACCGTCATCCCGTCGAGGGCGTTGACCATGCCCTTGAACCCCTGGAAGTCGACCGACATGAAGTGGTCGATACGCAGCCCGGTGTTCCGCTCGACCGTCTTGACCGCGCAGGCGGCGGCCCTGGCGACCTCACCGCCGGTGCCGCCGATCGCGAACGCCTCGTTGATCTTGGCGTGGTGGGGGCCGGAGGTGGTGCCGTCGCCGCGGTCGCACGCGGGCACCTCCACCCAGGAGTCCCGGGGGAAGGAGACCACGGTCGCCCACTCCCGGTCGGCGGCGAGGTGGAGCACCATCAGCGTGTCGGAGTGCATGGTGGTGTGGCCCCTGCCGTACTCGGCGTTGGCCCCGGCCCGGGAGTCGGAACCCACCACGAGGATGTTCTTGGAACCGGGGCTCATTCTGGGAGGCCGGTCGTCGCCGATCCGGCCGTCCACGTCCGCGGAGCGGATGTTCCCCTGCAGGTCCCGGTAGGCCCAGACGCCGGCGGCCGTGACGACGGTGAGCAGCGCCGCGAGCACCGACACGGCCCTCGGCACCTTCCGGCCGTGCCGGGCCGGCCGCACCGGGCCTCGAGCCGGCCGAGCCTCCGGGGTCCGCCGGTCCGCCACCGGGTCCGGCCGGGTCCCCACCGGGTGCCGCCGCGTCTTCGCCGGATGCTGCCGCGTCTTCGCCGGGTGCTGCCCGGGCGCATCACTCACGTCGAAGTTCCTCCACTGCCCGGGTGGGTCGGCGCCCGCCCGTCGTCGGTGATCGCTCTCGGCGGGACGGCAAGGTCCAAGCACTCTACTTCCGGACAAATGGGATAGGGCCACGGCGACACCCTGGCCCCGCACGGGCTGGTGGGCCCGGATCCGGCCGTCGGCTCGTCATCGGCGCCCTCGTGGGCGTAGAGGGCGTGGGCGTCAGTGCGGGCGTGGCGTCCCCGTGGGCGTGGGCTCGGGCGTCACCGTCCGCATGGGCGTCGCCGTCAGCGTGGGCGGCGGCGTCGTCAGCGGCGTCAGCGGCGGCGGTTCCGACGCAGGCGCGCGACCTGCGGAAGCCCGACGGCGGTACGGGCCGGCGTTCCCGGCCCCACCCCGCCCGGAGGGCGGCCCTCCCTGCCGGGCGCGGCAGCGTGGAGGCGCTGGCATCAAGAAGTCGTCAAGATTGCCGCAACACGGCAATGACATACGCGCGTCGTGAAGGGGACGATAGGGCCCTCGGGGTGATCAGAGGTCAGGGGGCGTGCTGGTATGGGTCTGTTTCTCGGTCTCGGCATCGTGGGCATCGTCCTGCTGGCACTCTCGCTGGTCCTCGACGGGGTACTGGAGGGTGTCCTCGACGGCGTGCTGGACGGCGTGTTCGACGGCTGGCTGTCGCTGCCGGTGATCGCGGGATTCGTCTCGATGCTGGGCTTCACCGGCGCGATCGTGCTGGGCACCACGGGCCTGGGAGCGACCGCCGCGACGGTGGCGGGCGTGCTCGCCGGGCTGCTCGCGGCCCGGCTGACCTGGTGGCTGAGCAGCACGCTGATGCGGGACCGGACCGCGGCCGCTCCGCAGGGGGGAGACCTCCTCGGTACCGGAGGGTCCGTGGTGACGGCCATCCCGGCCGACGGCTACGGCGAAGTGATGCTGCGGGTGGCCAGCCAGCCGGTGAAGTTCGCCGCCAAGTCCGCCACGCCCGTCGAGCGGGGCGCGGAGATCTGGGTGGAGGCCGCCCTGTCGGCCACCTCCGTCCTCGTCCGCCCCGTTGAGCGCTGAAACGGTTCACCTCGGCGCCGTTCCATTCGATCCACTTGATCTGCCGCCCCCAGGGAGGCAGGGGGGAGCACCATGAATCCAGTCGTCATCGCCGTGGTGGGAGTCGTCGTACTCCTCGTCCTGCTGGCCCTGGTCGTCGTCACGCGATACAAGGTCGCAGGCCCCAGTGAGGCGTTCATCATCACCGGCCGGCGCGGGAAGAAGGCGACCGATCCCGAGACCGGGCGGGTCTTCACCGACAACAGCGGCCAGAAGGTCGTCGTCGGCGGCGGCGTGTTCGTCGTGCCGTTCGTGCAGCAGCGGTTCACGCTGGACCTCTCCAGCCGGCACATCCCCGTGGCCGTACGGGGAGCCGTCACTCTGCGCGGCATCAAGGCCAACCTCGAGGGCGTCGCGATCGTCAAGGTGGGCGGTACCGAGGACTCCATCCGGGCGGCTGCCCAGCGCTTCCTCGTCCAGCAGAACGGGATCGTCGGCTTCACCCAGGAGGTGCTCTCCGGCGCGCTGCGCTCCATCGTCGGCCGGATGTCGGTGGAGGACATCATCCGGGACCGGGCCGCGTTCGCCGGGCAGGTCGCCGAGGAGGCCGAGGCCAGCCTCTCCGGCCAGGGCCTCGTACTGGACGCCTTCCAGATCCAGGACATCACCACCGAGGGCTCCTATCTCGAGGACCTCGGGCGCCCGGAGGCGGCGCGGGCGAAGCAGGAGGCGGACATCGCCGAGGCGGTGGCCCGGCGGGCGTCGGAGCAGGCGCGGCTGAAGGCCGAGGAGGAAATCGCCGTCGCGCAGCGGACGTTCGCCCTCAAGCAGGCCGAGATCAAGGCGGAGACGGACGAGGCCGCCGCCAAGGCCGCTGCCGCGGGGCCGCTCGCCGAGGCCGACCGGGAGCAGGAGATCCTCAGCCAGCAGGAGAAGGTCGCGGAGCGCCGGGCTGCCCTGACCGACAGGGAGCTCGACACACAGGTCCGCAAGCCGGCCGACGCGGCCCGCTACCAGGCCGAGCAGGAGGCCGAGGCACGTCGTGTCGCCCTGGTGAAGCAGGCCGAGGCCGACGCCCAGCGGGCCCGCCTGACCGGTGAGGGCGAGAAGGCGCACCGTGCGGCGCTCGCCGACGCGGTCCGCATCGAGGGCGAGGCGGAGGCCGCCGCCATCGCCGCCAAGGGGGCGGCCGAGGCCGACGCCATGCAGAAGAAGGCGGACGCCTTCGAGCGGTACGGCGACGCCGCGGTCCTGCAGATGCTCGTGGAGGTGCTGCCGCAGGTGGTCGGCAAGGCCGCCGAACCGCTCGGCGCGATCGACAAGATGACCGTCATCTCCACCGACGGCGCCGGAAAGCTGCCGCGGGCCGTCGCGGACAACGTGGCCCAGGGCCTGGAGCTGCTGGGGTCCACGACCGGTGTCGACCTCGCCGAGATGCTGCGGGGCATCACGCAGAAGGGCACGAAGCAGCAGACGACCGGCAGGACCGCGGAGAACGGGGCGGTCGAGATCACCGGCTAGCGGGGGCACTCACCGCCGGGCGGGCCCGGGAGAACCGGGGGGGCCGGGACAACCGGGGAGAACCGGGAGATCCGCGAGAACCGGGAGGGGGCCGGGGAGCATCGTGCTCCCCGGCCCCCTCCCGCACGGCGGTCCTGGCTCTGCGATCGCGGCACGCCGCAGGGTGGGCCCAGGGGGGAACCCGGCCCGGCGGGATCACGGACGCCGGGCACATCGGCGGCGGCGAGTTCCCCGAAGCATCAGGACATTCTCCTGGCGAGCCGACGTCGGGTTCGCCGTGCCCTGGTCACCGCGTGGCCTCGGCCACCGCCCGGCCGGGGAGGAGGTCGAGGAGCTGTCGTGTGTGGCCGGGCAGCTCCGCCTCCGCCAGCCCGGTGACGATGTCGCGCAGCGGCATGGGCTGATCTGCCAGGAGGGTGCCGTTGGACAGGAGCCGGACGGGTGCCGGGGTACTGAGCTCGGCGTCGCTGAGCGCCGCACCTCCGGCGAGCGCGCACAGGGCGGCCGCCTGGCCGCCGATGCGGTCCCGGAGCCCGGCGTTGCCGCCGGCGTGTTCGATGGTTCGCTCGATGGTCCAGGCGTCGAGGGCGATCCGGTTGTCGTACGTCGTGTGGGCCCCCGCCGCGACACTCGCGACGGCGGCGATCGTGGCGGCGCTGACGAGAGAGACGTGCGCAAGGATCTGGTCGGCGTTCCACTCGCCGTGCGGCGGGGCGGGGCCGGGGCTGTCGGCGTCGGCGTCGGCGTCGGCGTCGGTCACAGTGGCAGCGGCCACGGTGGCGGCGGCGGCCACGGTGGCGGCGGCGTCGAGCAGTGCCTGGTAGGCGTTCTGGAGCGGGGTCGCGTCCAGCATGTCCTGCACCTCTCTGTGCGGGCGGGGATCGTGCGCGAGGAACACCAGCGGCGCGAAGGAGCACCTCAGGTGTGGGCGGGGGACATCTCCCAGGGCGCCTGCGGCAGGACCTCGCCGGTCTCCAGCATCGACTTGAGGTTCGCCAGCACGGCCGGCCAGCCGGCCGAAATGCCGCCCAGCATCTCCCGGTTGGGGAGTTTCTCGTGGGTCACGGTGAGACGGACGATGTCCTGATGCGGTTCGACGAGGAAGGTGACGACCGACGGCTCCCTCGGCGCCCCGCTGTCGGGGGCGTCGTCAAAGGTGATGACCAGACGGTTCGGGGGCTCGGACTCCAGGACACGGCCCACCACGTCGATCCGGCCCGATCCGTCGGTTCGCCGGTGTTCCCAGGCTGAGCCCGGCTGCCAGTCGGAGACGTTGGCGTGTCCCCAGTAGCGCGCTGTCAGGTCGGCGTCGGTCAGGGCGTGCCACACCTGCTCCGCACCGGCGCGGATGTAGGTGACGTATACGTAGTCCGGCACCGGTGTGGGTGCGTTGCTCATGGTGTACTCCTCTGCCTGGCGCTTGATGGCGCTGATCGCTTGCAGGCGGGGTTTGTCGAAGCCGGAGATCCAGCGCTCCTCGATCTCGTGGATCGGGGCCGGGTTGAGGTAGTGCAGCCGCTCCCGGCCGCGCCGTACCACGGTGACGAGGTCGGCCCGCACGAGCACGTCCAGGTGCTGCGTCGCCGATTGGCGGGCCATGTCGAGGCGCTCGCAGAGTTCGCGGAGCGTCTGCCCGTTGTGCTCGCGCAGCCGGTCGAGCAGGAGCCGCCGGGTGGGATCGGCCAGCGCCTTGAACACCGAGTCCATCGCCGTTGCTTCGAGGCTCACGGCTACATTATGCAGGCATTCACCTGCCTATCGTCAAGTGGGGGCCCGCCGTGCGAGCCGAACGCAGCGATGAGGCCGGGCGGGCGCGTCATCGCCACCGCGCACATCGGCGACGACGAGGCGGGGCGCACCCGAGTCCTGCGCGGTGTGCGGTGCCGCCCGCGAACGCGACGTTCACCCGGCGGGCGGGTGGCGGTCCACGACCACCGCGACGAGGGCGCCGGCGAGGACCGCCCACGCCACCGCACCGGGGCCGGCGTGCTGCCGGCCCACGAGACCGAGCACGACCGCCGTCACCGCCCCCGCGGTCATGGCCCGGGGGTTGGAGACGAACGCCCACCGGGCACGGGCGCTTCCCGGGTCCCGCAGCTCCGCCAGGGCGGCCCTGATCACGAGTACCGCGGCCACGATGGCGACGGTCAGCAGCGAGGCGGTGCCGTCCACACGGTTCCTCCCTCACATCCGTCGATGACGTGGAAGGCCAACGTGCGACCGGGCGCCGCGGGTTCCCGCACCCGTGTCGCCGCCCGCCGAGCCGTCGGTATCCGCATCGCCGCCCCGCCGCCGTCACCGGTCTCGGGCACTGCGCGGGCCGCGGACCGTTGCCCGCGGAGGCCGTGGACGGCAGGCGGAGCGGGCGCCTCCTACCGCATCCGGTGCTCCAGCAGTTCCGCCAGACCGCGGCGGGTGGCGGCGACGACCACCCGGTCGCCGGGGCGCAGCAGATGTCCGGGGTGGAGGTCGAAGAGCAGACCGCTGGTGTGGTCCGCCCCGTCGTCCGGCGGGGCTGCGGACAGGTCCGGGCGCCGGTCGCCCGGTGCCGTCATGTCGAGGGCGAGCACCCGCCACATGCCCGGACGGAGCGCTTCGGCGATGGTGTGGCCCTCCAGCTGCGGCAGTTCGGCCACTTCGAGCGCGGCGAAGAGCAGTACCCTCCGCTCGACGGAGATCGCCCCGAGCACCTGGCGGCCCATCATGGCGCCGGCGAAGGCGGGTGCGGAGAGCGATGTCACGCTCCTGCTGCGGGTGAGCGCCCCGGGGTGCGCGGCACGCAGCGTCCGGTAGACGGCGGTGGCGAAGTCGTCGTCGTAGAGCCGGAGCGCCACCCGGAGGCCGGAGGCGATCGAGCGGGCGTGCAGGGCGGCTTCGAGGTTGGTGGTGTCGGAGCTGGTGAGGGCGAGCAGGGCGTGGGCCCGGTGGATCCGGGCCGCCTCGAGCACCCCTTCCTGGGTGACGTCCCCGATGATCACGGGGACGCGCAGCCGGCGGGCGAGTGCCACTCCCCGCGCCTCGGGGTCGTTCTCGACGCAGACGACGGGGGTGCCGATCTCGCGCAGCCGGCCGAGGACGCGGGTTCCGATCTTGCCCAGGCCCAGCAGGACGACGTGTCCGGCCAGACCCCGTGGCGGCCGGCGCAGGGTGGTCGCGGAGCGGAAGGAGCTGAGCGCTTCCAGTACGGCGGCGACGAGCAGGGGCAGCAGCAGCAGTCCCACCAGGCCGGTGAGCAACTGCAGGATCTGGCGGTCGGTCTCCCCGTCGACCGCGGGGTCGTTGATGGCGAAGAGGTCGAGCAGCGTGATGTAGGCGGCGTGGAGAGGGTGTCCGCCCGCCGTGAGCCAGCTCGCGACGGCCAGGGCGGCCACGGCCGCGCCCACACCCGCGAACGACCAGCGCACACGGCGCGAGAAGAGCTCCCGGAAGGGCAGCGCGGGGCCGCTCAGGCGACTGCCGGGCCCTTCCTCCGGTCCGGTGACGGCTTCGAGCACGATCCGTCCCCTGCGGGACGCGGCGGCGACGGCCCGGTCGTCCGGCAGCAGGAGCGGTCCCGCCAGGCCGCTTCCCTCCGAACCCTCCACGCCACCGGGGTCGCTGCTGGTGGAGGACAGCAGCGCCAGGGTGCACAGGCCCGGATGCGCGACCCCGCCGGGGCCCGGCGGGGGCCGCTCGGCAGCGCGCAGGAGCATCCCGTCCGCCTGGACGATCTTGCTGGTGCCGGTGACGGCGGTGGCGGCGAGCGCGGGGGCGGCGGTGTCGGCGTCCGACAGCACGGTCGTCGAGGAGTCGATGTCGTCCGCGGCCATCCCGGGGACGGCGAGGACCGCCGCCTGGTCGAGCAGTTCCTCGAGATGCTGGCCGAGCTTGCGGTTGTAGAGGCGGATGACCAGGCGCAGGCGGGGGTTCAGCCGGCGGGCGGTGAGTGCGGCGCGGATGTTGGTCTCGTCGTTCTCGTGCACCAGCGCAAGGGCCTGGGCGGTCTCCACCCCCGCTGCCCGGAGCGCGTCGTCGTCGGGGTCGTCGGTCTCCAGGACGGGCATCTCGTACGGCCGTCCGCCGCCGCCGTCGGCGGCCGTGCGGTGCCCTCCCGTACGGGCGATGCCGGCCGACACCCGGCCGAGGAGGGCGAGGGCCCGGCCTCCCGAGGGAGCGCCCGCGTCCGCGGGAAGGCCCGGGGACGAGCGGCTCGGCGGTACGAGGAGCGTGACCTGCTGCCGGTAGACGTCGCGGAGTTCGGCGGCGAGCCGGTGGGCGAGGGCGTCGTCGCCGCTGACGAGCATATGGCCGGTGGCGGACCGTACTTGCCGAGGTATGGGGTGCACCTGCCATACATTGCCGTGTCCCGCGCACGCGGCGCACCTCAACTCGCCCCCGGGCGGCGTCAGTCGGCTCTCGGCGGACTCCCCGGTGCGGCCACCGCCGCTCTGCGGAGCTCGGGGGCGGCCACGGCCGATCGGCGGAGCCCGGACGCGGCGGCTCGGCGGAGCCCGCGCGCGGCGGCTCGGCGGACCGTACCGGCGCCCGGCGGCCCCTTGCGACCGCCCCGGCGGCCCCGAACGGCCGCTCGGCGCCCCGCAGCCCGGCAGGCCCGGCAGGGTCAGTGGGCTCCCCGGCCCACCCACCCGTGCGGCTCGGCCCACCCGTCCGGCGGCTCGGCGGACCCGTACCGGCGCCCGGCGCACCCGCAGCGTGCACGCACGCACACGGCGGGATCGGCGGCTCGGCGCGGCGCCGGCGAGTGGACCGGTCCGGCGGGGACGTCGCCGGGCGGCCCGGCACGGCACGGCTCGTGGGCGACCTGGCGGGTACGCCGGGGCCTCGGGCCCGTTGCGCGACGGCGGACGCACCGCGCGCCGGTCACGCGCCGAAGCGTTCGCCGGGTACGGCCCGGCGCGGTGCGCCGCACCGGGCAGCCGGCTGCGCCCCGGTGTCCACCGCCGGATGCCCGCCGGAGAACCGCTGGAGAACCGCTGGATGACCGCCGGATGACGGCACCGCCCGGATGAGGGCATCGCCCGGATGAGGGCATCGCCCGGCGGGTGGTCCGCCCGCCGGGCGGGCCACCTCTCGCGGCGCGGCGTGCCGGAGAGCCGCGTCAGGCCCTCAGCGGCACGATCGCGGTCGGCGCGTGGCCCGGCTCGGTCGCGACCTCCTCGAACTCGGTGACGTCGCTGATGTCCGCGGTCCGGCTCATCGCGATGTTGGTGACCCGCTCCAGGATCGCCTCGACGACGACCGGCACCCGGTGCTCGGCGGCGAGCTTGCGGGCCTGGTCGAAGGCCGCACCCAGTTCACCCGGGTCGGTGACGCGGATCGCCTTGCACCCCAGGCCCTCGGCGACCTTGACGTGGTCGACGCCGTAGACGCCCAGCTCCGGGGAGTTGATGTTCTCGAACTCCAGGTTGACCTGGAAGTCGATGTCCAGGCCGAGCTGCGCCTGGCGGATCAGGCCCAGGTAGGAGTTGTTGACGAGGACGTGGACGTACGGGATCCGGTGCTGCGCGCCGACCGCCAGTTCCTCGATCAGGAACTGGAAGTCGTAGTCGCCGGAGAGGGCGACCACCGGGGTGTCCGGATCGGCCGTGGCCGCGCCCAGCGCCGCCGGGATGGTCCAGCCGAGCGGGCCCGCCTGGCCGCAGTTGATCCAGTGGCGCGGCCGGTAGACGTGCAGCATCTGCGCACCGGCGATCTGGGAGAGGCCGATGGTGGTGACGTAGCGCGTCTCCGGGCCGAAGGCCTTGTTCATCTCCTCGTAGACGCGCTGCGGCTTGATGGGGATGTCGTCGAAGTGCGTACGGCGCTGCAGGGTGGCCTTGCGCTCCTGCGTGGAGGCGGCCCACGCGGAGCGGTCGGGCAGCCTTCCGGCCGCCTTCAGCTCCTTGGCGACCTCGACGAAGAGCTCCAGCGCGGCCCGGGCGTCCGAGGTGATGCCGTAGTCGGGGGCGAAGATCTTGCCGATCTGGGTGGGCTCGATGTCGACGTGGACGAACTTCCGGCCGCGGGTGTAGACGTCCAGCTTGTAGCCGGTGTGGCGGTTGGCCCAGCGGTTGCCGATGCCGAGGACGAAGTCGGACTCCAGGAAGGTGGCGTTGCCGTAGCGGTGGGAGGTCTGGAGGCCGACCATGCCGGCGTTGAGTTCGTGGTCGTCCGGGATGGTGCCCCAGCCCATCAGGGTCGGGATGACGGGGGTGCCGGTGATCTCGGCGAACTCGACCAGCAGGTCGGAGGCGTCGGCGTTGATGACGCCCCCGCCGGCGACGATCAGCGGGCGCTCGGCCTCCAGCAGGAAGGCGAGCGCCTTCTCGATCTGGGCGCGGGTCGCGGCGGGCTTCCATGCCTGCAGCGGCTCGTACGTCTCGGGGTCGAACTCGATCTCGGTGAGCTGGACGTCGATCGGCAGGTCGATCAGGACCGGGCCGGGGCGGCCCGAGCGCATCAGGTGGAACGCCTGCTGGAAGACGCCGGGGACCTGCGCGGCCTCCAGCACCGTCGTGGCGGCCTTGGTGACCGGCTTGGCGATCGACGCGATGTCGACGGCCTGGAAGTCCTCCTTGTGGATCACGTTCGTCGGCGCCTGTCCGGTGATGCACAGGATCGGAATCGAGTCACCGATGGCGGAGTACAGCCCGGTGATCATGTCGGTGCCGGCAGGACCCGACGTGCCGATGCAGACACCGATGTTGCCCGGGTCGGCGCGGGTGTAGCCCTCGGCCATGTGCGAGGCGCCCTCCACGTGGCGGGCCAGGGTGTGGTCGATGCCGCCGCCCTCCTTGAGGGCCTTGTAGAAGGGGTTGATCGCCGCGCCCGGCACACCGAATGCGTGGCTGACGCCTTCACGCTTGAGGATCTCAACAGCCGCTCGGGCGGCGGTCATACGGGGCATGGAGTGCTCCTGCTTCGGCCTGGCGGATCGGGCTCTGTCGCGCCACCTGAGAGCGTCGATTCCGTGCTGGTTCCCTGATCGTCTTCCGCAGCCTCACTTGCTTTTCCGTATTGCGGAAGATGTTTTCTACTATTCGGAAGCAATGTAGGCGGCGTGCCGGAGGGCGTCAAGGGAAGGACGGCCGCCGATGGCCGAACTCCCTCCCCCAGGTGCCGCGGTTGGTGGACGATGGACCGGAGGCGTACCCGGAAGCGCCGAAGGGGGACGGACATGGGAGATCACGTACCGGTGCGCTGTCCGGTGTGCCGCCGCTCGCACACCTTCGCGTCCCCCGTCTATCCCTGCGCCTGCGGCGCACCGCTCGCCCCGCCCCTGCTGCAGGGGGCTCCCGCCGAACCGATCCGCCACCGCACCTGGACCGACGACTGGGTCACCGTGCGCTGCCCGGCGTGCGGACGGCAGGACCAGTGGCCGCAGCCGGAGCTCGGCTGCCCCTGCGGCACGGTGCTGCGGATCCCGGTGCGGCCGGTGACCGCGATGCCGGAGACGTCGGCCGGCGCGGCGGCGGCGCAGCGGGCCACCGCCGCCGCCTCGGGCGCCGACGGCCCCCTCGCGGCCTCGGGGACCGGCGCGGCAGGCGGGCCCGGCCACCCCGGTCCGGCCGCTTTCGGCCGACAACAGGAGGCGGGCCCGGCGGATCCGGGCGCCACGCCTGCGGATGCGCCGATGCCGACGGGCCCCGACGGGCCCGCGGAGGCCCCGCTGCCGTCCGGCTCCGGCGGGACGGCGGAGGACTGCCCCTTCGCCGCGCCACCGCCTCCGGCCTACCGCCCCGCCTTCCGCCCGGTCCCGATCCGCACGGCACGCGACGCGGTGACCGCCGCGGCACGGTATCTGCGCTGGCTGGGCTTCCAGGAGGTCGTCCAGCCCGAGGAACGGACCGCGTCCGGGATCGATCTGCGCGCCCCGGGCCTGGTCGCCCAGGTGGACCCGACCACCCGGCCCGTCACCCTGCGCGCCGTGGAGTGCCTCTGGCTGAGCGGACTGAACTCCTCCGCCCGGAGCGTCGTCTTCTCGCTCGCCGGCTACTCCGCGGACGCCCGGGTGCGGGCCGACGGCCTCGGGGTCCCGCTGTTCGTCATGGACCTCACGGGCGCCGCCGAGCCGGTGAACGGCCCGGCGAAGGACCTGGCCTCCAGCGGCGCCTGACCCGGCTGGACACCACCCGGTGACGCCGGGGACCGGACCCGGTGGGGAACCGCACCGAGCGATCTGGAACCGACGGGGCCGCCTCCGGCCGTGGAAGCGGCGGGTCCTCCTGGCCCGCGGAACCGCACGGAGCCACCCCTGGCCGAGGAACCGCCCGGAGCCACCCCCTGGCCGCCGAACCGCATGGAGCCGCCTCCGGATCACAGAGGAAGGCGGCCGTCCGGCCGGGCGGTGCGCCATACTCGCCCGTATGCGCATACGGTCGGCCGAACCCTTCGAGCTACCGCTCCTCCAGGACATCGAGCGAGCCGCCGGTGAGCCCTTCCGCTCCCTCGGCATGGCCGCGATCGCGGACGACGAGCCCCCGCCGCTCGAGGAACTGGAGCGGTACCGGAGGTCCGGCGGGCTGTGGGTGACGGAGACCGCGGACGGCCGGCTCGTGGCGTATCTGCTCACCGAGCCCGTGGACGGCGCCGCGCACATCGAGCAGCTGTCCGTCCATCCGGACTTCGCACGGCGCGGTCTCGGCCGGGACCTGATCGGCCATCTGGCCACGGTGGCCGCGGCCGGAGGGCTGAGCGCGCTCACGCTGACCACGTTCACCGAAGTGCCGTGGAACGCGCCGTACTACGCCCGACTCGGCTTCCACGCCCTCGGCGAGCACGAACTCACCGAGGGACTGCGAAGCATCCTGAAAGCGGAGGCCGCCCACGGCATCGACCGCTGGCCCCGCACCTGCATGCGCCGCCCCCTCTGACGCGGGTGAAGGGCGGAGGGCGGGACGGATGAGAGCCGCTCTC
The DNA here is from genome assembly GCF_003097515.1 of Streptomyces tirandamycinicus. Taxonomy (NCBI): domain Bacteria; kingdom Bacillati; phylum Actinomycetota; class Actinomycetes; order Kitasatosporales; family Streptomycetaceae; genus Streptomyces; species Streptomyces tirandamycinicus. Next base: position 5,869,410 of record NZ_CP029188.1, on the reverse strand, counting down.
AGGCGGCCCGGCCGAACCGGGCAGCGCGAGACCGGAGGCCGCGCCGCCGTCCCGCCCTCGGCGACGCTCCCGGGCCTGCTCCCTCGCCGACGTCTCATCCGCCGACATCTTCTCCGCGCACGTCTCGTCCGCCGACGACTTCATCCGCCGACGTCACCTCCGGCCTTCGCGACCCACGAGGTGCGGGGACGCCGGGCGGCAGAAGCGGGACGGGCGGGGACGCCGGGCGGCAGACGAGGCGGGCGGCGTACGCCGGATCCGTGCGGCGGCTTCGGCGCGCGCGGGAGGGTCAGTTGACGCCCCGGTCGATGCCGGCCCAGTACGGCTCCCTCAGCCTGAACTTCTGGATCTTGCCCGTCGCCGTCCGCGGGATCGCGTCCCGGAACTCCACACTCGTCGGCGCCTTGTACCCCGCCATCCGCTCCTTGCAGTACGCGATGATCTCCGCCTCGCTCACCACCGCCCCCTCGGCCGGCACCACCAATGCCTTGATCGTCTCGCCCCACTTCGCATCCGGCACCCCGATGACCGCGACCTCCGCCACCGCCGGATGGCTGAAGAGGGTGTCCTCCACCTCGATCGACGACACGTTCTCACCACCCGTGATGATCACGTCCTTCTTCCGGTCGGAGATCGTCAGATGCCCGTCCGCCTCATCGATCGAGCCGCCGTCCCCGGTGTGGAACCAGCCGTCCTCCAGGACCGCCGCCGTCTCCTCCGGCTTCTCCCAGTAGCCGTCGAGGACCACGTTCGACCGGGCCAGCACCTCGCCCGAGTCCGCGACCCGCAGCTTCACACCCAGCGCGGGCAGCCCCGCCCGCGACAGCCTGCGCGCCCGCTCCTCGGCCGGGAGCTCCGCGTCCTCGGCCCGCGCGCGGTTGAACGTCAGCACCGGTGACGTCTCCGTCAGACCGTAGATCTGCGTGAACTCCCAGCCCAGTTCCTCCTCCACCCGCTGGATCATCCGGCTGGGCGGGGGCGCCCCCGCACACACGATCCGGACGCGATCCCGCCCGGGGATCTCGCCCTGCCAGCCCGTCGCCGCGTCGAGCACCGCGTTCCACACCGCCGGGGCCCCGCACATCAGCGTCACCCCGTGCTCGTCCACCCGCCGCAGGATCTCCGCCCCGTCGACCTTGCGCAGCACCACCTGCTTCACCCCCAGGCCGGCCATCACGAACGGCATGCCCCAGCCGTTGCAATGGAACATCGGCAGCGTGTGCAGGTACACGTCCCTCTCCCACGCCCGCGTATGCAGGCCGAAGGTCAGGCCGTTCACCCAGATGTTGCGGTGCGTGAGCCGGACTCCCTTGGGGCGGGCCGTCGTTCCCGAGGTGTAGTTGATCGTCGCGGTGGCATCCTCGTCGGGATTCGCCCAGGGGCGCGGCTCAACGCCGAACCGCATCAGTTCGCTCTCCGTCTGCTCCCCCAGCACGAAGCGGTGGTCCGTCTTGATGTGCCGCACCGTTTCCCGGACCTCGGGATCGACCAGCAGCACCGAGGCCCCGCTCTGCCGTACCACGTACTCGATCTCCTCCGCCTTCAGACGGAAGTTGACGGGCACGCAGATCCGGCCGCTCATCGGCACCGCGAACAGCAACTCCAGCAGACGGGCCGAGTTGTGGCTGACCACGGCCACCCGCTCGCGTTCCCCCACCCCCAGCGCGTCCAGGCCGGCCTGCCACGCCCGCACCCGCTCCCCCAATCGGCCGTACGTCGACACCGGTACCGGCGGCGCGGGCTGGCTGGGCTCGTCGATCACGCCGGGACTGGTGGCGAAGCCCAGCCTCGCCCGGTCCAGGAAGTCGGCAATCGTCATCGGAACGCGCATCGCTCTTCCCTGCTCCTCTGTTCGGCATGTTCGGGACCGCTCACGAGCATCGTGCAATCAACTCGGGTGTTGGTACCCCCGCATGGGGGTGCATCCCCCTCCTCCCGGGCGGTGTGCGGTCGGGAGGACCCGAGCCATGGCCTCCGGCCCGCCGTGCGGCGCCCGGGCCCGGGCGCCGCGGACGCGATGGGAGCCGGCCGGGGCGCTTCGCGACCGGCGCCGGTTCCCGCCCCGCCCCGGCCGGCCCCGCCAAGACCGCAGGACGAGTCGCCGGTGCGCGCCGCGGGTGCGCACGGCCGGTCCGTCGCACCGCGGGCGTCCACGACCGCGCACCGTGGGTGCGGAGCGCACGACGCATCGTGACCATGCGCAGGCCGGGCGGCCCTCCGCACGGCGCCACGACGCCCCTGCCCGAGCCGGGGGGCCGCACACACCCGCCTCCGGCGCGCCCCGGCGTCCTCCCTGCCCACCATGCCGCCGCCGGTGAGCCCGGATATCCTGCCCGTGCCGATCAGGAACGCATGTATCCGGCGCGAACGCGGGTACAGGGATGTGCACGCAGCGGCGCAGCGTGCGCCTCGCTCGCACGGGAGGTGACCCAGGATGCCCCGACGAAGCCGTTCCGCTCCGGCCTCGAAGAGGAACTCCTGGCGCCGCCGCGTCTCCCCCGCCGCTTCCCCGCCCCGGTCTCCGGAGCCCCCGGCGTCCGCCCCGCCCGAGCAGGCCCGCGACGGGCAGGACCAGCGCAGCATCGTCGAGGCGGCGCTGTACCGCGACGGCCGCCGGGTCTCGTCGCCGTCGTCGCTCGCGGAGACCTTCCGCCTGCTCCGGGAGGAGCCGGCCGGCATGGCCTGGATCGGTCTCCACCGGCCGACCGAGGCGGAACTGCGCGCCTTGGCGGAGGAGTTCGACCTGCACGAGCTGGCCGTCGAGGACGCCATGGAGGCGCATCAGCGGTCCAAGCTGGAGCGGTACGGGGAGACCCTCTTCGTCGTCCTGCGCGCCGCCCGCTACCTCGACGCCCTGGAGGAGGTCGACTTCGGCGAACTTCACGTCTTCGTCGGCCGCGACTTCGTGATCACGGTCCGCCACGGGGCGGCCCCGGACCTGTCGGCGGTCCGCCGCCGCATGGAGACCGATCCCGAACTGCTCGCCCTCGGTCCCGAGGCGGTGCTCTACGCCATCCTCGACGCGGTCGTGGACGGGTACGCGCCCGTCGTCGCCGGTGTGCAGAACGACATCGACGAGATCGAGACGGAGGTCTTCGGCGGCGATCCCGCGGTGTCCCGCCGCATCTACGAACTCTCCCGCGAGATGGTCGAGTTCCAGCGCGCGACCCGGCCGCTGGTCGGCATGCTGCACGGTCTGATGGCGGGCTTCGCCAAGTACGGCACGGACGAGGAGCTCCAGCGGTACCTCCGCGACGTCGCCGACCACGTCACGCACATCAGCGAACGCGTCGACGGCTTCCGGCAGGCCCTTGCGGACATCCTGACGGTGAACGCGACGCTGGTGACCCAGCAGCAGAACGCGGAGATGCGGGCACTGGCCGAGGCGGGCTTCGAGCAGAACGAGGAGATCAAGAAGATCTCCGCGTGGGCGGCCATCCTCTTCGCGCCCACACTGGTGGGAACGATCTACGGCATGAACTTCGTGAACATGCCGGAGCTGCACTGGAGGTTGGGCTACCCCTTCGCGATCACTCTCATGGGCGTGGTTTGCGCCAGTCTGTATGTGATCTTCAAGCGCCGGGACTGGCTCTGAGTCCCTCTTGCCGAGCTCAGCTCTTGTGCGGCCTTTGCTCTCGCACCGGTCACGGATCGGGGTGAAATCAGCCCTGGGGAATCTCTGGGGAGAAGTGATCCGGGTGATCTCCTCTACCTGCCTCCGTTACGCCTCTGACCAGCACTTTTATCCTCCTGAAGCCGCTGGGGAGAATCCGCCGACGGCACGGTCCCTGCGTCAGCGACTCCATCCCTATCCCGTTCCCCGCAAAGCCTGCCGCCGAGCGCCCTTGCCCCCATCTGCAACGGACACAGACAGTGACATTGACTCCTTGGTTGAAGCCACCAGCCCGCGACCCTATGCGCCCGCCATAATGGAGGCATGGCCTCCCACCCACAGCACACCGGACCCGGGCCGAGGATACTCTCGGGCGCAGACGCCGAGGACCTCGCGCTGTACCGGGAAAAGTTCCGGCGCCGTCTGCCGGAGTCACTTGACGAGCTGCACGGACCGGCCCACGGCGTCGTGGAGCTGCCGCTGCACCTGGCCTGGTCCGGGATGACCTCGTACGGCCTGGACAAACCTCGCCAGCGCATGGGCCTGTACCGCACCGTCCTGCACGAGGGCCTGCACGACGACCTGCCCCGCTACCTCAACCGGGATCTGCTCCTAGAGCTATGGCCCGTACTGCGCACCCTCGTCGGCCGCACCGTGCGCACCGTGTGGGAGGACGCCTTCCCCGAGCTCGCCTCCCGCACCCGGGCAGCCGCGTGACGGACATGCCGGAGCTGCACACGCGGCTCCTGGCGGATGTGATCGCCCTCGGCTCGCCGTATCCCCTGGTCCTCACCGGCGGGTACGCCGTGCGGGCGCACCGCCTCGTGAACCGCCCCAGCCAGGACCTCGACGTCGCCACTGAGAACCCGGCACCCATGGCCGACATCGCAGCCGCGCTCTGCAGCGGCCTGACAGCCCGGGGCTGGAAGGTACAGGCGTTGGAGACTGCCCCGCTGTCCGCTCGCTTCACCGTGACGGACCCCGCCACCGGGCAGGAGTGCGAAGTCGACATCCTCAAAGAGATCTTCTGGCGGCCCGTCACCCAGAGCCCGTACGGGCCTGTCCTTGCCGAGGAGGACGTGATCGGGACCAAGGTTCGCGCCCTGGCTGACCGAGGAGCGCCACGCGACCTGATCGACGTGTACGCAGCCTCCCACCGCTGGAGTAACGCCGAGCTCGAAGAGTTCGGTCGCCGACACGCCCGCGGCCGTTTCGAGCGCGAGGACCTCCAGGCGAACCTGACGGGCGCCGAGTGGACCGACGACGAGGCCTTCACCGCCTACGGCCTCGACGAGACCACCATTAGCGCTCTGCGCGCCTGGGCCGTGGAGTGGGCCGACGACCTCGCGACCCGTCTGCTCGAAGAGTCCCATGACCGCGACATCGACTGATCACGCCCAGGCGAGACTCCATCTGGCAGGTACCCCCGTGCCAGCAGATCCGTTGCGGAGCGGAAAACCGTTCCTCAAAGGTCTCTACACTCACACCGACCCGCCGGGTTCACTCTCCAACGGCATCGCGGGCAGACGGTCTTCGAGGACTCGCCGAGCCTCTGCGAGCTGTGACTCGGCACGTTCCAGAGCAGCGATCGGGAGTGTTCAATGATCGGCGGATCCGATGCTCAAGGAGACGCCAGATGAGCGACACCACCATCGGCCGGCTCACCCCGGCTGCCAACTGACCCACTACAGAAACTGGATCAGCCGTCTACTGGGACACCCCCCGGTTGCGTCCTGGGAAGTGGTGTACGGGTTCGACCTGATCCGGGGGTTTGCTCCGGCATCGGGATGGTGCCCGCATAGACGAACGGCCACCGGCTGATCTTCGAAGTGTCGAAGCCTCGAAGGAGATCAGCACGATGACCGCACCAGACAGTCTGCCCCTGCACACCCTTGCCGAGAACAACCTCGCCGCGGCGAGTCCCGATCTGCTGCGCGCGATGGTCAAGACGTTCGCCGACGCGCTGATGTCCGCGGAGGCCGACGCCCTCTGCAACGTCTCTGCGGGAGAAGTGACGCGAGGGATCTCTCCTACCGGCCTCCGGCAAGCGGAGGCCGAGGGACCGGTTGGGCATTCTTCCCGGTCCGGATACCGACCCCGCCGGTCGGTATCCGGACCGTCGGGGCGGCTCAGCCCTTGGGCAGGGGGTAGGTCTTCGCCTCGGGCACCTCGTGGGCCGGTTCGACGTTCGCCAGGCCGCCGGGGGCCGCCTTCGCCGGCTTGTGGATGAAGGACTGGTACGTCGCCGGCTTGGCGCGGTCGGAGAAGTTCAGCGACACGCCGAGCACCGTGAGCTTGGACTGCTTGCGGTGAGCCGCCGCTATGCCCTCTCGGGTCAGGTCCTTCGCCCGGCAGGCCGCCTTCAGGTCCTCGCCGAGGACACTGATCGCGTTCCAGCCGCTGACGACACCGGTGTCGAGCAGGTCCTTCGGGTACTTCGCCCGGTAGTCGTCGGCGAGCTTCTTCATCGCCGGGTTGTCGGCGCCGAACGCCGGGCCGGGGCTCACCACCTGGAGCATCTTCTCCAGGGCGGGGCCGACCGGGGTCGCCAGCAGCTGCGGGGCGAAGCCCGGCGAGCTGGTGAGGACCGGGACGGCGAAGCCCGCGGCGGCCGCGGTACCGACCAGGGCGGCCGTCTGGCGCGGGCCGACGCTGATCAGGATGGCCTTGACACCGGCCTGCTTGAGGGCGGTGACCTGGGCGGTCAGGTCCTGGTCGGTGGGCTTGATCTTCTGCCCGACGATGGTCAGCTTCCGGTTCTTGGCCGCGTAGGTGGCGCCGGCGAGTGCGTTCTCGCCGTACTCGCCCTCGAAGTAGACGTGGCCGATCTTGTCGCCCGCCTTCAGCTTGGCCGTGCGGACCACGAAGTCGACGCCGTTGATCATGTCGATGTCGTACGTGGAGCCGACCACCTGTACGTACTCGCGGCCCAGCAGGGTGGAGGCCCACGCCATCGGGAACGTGAGCAGGTGCTTCGACTCCAGCTCCTGTTGGAGCGAGGACACCACGGGAGAGCCGACCATCTGGGAGACGGCGGCCACGTTCGGCTCGGTCTCGGTGAACGCGGACACGGCCTTCTGCACGTCGTATCCGTGGTCCTTGACCGTGATCTTGACGGTCCGGCCGCAGATGCCGCCGGAGGCGTTGAGCTGGTCGACGTACAGCTGCTGGGCGTTGACGATGCTCTTGCCGAGCGAGGCGTACGGGCCGGTGAGGTCGGTCAGCGCGCCCAGGGTGATGGTCTTCTCCGTCACTCCGGGGCCGGTCTTGACGCCGTCGCCGCCGGCGCTGTTCGCGTCGGTTCCGCTCTTGGTGCTGCAGGCCGTGGCGCTCAGGGCGAGGGCGGCGACGACGGCCGCGGCCGGGGCAAGTCGGGTGTGTCTCACGGAGTGTGCTCCTTCGGGGTGGTGCGGTTGCGGAGAGGGAAACGCCGGGTGCGGGGGGAGTCGTCGCCCTTGCCGCGCGGCCGTCTGCGGGCCAGTCCGGCCAGGCCGCCGGGGGCGAAGATCAGGACGAGGACGATCGCGGTGCCGTAGAGGTAGCGGGCCGCGTCGCCCGGGGACACACCCGATCCGGTGGTGCCGGGGGCGGTGAGCAGGGGCAGGTCGTCGGCGTACTTGGTGAGCAGGTGCGGGATCAGGGCGACGAAGACCGCGCCGCAGGCCGCGCCGCCGACCGAGCCGAGGCCGCCGATGACGATCATCGCGAGGTAGTCGATGGACAGCAGGAGCCCGAAGTGGTCGGGGACGACGCGCTTGAACACCAGGGCCAGCAGGGCACCCGCGGCGCCCGCGTACATCGAGGAGATGATGAACGCCGAGGCGCGGTAGCGGGTGAGATGTACTCCCATGACGGCCGCGGCGACCTCGCTGTCGCGTACGGCGCCGAGTGCGCGGCCGGGGCGTCCGCGCAGGAGGTTGTGCGCGGCGAGCCAGGCCACGGCGACCAGGGCCAGGCCGACGTACCACAGGCGCTCCAGCCCGCCGAAGGGGACGCCGATGACGGTGAGACCGTCGGGTGAGGTGTCGGTGAAGGAGAAGCCGAGGATGTCCAGCGGCGGTACGGAGCGGCCGTTGAACCCGCCGGTGACCTGCGGGGCGTTGAGCATCATGTGGTGGCCCAGGAAGACCAGGGCGAGGGTCGCGATACCCAGGTACATGCCGCGCAGCCGGCCGGAGATGGGGCTGAAGAGGCCGCCAGCCGCACCAGCGAGGACGATGGCCAGCACGAAGGCGAGCACGGGCGGGAGCCCGAGGCCGTACCGGCTGCCGTAGCCGGTGCCGGACGGCTCGGACGCCAGCCACACATAGCCGTACGCGCCGACGGCGAGGAAGAAGGCGTGGCCGAGGGAGAGTTGTCCGGTCGTCCCGGAGAGCAGGTTCAGCCCGATGGCGCCGATGACGGCGGCCATGGCGAACAGGCCCGTCTGGAGCCAGAAGGAACTGACGTAGAAGGGCAGGGCCAGGAGGACCAGCACGCCTGCGGCGAGGGTCGCCGCACGCCGCCCGCGCGGGGAGACCTTGCCGGACCGCCGGCCGGGGGCGGACGGGGAGTGAGGGGCGGCGGTGGGAGCCGTCACGGTGCCCGCGGGTTCGGCGGGTTCGGTGATCCCGGTGGTCTCAGTGGGTTCGGTGGTCTCAGCGGGTTCAGTGGGTTCGGCAGTGGCGCGGGTGTCAGACACGGGTCAGCTCCTTCGATCCGAAGAGACCGGTGGGCCTGACCAGGAGCACGAGCACCATCACGAGGTAGGGGGCCACATCGGGGAATCCGGCGCCCAGGACGCTCAGTTCGTTCTGATAGCCGGCGGCCATCGCCGCCGTGAGGCCGATCACCAGGCTTCCGACGAGCGCGCCGACGGCCGAGTCCATGCCGCCGAGGATCGCCGCGGGGAAGGCACTCAGGGCGATCTGACCGGTCGTACGGTCGAGTCCCGGTGCGGGAAAGGCGGCGAGGAACACGGCGGCGACGGCGGCCAGCGCCCCGGCGACGCACCAGGCGATGAGGCGTACGCGGTCCAGCCGTATCCCCATCAGCGCCGCGGCTTCCGGGTCGGCGGCCGCGGACCGCATGGACAGGCCCCAGCGGGACCAGCGGAAGGCGGCGAAGAAGGCGCCGATGACGACGACCGCGACGACGATGCTCGCCACCCGCGCATCGGCGACGGTGATGCTGCCGAGCCGGGTCACATCGGCGCCCCAGGGGTCGCCCATGGTGAGGTAGTCGGCGCCGATCTGCCGGTTGAGTTCGGTGCTGAGCAGGACGTCAACGCCGATGGTGAGGATGGTCAGCGTGTGGATCTCCGCGCCGCGCAGACCGCGGGTGGCCAGGAGCTGTACGAGGCCGGCCAGTGCTGCGGCGAGCGCGGCGCCGACCAGGACGGCGGGGATGAAGCCGATGGCGTCGTGGAGGCGGGCCGTGACATAGCCGCCGAAGAGGAGCAGGGAGCCGTGCGCGAAGTTCATGACGCCGGACGCCTTGAAGATCACGACGAAGCCCAGGGCTATCAGCGCGTAGACGGAGCCGAGCGCGAATCCGTTGAGGACGGTTTCGGCGAACTTGATCATGATTGCTCCTTCGAGTCGCGCCCGGTGTCCTTGGCGGGGTCCGAGGCGGCGGCCGTGGCGCGTTCCGGGTCCGGCCCGCTGTCCGGTTCTGTCCCGTCCACCGCTTCGAGTGCCGGGGCGGACTCCGGCTCGGGTACCGGGCCGGACTCCGGCTCGCGTGCCGTCCCGGACTCCGGACCCGGTTCTGCTTCCTGGACCGGGGTGCCGAGGTACGCGCTGATGACCACCGGGTCGTTCTGGATGCGCTCGGGCGGTCCGTCCGCGATGAGCCGGCCGAAGTCGAGCACCGTCACCGACTCGGCGATCCGCATGATCAGGCCCATGTCGTGCTCGACGATGAGGATCGAGATCTTCAGGGAGTCGCGGACCCGGGCGATCGTCTCGGCCATCGCCGAGCGCTCGGTGGGATGCATGCCGGCGACCGGCTCGTCGAGCAGCAGCAACTGCGGCTCCATGCACAGCGCGCGCGCCATTTCCACCCGCTTGCGGTCACCGTAGGCGAGCCCGGCGACCGGCTTGTCGAACGCGGGGCCGAGACCCAGGAAGTCGGCGATCTCGGCCGCCCGCTCCCGGTGGCGGCGCTGCTCGCGCACCGTGTGCGGCAGTCGCAGCGCGCTCGCCGTGAAGCCCGCCCGGGTCAGCCGGTGGCGGCCGAGCATGAGGTTGTCGGCGACGGTCCCGTGGGTGAGCACGATGTTCTGGAAGGTGCGGGCGACGCCGAGCCGCGCGATGCGGTGGGGTGCGAGGCGGGTGAGGTCCTCGTCCCCGTACCGGACGGTTCCGGCGGTGGCCCGGTAGACGCCGGAGATGACGTTGAAGCAGGTGGACTTGCCCGCGCCGTTGGGGCCGATGAGGGCGTGGATCGTACCGGGCGGGACCGTGAAGGACAGGTCGTCGAGGGCGACCAGGCCGGAGAAGCGTACGGTCAGGTTCTCGACCGTGAGGGCCGGGACCGGGTCGGGCCCCGCGTCCGGTCCGGGGGCCGTGGCGGCCTCGGGGGTGGTGGCCGTCGCATCGACGCTCATCCGTTCCACCTGCCAAGCTCGGTCAGTCCAGGTCCGGTCACGGCCGGCGTGCTCGCGGACGTCGCGTACTGCGTGTCGGCGTCGGGCGCGCCGCGGCCGGTCTCGTGGCTCTCGCCCAGATACAGCCGCCGCACCTCGTCCGCCGCGGCGAGATCGGCCGAGGCCCCCTCCAGCCGCACCTGGCCCACGTCCAGCACCGAAGCGCGGTCGGACAGTTCCAGCGCCATGGCGGCGTTCTGCTCGACGAGCAGGATCGAGGTCCCCTGGGCGTTGATCTCGCGGATGATCTCCGCGATGCGCCGGACCATCAGCGGTGCGAGGCCCAGCGAGGGCTCGTCGAGGAGGAGCAGGCGCGGCCCGGCCATCAGCGCGCGGCCCATCGCGAGCATCTGCTGCTCTCCGCCGGACATCAGCCCGGCGGCCTGCCGTCGGCGTTCGGCCAGTACCGGGAACTGCGTGAAGACTCGGTCGCGGCCGGCGCGCAGCTCGGCGCGCGAGCGGCGGGCCGACCCGAGGAACCCGGCCTTGAGGTTGTCCTCCACGGACAGGGCGCCGAAGATCCGCCGGCCCTCGGGCACCTGCACCACCCCCGCGGCGACGGACCGCGCGGCGTCGCCGCGCAGCCGTACGCCGTCGAAGTGCACGGTGCCGCCGTCGACCGTGCCGCGATGCAGGGCGAGGGTCCCGGAGACTGCCCGGAGCAGTGTGGACTTGCCCGCGCCGTTGGAGCCGAGCACGGCGACGATCCGGCCCTGCGGGACGGTCAGCGACACCCCGTGGAGCGCCTGCACGGATCGTCCGTAGCTGACGTGCAGATCGCTGACCCGGAGGGTCCCGGCCTCGGTCTCTGGTGGGCTCATCAGGGCGGTCTCCTTGCTTCTCGGCGAGCGGGCGCCGGACTGGAGCGCCACGGGATCACGGCGGGGGCAGGGCGTCCATGGACCGGGAACGAGCCGCTGTCAGCTCCCAGCAGGGGCGCGCCGCGCTTGTGAGGGGGCACAATCCGTACCTCCTGCTGTGCGTGGGTCATCACGATTTGGCGGAGGTCTCGCCCCAATGCGTGACCGACTGCTTAGCATGTGGATTCCTTGAAGGTGCGCCGCCGCCACACGCCGATCGCCGACCGGTGGAGCACCCGCATCTGCGACCCACGCAGCACAAGACATGGCGACCCGCCGTGGTGTCCCAGCACGCCCCGTCCGTCAGGAGGGTCCATGCACACCGGTTACGTCCGTGGCTCGGTCCGCCCCCGCGTCTCCACCGTCGGCCCGCCGCCCCAAGCCGCCGCCCGGCCCTTGCCGCTCCAACTGCTCGACCACGCCTGCCGGCGCCTTCTCACGCGGGGCGCCTCCTTCACCGACTCCGTGGTGGACCAGATCCGCACCGAGGTGCCGTACTACGCCGACCCGGTGCTCTCGCCGCCCGACCTCAGGCAGTCCACGGACACCGGCATCCGCTTCGCGCTGGAGGCCGCCCTCGACCCCGGGCGCATCGTGGACATCGAGCGCTACACCCGTGAGCTCGGCATACGCCGTGCCGAGGAGGGCCGCCCCCTCGACGAGGTGATCCACGCCTTCCGGGTGGCCGGCTCGGAGGTCTGGAGCGGGATCGTCGGCGTCGTGGAGCGGGACGGGCTCGGCGAGCAGCGTCATCTCGTGCACGTGGCGGAGCTGGTGTGGAAGATGAACGACCGGGACGCCGTCCTGGTCGCCGACGCCTACCGGCAGGTCGCCAAGGGCGTGGCCAGCCGGCACGACGAGCGGGTGCGCCTGATCCTCGCCGCCGTCCTGGAGAACCGCAACGACCCGGCGTTCATCCAGGACGCCGCGTCGATCCTCGATCTGCCGCCCGACGGACGCTTCGCGGTGGCGGAGCTGCGGGCCACGCCGCCCTTCGGCCGGACACCCGACGCCGTTCCGGAGATCCGTGGCATGCGCGTCCTGCGCCACGTCGGCGCACAGCGCGATGTGCTCGTCGCCCACCTCGGCGACCGCCCACTCGACGCGCTCGCCTCCGCCGTCGACGCCGGACCCGGCATGCGCATCGGCATCAGCCCCGTCGTCCACGGCCTGAAGAACCTGCCCCGGGCGCGGGACATGGCCGGACTCGCCCTGCGCACCTGCCGCGCGGACGGGGAGGTAGCCCGACTCGACGCCCGCCTACCCGACGGTCTGCTGGTCTCACGGCCCGACCTGTCCGCCGAGCTGGCCCTGCGAGTGCTCCGGCCGCTGTACGAACTGGAGCCCGCCGACCGCGAAACGCTGATCGACACGCTCGGAGTGTGGATCGAGAAGGGCGGCTCCGCTGTCCAGGCGGCCCGGCACATGCTGTGCCACCGCAACACGGTTTTGAACCGGCTGCGCCGCTTCGAGCAGATCACGGGTCTCGAACTGTCCCGCCCCCGCGACCTCGTACGGCTCACGCTCGCCTTCGACACGCTCCAACTGCTCGGGCCGGCCGCCGTCCTCGGCTGCGGGGACGCCTGGGACGGCGACCCGGAGAGCTGAAGCCGCACGGCGGTTACGCCCGCCCGGCACGAGTGGTGCGCACGGGGGTGCGGCCTCGGCCGCCCGGCACGCGTACGGCTCCACCACGGTGGTCAACTCCCTGAACGCGTACGGCCGGTCCGCGGTGGTCGACTCCCGGCACGCGTACGGCTCCACCACGGTGGTCAACTTGCTGGACGCGTACGGCTGCACCGCGGTACGCCCCTCGGCACGCGTGCGGCCGCACCGCGGCACGCCCCTCCCGGCACGTACGACCGCATGACGGTGGGCTCTTCCGGCCCGCGCATCGCCATGGCCGGATTGCTTGCCGCGGATGGCCGAATGGGCATCAGCACAGTCGCACGTACGAGGAGTTGGGAGCGGACAACGGGGTGCCGGAACCGCATGGACTGACCGTTCGGTACGTGCTCTGGTGAGCCCTCGTCAAGGGGCGATGCCCGGCCAGGCATCGCCCGAGCGAAGCGATGCGCGCGCATCCCCGCCCGCCAGGAGAGCTCCATGGCCCATCAGCACGCCCCTCCGCACACCCCCCGGTTCCATCAGAGAACCCGGCCCCACCGGCCGAGCAGATCCTTCGCGCTCGTCAACGGACTGACCTTCGTGGTCCATCTCCTGCTGGCCTGCGCCGCAGAGGACCTGCTGGCCACCCGGGTCGCCGGACAGATCAACCTCGGCGTCGTCGCCGTCCTCGCGCAGGGCTCGCTCCTGTTGTGGACGGCGGCGCGTTACGACCGCGCCGCCCACGAGGAGGCCGCGTACGAGTCGGCGGAGGAGCGCTGATGCATCCTCGGATCCTGCTCGCCGCGGGAGGTCCCGGCACCCTCGACCTGGACACGGACACCCGCGCCTGGGTTCTCGTCGGCTTCCTCACCTTCATCGTCCCGATCCTGCTCATCTGCGTGCTCAACGGGCCCGAGCGGGACCGGGTCGACGACTTCTACACGGCGGGCCGCGGGCTGCGCCCCGTCCAGGGCGCCCTCGTCCTCACCGGCGTCTACCTCTCCGCCGCGACCGTGCTCGGCACGACCGGAACCGTCGCGGTCTTCGGCTTCGACGGCCTGTTCATCGCCCTGTGCACCGTGCTGTCGCTCGGCGTCCTGCTCCTGCTGTCCGGCCCGCTCCGGGAACGCGGCAGCTACACCCTCGGCGACACGTTCGCTCTGCGCGCCCCGGGGCCCTCGGCCAGGATCGCGGTCGCCGTCGTCACACTGAGCGCGTGCGTCCCGTACCTGATCGTCCAGCTCTCCGGCGCGGGCAAGACCACCGCCATGCTGCTCGGCCTGTCCGGTCCCGGCGCCGAGCAGACCGCCATCGTCATGATCGGCGCCCTCGTCGTCTGCGCCACGGCCTTCGGCGGGATGCGCGGCATGATCGCGATTCAGGTGATCAAGACGGTGATCCTGCTCGCCATGGCCGTGGCCGTGGCGGCGGTGCTGCTCCACCGCTTCCACTGGAGCCCCGACTCCCTCATCGAGGCCGCCGGGCGGGGCAGCGGCCGTCCCGAGGGCTATATGCGTCCGGGCCTGCGGTTCACTGCCGGCGGCCCGGTCGCGGGGACCCTCGACTTCATCGGTCTGATGGTCACCATCGTGCTGGGAGTCGCATGCATGCCCCATGTCGCCACCCAGCTCAACACCGCGCCCGACACCGCCGCGGCACGCCGTACGGTCCGCCACACCACCGCCCTCGTCGGTGCCGTCTGCCTGCTCACCACCGTGCTGGGTTTCGGGGCCTCGGCGCTGATCGGCGCCCGTAAGATCCTCGCCGCCGACCCCGGGGCCACCAGCAGCCTGCTGATGCTCACCGGCGATCTGGCGGGCGGCTCGTCGGCGCAGACGGGCGGGGCATGGCTCGTCGTGCTGGTCTCCTGCGCGGTGTTCCTCACCACGCTGGCGGTCGTCGCGAGCGTGACGCTGGCGGCCGCGGCCTCGGTCGCCCACGACCTCCTCACCAACGTCGTCCGCCGCGGGCGCACGACCGAGGGCCGGGAAGTGGCCGCGGCCCGTATCGCGTCCGCCGTGGTCGGAGGCTTGAGCATCTGCCTCGCGGTGTGGGTGCAGGGCTGGAACACGGGCTTCCTCTCCACGATCTCCCTGGCGGTGGCGTGCTCCTGCCTGCTCCCGGCGCTGGTGTACTCGCTGTTCTGGCGCGGCTTCACGCACGGGGGGCTGCTGTGGACGCTGTACGGAGGCCTCGGCTGCGCGCTCGGACTCCAGGTCGTGAGCCCCGTCTTCTCCGGCAGCCCGACGGCACTGTTCCCCGAATGGGACATCGCCTGGTTCCCGCTGCAGACGGTCGCCCTGGTGTCGCTGCCCGTCGCGTTCCTGCTCGGCTGGCTGGGGAGCGTCACGGGACGGCGGCGTGCGGCCGCGTTGCCGGAGCAGCCCGTCAGGGCGTGACACACGAATGCGGCGGCCGGTGGAGCATCCCCACGCGCTCCACCGGCCGCCGCACCGTGCCGCGTTCAGCCTGCGGCGACATCGCCGCTACGTCGGCGCAGGCGCCGCAACCCGCGCAGCCGCCGGTCGGTGTCGTTGTCGTCGTCGTTGTCCCGGGCTTGCTCCCGGAACTGGTCGTGACCGGGGGCCCTCATGCGTGATGTCGCTTCCCGGAGCGGTGCGCCTGACGTCGTCCTCCGTCCTCAGCTGACGTCGTCCTCCGTCCTCAGGCTGCGGGACCGGTCGCAGCCGATCGGACGAGAGCCCGGGGCCCGGTCCCTCCGGCCACGGCGGGACCGGGCCGCCTCAGGGGCCGATCTCGAACGCCGGGGGCTCGAGGTCCTTGAGGCAGCCGGTGTCCGGTGCCGTGGGGGTGTCGAAGAAGGAGAGCGTGATCGCCTGGGCGCACTTCGACGTGGCGAACACCACGTGGGGTTCGTAGGGGACCGTGACGACGGTGGCCCGGGGCAGGGTGCGGGCCACGTACGGTCCGTTGCCGGCGCCGGTCTGGGAGTCGAAGCCGCCCGAGAGGGCGAGGGTGGGGATGTCGCTGCGGGTGACGTCCCGGACCGACGGCGGGGCCGCGGGGATGTCCCAGACGGCGCAGTCCGGGCGGAGGAAGGGGAGTTGGGGGGCCTGGGCCAGCACCGAGCGGGGGTACGTCGGGAATGCCTCCCGGCCGCCCCGGACGGCTTCGGCCTCGGTCTCGTACGGCACCCACGCGCTGCAGAAGACGCCGTAGGCGAGGCCGTGGGCCACCCGCCCGACGGCCTTGGGGCTGAGCTTCCCGCCCGCCCACTGCTCGGCGATCCGCTGCGGTTTTCCGTGGGCCAGTTCGTCGAGGGAGCGGGGCACGCCGGGGGCCACGTGGGTGGCGGAGGTCAGCCAGTTCACCAGGGCCCCGCCGTCCAGGACGACCTTGACCGGCTTCCGGCTGCCGGGGACCGTGACGGTGGTGGTGACGGGCTTGGCCTCGAGCTGCCGGACCAGGCGGTCGAAGGTGGCGGGCAGATCCGGGTAGCGGCGGTTGCAGGCGGGCTGCTCGGCGCAGGCCTTGAACAGGCCGTCGAAGCCCTGCCGGGCACTGCTCCAGGTCAGCGCCGAACCCGCCTTGGAGGGCGGGAGGATGCCGTCGATGCCGACCGAGCGGATTCCCTCCGGGTGCTCGCGCATGTAGTTGAGTGCCAGGTGGGTGCCGTAGGAGATGCCGAACACGTTCCATTGCGGGATGTCCAGTGCCCGCCGCAGGTCGGCGTAGTCGGCGGCGCTCTCGATGTCGTTGTAGGCGCCCAGCTCGGCCCCGCGGGCCGCCAGCTGCTCGCGGCAGGTCCGGGTCGCCTCGACGTGCAGGCGCCCGGTGGACGGGGCGTCGAAGTCGAGGCCGACCGCGCGTGCGCCGAACTCGTCGATGGTGGGGCAGGTGAGCGCCGGGTCGGCGGAGTACGTGCCCCGCTGGGACATGAAGATGACGTCGCGGTCCCGGTTCAGGCCGCCGTCGATCGCCATCTGCGCCTCTCCGACGGCGTCGTCGCCCGGGCCGCCGGCGAGCCACACGATCGGGTCGGGCTTCGGCGTGCCCGCGGCCGCCGGCACGATCGCCACGCCCAGGGTGATCTTCCGGCCGTCCGCCCGGGCGCGGTTCTCGGGCACGGTGAGCGTTCCGCAGCGCGCCCCTTCGAGCGCCGCCGTCGGCTCGGGGGTCTTCGGGCAGGGGCCGGGCTCGTAGCGGGCGTCGCCCACGGTGCGGGCGACCGTTCCGCCGGCTCCCGCGGGCGTCTCCTCCTGCCCGCTCGCGGGCGACGCGAGCAGGCCGGCGACGAGGATCCCGGCCGCCGCCGCGGCCGGCCTCGTGTGCGACCGTCGTACATGTGAGCGTGCCATCTCTGCTCTCCCGGTCACCTCGGGGCGATCGTGAACGGTTCCCACCGGAGGCCCGCCACGCAGCCGGTGTCGGGCGCGGTCGGACGGCTGAGGAACGACGCCAGCACCTTCTGGGCGCAGGGCGACTGCGGGACCGCCCAGTGCCCGATGCCGGGGATCTGCACGGCGGTCGAGTGGGGCAGCGTACGGGCGGTCTTCTGCGCCCAGCTCGCCCCGGTCTTCATGTCGAACGTCCCGTTGAGGAAGAGCGTCGGCACCGAGCCGACCGGGGCCACCCGCTGGGTGGCGGTGCGGTCCGGGACGTTCCAGACCCGGCACACCTCGTCCTGGAAGGCCAGTTGGGGCGCCTGCGCCAGGACCGCGTCCGGCAGGCCGGGGAAGGCCCTGCGGCCGGCCTCCAGCACATCGGGCGCCGAGTGGCCCGGCACCCACTCGCTGCACACCACCGAATGCGTCAGGCCGTGGGCGGTCCGGCCGACGGCCTGGACCGAACCGGCGGCGCGGGCCCGGGCGAAGCGCTCCGGACGTCCGCGGGCGAGTTCGTCGATCGCCGCCGGGACGTCGACGAACGGAATCCCCTTGGCGACCAGCACGTTCAGCAGCGCGCCGCCGTCGAGGACGACCTTCACCGGCTCTCCGCCCTGCGGCGGCCGGACGTTCAGCGTCAGCGGCCGGGCTTCCAGCTTGCGCACCTGGTCGTTCAGGGTGCGCTCGAGGTCCGGGTAGCGGCTCTTGCAGCGGGTCTCCGCCTCGCAGGCCCGGTAGAGGTAGTCGAGGCCCTCCCGGGCGCCGGCCCAGGCGAACGGCAGGGAGACGGACTGCGGAGGGGTGAAGGAGTCGAGGGCCACCGCACGGATCCCCTGGGGGTGCAGGCGCAGATAGGTCATGGCCAGGTTGCTGCCGTAGGAGTGGCCGTAGACGTTCCACTGCTCGATGCCGAGCGCCGTGCGCAGATCGGCGAAGTCGGCGGCGTTCTCGGTGCTGTTGTAGGCACCGAGGTCGACTCCGTCGGCCCTCAGGCGGTCTCGGCACTGCGTCACCGCGTCGAGCATGAGCCGCTGCGTCCGCGGTGCGTAGGAAGGGAGCCCTACGGACGCGGCGTGGAAGCGGTCCAGCTCCGGGCAGGCGAGATCGGGCTTGCTGTGGAGATTGCCGCGCTGGGCCATGACGATCAGTTCGCGGTCCCGGTTCAGGCCGGAGGAGACCAGGAACGGGATGTCGTCGAAGGTGTCGCCACCCGGGCCACCCGACATGAACACGACGGGATCCTGGGCGGGCTTCGCCGAGGTGGCCGGGATGACCGCCACGGCCAGCCGGATGGTCCGGCCGCCGGGACGGGCGCGGTTCTCGGGGACCTCCAGGAATCCGCACCGGGCGGTGGCCAGCGCTGCGACCGGCTCGGCGGTCCCGGGGCAGGGGCCCGGCACGAAACCGGACACGGCGGCCGAGCCGGGTCCGGCGGCCGCGGCGATACCGGTACCCGCGGCGGGTCCGGTGGCCGCGGCAGTAGCGGCGTTCCGCGGTGCGGCGCCCGCCGGTGCCGGGCCGAGTGCCGCCAGGAGGGCCAGAACGGCCCCGGCGGCCGCCGCCCCGTCGCGGAAGCCGTGCTCTGCCATATGATCCCGTTCCTCCGCCGACCGACGGCCGCCCTGCCGGGCGACGCCGCGGCAGTATGGACGGAATGCACGTGCCATCGACGTTACCGAGTGGTCCGCGTACGTGCACACGGACGGCCCAGCCGGAGGGCGGCCGCGGCTCAGGATCCGGTGAGGGAGACGGCCAGGTCGGTGATGTTCAGCGGGAACTGGCCGATGGATGTGGCCTGGCCGGTGAGGATGTCGACGCTGTACAGCGAGGGGGTGCCGGCGCCGTACGGGGTGAGGCAGGCGAAGGCGGCGTTGTCGGCCGTCTTCCCGCCGGACAGGGTGCTGAAGATGTCCATGCCCGCGTTGATCCCGGCGTCGATGCCGAGGCTGCCGGTAGCGGCGAGGGTGCCGTTGTTCGCCGGGGACTGGAGGACGACCTGGTCGCCGGTCGTGTTGATGTCCACCAGCGTGGTCCCGGTGGCCGCGCTGAGGTCGTTGTTGGTGTATGCGGCGGCCGAGACCCCCTTGGTCGTGCCCTCGGTGGGCGGGGTGGTGAGGTTCAGGTCCTGGACGGTGCTGTGGTCGTTGACGTTGTGCCGCAGGTTCTGGCCGTTGTCGCTGATCACGCGGAGGCGGTCGGCCGCCGGGTTGAAGTCGACGCCGAAGTTGGCGCCGTTCAGCGCGTACTGGAGCTGGGACACCTTGGTGACCACGACGTCCGCGGTGACCGGCGGGGTCTTGATCGTGTAGATGCCGCCCTTGTTGCCGACGCCGTACATCAGGCCGTTCTGTACCCGGAAGTCGATCCCGATCAGGCTTGTGTCGCCGCTGAGGCCGGTGACGACCCGGACCCAGTCGAGGACCTGGGGCCGGTCGGTCGTGAACGTGGCCATCAGGGTGCCGTCGCCGCTGATCCCGAACGCGCGGAGGCTGGGCGCGGCGGCGGAGGCCCGGGGGGAGGCGGCTTGGGGGGTGGAGACTCCGGGCGTGGAGGCTTCGGGGGCGAGGGCGGGGGCTTCGGGGGCGGGGGCGGCCGAGCCGGTACCCGCCGTGCCGAGGGCTAGCGCCGTCGATGTGGCCACGGCCGCGACCGACACCATGACGCGCTTTCCCGCGCCTGTTTTCATGGGAAATTCCCTCCCGTTGGGGCGGGTGCCGTTCGAGGCACCCGGCCGGCGATTCCGCTGCCCACTGCGCGCACCGATCACGGCAGTCGTTTCGCAGCCGTTTCGCAGTCACTTCGCAGTCGTTCCGAAGTCGTTCCGTGCTCGTTCCGCATTCGCTGCGGAGTCGCTCGGGAATGGCTTCGCAGGCGTTCCTCATAATGCGTTCAGGTGCGTTCCCATTAAGAGGGCCCGGCGTCCCCGTCACAAGCGCATGGGTTGCCGAGAGCGCCCGGAGCCGGGAATTTTGCGCACAGTGACAAGAGCTCCGCCGGGATATGCGCCACCGTTTGCGCGGAGTGATGAACGCCGTCCGGATCCCACCTGTCGGGCGCCGGGCCCGCCTGACATGCTTGCGCCCATGGGGAGCCTCTTCGCCGAGCTGGCCCGGCAGGCGACGGCCAGCGCCCGTCGTGAGGTCGAGACGTACACACGTGAGATCCCGGAGTTCCGGCTGCTGCACAAGGACCCCCGGGCACGGGCCAGGACACTGGAGCACGCACTCTGGCTCCGCCGCCGCACCGTCGAACTGTCGCCCCACAACAGCGAGTTGAGCGGCGGCGATCTCAGCTGCATCGCATCGATGGGAGAGCTGCGAGGGAGCGCCGGGATGTCGCTCGACGCGCGCCGGCGGGTGCTGGACGTGCACACCGCACTCATGCTGCGTGAGATCAGCGAGGCGACCGAGGCCGAGCGCGGCGGAGGTGCCGACGAACTCATGCGCATGATGACCTGGTTCGCCGCGCAGGGCGAACGCGGTATCGGCGCCTACCGGCGGGGATTCGTACGCGCACTGCGCCGCCGCCTGCCGTACGCCGAGCAGGTCGCCCTTCTTGCCCGGTCACTGCTGAACGGGGAACCGATTGCGGCGGAACTCGCCGCGGCCGTGGGCATGGAACTGCCCGACCGCTGCGCGGTGACGGTGTTCCGGCTCCCGGACCGGCCCATCGTCGATCATTTCCTGGAGAACGAGATCGGGATTCTGGTGAAAAGCCACCGGGTACCTGTCATGTGGGGGCCGGAAAGCGGCGACGGGAGCGGCGAGCTGATCGCCCTGCTTCCCCTGTTCTCCGGAGCCACGGCCGCGGACGACGCACCACCGCACTCGGTGCCCGACCTCTTGCCCGACCTCACCCCCCACCACCTGCCGGATCTCGTACAGGACTTCGCCCGCGCCCTCGGCCGCCCCTGCGCCGTCGGCACGGCCACCGCACCACTGCCGGAACTGGCCGGCGCTCTGCACCGCGCGCGGCGGATCAGCCGGGCAGCCCCGCTGCACCGGGCGCCCGCCCGGCTGCGGCCGCACACACTGGCCGACGTGTTCGTCGAACTCGCCGTCGCGGACGTGCCGTTCGTCGACGACTGGATCCGCACGGTGGCCCGTCGCCTGGAGACCGGCCCGGATCTCCTCGCCACCCTCGACGCGTACTACCGCCACGACATGCACCGCGGTTCCACGGCGAGCGCGCTCAACGTCCACAGCCGCACCCTGGACTACCGCCTGCGCCGGGTCCGCGAGCTCACCGGTATCGACCCCGGCTCGACACGGGGCGTGCGCACGTTCAGCGCCGTCGTCACCCGGCGCGTGTCGGGAGCGTGGCACTGAACGCCCGTGGCGTGCCGCTTCAGCCCGCGGCGACGTCGTCGATGCGCCGGCGCAGCCGCCGCATCCCGCGCAGCCAGCGGTCGGTGTCGGTCGCCCGGTACGCGTAGTGCTCGCGTACCTCGGCGTGGGGAAGGATCAGAAAGTGCCCGTCCGCGAGACCCTTCATCACCGCGTCGGCGACGTCCTCCGGGTCGAGCACCGAGGCGCCGAGCACCTCCTTCGCGGCGGCGTCCGACCGCTCGTACATCTCGGTCCGCACACCCAGCGGGCACACCACCTGGACCGTGACGCCCCTGTCGCCGTAGTTGGCCGACAGCCACTCGGCGAAGGCCAGCGCGCCGTGCTTGGACACCGAGTAGGGCGCCGACTCGAGGTGGGTGAGCAGGCCGGCCGCGGAAACGGTGGCGATCAGCCGGCCGCGACCGCGCTCCAGCCACGGTCCGATCAGATGGCGGGAGGCTCGGACATGGCCCATGACGTTGACCTGCCAGACGCTGTCCCACACCTCCTCCGGGGAGTGCTCCGAGCCGCCGGGCTCGATCCCGGCGTTGGCGCAGTACAGGTCGATCTCGCCGAGGTGGGCCCGGGCCGCGGTGATGAGGGAGGCGACGCTCTCCTCGGCTCCCGCGTCCCCCGGCACGGCGAACCCGCCGACCTCCTCGGCGACCCGGGCCGCCGCACCGGCGTCCAGGTCGTTGATCACGAGCCGGGCGCCCTCGGCGGCGAAGCGGCGGGCGAGCGCCGCTCCGATGCCCGACCCCGCTCCGGTGACCACGACGCCCGCGTCCTTGAGTTCCATGGCCGCCATCGGGCTCACCCGCCCGCGACGGCGAGCACGAGCTTGCCGTGGTTCTCGCCCCGGAAGAGCCTGAGCAGCGTGTCCGGGAACGCGCTCACCCCTCCGTCCACCACGTCCTCCACCGAGACGAGCCTGCCCTCGGCACGCCATTCGGCCAGTTGCCGGACGGCCTCGGCGTAGCGGTCGGCGTAGTCGAAGACGACCATGCCGGTCATGGTCGCGCGGTTCACGAGCAGCGACAGGTAGTTGCTCGGGCCCTTGACCGGTTCGGTGTTGTTGTACTGGGAGATCGCGCCGCAGACGACGATCCGGGCGCCGCGGGCGAGGCGGGTGAGCACCGCGTCAAGGATGTCGCCGCCGACGTTGTCGAAGTAGACGTCCACCCCGTCGGGGGCGTGCTCGCGCAGGGCCTTGCGCACATCCTGCGACTGGTAGTCGATCGCCGCGTCGAAGCCGAGGTCGTCGACGAGCGCACGGCACTTGCGCTCGCCGCCCGCGATGCCGATGACCCGGCAGCCCTTGATCCTGGCGATCTGGCCGACCACGCTGCCGACCGCGCCCGCAGCGCCGGAGACCACGACGGTCTGCCCGGCCTCGGGACGGCCGATGTCGAGCAGGCCGAAGTACGCCGTCATCCCGGACATGCCGAGGGTGCCGAGGTGCACCGGCAGGGGGGCGAGCTCCGGGTCGGCGGGAGCGACGCCGCGCCCGTCGGACAGGCAGTACTCCTGGACGCCGAAGGCGCCGGAGACATGGTCGCCGACCGCGAACCGGGGGTGCCGGGAGGCGATGACCTCCCCGACCGCGCCCGCGCGCATGACCTCTCCGATGCCGACCGGCTCGATGTACGACTTGGCGTCGTTCATCCAGCCGCGCATCGCCGGGTCGATCGACAGGTACTTCACCCGGACCAGGATCTCGCCCTCTCCGGGCTCGCCGACCGGCTCCTCGGTGTGCTCCCAGTCGCCGGGACGGGGCTGTCCGACGGGACGTGCGGCAAGGCGCACTTGACGGTTGACGGGGCTCATGTCCGCGGCTCCTCGGGTGGTGGGCGTCGGCGGGTGGTCGTGGGCAGGCGGCCGCGAGCCGACGCCGGGGCATACCAACTGGTCGGTAGGGCACTCGCGAGAGTATGAGCTCGCCGGGCGGGAGGGCAAGTGCCGAGGGTGTACGACAGTGCGTTCCGGCCGCCGGCGAGGCAGCCGAATCGTCCGCATCCGGGGCGGTGAGCGCGGGCACCCCGCCGGCCGGTGACGCGTTCGGGCGTGTGCGCCGCATCCGCGGTCCGCGTTTCGCGAGAACATCGAAGAAGACCTGCCGAGACCTGCCGAGACCTGCCGAGACCTGCCGACACCTGCCGACACCGACGAAGACCTGCCGACAGCGACGAAGGCCTGCCAAGACCTGCGCAGACCGACGAAGACCTGCCAGGACCGACGACGGCTGAAGGAAGCCCGAGGTCGGTCGACGACGATCGGGGAAGGACCCTGTGGTCGGCGGAAGGATGATCGCCAGTGCAAGCCGTCTCCCCGACCCGCTCCGCCCGCCGAGCCGTCCCGTGGCGGGCGGTGATGCTGGTGCTGGCGGTCGGGCAGGTGGTGAGTTCCGTTCTCAGCCGGCTCTACGGCGGCGAGTTCACGGCTGCCGACCGGGCCGGTGAGCCGCCCATCGTCCCCGTCGGCTGGGCGTTCTCGATCTGGACCCTGGTGGAGTTGCTGTGTCTCGCGTACGCCGTCTGGGCTCTGCCCGGACGCCGCCCGGATCCGGACCTGCGTGATCGGCTGGCCGTGCCGCTGTCCGTGGTCTTCGCCGGGTTCAGCTGCTGGCTGGTCGCGGCGGAGGTGGCCCCGGTGTGGGGGACGGTGGCGGTGTTCGCCGTCATGATCGCCGGCCTGCTCCGGGCGATGTCCGTCGCTCTGGAGCAGCAGGGCGCGATCGCGGGCTGGGGGCCTCTGCCACGGGGGCTTCTGTGGTGGATGCTCGGTGTCTACACGGGATGGTCGAGCATCGCGGTCTGGGTGAACCTCACCACCGCCCTGGCCGGATCGGGCGCCCCCGTCGAGGGAGCGGTGGGTGTGGCCGGTCAGTGCGCGGTGCTCGCCGGCGCCACGGCCACGGCGGTCGCCGTCGTCGTGTGGACACGAGGGCTGGTGCCCTACGCCCTCGCCGCGGGCTGGGGTCTGCTGACGGCCGCGCTGGGGGCGCTGGGTGCCGGGCAGCCCGTGCTGGCCGGCACCGCCGCCGCGGGCCTCGCCGTCGTGGCCGCGACGGCGGTGTGGGCTCGTGGCCGACGGGCTCCCGTGCGCGTGTGATCCGGCGCGTGTGATCCGGCGCGTGTGATCCGGCGCGTGTGATCCGGCGGGAGACGCGCCGGGAGCCTGCCGCCGGCGACCGTGCACGGCATTTCTCCCGGGGTCGTCTCAGGGAGCGGCGGGCCCCACCGGGTAGGGGACGAAGGTGCTGCTGTTGTGGTCGATCCGCAGCGGGTGGCCGAGCGGCGGCGCCGCGCGCTGAGGACAGTCGAGCCGTTCGCAGACACGGCAGCCCATGCCGATCGGGGTGGCGGCGGACGCGCTGTCGAGGTCCAGCCCGTCCGAGTAGACGAGCCGGTGGGCGTGCCGGATCTCGCAGCCGAGGCCGATGGCGAAGGTCTTCCCGGGTTCGCCCCACCCTCCCCTGTGCCGGGTGATCGCGCGGGCGGTCCACAGGTACCGCTGCCCGTCGGGCATCTCGGCAATCTGCACATGGATGCGGCCCGGCGCGGCGAACGCCTCGTACACGTTCCACAGCGGGCAGGTGCCGCCGGCCCGGGAGAAGTGGAAGCCGGTCGCGGACTGGCGTTTGGACATGTTGCCGGCGCGGTCGACGCGCACGAACGAGAACGGCACCCCGCGCAGCCGGGGCCGCTGGAGCGTGCTCAGACGGTGGCAGACCGTCTCGTAGCCGAGGCCGTAGCGGTCGGTGAGGCGCTCGATGTCGTAACGCACCTCCTCGGCCGCGGTGTGGAAGGCGCGGTACGGCAGGATGAGCGCGGCGGCGAAGTAGTTGGCGATGCCGATGCGGGCCAGGGCGTGCGTGGGCGAACCGGCGGGGAAGTCCTCGGCCGCCTGCCGGTCCAGTTCGTCGCCGTACTCCAGCAGGGCGAGCTGGGTGGCCAGGCGGAACGCCCGCTGCCCCGGCCGCAGCCGCGGGGAGAGGTGGAGGGCGCGGGCCTCCTCGTCGTAGTGGTGCAGGCGGTCCCCGCTCTCGGCGGTGAGGCGCACCCGGTGGGCCTCGACCAGACGGGCCGTGAGGGCGCGGACGATCTCGCCGGGCCGTATGCCGATCTCCTCGGCCAGCCGTTCCGCGGCGAGGTCGGTGTCGTGCAGGTAGTTCCGGCGGCGGTAGAAGTACTCCCGGATCTCCTCGTGGGGCGTGCGGGGTTCCGCCGGCCGGGCTCCCCTGCCGTCGGCGGCGGTGGCGAGCCGCTCGGACAGGGCCTGGTTGCGGCGGCCGAGGTCCACCAGCACCTTGGCGACGGCGGGCATGCGTGAGGCGAGCTCGCCGAGGTCCGACGCGGACACCCGCGCCTCGGCGATCTCCGGTGCCAGCGCCTCGCGCAGGTCGGCCACGAGCCTGGTGGTGTCGCGTTCGGAAAAGAAGCCCGGGTCGACGCCGAAGCTCTCCGTCAGTCTCAGCAGCACGGGCACGGTCAGCGGACGGGAGTCGTGCTCCATCTGGTTGAGGTAGCTCGGGGAGATGCCCAGGACACGTGCGAGTTCGGCCTGCGTCATCCGGCGCTCCTCGCGCAGCCGCCGCAGCCGCGCCCCCGCGTACGTCCTGCTCACCGTTCACTCCCTGGTGGTCCGGGTCGGGGTCAGCGTACGCGAAGCAGCAGCCGTCTCCACCTTGGCAAAGTTGGCAAAAGCCGTCGGGAAGATTGGCAGAAGTTGGCATGGATCCTCGCTTGATGGCACCCAGTGCCAGTGCCACAGTTCAGAGAGCGGCCCGCCGGTCCTGTGGCAGAGGGCGCGATCACCGGGCGCGATTCATGCCCTGACGTCGGAGATCCCGGCAGAGTCGCCCTACTGACCGGCAGCATTGCTCAGCTCCACCCAGCGCCGGCCCGGCGGGTCGCTACCACAACCAAGACACAGATGAGACACAGAGTGCCATCCCGCATCGAGCGGACATCGCCCAATGGCGGGATTGGCAGTTCGGACTACCGAGGGAGACGGTGAAGGCCATGACAGAGGCGCGGACGCAGGCGGCCGAGGAGCTCGCCCGCCGATGGGCGACGGACCCCCGCTGGAAGGGCATCGAGCGCACCTACGGCGCGCAGGACGTGCTCCGGCTCTCCGGGAGCGTCCGCGAGGAGCACACCCTGGCCCGGCGCGGCGCCGAGCGGCTGTGGAAGCAACTGCACGAGCGCGACTACATCCACGCCCTCGGCGCCCTCACCGGCGGCCAGGCCGTCCAGCAGGTCAGGGCCGGTCTCCAGGCGATCTACCTGTCGGGCTGGCAGGTCGCCGCCGACGCGAACCAGGCGGGCCACACCTACCCCGACCAGAGCCTCTACCCCGCGAACTCGGTCCCGCAGGTGGTGCGCAGGATCAACAACGCGCTGCTGCGCGCGGACCAGATCGCCACCGCCGAGGGCGGCGCGGACACCACGGACTGGCTGGCGCCGATCGTCGCCGACGCCGAGGCCGGGTTCGGCGGCCCGCTCAACGCCTTCGAGCTGACCAAGGCCATGATCGCCGCCGGTGCGGCGGGCATCCACTACGAGGACCAGCTCGCCTCCGAGAAGAAGTGCGGCCACCTCGGCGGCAAGGTCCTGGTGCCCACCGCCCAGCACATCCGCACCCTCAACGCGGCCCGGCTCGCCGCCGACATCGCCGACGTCCCGACCCTGATCATCGCCCGCACCGACGCGCTGGCCGCCAACCTGCTCACCAGCGACGTCGACGAGCGCGACGCGCGGTTCGTGACGGGCGAGCGCACGGCCGAGGGCTTCTACCGGGTGCGCAACGGCATGGAGCCGGTCATCGCCCGCGGTCTGGCCTACGCCCCGTACGCCGACCTCATCTGGGTCGAGACCGGCACCCCCGACCTGGCCCAGGCCCGGGAGTTCGCCGAGGCCGTCCACGCCCGGCACCCGGACCAGATGCTGGCCTACAACTGCTCGCCGTCGTTCAACTGGAAGGCCGCGCTGGACGACGACCAGATCGCCAAGTTCCAGCGCGAACTCGGCGCGATGGGCTACCGCTTCCAGTTCATCACCCTGGCCGGCTTCCACTCCCTGAACCACGGCATGTTCGACCTGGCCCGCGGCTACGCCGAACAGGGCATGACCGCGTACGTCGACCTCCAGGAGCGGGAGTTCGCCGCCCAGCAGCACGGCTTCACCGCGGTCAAGCACCAGCGCGAGGTCGGCACCGGCTACTTCGACCTGGTCTCCACGGCGATCAACCCCGCCTCCTCCACCACGGCGCTCGCCGGCTCCACCGAGGAGGAGCAGTTCCACTGAGCCGCGACGTCCGGCCCCGCGGCCCGGTCCGCCGACCCGCACGGGCAGACCGCCCCGCGGCCCGAACCCTGAGCCGCACCGGCACACCGCCCCGCGGCCCGGCCCGCCGACCCGCACCGGTGGTCCGGCCCATCCGGTCCGGACCACCGGCCGAGCGGGGGCCGGACGACCGTCTCCGTCCGCCCCCGCTCCCCTCCCCGCCGCCGCCCGCCGCCCGCCGCCAGGCACCCCGGCCTGCCCCGCACTGCCCCGCACTGCCCTGCCCTGTTCTGCCCCGCCCGCCGTCCGCTCCAGGAGAACCGATGCCCACCAGCGCTCCGCCCCGCCAGGTCCGCGTCCTCGCCGCGCCGGGCCCCCGTCACGACGAGATCCTCACCCCCGCCGCCCTGGACTTCATCGGGCGCCTGGCTGACGCCTTCGGCGAGCGCCGGCGGGAACTGCTGAAGGAGCGCCGCCGCCAGGCCATACGCCTGTCCGCCGGTTCCCCCCTCGAGTTCCCCCTGGTCACCTCCGCCGTCCGGGCCGACCCGTCGTGGCGTGTCGCCCCACCCGCGCCCGGCCTGACCGACCGCCGCGTCGAGATCACCGGACCGCCCG
Source organism: Streptomyces tirandamycinicus (assembly GCF_003097515.1). Taxonomy (NCBI): domain Bacteria; kingdom Bacillati; phylum Actinomycetota; class Actinomycetes; order Kitasatosporales; family Streptomycetaceae; genus Streptomyces; species Streptomyces tirandamycinicus. Next base: position 5,841,122 of record NZ_CP029188.1, on the reverse strand, counting down.
ACCGGCGGATGGCCGTCAACGCCCTCAACTCCGGCGCCCAGGTCTGGATGGCGGACTTCGAGGACGCCACCGCCCCCACCTGGAACAACATCGTCGGCGGCCAGCTCACCCTGCTCGACGCCGTCGAGCGCCGCATCGACTTCACCACCCCGGAGGGCAGGGAGTACCGGCTCCGCGGCGACGGCCGGATCACCACCGTCGTCGTCCGCCCGCGCGGCTGGCACCTCACCGAGGACCACCTCGAGCACGAAGGGCGCCCCGTGCCCGCCTCGCTCGTCGACTTCGGCCTGTACTTCTTCCACTGCGCGCGGCGCCAGATCGACGCCGGCCTCGGCCCGTACTTCTACCTGCCGAAGCTGGAGAACCGGTACGAGGCCCGGCTGTGGAACGACGTCTTCGTCCTCGCCCAGGAACTCCTCGGCATCCCCCGGGGCACGATCCGGGCCACGGTCCTCATCGAGACCATCACCGCCGCCGTGGAGATGGAGGAGATCCTCTACGAGCTCCGGGAGCACAGCTCGGGTCTCAACGCCGGCCGCTGGGACTACCTCTTCAGCCTCATCAAGACCTTCGGCCACCGCACCGACTTCCTGCTCCCCGACCGGGCGAAGGTCACCATGACGGCGCCGTTCATGCGCGCCTACACCGAGCTGCTCGTCCGCACCTGCCACCGGCGCGGCGCGCACGCCATCGGGGGCATGGCCGCCCAGGTCCCCGCCGGGCAACCGGAAGCCCACGAGGCGGCTCTCGCCACGGTCAGACTCGACAAGGAACGGGAGGCGGAGGACGGCTTCGACGGGTCCTGGGTCGCCCACCCCGGCCTCGTCCCGCTGTGCCGCGAGGTGTTCGACGGCGTCCTCGGGGACCGCCCGCACCAGCTCGACCGGACCCGGGACGACGTCGAGGTCACCGTCGCCGACCTGCTGTCCGTGCGCCGTGCCGGCGGTCCGCCCACGGCCGAGGGAATCCGCTCCAACATCGCCGTCGCCCTGCGCTACTTCGACGCCTGGCTCCGCGGGCAGGGCGCGGTCGCGCTGCACGGGCTCATGGAGGACGCCGCCACCGCCGAGATCGCCCGGGTGCAGATCTGGCAGTGGCTGCGGCACCGCGTCGTCGACCGCGAGACCGTGCTGCGCCTCCTCGACAACGAACTCGACGCGCTGGCGGCCGAGTTCCCCTGGGCGGCCGTCGACGAGGTCCGCGCCCTCTTCGAACGCACCGCCCTGGCCGCCGAACTGCCGCTGTTCTTCACCCCGGACGCCTACTCCCGTCACCTCGTCCAGCGCGCGGGGGCCGGATCATGAGCGCGGGCATCCGGCGCGTCGGCGTCGTCGGCGGCGGCCAGATGGGGGCAGGTATCGCCGAGGTCTGCGCGCGGTCCGGACTGGACACCGTGGTGTGCGAGGTGGACTCCGTGGCCGCCTGCGCCGCACGGGAGCGGGTCGTCGCCTCCCTGGACCGGGCGGTCGGGCGCGGGAAGCTGGAGCGGGACACGGCGCGGGACGCCCTGTCCAGGCTGGTCTTCACCGGGAACCTCGAGGACCTGGCCGACCGGCAGCTGGTCGTCGAGGCCGTCGTGGAGAACCCCGACGCCAAGACCGGGGTCTTCGCCGCCCTCGACAAGATCGTCGAAGACCCGGAGGCGATCCTCGCCAGCAACACCTCCTCCCTGCCCGTGATGCGCCTCGGTATGGCCACCGGCCGCGCCGACCGGGTGGTGGGACTGCACTTCTTCAACCCGGTGCCCGTGCTGCCGCTGGTGGAGGTCGTCACCTCGCTGCACACGTCGGCGGAAACCGCCGCGGCGGTCGAGGACTTCGCCGCGCGCCTGCTGGGCAAGACCGTGATCCGGTCGCAGGACCGGGCCGGCTTCGTGGTCAACGCCCTGCTCGTGCCGTACCTCCTGTCCGCGATCCGGATGGCGGAGTCGGGATTCGCCTCCGCCGCCGGCATCGACGCCGGCATGGAACTGGGCTGCGCCCACCCCATGGGCCCGCTGAAGCTCGCGGACCTGATCGGCCTGGACACCGTGGCCTCCATCGCGGAGTCCCTGTACGACGAGTTCAAGGAGCCGCTGTACGCCCCGCCGCCGCTGCTGCAGCGGATGGTCGAGGCCGGGCTGCTGGGCCGGAAGACCGGCCGCGGATTCCACACGTACGACCGCGGCTGAGGGGCCGCGACGGCGGCGGGAACCGAACCACCGGGCCGAGGAGCCCGGTCGGCCCGGGCTGAGGGGCCCGGGCCCCACCCCACCGGACGAGGGAGCCGGGGGGAGCAACAGGGGAGGGGGCGGGGAGCGCGATGCGCGCTCCCCGCCCTTCGGCCGCTCCGAGCACCGCGGACCGCGTCCCGCCTCACCACCGACCTCACCATCCGAAGGACGGACGGTGCTGTCCGCGGGGCCGGTGCGCGCCGTAGGCTGGCCCGTGCAGCTGGTTCGCCCCGCCCGCCAGGCGGGCTGCGTCGTAAGAGGGAACCCGGTGGGAATCCGGGACTGCCCCGCAGCGGTGAGCGGGAACGACCGCCGTCACACGCACTGGACCCGCCCGGGTCCGGGAAGCGACGGCCAGTAGGTGCCCTCCTTCGTGGAGTGGCGTGCCCGTGAGTCCGAAGACCTGCCCGTTGCCCGTGCGCGGACCACCGTGCGCGGACATCCCGGTGACCTCGAGGGCGGGTCGGCGGCGCCCTCGGACGTGGTCCGGGGGAGTTCAGACCAGACGGACGACCGCGCCCGCCACGCGGGGCCGCTCCGCCCGGTCCGCCACCTTCGCGCGCTCGTCCCCTTCTCCGGGACCTCAGGGAATCATCTCGCGAAGGAGATCTCCGTGACCGACAAGTCCGCAGCCGCGGCAGCACGGGCCACCGTGTTCGGCTACCCCCGTCAGGGCCCGAACCGGGAGCTGAAGAAGGCGATCGAGGGGTACTGGAAGGGCCGCGTCACCGCCGGCGCCCTTCGGACCACGGCCGCCGGCCTGCGCCGTGCGAACTGGCGGCTGCTCGCCGACGCCGGCGTGCACGAGGTGCCCACCGGGGACTTCTCGTACTACGACCACGTCCTCGACACCACGGTCATGGTCGGCGCGATCCCCGCCCGCCACCGGGCGGCCGTCGACGCCGACGCCCTCGACGGCTACTTCGCCATGGCGCGGGGCACCCGGGACGTGGCGCCGCTGGAGATGACGAAGTGGTTCGACACCAACTACCACTACCTGGTGCCCGAGCTGGGACCGGACACCATGTTCGCGGCAGACTCCGGCAAGCAGGTCGGCGAGCTGGGTGAGGCGCTCGCGCTCGGCCTCAGCGCCCGGCCCGTCCTGGTCGGCCCGGTCACCTACCTGCTCCTGGCCAAGCCCGCCCCGGGCGTGGCCGCCGGCTTCGACCCGCTCACCCTGCTGGACCGCCTGCTGCCCGTGTACGGGGAGATTCTGGCCGACCTGAGGGCGGCGGGAGCCGAGTGGGTGCAGCTCGACGAACCGGCCCTGGTGCAGGACCGCACCCCAGCCGAACTCGACGCGGCCGCCCGCGCCTACGCGTACCTCGGCGGGCTCCGCGACCGGCCGAAGCTGCTCGTCGCCTCCTACTTCGACCGGCTCGGCGACGCCCTGCCGGTGCTCGCCAAGGCCCCCGTCGACGGGCTCGCCCTCGACTTCACCGAGGCCGCCGCCGCCAACCTCGAAGCACTCGCGGCCGCCGGGGGCCTGCCCGGCAGGCGCCTGGTCGCCGGGGTGGTCAACGGCCGCAACATCTGGGTGAACGACCTGGAGAAGTCCCTGGCCACGCTGGGCACCCTGCTCGGGCTCGCCGGCCGGGTCGACGTCGCCGCCTCCTGCTCCCTCCTCCATGTGCCCCTCGACGCGGCGGCCGAGCGGGACATCGACGCGCAGATCCTGCGCTGGCTGGCCTTCGCCGGGCAGAAGACGGACGAGATCGTCACCCTCGCCAGGGGCCTCTCCGAGGGCACCGGCGCGATCACCGCCGAGCTGGCCGCCAACCGGGCCGACCTGGCCTCCCGGGCCGGCTCCCCGATCACCCACGACCCGGCGGTACGGGCCCGGAGCGCGGCGATCACCGACTCAGACGCCCGCCGCTCCCAGCCGTACGCCCGGCGCGCCGAGGCCCAGCGCGCCCACCTCGGCCTGCCCCTGCTGCCGACCACCACCATCGGCTCGTTCCCCCAGACCGACGAGCTGCGCACCGCCCGCGCCGACCTCCGGGCCGGCCGCATCGGCACCGCGGGCTACGAGGAGCGCATCAGGGCCGAGATCCAGGAGGTCGTCTCCTTCCAGGAGAAGACCGGCATCGACGTACTGGTGCACGGCGAGGCCGAACGCAACGACATGGTCCAGTACTTCGCCGAGCAGCTCACCGGCTACCTGGCCACCCAGCACGGCTGGGTGCAGTCGTACGGCACACGCTACGTCCGGCCGCCGATCCTCGCCGGCGACATCTCCCGCCCCGAGCCGATGACGGTGCGCTGGACGACGTACGCCCAGTCCCTCACGACCCGCCCGGTCAAGGGCATGCTCACGGGCCCGGTCACCATGCTCGCCTGGTCCTTCGTCCGCGACGACCAGTCCCTCGCCGACACCGCCCGGCAGGTCGCCCTCGCCCTCCGCGACGAGGTGGACGACCTCGAAGCGGCCGGGACCTCGGTGATCCAGGTCGACGAGCCGGCACTGCGCGAGACCCTGCCGCTGCGCGCGGCGGACCGTCCCGCCTACCTGGACTGGGCGACGGAGGCGTTCCGGCTCACCACGAGCGGGGTACGCCCGGACACGCAGATCCACACGCATATGTGCTACGCGGAGTTCGGCGACATCGTCCAGGCCATCGACGACCTCGACGCCGACGTCATCAGCCTGGAAGCCGCCCGCTCCCATATGCAGGTCGCCCGGGAACTGGCCGCCCACGGCTACCCGCGCGAGGCGGGCCCGGGCGTGTACGACATCCACTCCCCCCGGGTGCCGGGCCCTGACGAGGCCGCCGGACTGCTGCGCAGGGGGCTGGAGGCCATCCCGGCCGAACGGCTGTGGGTCAACCCGGACTGCGGGCTGAAGACCCGCGGCTGGCCGGAGACGCGCGCGTCGCTGGAGAACATGGTCGCGGCGGCCCGCACAGTACGCGCGGAACTCGGCGCGCCCTAGTGTTCACGCCGGCCGGGAGGGGCTGCGGGCACCGCACCACCAGCGCCTCTCCCGGCCGTATCGGCTCCCGCGGGCCGCTCGCGCTGATGGCGGCCGCCCTCTCCGCACTGCCGGTCCTCTTCGGACTGCCCGCCGACGTGGCCGCCGCCGTTCACAACGCGGCCGGCCATCTGGGCCTGGCCGGCATCAGCGCACGGTTGTTCGGCAACGGACTGGCCTGGCTGCTGCCGCTGGGCACCTTCGGTCCCACCCTGCCGACGACGCGGCACCACACCGCGGCCTCCACCGAGTGGATCACCACGCGGGGCATCGCCGACGAGATCACCACAACCGCGCCCGGGGCGCCTCACTCCAGCGGTGTGCCCACCCGCAGCCGGTTGCCGTCGGGGTCGTGGAGCTCCACCTCGCGCGCCCAGGGGGCGGTGGTCACCGGTACCCCGAACTCGCGTGCGACGGCGTCGACGTCACCCACCCGCAGATACACCAGCGTGTCGGGGCGGGCGTCGCCCGTGTGCTCGGACAGGAACAGCTTCACGGAACCCCTCGCGATCTCCGTGAAGGCCGGGAGTCCCGGCTCGAACCGGTGCTCCCACCGCTTGACGAACCCGAGGCGCCCGTACCAGGAGACCGCCGCGGCGGTATCGGCGACCCGGAGGACGGGAACCGCCTCCGCGTCCCCCGGGTCCCCCGTCTCCCCGGCCGGGGCGGGCCGGGAAGGCGTCCCGGCGGGGTCCTGCGCCGACGGCGCCCGTCCGGCCACGCCGTCGGCACCGGCGGCGCCGTCGGCAACCGGACCGTCGGCGGTGCGCAGCAGGTATGTGTCCATGATCCAGCCGTGGCGGGCACGTGCCTCGGCGCGCAGCCGGCTGATGCGGTCGGCGACGTCCGGCAGCGGGCCGGAGACCAGGATCTCGTCGGGGGTGCCGATATAGGCGCCCCAGTAGATCCACACGCCGTCGCCCGCGACCTCGGTGAAGGATTCCCCGGCGTCCAGCATCACGACGACGTCGGCGTCGTCGAGGCCCTCCTCGCGGAGCCTGCGCGCCGGGGTGATGCGGACGGGGCGCCCGACCTGGTTCAGGGTGATGCGGTGCCGTGCCGCCAGCGCGGACACGCTGCTGACGCCCGGGACGACCTCGGTGTCGAACGCGACGGTGCCCCGTGCCTCGATCTCGGCCAGGATGCCCAACGTGCTGTCGTACAGGGCCGGGTCACCCCACACCAGAAACGCGCCGGTCCGCCCCGGCTCCAACTCGTCCCGGATCAGGCGCTCGTAGAGGTCGGCACGCCGGCTGCGCCAGTCGTGGACCGCGGCCGCGTAGCCGCTGCGGCCTTCCTGCGCCCGGTCGCGCCAGGGGTCCTCGGCCTCGACGACGCGGTAGGGCGGGCGGGCGTGCTCGTCGAGCATGCGGTGCCGCAGGTCCGTGAGCGCGGACTTCTCCGGGCCCTTGCCGAGGACGAAGAAGACGTCGGCGCGGCTGATGGCCTTCACCGCGGCGAGCGTCAGATGGTCCGGGTCGCCGGCGCCGATGCCGATGACGAGGAGGCGGCGGCGGGGGTCCGTGTTCATTCGGGGTTGCCTTCTGGACGGGGAGACCGGATGCGGACGGCCGGGACCCGCCCGCGCCGTCCGCGGCGGCGGGCCCCGGCCGCGACGCACTCGGTCAGCGGTGGGTGGACTTCGGTGGCCGCTTCTCCGTGCACGCGGTCGTGCCTTCCCTCGCTCGTCTTCCTTCTGATCGTCTTCCTCGTGGTCGGCGTCGCTCTGGTCGGCGTCGCTTTGGTCGGCGTCGCTCTGGTCGGCGTCGCTCTGGTCGGCGTCGCTTTGGTCGGCGTCGTTCTGGTGGGCGTCGTTCTGGTGGGCGGTGGTGAACACGGCGCGGAAGAGTCGGCGCTCGAAGCGTACGCCCTGGGTGAGGGCGGTCTCGAAGGCGGTTCGGCGCCTCCGTCGTACGGCGGGACGACGCGGCTGCGATCCGGGTTCGTCCCGTGACCGTACGCGGCACCGACGCGCCACGAGCGGGAGTCCGCTGCCGCCGAACCCCGCTCCGCCCGCCGCGGTACGCGGGTGTGCGGTGTGCGGGGGTGTGCGCCCCGCCTTCCGCCGCCGTCCGTCTCTGCCGCCTGCCTGCCGGCAGTCCACCGCGGTCTCAGACGAGCAGGACGAACATCTCCGCCATGCCCAGCGCCATCGCCGCGTGACAGGCGTGGGCCAGCGCGCCCTCGCCGCCTCCCGCCGGGGCTCGGGCGCCGTGCGGGACGGTCGGAGCCCGTTCGAAGGCCCGGGCGAGCCGGCGCAGCCCGATCGCCACGAGCAGGACGGCCAGCAGGACCGCCGTCAGTCTCGGCCCTGCGTCCGCCAGCCGCATGAGAGTGGCACCGGAGACACCCGGGACGTGCGCCCCGGCATGGGCGTGGGTCCCTCCTGCGTGCCCCGAGGCCGCGGCGCCCATGACCGCGACCATCCATGTCATGGCCGCCATCATCACGACATGCGGCAGGGCCGCGGTCGACGCCGCGACCCGGGCGCCCGTGGTGGCACGAAGCGGCGCGGAGCCCAGGAACCACGCCGCGCCCGCCACCAGCACGATGAACTGGGGGCCGGTCGGCAGCTCCGTGCCCCACGGCCAGACCATGGCGATCATCAGTGCTCCCGCCACGACGTGGAACACCTGGTCGACCCGGTCACCGGCGGCGGTACGCGGGGCGCAGGCCCGCCACATCCCGTACGTCACCGGCACGGCGAACACCGCGGTCAGGATCCAGCGCAGTCCGTTCCCGGCGATCACGCGGCGACCCCGTCGGGGTGCCGCCGCCCGGCACCCGCGTCTGCCGTAGCCGGCGCGGTCGGGCGTTCGGGTACGGCGGCCCCTCGTGGTGTCCCGACCGGCCGGCCCGGGGCCGTGGTGGCGCGGGCCCGTCCCCACCGGCGCCCGTCCGCGCCGGGAGGTAACGGCCGCCGTCTCACGCGCGTCGGGGATTCCGGCCGGGGCACGACCGGCTGGGCCTCACGCGGCTCCGCCCCGGCGGCTCCTGAACCACCACCACGCCCCGCCGCCGAGCGCGAGCACGGCCACGGCGACACCGACCGTCGCGGCGACGGGCATGCCCCCGCCGTCCCCCGTGGGGGTTTCCGCGGCTTCCGCGGCTTCGGCCGGCGGTCCGCCCGCGGCCTCGGCCGGGCCGGGGCCGGTGGTGGCCGGGGCCGTCGTCGCCGTCTGCACGGGTGTGGGGCCCACCGGCTTCGCGCCGGGTGCGGCGGGCTCCAGTGCCAGCCGGGGAGCCGGGTGGCTGTGGCCGTGCGCCTCGCCGCCCTTCTCCTCCTCCAGTTCGATCCAGCGGTCGACCTTCCCGTCGTCGTAGGTCTGGAGGGTCTTGAAGTACAGGGCCCTGACGTCGGGCAACTGCCGTGCCGTCACGACGTACTCGGCGTCCTCCCCCACCGCGAGCTTCGGCCCGGACACCGTGTAACCCCGGTCGGTGGCGGCGAACTTCCAGCCCTCGGGCCCCTCCTGGTAGGTGATGTCCGTCGGGGCGATGCCCTCGGGGAGAATCACCTCCAGCTTGCTGATCCCGGCGGAGTCGGACTCCGAGGCGGCGGTGAAGGCGAGCGCGACGTTCTGGTCGAGGGCCCGGGCGCCGGGCGCCTCGACCTCGGTATGGGCCGTGGCCGGCCCCGCTCCGGCCATGACCGCCGCGAACACTGCGGTGGCGAGGACGCCGGTACGGCACAGTCCGCGCGCCGGGGTGGAACGGGGCATCGGTGACTCCCTTGGTCCGCTGGTACTCATGTCTGGTGGTGCTTCCACAGGATCGTGCTCTGGTGGGTTGGTGCGCTGCCGGCCGGGCCCGGACCGCCGTGGGACTCCGGCCTCGGCAGTGGGTGGACGCAGCCGCGACCAGCCGCAGCCGCATTCAACAGCAGGGAACGGCGCGGCGGCAGTAGGCGCACGAGCCTCGGCCCGCCGGTACGGACGGAGGTCGCGAGGCGGTGCCGGGCCCGGGCCCGGGGGCCGGGAGCCCGTCGGTCCGTCATGCGAGTCGGTCCGTCATGTCCATGGGTCCGTCATACGAATCGGTCCGTCATGTCCATGGGTCCGTCATACGAATCGGTCCGTCATACGAATCGGTCCGTCACTCGAAGTGGCTCGGTCTGCCGTCGTGGTGCACCAGCCGCCCGAGTCGCTCGGCCCTGGCCCGGGGCAGCAGGCTCCATGTGCCGTCGGGCCGGTGCAGCGCCGCGGAGTGCCAGGGAGTGGTCCATACGTCGGGGGCGTCCAGGAGGCGGATCCCGAACTTGGGCGCCCCGACGGCCTGGGGGTGGATGGACAGTCGTACCGAACCCGGGTGGTGCTCGGCGATCAGCTCGCCCCAGGCGCGGCTGCGCTGGATGACCCCGTACGCCCGGCGGCGGCATTCGCGCTGAAGCGCGGAGCGGGTCCCGGCGAAGTCGGCGGTGTCGTCCAGGAGGAAGCGGGTGATGCCGCGGTACAGCGCCAGGGTGTGCCCGTCGGCGCGGACCTCGGCCCGCAGTTCGTCGAGGCCGGGGGCATAGCGGTCGTGGACGTAGGCGCGCTTCGCCGAGTGGGGCAGGTCGCCGAGGACGTCCCTGAGGTCGAAGACGGACAGATGGTCCAGGCCGAGTTCGTCGATCAGCCGGCTGAGCTCGTCCGAGTAGGCGTCTATGTGCTCGTCGGGCACGCGGATGAGGTCGCCGAAGACATGGCCGTCGGAGCAGATGACGACCCGGGCCCCGGGGGCGTGGATCTCCCCGATGCGGGCGCACAGGGAGTTGAGGAAGGCCAGGGAGAGCCGTTCCCCCTGATCGGGGAGGTGGCCGAGGACCTTGGCCGGGTTCGGCGACTTGCAGGGGAAGCCGGGCAGGGTGAGGACGATGGGCTCGTTCCGGCGCACGAACGCGCCGATCTGGCGGAGCTGGTGGGGAAAGGCGTCGGTGGGCGCTGCCCGGTCGTCGGCCGTGCGGTGGTGGGGCAGGAGCAGGTTCAGGACCGCGGTGCCGACGGTCCCGGCGGCCTCGACAGTCTCGATGGTCCCGGCGGTCTCGATGGTCCCGATGGAATCGACACTCTCAACGGTCCCGACACTCTCAGCGGTCCCGACACTCTCGGCGGTCTCGGCGGTCTCGGCGGTCTCGGCGGTACGGGCGTCGGCTGCTGTCGTCAGCGGCATGTGGGGTCTCCGTGGGGTCGGGCATGGCGGCATGGGCGCACAGCGGCATAGCGGCATGGCGCCTCGGCTGACGGCCGGGCGCGGACGTTCGGCCGGGCGGCGGATCGGTACCGCCGCGGACCGGGCCCCGCCCGGTTCGGCCGGGCCCGGTGGTGGTGTCAGGGGTCAGACGCGCCGGCCGTAGCCGACGGGCAGGTGGTTGGTGCCGCGGCCGAGGACGGCCGGGATCCACTGGATGTCCTCGTCCGGGACGGCGAGGTGCAGGCCCGGCAGCCGGGTGAGGAGGGTGCCCAGGGCGATGCGGAGTTCGGCGCGGGCCAGTGCGGCGCCGGGGCAGAAGTGGATGCCGTGGCCGAAGGCCAGATGCGGGTTGGGGCTGCGTTCCAGGTCGAGTTCGTCGGGCTCGTCGAAGCGCCGGGGGTCGCGGTTGGCGGCGCACAGCGAGACGATCACGGAGTCCCCGGCCGGGACCTCGGTGCCGTGCAGATCGCTGTCCTCGGCGAAGAAGCGCCAGGTGGTGAGTTCGAAGGCGCTGTCGTAGCGCAGGAGTTCCTCCACTGCCTGGGGCAGCAGACCGGGATCGTCGCGCAGCCGGTCGAGCTGGTGGGGGTGGCGGAAGAGGGCGATGAGGGCGGTGGTGATCTGGTTGGTGACCGGTTCCTGGCCGGCGACGAGGAGCTGGAAGATCATGGAGTCCAGTTCCTCCTGGGTCAGCTCATGGCCGTCGCGGGCGGCGACCAGACGGCTGAGCAGGTCGTCGTCCGGGTGCTCGCGCTTGTGGGCGACGACCTCGGCGATATAGCTCTGCAGGCCGTGCAGCCGGGCCTCGTACGCGGGCCGGCCCGCGTCGGTGGGGCCGACCGGCTGGACGACCTTGCCCCAGTCGCGGTCGAACCGGGCGGCCAGTTCGGCGGGCAGCCCGATGACTTCGGCGAGGACCTGGAAGGGGAAGTGCGCGGCGAAGCCGGCGACGAGGTCGGCGGGACCGGTCTCGGGCAGTTCGTCGACGAGGGCGTCGGCGAGTTCCTGGAAGCGCGGCAGCAGGCTCTCGACGCGGCGCGGGGTGAAGGAGTCGGTGACGTGGCGCCGCATCCGGGTGTGCTTGGGCGGGTCCTGGTGCAGCAGGTGCACCTGCAACTGCGAGTGCTGGGGCTCGGGCATGATCGACGCTCGGGCCCGCCAGCGGTCGTTTCCGCGGTCGTGGTTCTTGCCGAGGCGTTCGTCGTTGAGGGCCCGGTGGGCTGCCTCGTAGCCGGTGACGAGCCAGGCGTGCACCCCGCTGGGGAAGACCACCCGGTGGACCGGGCCGGCCTCGCGCATCCGCCCGTAGAGCGGGTAGGGGTTGCTCTTGTACGGGCAGCCGGTCAGCGGCACCGGCTCGGGGAGGGCGTCGACGTCGTCCAGGGCGGGAGGCGTCTCGTGAAGGGTCATGATGCGCTCCTCAGAGGGCGAGTTCGGGACGGTGGTGGTCCAGCCACAGGGCGAGGTCCACGACGCGTTCGAGACGGAGCCGGTGGCCCCACTGCAGCCGGTCGGGCGGGGTGTCCAGGCAGGGCTTGATGACGGATTCGTCCGACAGGGCGCGGACCCGCGGGTCGGACAGCGCGTCCCGGGCCAGGTCCTGGAGCCCGCGGTTGTAGTCGGGGTGGTGAGTGGCCGGGTAGTGGTTCTTGGGGCGGTGCAGCACCGAGTCCGGGGCGAGGCCGGTTCCCGAGGCGCGCAGCAGGCTCTTCTCCCGGCCGTCGAAGCTCTTCAGCGCCCATGTCGTGTTGAAGGCGTACTCGACCAGGCGGTGGTCGCAGTACGGGACCCGGACCTCCAGCCCCCGCGCCATGCTGAGGCGGTCCTTGCGGTGCAGGAGCTGGCGCAGCCAGCGGGTCAGGGACAGGTGCTGCATCTCGCGCTGCCGGTGCTCGGCCGCGGTCTCGCCGTCGGTGTGCGGCACCGCCGCCAGGGCGTCGGCGTAGGTGTCGTCACGGAACTCGGCTATGCGCAGGTCGAGTTCGGGGTTGAGCGGCATCGCGGCCTCGTCGCCGGTGACCAGCAGCCAGGGGAAGGTCGCGGCGGCCAGGGCCTTGGGGTTGTGGAACCAGGGGTATCCGCCGAACACCTCGTCCGCCGCCTCGCCGGACAGGGCGACGGTCGAGTGCTCGCGGATCCTCCCGAACAGCAGGTACAGCGAGGTGTCCATGTCCCCGACGCCGATCGGCGAGTCCCGGGCCGCGACGACCGCCCTGCGGTGGTCGAGGTCGAGCAGGGAGCGCGGGTCGAGGACGACGGTGCTGTGGTCGGTGCCGATGTACGCCCCGGCCTCGGTGGCGAACGGGGTGTCGTGGCCGGTGCGCAGGACGTCGCCGGTGAACTGCTCGGCCTGGTCGCTGTAGTCGACGGCGTACGAGCGGATGCGCGCGTCCGGGCCCTCCCGCCTGCGGAGTTCACCGGCGAGCAGCGCGGTGAGCACGGTGGAGTCGATCCCGCCGGACAGCAGGCTGCACAGCGGGACGTCGGCCTCCAGCTGGCTGTGCGCGGCGGTGGCGACGAGGTCGCGGACGTGTTCGACGGTGGTGTCGCGGTCGTCGCCGTGGGGGCGGGCCTCCAGCTGCCAGTAGCGGCGTTCGCGGATGCCGGCGCGGTCCAGGACGAGGACGCCGCCCGGCTCGACCTCGCGCACGCCCGACCACACCGTGGGGCCGGTGTTGAAGAGCAGGCTGTACGCCTCGCGCAGTCCGTCCGCGTCCACGCGGGGGCGGACCTCGGGGTGCGCGAACAGCGCCTTGGGCTCCGAGGCGAAAGCCAGTCCGCCGTCGACGGCGGCCCAGAAGAGCGGCTTCACGCCGAGGCGGTCGCGGACCAGGAGGAGGCGCCGGGCGCGCTCGTCCCAGACCGCGAAGGCGAACATGCCGTCCAGGTGCTCCGCGACGTCCTCGCCCCACTGCAGGTAGGCCCGCAGTACCACCTCGGTGTCGCTGCGGGTGCGGAAGTCGTGTCCGAGGCTCCTCAGTTCCGCACGCAGTTCGTGGTGGTTGTAGACCTCGCCGCTGTAGCTGAGGACGGCGGCCGGCTCGTCGGGCCGGTCGGTCATCGGCTGGACTCCGCCGACCGGGTCGATGACGGCGAGGCGGCGGTGTCCGATCGCGGCGTGCCCGCCCAGCCAGACGCCGCCCGCGTCGGGGCCGCGGGGGGTGAGGGTGGCCGTCATGGCCTCGATGACGGGGGCGTGGCGGCGGGCGTCCTGGTGGAAGGACACCCAGCCGGTGATTCCGCACAAGGGCAGTCTCCTCGGTCGGTTGCGGGCGGCGGTGGCCGCCTCCTCGGTCAGTTGGGGGCGGCGGTGGCCGCGTTCGTCGTGGCCGCCACGTCGGCACGGCGGCGTGCGGGCAGCAGGAGCAGGGGTACGGAGAGGCAGGCGGCCGCCGTGGCCAGGCCCAGTCCGGCCCGGGCGCCGTGGTCCGGCCCGGCGAGGCCCCAGGCGGCGGTGGCGAGGGCGGGGCCGAGCGTGAAGCCGAGGCTGCGGGCGAGCTGGACCGTCGAGCCGACGGTCGCGATCCGCTCCGGTGGCGCCGCCCCCATCACCAGGGCCTGGGTGGGGCCGCCGTTGAGTCCCATGCCGGCCCCGGCGAGGGCCAGCCGCCAGGCCACGTCCACCGGCGACCATTCCCCGCCGGCCGGGACCAGCAGAAGCAACCCGCAGGCGGTGACCGCGGCTCCGGCGACCGCGACCGGCCTGGCGCCGTAGCGGTCCGCGAGGCGTCCCCCGAGCGGCCCGGCCAGCCCCATGCCGAGCGGGAAGGCGAGCACCGTCAGGCCGGTGGCGGTGGCGCTGACGCCGTTGTCGCGCTGCAGGTGGAGGGCGATGACATAGGCCATCGCGGCGAAGCCGGTCGCCAGTGCCAGCACCGCCCCGTGCGCGCCCGGCAGTCCGGGCACCCGCAGCACTCCGCTCACCGGCCGGCCGCCCTCTCCGCGCAGCCACAGCCACAGCGCGGGCACCGCGGCGGCGGTGAGCACCAGCCACCGGGAGTCGCCGGCCGCCAGGGTCAGCGCCACCAGCAGGATCGTTACGCCGGTGGCGACGAGCGACGCGTCCAGCAGTGATCGGGCACGGGGCAGCCGCAGCCCCCGGTCGGCCGGCATCGCCCTCCAGGCCACGACCAGCGCCAGCAGGCAGAAGGGAATCTTGACCAGGAAGACCGAACGCCAGCCCAGGCCGTCCAGCAGCAGTCCGCCGACCGCGGGCCCGGTCACCGCGCCCAGCGGACCGAGCGTCGCCGGCACGCTCATCGCCCGGCCGCGCAGCTCGGGCCGTACCGAGCCGAGGGCGAGGACGGGCATCAGCACGAACAGGACCGCCCCGAAGACGCCCTGGGCCAGCCGGGCCGTGACGAGGAGACCGGCCCAGGGGGCGGCCGCCGCCAGCGCGCTGCACAGGGCGAACCCGGCGGTGGCGGCGAGCACCGCGGAGCGCGGACCGGCGCCGTCCAGCCACCGGCCGACGGGGAGCAGCAGCGCCACGACGGGAAGCTGGTAGCCGAGGACCACCCACTGGGCCGTCGCGGCGGACACCTGAAGGTCCCGGGAGATCTCCGCCAGCGCCACGTTGACGATGCTCATGTCGAGCATGGCCACGAACGACAGCAGTCCCGCCACGGCCACCAGGAGCCAGCGGTCGCCGCCGCCGGGTATGCGTCCGGGCTCCGCCGAGCCCCCGCTGTGGTCCGTCACCCTCTCCGCCCTTCCCCTGTGGGACGGCCGCCGGACGGCGGCCTCGTCCCACATGTCGGCGACACCGCGGGATGAGTTCCCGGCCATTTCCGGGAACCGTGTCCGGAGGTACGGATGTTGCGGCCGGGAGAAGGGGGGCCCACGCGTCACACCCGGGGCCGGGAACCCGGCGGTGCTCCCGGCCGACGACTGGGGTGACAGCCGAAGACGGGTGGTGTGCCCGTGCCGGGTGAGGGCCTCTCTCACCGGGGCGCTGAACATCCGTCCCCGTGTATCCGTACGCCGGTGAGAGCGTTCACCGGCATTCGAGGAGTGGTCCCATGACCCGGAAGCACTACAACGTCACCGGTATGAGCTGCGGGCACTGCGTGGCGAGCATCACCGAGGAGATCCGCGAAGTGGACGGTGTGAGCGAGGTCGTGGTCGATCTGGCCGCGAACACCGTCACCGTGCACGGCACCGGCCTCGACGACGAGCGGCTGCGGGCCGCCATCGTCGAGGCCGGATACGAGATCGGTGATCCGGTGCCCGCCTGATCCCCGCACCCGGCCCACGGGGCAGGGGCGGGACGGCCGGGCGTTCCCCGGCCGTCCCGCCCCTGCCGTGCGGCCCGTCCCGTGCGTCCCGCTCCCTGCCGTGCGACCCGGCTCGCGCCGCACCGCGTCCGGCCCCGGGGCCCCGGTCGCCCCTCCCCCTCCCCCGCCGCCCCGCTCGCCGTCATCCGGCCGTGTTGGCCTCCAGTGCGGGGGCCGTGCCGTCGCCGGCGGGTGCCCGGTGGTCGAAGGCGATGAGCGGGTCGCCGGTCAGGGGGTGGTCGACCACGGCGGCCCGGACGCCGAACACCTCCGCCATCAGCCCGGGTGTGATCACCTCGCGCGGCGGCCCCGACGCGACGACGGTCCCGGCGTGCAGCACGTGCAGCCGGTCGCACACGGAGGCGGCGGCGTTGAGGTCGTGCAGCGACACCAGGGTGGTGCGGCGCTGCGCCCGGAGGAGGGCGAGCAGTTCCACCTGGTGCCGGACGTCGAGGTGGTTGGTCGGCTCGTCGAGCACCAGGACGTCCGGGTCCTGGGCGAACGCCCGTGCCAGCAGCACCCGTTGCCGCTCGCCCCCGGACAGGGCGGTGAAGCGCCGTCCGGCCGCGTCCGCCATGCCGACGTCCGCCAGGGCGCGGGCGACGATGTCCCGGTCGGCGGCGTCGTCCCCGGTGAACGCCCGCTTGTACGGTGTACGCCCCATCGCCACCACCTCCCGTACCGTCAGCTCGAACTCGCTGCCGCGCTCCTGCGGCAGCGCCGCGACATGGCGTGCCGAGCGGGCCGGGGACAGCTCACGGATGTCGGACCCGGCCAGCAGGACGCGGCCCGCGACGGGGCGCAGATGCCGGTAGACGGTGCGCAGGAGGGTGGACTTCCCGCTGCCGTTCGGGCCGACCAGGCCGGTGATCTCCCCCTCGGCCGCGACCAGCCGGGCGCCGGAGACGACCGTACGGCCCGCGTAGGCGACGTGCAGGTCCTCGATGTCGATCCTCAACTGCCGCTCCCCAGCCGCCGGTCCAGCAGATACAGCAGTGCGGGCGCCCCGATCAGCGAGGTCACCACACCGACCGGCAGCTCCTGGGTGTCCATCGCCGTCCGGCACACGATGTCCACCACCACCAGCAGCAGCGCACCGAAGAGGGCGGAGACCGGCAGCAGCCGGCGGTGGTCGCCGCCGACGACCAGACGGCAGGCGTGCGGCACCATCAGGGCGACGAAGGCGATGGCGCCGGACACGGCGACCAGCACCCCGGTCAGCACGCTCGTCACCGTGAACAGCTCGCGGCGCAGTCTGGTGACGTCGACGCCGAGTCCGGCGGCCGTCTCGTCGCCCATCAGCAGGGCGTTGAGTCCGCGGCCGCGCGCGTGGAGCCAGAGCAGCGCGGCGGGCACCGCGGCGGCGGGCACCGCGAGCACCGGCCAGCTCGCGCCGCTCAGGCTGCCCATGAGCCAGAACAGCACGCTGTGGGTCTGCTGTTCGTCGCCGGTCTGCAGCACCAGGTAGCTGGTGAAGCCGGACAGGAACTGCCCGATCGCCACACCGGCCAGCACCAGCCGCAGCGGCGCGAACCCGCCGCCTCGCCGGGCCACCGTCCACACCAGGGCGAACGTGCCCAGTGCGCCGAGGAACGCGGCACCGGACAGCCCGAGTCCCAGCGCGCCGCCGGCGCCGAGGCCCAGCACGATCGCGGCGACGGCGCCCAGCGAGGCCCCGTTGGAGATGCCCAGCAGGTACGGGTCGGCCAGCGGGTTGCGGACGAGCGCCTGCACGGCCGTCCCGACGAGGCCGAGTCCGGCGCCGACGAGCGCGGCGAGCAGCGCCCGGGGTACCCGCAGCTGCCACACGATCAGGTCGTCGGTGCCGGGCCGCGGCGGCTCGCCGGTCAGCCGTCTGCCCACCACGCTCCACACCTCCGCGGGCGGGATGGACGTGGAGCCCCAGGAGACCGCCGCCGTCAGGGCGGCCAGCAGTGCCGCGCCGAGGACGAGGGCGATCATCCCGGCGGGTACGGTCCGCGCCTCGCCGGGCGTCTTCGCCTTCTCGCGGCGGGGCGCGGACAGCGTGTCCAGCACGGCTACTTGACCTTGTCGGGGTGGACGGCCCGGGCGATGTCCTGGACCGTGGTGGCGTTCTCCACGCCCGCGATGGTGGTGCGCTCGGAGCCGATGCGCAGGAACCTGCCGTCCTTCACGGCCTTCAGGCCCTTGGTGGCGGGGTTGCCCTCGAGCCACTTCTGCGCCTCGTCGAACGCCTTCTCGTCGGCGGCCTCGCTGCCCCGGTCGCGTACGCCGAGCTGGATCCAGTCCGGGTTCCTGGACACCACGTCCTCCCAGCTGACCTGCTTGAAGTCGCCGTCGCAGTCGGCGAACACGTTGCGGGCGCCCGCCAGGGTGATCACCGCGTTGGCGACCTGGCGGTTGCACACGGCGATCGGCTGCTTGGTGCCCGCGTCGAAGTCGAAGAAGAAGTACGTCGGCCGGGCGTCCTCCGCGGTCCCTCCGATCGCCTTCTGTACGCCGTCGACCTTCTCCTTCATCCCGGCGACGAGTTCCCGGGCCTTCGCGCTCGTGCCGGTGACGGCTCCGAGGGAGGTGATGTCGTCCTGGACCGCGGACAGGTCCTTCGACGGGCCCTTGCTCATCGGGGCGCACGCCGTGGACTTGAGGTAGACGTGCTTGATCCCGGCGGCCTTGAACTCCTCCTCGGTCGGCGCGTCGCCCATGCCGCCGCCCATGCCGGCCATCGAGGCGAAGGTGTCGATGTACAGGTCGGCGCCGGAGCCGAGGAGCTTCTCCTTCGGTATGACCGTCTGGCTGAGCACCTCGACCTTCTGTGCCCGGGCGTCCAGTTCGGCGGGCAGCGCGCCCTCGGCGGGCGGGAACCCGGTGCCGATCACCTTGTCGCCCGCGCCCAGGCGGAGCAGGATCTCCAGGCTGGAGGCGTTGCTGGTGACGATCTTCTGCGGGGCCTCGGTGAAGGCGGTTTCGGCGCCCATGCAGTCGGTGACGGTCACCGGGAAGCCGCCGGAGGCCGCGGACTTCTCCGTGCCCTTGTCCTCGGAGTCCTTCCCGCCACCGCAACCGGCCGCGAGCAGGCCGAGCACCGCGACCGTCGTACCACACCACACACGAGCACGCATGAAAGTCTCCAGAGTTCACTTGACACAGGGGATGAAGCTCCGTCACCCGGTCCACTAGTCGCGGCGGGTGCCGGGTGAGTTCCCGGCACCCTGAATCGGCGTCGCCGCTCGTACGCGGCACACGCCGGGGAGCCGCGTCCCACGCGCGCTCAGCCGCGCTCAGCCGCGCTCAGCCGCGCTCAGCAGGGTTCACTCGCGGTCCCCCGCGGGGGGGTGCGGCGCGCGCCGGGCCCGGCGCCGGTCGGGAACGGGTGCCGGCACGCCCCGCCGAGGGCCCGGGTCGGGAACGGGGTGCCGGCACGCCCCGCCGGGGGCCCGGGCCGGCACCCGGCCGGTTCAGGCCGCCAGTACCGGCGCGGCCTGGTCCTCCGCTTCGGTCAGCAGCTCCATGAGCGTCGCCCGGGCGCGGGCCACACGGGAACGCACCGTTCCGACCGGGCAGTCGCTGAGTTCGGCCGCCTCCGCGTAGGGCAGCCCGAGCATCTGGGTGAGGACGAACGCCTCCCGCCGCTCCCGCGGCAGGCCCGCCAGCAGTTCGAGCAGCGCGACGCCCTCGTCGAAGCCGGGCAGGTCGCCCGGCTGGGCGAGTTCGACCGCGAGTTGCCAGTCCGGTACGTCGTGCAGTCTGGGCCGCGCGGCCGCGTACCGGTAGCTGTCGATCACCGCGCGGCGGGCGATGGACAGGAGCCAGGCGCGGGCCGAGGACCGCCCCTCGAAGCGGTGGAGGCTGCCGAGCGCGCGCAGGAAGGTGTCCTGTGCGAGGTCGTCGGCGGACTGGGGATCGCCGCACAGATGGGCGACATAGCGCAGGACGTCGCGGTGCAGGGCGCGGACGAAGCGCTCCACCGCGTCGGCGTCACCGGCACGGGCGGCAAGCGCCCAGGACGTGATCGACTCGTCGGCCGACGGCGTCCTTGCCGTGGCGTCACCGTCGGCGGGCAGGGCGGAAGAGATCACCTGGTGTCCTTCTCGGGTCGTCCGGGACCGGGACCGGGGCCCGAGGCCGCACGGTCCGCCACCCGGTGTGTGGGGGTCCGGCCGTCCGGCGCCGGCGGGAGGTGCCCCGCACGGACCGGTGTACGGCCGTGCCCGAGGGGCGACTCGGGCCGCCTCGGGATTCCGGCTGCCGTCAGGCGGCAGCGGACCCCACGGGCGGCCCTCGGGAGACGATCGCGTAGACCAGGGCGAGGAGCCGCGACATGCGGGAAGGGCGGCGGCGTCCGCGCAGCCGCGGACGGTGCGGCGGAGCCGGCAGCGCGAGCAGCAGCCGCAGCGGCGCGGTCAGCCAGCCGGCGACCGCGCGGAGGATGCGGAACGCGGCCCGCTCGCCGTGGGCGAGCCACAGGCCCGTGAGCAGTGCTGCCAGCAGATGGGCGGCGAACATGCCCAACGAGGAGGAGTCCCCGGACAGCACATCCAGATGGTGCAGGGGGACGGTGTGGGCCGTATCGGCCAGTTGGCCCGCGGACGGCAGACCCACGGACGGCATACCCGTCGACGCCATATGCCCCGCGGTCTCGACATATGCGCCGTGCCCATGGCTCGTCGCCATACCGTCGAGGGCGCCCGGAGGGGCCTGCCCCATACCGCCGGAGCCCATGTGGTGGTGACCGCGCGCGGCGGACGCGGCCGCCTGCGCGACATGGCCGGCGGCGGCCGTCCCGGACTGCGCGAGGGAGAACACGGTGTGCAGCGCGGTCTGCACGGCGACCACCACGGCCACGACCGGCAGCAGTCCCCGCTCACGCCCCGCCAGGCCCCAGCCCAGCCCGGCGGTTGCGACGAGCCCGCCGGCCAGCGTCCACGACGGTACGGACTCCCCGGACATGACGACGTGACCGAGGGCGGCGAGCAGCACGCACACGGCCGCGAACACCGCGGCCCGTACCGTACGAGAACACCACCCGGCAGTCATGGCGCCTCATCCTCGCATCCTGACGATCGTCGTCCTGCATGGGTACGCACCTGACCCCGGTCACCGACTCAAACCGGACCATGTGATCCACGACACAGTCGAGGTCGGGAGGCGGTGGCCGTCCACAACGACGAATACCACGGGGAGTTGGCGTCCGGGCAGACCGCCGCGCCTGCGCATCGACCCACCCGCCGTACGGCCCACCACGCGAGCGCGGGTCCCCCGGACGGCGCGATGGACCGGCGCGCGCCCGCGCGGAAGACCCCGGCCGGAGCGAACGCTCCCGCCGGGAACGGGTCTCGGAGGTCAGAAGGAGGAGGTGGGGCGTACCACCACGGCGACGGTCCTGATCGGCCCACCGTGCTCGAACCGCAGCGTGAACGGCACGATGTCGCCGGGCCGCAGCCGCTCCTTCGGCAGGAGGGTGAGGCTCACACCGTGCGGCGACATGGACAGTTCACCGCCGGCCGGAACGGCCGTCGACGCCACCTCGTCCCGGTACGCCCCGCCGGCCCCGGTGACGCGATGACGGGTCAGTGTGACCTCCCCCAGGGCGGAGGGTGAGGTGGCTCCGGTCAACCGGTCCCCGGATCCGCCGGAGTTGGCGATGTCGAAGAACGCCGCCGTCTCCCGGCCGTCCCCGTACGGCAGGTACACCCGGCCTGGCACCACGTCGATCCGGGCCGGGGTGCCCGCGTGGCCGGTGCCGACCCAGGTGGTCAGGCCGCCCAGGGCGACGGCGCACGCGGCGAGCGGCGCCAGCACGACCGGCAGCGCATCGGCGAGCCGACGGTTCCGCTTCCCCGTCTTCGCCTCGCGCACCGGCCCCTCGGCCTGCACCGCATTCTCTGCCTGCACCGCCTTCTCCGTCCTCCGCGCCTTCACCGTCTCGTTCGCCGTCTCGTTCGCCGTCTCGTTCGCCGTCTCGTTCGCGGTGACGGTGGCCTCGTTCGCCGTGTTCGCCGTGTTCGCCGTCTCCGTCATCGCCGGCGGCCCTTCGCGGTCGACGGCTGCCAGGCGCGCAGACGCAGGCTGTTGCCGACGACGAGGAGCGAGCTCACGGACATGGCCACCGCCGCGAGCATCGGGTTGAGCAGCCCCACCAGGGCGAGCGGCACGGTCACGACGTTGTAGCCGAACGCCCACACCAGATTGGCCCGGACCGTTCGCAGGGTGCGCCCGGCCAGCCGCACGGCGTCCGCGAGGGCCTCGATGTCACCCCGTACCAGGGTCACGTCGGCCGCCCCGATCGCCACATCGGTGCCGCTTCCCATGGCGATCCCTAGGTCCGCCCCGGCCAGCGCGGCGGCGTCGTTGATGCCGTCGCCGACCACCGCGACGCGTCTGCCGTCCTCCCGCAGCCGCCGCACGAGCGCGGCCTTGTCCTCGGGGGTGCACCGGGCGTGCACGGTCCCGATGCCCAGGTCCGCCGCGACGCTGTGCGCGGGCGCCTCGCGGTCACCGGTGGCGAGCACCGGTTCCACGCCCAGCCGCCGCAGCCTCTCCACGGCGCGGAAGCTGCCGGCCCGCACCACGTCACCGACCTCGACAAGCGCCGCGGGCACTCCGTCCACGCGGACCAGGACGGGGGTGTGCGGGGTGTTCTCCGCCGCCCGCAGCGCCGCGGCCAGCGGCTCGGGCAGTTCCCCGTCGGGCGCGACGACTTCGACCAGGCGGCCGTCGACCCGGCCCCGGACCCCCCGCCCGGCGACGGCGGTGAAGTCGCTCACCTCCGGGAGCGGCCGGTCGGGCGCCGCCCTGCGTGCGTACGAGACGACCGCCCGGCCCAGTGGATGCTCCGAGCCCTGTTCGACGGCACCGGCCAGCCGGAGCACCTCCTCCCGCCCCGGCCCGTCCGGGGCGGCCGTGAGGCGGGCGACGGTCATGTGCCCGGTGGTGAGGGTGCCGGTCTTGTCCAGGACGACGGTGTCCACGTGCCGCAGGCCCTCCAGCGCGCGGGGCCCGCCGACCAGGACACCCAGCTGTGCTCCGCGGCCGGTCGCCGCCATCAGCGCGGTCGGGGTCGCGAGCCCGAGCGCACAGGGGCAGGCCACGACGAGGACGGCCACGCTCGCGGTGACCGCGGCCTGCGGGTCGGCGCCCGCGCCGAGCCAGAAGCCGAGGGCGGTGACGGCGAGGGAGAGCACGACCGGCACGAACACGCCCGACACCGAGTCCGCCAGCCGCTGCGCCCTGGCCTTTCCGGCCTGGGCGTCGGTGACCATGCGGGTGATCCTGGCGAGCCGGGTGTCGGCGCCGACCGCGGTGGCCCGTACCAGCAGCAGGCCGCCCGCGTTGACCGCGCCGCCGACCACGGGCGATCCCGGTCCGATCTCGACCGGCTCGCCCTCCCCCGTGACGAGGGCCAGGTCGACCGCCGAACTGCCCTCGACCACTTCGCCGTCGGTGGCGACGCGCTCCCCGGGACGCACCACGAAGACCTGTCCGGCCCGCAACTCCTCGATGGGGACCAGCCGTTCCCCCTCGTCGTCGCGTACCGCGACCTCCTTGACGGCGAGCCGGGCCAGGGACCGCAGTGCCGCACCGGTTCCGTGCCGGGCCCGCGCCTCGAGGAACCGCCCCGCCATCACGAAGAGCGGCACCCCGACGGCCGCTTCGAGGTACAGGTGCGCCGCGCCGTCCGGGGCCGCGGCCAGCAGGGTGAACGGCATGGTCATGCCCGGTTCCCCCGCGCCGCCCAGGAAGAGCGCGTACACCGACCACGAGAACGACGCCACCACTCCCAGCGACACCAGGGTGTCCATGGTGGCGGCGGAGTGCCGCAGCCCGCGCAGCGCCCGTACGTGGAAAGGCCAGGCGCCCCACAGGGCGACCGGCGCCGCGAGAGCGAAGCACAGCCACTGCCAGTTGCGGAACTGCCAGGCCGGCACCATCGACAGGGCGAGCACCGGCACCGAGAGGAGCGCGGTGATCACCAGGCGGTCGCGTTCCTGCCGCGTGCCCTCGCTCCCGTCGTCCGGTTCCCCCCGCTCCGCCTCCTTCTGCCGCTCGGGCGGTTCGGGGAGTGCGGCCGTGTAGCCGGCGCCCTCGACCGCGGCGACCAGTTCGGCGGGCTCGATCCCGCGCGGATGGCTCACCCGGGCGCTGCCGGTGGCCAGGTTGACGGTCGCCGTGACGCCGTCGAGCCTGCCGAGGCGCTTCTCGACGCGCCGCACACAGGCCGCGCAGGTCATGCCGCCCACGGTCAGATCGGTGGTGACGAGGGCCTCGGCCGCGGTACCCATCAGTGGCCCGCCCCGTCGCCGTGCCCCGCCCCGTCGCCGTGCCCCGCGCCGTCCCCGTGCCCCGCGCCACCGGGTGCGCCGTCCTCGTCCGCGCTGCCCCCGGACGGGGTGGCGTGCATGCCCGGCGCCACCGGGCCCACGAGTTCCCCGACCGCGTAGGAGCCCGTGAAGACCAGGGCCAGCAGCAGCAGGAAGCCGCACAGTGCGGGCGGCGGCACGGCCTTCCGGAGCGCCGCCTGCGCCCCGGGCGCTGCCTCTCGGGAGTCGTCCATCACCGGGTCCCTCTGTCGACGTGCGAACGGCCTGATCGGGTGGGTACGACGCCGGTTCGGTCCGCCGTACGATCCAGGTGTCGTACCCAGGGGGGGTAGGGTTCCCGGACAGGCGTTGTGACGTGTGTCACACATCAACCGGTCCGCCGAACCCGCCGTGCTGACGGAGCGACAGGACCCGGCCCCGGGCGGTCGCCTCCGCGCGTGCCCGTGGATCGGCACATCACAGGACGGCCCCCTCCCACCAGTCGGATTCCGGCCGTTCAGGGTTCCCGGACCCGGCCACCGGGCGGGGGCAGCGGTGGCGACGACCGGGGCACGGGCGCACACGAACCGGGCACCGTGCACCGACCGCCCGCGCGAACAGGCTTCACCGGGCACCGCAAGGGGTATTCCGGGGGGAGTCCCTGCGGCCGCCGGCGGGAGACCGGCCGGTGCACCGCCCCCCTGGAGGTGGAAAGCATGACCGACATCAGCGGGCTGGAGCCCATGGCGACGTTCTGCGGGAAGTGCGACTGCGGCTGCCCCCAGCTGTTCGTCGACCCAGGCGCCCCGGTGGAGCGCCGCGTCGTGCTGACCGACGACTTCGGCCAGCGCGTGCAGATGAGCGCCGACCAGTTCTCGTCACTGGTCGACGACGCCAAGAACGGCAAGCTCGACGGGATCGCCCTGTCCTGACAGCCGCGGCCCACGGGCAGGAGCCCGGGGCGGGCAGCGGCCCGCCCCGGGCTCCTGCCGCGCCGTCCGGGAGCGGCCCACGGGCGGCCGGGCCGGCCGGGCCGACCGGGCCGTGCGACCCGGCGGCCGACGTCGCCTGGCCCGGCCTCCGGACGTCCGTCCTGTGATTCGGCCCACGTCCCCGCGGCCGCCGCCGAGCGCCGGGCACCGGAGGCCGCACGGCAGGCCGCCGGCAACGGGCCTCGCGCGAACCGTAGATGACCCCCGTCCCGGCCGCGAAGAGATCGGGCAACCCCGTTCCGCACACGCGTACGGTGCCGATACCTTGTGCGGGTGCGCGAACCGGGAAGCTGGCTGAGGCGGACCGGGAGCGGTCTGCTCTGCGCCTGCGCCTCCCTGCTGCTGGGGACCGCCGCGCACGCGGCGGCCGGTGGCCGGCTTCCGGGCGCGGGCGCCCTGCTGGCGGTCCTCGGAGTCCTGACGGTCCTGGGCACCGCTCTCGGCGGACCCCGGCGCAGGTTCGACGTCGCCGTCCTGTCCCTCGGCGCGGTCCAGTTCGCCCTTCACATCGCCCTGCACCTGCTGTCCTCGGGACCCGCCCCGCACGGCCGGGCCGCCGGCCCGGGCCACGGAGCATCCGGGATGCCGCACGGCCACCCGGCCGGCGGCGGACCGATGGCGGGAACGAACCCGCACCACGCGGCGCTCGGCGGCGACGGTCTCGCGTCCGCCGCCGGTGCGGCCGGTCACTCCCTGACCACCGCGATGACCGCGGGCCACGCACTGGCGACCCTCGGCACGGCGCTGTGCCTGGTGTTCGGGGAGCGCGTCCTCCGGCGGCTCGGGGCGCTCCTGCGGTCCGGGCTCCGCCGCCACCTCGCCGGAGCCTCCCCGCTGCCGGCGCATCCCGACTCCCCGGTCCCGGCGACGGGCGAGCGCCGCCTCTCGGCGGGGCTGCTCACCCGCTGCCATCCCCGGCGCGGCCCTCCCCTCCCCGCTCCGGCCTGACCGCCGTCGTCCTCGGTGGTCACGGCACGCCGCCCCGGGGCGGGTTCGCAGCCCTCGGTTCACGACCCTGGGTTCACGACCTGGGTTCACAGACCTGGGTTGACAGACCTCGGTTCGCAGACCTCGGTTCGCACCCTCCCCGTTCGCCACCGGACGCGCCGTACCCCGGCGCGCAGCACTTGGGGATCCCACACATGACATCGACCGTCCACAGACAGCCGCAGGACGACGACCAGCAGCCCGCCGCACCGGAGCCGGGCGCCACCGGGCGCTCCTGGCAAGGCGTTCGCGCCCTGCTGGTCCGTATGCACTTCTACGCCGGGGTCTTCGTCGCCCCGTTCCTCTTCGTGGCCGCGCTGACCGGCCTGCTCTACACCATCACCCCCCAGCTCGACCAGCTCGTGTACGGCGACAAGCTGACCGTCGAGCAGGTCGGCGAGGCCCAGCGGCCGCTCGCCGAGCAGATCGCGGCCGCCCGGTCCGCGCACCCCGAGGGCGCGCTGGCCTCGGTGACCACCCCGGCCGGGCCGGAGGACACCACCCGCGTGGTGCTGTCCATACCCGAGCTGGGCGAGAAGCAGCGCACCGTCTTCGTGGACCCCTACACCGCGGAGGTGCAGGGCGAGCTGACCACATGGTGGGGTTCGACTCCGCTCACGACCTGGCTCGACGACCTGCACCGCAACCTCCACCTCGGTGAGACCGGCCGCCTGTACTCGGAGATCGCGGCCAGCTGGCTGTGGGTGGTCGTCGCCGGCGGTCTCGTCCTGTGGCTGGGCCGCAGCCGGGGCCAGCGCGCCGGGTCGGCCCGCGGGGTGCTGCTGCCCGACCGGACGGCCCGGGGCGTGCGGCGCACCCGCAGCCGGCACGCGGCGACCGGTGTGTGGCTGGCGATCGCCCTGTTCTTCCTCAGCGCCACCGGGCTGACCTGGTCGCACTACGCGGGCGAGCGCTTCGGGCAGCTCCTCGACGCGGCGAAGGGACGCGCACCGGCACTCGACACCCTCCTGCCGGGCGCCACCCCGCCCGCGGAGGACGAGCACGCCGGCCACGCGGGTCACGGCGGAGCCGCGGCCGGCTCGGAGGAGGCCGACGCCGACCCGGCGGGCTTCGACGCCGCGCTCAGGGTGGCGCGTCAGGCCGGGCTGGGCGGCACCGTCGACGTCACACCGCCCGCGGACGCGTCCAGTGCCTGGGTGGTGGCCCAGGGCGACAACGTCTGGCCGGTCCACTACGACCAGGTCGCGGTCGACGTCGAGAAGGGCGAGGTCACCTCGCAGGCCCGGTGGGCGGACTACCCGCTCCTCGCGAAGCTCAGCAAGCTGGGCGTCCAGGGACACATGGGCGTCCTGTTCGGCATCCTCAACCAGATCGTGCTCGCCGCCGTCGCGATCGGCCTGATGCTGATGATCGTCTGGGGGTACCGCATGTGGTGGCAGCGGCGCCCCACCCGGTCGGACCGCACCGCGGCGTTCGGGAAGGCGCCCGCCCGCGGCGCCTGGCGCCGGCTCCCCCTTCCGGTGCTCATCGTCGGCGTCCCGGCCGTCGTGGCCCTCGGATGGGCGCTGCCCCTGCTGGGTGTGACGCTGCTCGGCTTCGTCGTCGTGGACATCGCGGTGGGTCTCGTCAGACGGCGCCGGACGGCGTGAACGCCGAGGGAGGGCACAGCGGGTGTGCCCTCCCTCGACGGGTCCGGGGCGCAACACCCCGGGTGGCACAAACCTTCCGCCCGCCACCCGGCCCTCTTTGAACCGGCCCTCTTTGAACCGGCCCTCTTTGAACCGGCGCTCTTCGAACCGACCCACCTCGAACCGGCCCACCTCATCAGGCACGACGCCCGGGCCATGGCCTGGGCGCCGTGGCGAGGCCCGGGCGCCGTGGCGGGGCCTGGACGCCGGCCCGGCGCTACGGGCCGAGCGCGGAGAACGCCCCGTCGACGAGGGCCGGCAGGTGCTCCTCGCCGTCGCCGTCCACCCAGAGTTCGAGCGCGGCGGTGACCGCGGCGAGCGCCGCGGCGGCGATCACCCTCAGCCGCAGACCGGGCTCCTCCCCCGTCCGGGCGGCAAGGGCGGTGGCGAGCATCCGCTCGGTGGCGTGCTGGTTCTCCCAGAGTCGGGCACGCAGGGCGGGCGTCCGCAGGACGAGCCGGGTGCGGACGAGGAGGGCGTCCCGGTCGGTGGCGTACACGGCGGACAGCCCTTCCCCGAGGGCGTGCCGGAGAGCGGCGAGCGGCTCCTCCGTGGGCGGCCGCTGCTCGATGAGCCGGACGATCAGCGGATCGTAGTCGTCGGACTCCACCACCGACTCCTTGGTGGGGAAGTGGCGGAAGAACGTCATGCTCGACACACCGGCGGCGCGGGCGATCTGGTCGACCGTGGTTCCGTCGTAGCCCTGGGCGAGGAACAGCCTGAGCGCGTGCTCCTGAATGGCCTGCCGGGTCCGGGCCTTCTTGCGCTCCCGCAGGCTTGTCGGCGGCGGGTACGCCGGATCGCTCATGCCTCCGCCTTTCCGGGCAGGTGCCCTGACGACGTGCCGAACCGGAGCCGGAGCCGGCTGCCGAGAGCAGCCGCCGAGTCGCCCCGCCAGGCCAGGTGCCCGTCGGGCCTCACCAGCATGACGCCTGCGTGCCGGGACCCGGACGTCAGGAGGTGCACGACGGGGACGGCGGGGCCGAGGTGGCGCCGGGCCTCCGCGAGGTACGCCTCTCCGTCGTGCGGCGTGGGGCTCAGGAGTGCCCAGCGGGAACCGAGTTCGGCGTGCAGCCGGGTGGGCGCTCCCCCGGCGTCCCGGCACGCCAGGTCGGGCATGCGGTCACCGGCTCGGGGGCCCCGGGCGGACCACCGGGCGAGCGTCCGGGTGCCGAGGGGGCCGCCACGGTAGTGGATCTTCAGCTGTGACGACTGCTCCCAGATGAGCCGCTGCACGAACGGGCGGTTCATCAAGGGCACGAAGACATGGTCGCGCAGCGCCCGGGCCGCCGGGCTGGTGCCGACGGCGACGCGGGTGAGGGAGCTGGTGGACGCGAGCACCTCGCGGGCTATCGGCCGGCGCTCGGCTTCGTAGGTGTCCAGCAGCCGGGGGGCGGCGGCGCCGTGGGCGACCAGGGCCAGCTTCCAGGCGAGGTTCTCCGCGTCGCCGAGGCCGGTGTTCATGCCCTGGCCGCCGAACGGGCTGTGGATGTGTGCGGCGTCGCCCGCGAGCAGGATGCGGCCCTGCCGGTAGGTGGACGCCAGGCGGCGATGGATGCGGAACGTCGAGGACCACAACACCTGCGCCACGGCTGAGCCGTGGACTCCCGTGTGCTCACGCAGCTGCCTCGCCAGTTCCTCCACCACCCCGTCCACGCCCGGGGCCGGGTGCGCCGCTCCGCCCGGTGCCATCAGCCGCCACACGCGGTCGCCGGGGAGGGGGAAGGCTCCCAGCATGGCGTCCCCGCGGAGCCACACGGACACGGCGTCGGAAGCGAACGGCAGCTCGGCCCGCACGTCGGCCAGCAGGAAGCTCTCGATGACGGAGACCCCCGGGAAGCCGATACCCGCCGACGTGCGCACCCGGCTGTGCGCACCGTCGCACCCGACCAGCCAGTCCGCCCGGATCCGCTCCCCCTCGCAGCACACCGTCACTCCGGACGCGTCCTGGGCGGCGGAGAGCAGTTCCCTTCCCCACTCCACCTCGACACCGAGCGAGTTCAGCCGGCGGCGCAGGGCCGCCTCGACCTCCGTCTGGGACATGAGCAGGCCGGGCTTCCTCACCAGCTTCGTGGGCCGGCCGACCTCGAGACTGGCCATGGGTTCACCGTCGACGTGGGTGACCACCCGGGCGATGCGCACCGATCGCCCGGGGAGATCCCCCAGCGCTCCGAGGCGGTCGAGCACCTCCGCGCCCCGCGGCTGCAGTCCGAGCGCCCGGGACGTCGTCGCGGGCTCCGCACGCTTGTCCAGGACGCGGACGGCGGCACCGGCGGCCGCGAGCCCGCAGGCCAGGGCGAGTCCCGTCGGTCCGGCCCCGGCGATCACCACAGCGGACACTCCGGCCTCCATGTGTTAGCGACTAACATTAGTGAGAGACTAACGCGAACCGGGCCGGGAGGGAACCCGTGTGCGGGGGCCGGGAAATGACATGAGGCCGGACCTGGGCGCGAGGCCGCTGCGTGGGCGCACGGCCCGGCGCGCCGCACCCGTCGGGGCATTCCGGCCGCGGACGGGAAACCCGGCGGGCCCCGCTCCCCGCCTCGCGCGAGGCTTCACGGCGAGGCTCCGCGGAGAGGCTGCGGGAGGAGGAACCGTACGGAGGAACCGGGAGGACGAACCGCACGGAGGAACCGCGAGGAGGGACCGTGCGGACGACGGTCGGGCCCGCGCCGCCACCCGCGCGCAACCCCATGAGCGACGGCCCGGGAGGTGCCTCAGGGCCGGTAGACGAGTTCGATGCCCACGGCCGCGATCACCGCCCACACTCCGGCGCCGACCATCCACATGGCCCCGGCGGCGGCCCCCACGGCGACCAGAAGCACCGCCACGCCGCCGAGGACGAGAGTGGCCGTGCGCATCGCGCGGTCCGGGGGCCAGGTGGGCATCACGCAAGCAGGATGCAGCGGATCGGGTGCCCCGTCACGTGCCCTCGCGAGTCACTGACGCTTCCTTGACACCCCACCCCACCCCACCGAACCCGGCCCGCGCGACACCGCACACCGCCCGGCCCACCCCACCGCACCCGGCCCGGCGCGACCCTGACGCAGCGGCCGGAGCGCGAGGCCGAAACCGCGGCGGCCGGGACCCCTGCCGCGGGAGGGCAGGCGTAAGGGAGTCGTCAATCCCCTGCCCGGGGCCGTAAGAGCCACGTCAACGACACAGGTGTCGAGTCGAGAACAAGCTTTCCTCGGATGGTCCGAGAAAGCACGCCTCATCTAGGAGCTCACGATGGCCGACCTGGCCTTCGTCGTCACCACCGTCGCGGTGTTCGCACTCGTGGTCCTCGCCGCCAAGGGGGTGGCGAAGCTGTGACCGCGGAGAACGTGGTCGGCCTGATCGTGGCCCTCGCCCTCCTGGGCTATCTGGTCCTCGCCCTCGTCAAGCCCGAGAGGTTCTGAGCCCGGACATGAACCCGATACTTGCCGACGCGCTCCAGGTCGGCGCGCTGATCGCCGCGCTGGCCCTGGTGCACCGCCCGCTCGGCGACTACATGGCCGGCGTCTTCTCCTCCGGCAGGCATCTGCGGGCGGAGAAGTGGATCTACCGGCTGGTGGGTGCGAACCCGGACGCGGAGATGCGCTGGACCGCGTACCTCCGCGCGGTGCTCGCGTTCTCCGCCGTCGGTGTGCTGCTCCTCTATGTGCTGCAGCGCGTCCAGGACACGCTTCCGCTGTCGCTCGGCTTCGCCCCGATCACCCCGGACCAGGCGTTCAACACGGCCGCGTCCTTCGCCTCGAACACCAACTGGCAGTCGTACTCGGGTGAGGCGGCCATGGGCCATCTCGCCCAGACCGCCGGGCTGGCCGTGCAGAACTTCGTCTCCGCCGCCGTCGGCATCGCCGTCGCGGTGGCCCTGGTCCGCGGGTTCGCCCGGTCGCGCACCGGTGAACTGGGCAACTTCTGGGCCGACCTGGTCCGCGGCACCGTCCGGATCCTGGTCCCGATCTCGGTGATCGCCGCGATCCTGTTCGTCGCCGCCGGCGCCGTCCAGAACTTCGGCGGCATTCACCAGATCACGACGGTCACCGGCGAGACCCAGTCGATCAGCCCCGGTGCCGTCGCCTCGCAGGAGGCGATCAAGAATCTCGGGACCAACGGCGGCGGCTACTACAACGCCAACTCCTCCCACCCGTTCGAGAACCCCAACGGCTTCTCCAACCTGCTGACGATCTTCCTGCTGCTGGTCATCCCGTTCTCGCTGCCGCGGACCTTCGGGAGGATGGTCGGCTCGGTACGGCAGGGGTACGCGATCGTCGCCGCGATGGGCCTCATCTGGTTCGCCGGAGTGGTCCTGGTGACCTGGATCGAGTACGCGCACCCGGGGACCGCGTCCCAGATCGCCGGCGGTGCGATGGAGGGCAAGGAGCAGCGCTTCGGAGAGGGAGCCTCGTCGCTCTTCGCCGTCTCGACGACCATGACCTCCACCGGGTCGGTCAACTCGTTCCACGACTCGTTCCAGGGCCTCTCGGGCGGGGTGCTGCTGCTGGGCATGATGCTGGGCGAGATCGCGCCCGGCGGTGCGGGATCCGGCCTCTACGGCATGCTGGTCATGGCCGTCGTGGCCGTGTTCATCGCCGGGCTGATGGTCGGCCGCACGCCGGAGTACCTGGGCAAGAGGATCGGCACGCGTGAGATCACGCTGGCCGCCCTGTACATCCTGGTCACCCCGGCGCTCGTGCTGACCGGCACCGCCGTGGCGATGGCCACGGGCAACGGCGAGTCCTCCATGACCAATGTCGGCGCGCACGGCTTCTCGGAGGTCCTGTACGCCTACACCTCCGCGTCGAACAACAACGGCTCGGCGTTCGCCGGGTTCTCCGCCGACACGGTGTTCCACAACACCGCGCTGGGTCTGTGCATGCTCCTGGGCCGGTTCCTGCCGATGGTGTTCGTCCTGGCGCTGGCCGGTTCTCTCGCGGAGCAGAAGCCGGTCCCCGCCACGGCGGGCACGCTGCGGACCGAGAAGCCGCTGTTCACGGGACTTCTGGTCGGCGCCATCCTGATCGTCACCGGCCTGACCTTCTTCCCGGCGCTCGCGCTGGGACCGCTCGCCGAGGGGCTCGCGGCATGACCACGGACCTGGGGAAGACCACGGACCTGCGGAAGAGCAGGGACCCGGGGAAGAGCAGGGACCCGGGGAAGAGCACGGGCCCGAGGAGGGCCACGGACCTGGGGAAGACCACGGGCCTGAGAGAGGCCACGGATCCGAGAAAGTACGAGGACGGCATGTCCGTTGCCACTCCCGCCCGGACGCCGCACAGCGATGTGCCGACCGGCCGCAAGCCCGTGACCGGCCATGTCGGCGCGGGTCTCTTCGACCCGAAGCAGCTGCTGCGGTCCTTCCCGGACGCGGTGCACAAGCTCGACCCGAGGGCGATGGTCAGGTCGCCCGTGATGTTCGTGGTCCTGGTCGGCTCGGTGCTCACCACGGTCTTCGCGGTCCTCGACCCGACCGACTGGTTCGGCTGGGCGATCGCGGCCTGGCTGTGGCTCACCACGATCTTCGCCAACCTCGCCGAGGCCGTGGCGGAGGGCCGCGGGAAGGCGCAGGCCGACACCCTGCGCAAGGCCAGGACCGACACCGTCGCCCGCCGGCTCGACCCGGCCGGCGCCGAGGAGCGCGTTGCGGGGACGGATCTGCGCATCGGCGACCTCGTCGTCTGCGAGGCGGGCGATGTCATCCCCGGCGACGGCGACGTCGTCGAGGGCGTGGCGTCGGTGGACGAGTCCGCGATCACCGGTGAATCGGCCCCGGTCATCCGGGAGTCCGGCGGCGACCGCTCGGCCGTCACCGGCGGTACGAAGGTCCTCTCCGACCGGATCGTCGTGAGGATCACGACGAAGCCGGGCGAGACGTTCATCGACCGGATGATCAGCCTCGTGGAGGGCGCCGCACGCCAGAAGACGCCCAACGAGATCGCGTTGAACATCCTGCTCGCCTCGCTGACCATCGTCTTCCTGCTCGCGGTCGTCACGCTGCAGCCGTTCGCGACCTACGCCGGCGCCCCGCAGTCGATGATCGTTCTCATCGCGCTGCTGGTCTGCCTCATCCCGACGACGATCGGCGCGCTGCTGTCGGCGATCGGCATAGCCGGCATGGACCGGCTGGTCCAGCGCAATGTGCTGGCCATGTCCGGGCGGGCCGTCGAGGCCGCCGGCGACGTGTCGACACTGCTGCTCGACAAGACCGGCACGATCACCCTCGGCAACCGCCGGGCCGCGGAGTTCGTCCCGGTCCGCGGCGTGACCGCGGCCGAACTCGCCGACGCCGCCCAGCTGTCCTCGCTCGCCGACGAGACGCCCGAGGGCCGCTCGGTGGTCGTCCTGGCCAAGGAGAGGTACGGTCTGCGCGAGCGCCACCAGGGCGAGCTGTCCCACGCCGGCTGGGTACCCTTCACCGCGCAGACGCGTATGTCGGGCGTCGACGTGGACGGCCGCAAGGTCCGCAAGGGCGCGGCCGGTTCGGTCGCCGCCTGGGTGCGGGAGCAGGGCGGCACCGTCGCCGGCGACGCGGACGGCATCGCCGACGGCATCGCCGCTGCGGGCGGTACCCCGCTGCTCGTCGCCGTCCACGACGCCGGAGGCGCCCGGGTCCTGGGGGTCGTCCACCTCAAGGACGTGGTGAAGGACGGCATGCGGGAACGGTTCGCGGAACTGCGCCGTATGGGCATCAGGACCGTCATGATCACCGGCGACAACCCGCTGACCGCCAAGGCGATCGCCGAGGAGGCGGGCGTCGACGACTACCTCGCGGAGGCCACCCCCGAGGACAAGATGGCGCTGATCAAGCGCGAGCAGGCCGGTGGCGGACTCGTCGCGATGACGGGTGACGGCACCAACGACGCCCCGGCCCTCGCCCAGGCGGACGTCGGAGTCGCCATGAACACCGGTACCTCGGCCGCCAAGGAGGCCGGGAACATGGTGGACCTCGACTCCGACCCGACCAAGCTCATCGAGATCGTCGGGATCGGCAAGCAGCTCCTGATCACCCGTGGAGCGCTCACCACCTTCTCCATCGCCAACGACGTGGCGAAGTACTTCGCGATCATCCCGGCGATGTTCGCCGTGGTGTATCCGGGCCTGGACAAGCTCAACATCATGCAGCTCTCCTCGCCCGAGTCCGCGATCCTGTCCGCCGTCGTCTTCAACGCGCTGATCATCGTCGCCCTGGTCCCGCTCGCCCTCAGGGGCGTGCGGTACCGGCCCACGAGCGCCGACCGGATGCTCCGGCGCAACCTCGGGATCTACGGACTCGGCGGGCTGGCCGCCCCGTTCATCGGCATCAAGCTCATCGACCTGCTCATCTCCCTCATTCCCGGAATCGGCTGAAGGCCATGAACAACTCCGTAAGCAACGCCGGACGGCTGCTGTGGGCCGCGTTCCGCATGCTGCTGGTGATGACCGTCGTCACCGGCGTCCTCTACCCGCTGGCGGTCACCGGCGCCGCCCAGGGCCTGTTCGGCGGCAGGGCCAACGGCTCCCTGGTCGTCAGCGACGGCCGGGAGGTCGGCTCCGAGCTGATCGGGCAGAACTGGAACCTGCCGAAGGCCGACCCCGGGGACGAGAACGAGGCCGCCCGGCCCGACCCCGCCTGGTTCCAGCCCCGCCCCTCCCACAGCGGCTACGACCCACTCGCCACCGGCTCCGGCCAGCTCGGGGCCGACGACCCCACGCTGGTCAGGACGGTCGGGGAGGCCAAGCGGCGGGTCGCGGCGTTCAACGGCGTACCGGAGTCGGCGGTCCCCGAGGACGCCGTCACCGGCTCCGCCTCCGCGGTCGACCCGCACATCTCGCCCGCGTACGCGAGGATCCAGGTCGAGCGCGTGGCCCGGGCCAACGGCCTCTCCCCGCATCGGGTCGGAGCACTGGTCGAGAGCCACACCGAGGACCGCACCGCCGGCTTCCTCGGCGAACCGCACGTCAATGTGCTCCTGCTCAACCTCGCCGTGCGGGAGCTGTCGCGGAATTGAACGGCTCGGGCGGGCACCGCCGGACCGGCTCCCGGGGAAGCCCGGCGGGCCGGTCCGGCGGCGGCCGGCGTTCGGCGTTCGGCGTTCGGCAGGGCGGGCGGCGGCACCCGCGGATCAGACGAGCGCGTCGGGGGCCGGGCCCACCAGTTCCTCCAGGACGTCCTCCATGGTGACGAAGCCGATGACGGTTCCCTTGGTGCCGGTGACGGCGGCGAGATGGGTGCCGGCGCCCCGCATGGCCGTCAGGGTGTCGTCGAGGGGGGTGTCGATGGCCACCTTGATGATGGGGTGGAGGGCCGTGCGCGGGAACGGCTTCGTGCGGTCGGCGGCGCCGAGGGCGTCCTTGATGTGCAGGTAGCCCAGGATCGCGCCGCCCTCCGCGACCACCGGCAGACGGGAGAACCGGTTGGCGACGGAGGCCCGCTCCAGGCCCTGGGGGGTGATGGTGGCGTCGACGGTGAGCATCTTGTTGAGCGGCACCATCACCTCGCCGACCGGCCGGGTTCCCAGTTCCAGCGCGTCCTGCAGCCGCTGGCCGTCCTCCGGTTCGAGGAGTCCGGCCTCGCTGGAGTCCTTGACCAGGCGGGCCAGCTCGTCGTCGGTGAAGACCGAGGCCACCTCGTCCTTCGGCTCGACCCGCAGCAGGCGCAGCAGGGTGTTGGCGAAGGCGTTGATGCCGAAGATCACCGGTCGCAGGGCCCGGGTCAGCGCCACCAGCGGCGGGCCGAGGAGCAGCGCGGTCGGCACCGGGGCGGCGAGGGCGATGTTCTTCGGGACCATCTCGCCGAGGAGCATGTGGAGATACGTCGCCAGGGTCAGTGCGATGACGAACGCGATGGGGTGGATCAGCGCCTCGGGCACGCCGATGCTCTGGAACGGGGGTTCCAGCAGATGGGCGATGGCCGGTTCGGCGACGGCGCCCAGCACCAGCGACGACACGGTGATGCCGAGCTGGGCGGTGGCCATCATCGCGGACAGGTGCTCGATGCCCCAGAGGGTGGTCCGGGCGCGCCGGTTGCCCCGGACGGCGGCCGGCTCGATCTGGCTGCGGCGCACGGAGATCAGGGCGAACTCGGCGCCGACGAAGAAGGCGTTGGTGACGAGGGTGAACGCGCCGATCAGCAGCTGGAGGGTGGTCATCGGATCTCCTCCACGCTCTCCGCCGCGGCGGGGGCGGTGATGCGGACGCGGTCGGCTCGGTGGTGCTCGGTGTGCAGCACGGACAGCTGCCAGCCGTCGATGTCGAGGCGGTCGGCGGCGGCCGGGATGCGCTCCAGGCGGGTGGCGACCAGTCCGGCCAGGGTCTCGTAGGGGCCGTCGGGCGCCGTGAAACCGATCTCCCGGAGCTGGTCGATGCGGACGCTGCCGTCGGCGTCCCAGACCGGGCGGCCGTCGGGCGCGGGCTCGGCGGGCTCCAGGTCGGGCGTCTCGTGGGGGTCGTGCTCGTCGCGGACCTCGCCGACGACCTCCTCGACGATGTCCTCGACGGTGGCGACACCCGCGGTGCCCCCGTACTCGTCGATGATCACTGCCATCGTGCGGGCCTTGCGCAGCCGGCCGAGGAGCTTGTCGACGGGCAGCGAGTGCGGCACCAGCAGGGGCGCGGTGGCCAGGTCGCCTATCGGCGTGAGCGGCCGCTTGTCCTCGTCCAGGGCGAGGACGTCGCGGATGTGCACGGTGCCGATGACCTCGTCGAGGCTGTCCCGGTAGACCGGGAAGCGGGAGAGGCCGGTGGCGAGGGTGAGGTTCGCGGCGTCGGCCGCCGTGGCCTGCACTTCCAGGGCGCGGACGTCGACGCGGGGCGTCATGACGTTCTCCGCGGTCAGTTCGCCCAGGTGGAGGGTGCGGACGAACAGCTCGGCCGAGTCGGCCTCGATCGCGCCCTCGCGGGCCGAGTGCCGGGCGAGCGCGATCAGTTCCTCGGGGGTGCGGGCCGAGGCCAGCTCCTCCGCGGGCTCCAGCCCGAAGCGGCGCACCATCCGGTTCGCCGTGTTGTTCAGATGGTGGATGAGGGGTCCGAAGGCGGCGGTGAAGCCGCGCTGCGGCCCGGCCACGACCCTGGCCACGGCGAGCGGGCGGGAGATCGCCCAGTTCTTCGGCACGAGCTCGCCGACCACCATCAGGACCACGGTCGAGATCGCGACGCCGAGGAGGGTGGACACGGTCGGCACGGCGCCGGCGGGCAGTCCCACCGCTTCGAGCGGGCCGCGCAGCAGGGCGGAGACGGACGGCTCCGCGAGCATACCGATCAGCAGCGAGGTCACGGTGATGCCCAGCTGGGCGCCGGACAGCTGGAGGGTGAGGCGCTTCACGGCCTTGAGGGCGCTCTCGGCGCCCCGGTCGCCGGCCCGGGCCGCACGCTCCAGTTCACCGCGTTCGACGGTGGTGAGGGAGAACTCGGCCGCGACGAACACGGCGCAGGCGAGCGTGAGCGCCAGGGCGACGAGCAGCAGGAGTGCTTCGGTCACCGTGCCACCTCCCGGCCCTTGGAGAACGGCGGGCGGGACGGGGCACGGCTGGGACTGGGAGGTTCACCCATTGCGGGTCTGCTGCTCCTTCGTGGCTTTGACGGGCCGGGTCGGCCCTGGTGGGTTCTCGTGGTCGGGACGGTGCCCGCCGCACCATGGTAAAGGACCGGTAAAGCACCTGACCATTCCCCTGGCACAGGCCATCCGTGAGGCCTTTTCGGCCAATCCGGTACCGCGGCCCGTGTGAGCGGTCTGCGGTGGGCGCTCCGCTCCTATGCTTCTACATGCGTGTAGATAACGCCAGGGCGGTACGGGATGTTCCCGGGCGGCGACGGCCGCTCCCGGGCCCGGGCCGCCCGTCCGCGCGGCTCCGCCGCTTCCCGCGGAACCCCGCGTACAGCAAGCAGAACCCCCGCGTACATGAAGGAGTGAACGCCACGATGGTGTTCAAGCGACTGCTCGGCTCGATCGGCGTCGGCGGCCCGTCCGTGGACACGGTCCTCTCCCCCGGAGCCGTCCCGCCGGGCGGCAGCCTCACCGGCGAGGTCCGCCTCGAGGGCGGGGACGCCGCCTTCGACATCGAGCACATCACCCTGGACTTCGTCGCCCGGGTCGAGGCCGAGACCGATGAGGGGGAGCACGAGGGAGAGGTCGTCTTCGAGCGGTTCACGGTCGGAGGCGGCTTCCGGCTCGACCCGGGTGTACGGCACGCCGTCCCCTTCGCGGTGACCGTGCCCTGGGAGACGCCGGTGACCGAGCTGCACGGACAGGCCCTCGGCGTCGTCCTCGGCGTGCGTACGGAGATCGGTGTGGCCGGCGCCCGGGACAGGGGCGATCTGGACCTGCTGGCGGTACGGCCGCTCCCGGTCCAGGAAGCGGTCCTGGAGGCGTTCGGGCAGCTCGGCTTCGGCTTCCGCTCCGCCGACGTCGAGTACGGGCACTCCGGGGGCACGGCGCAGATGCTGCCCTTCCACCAGGAGATCGAGCTCACCCCGCCCCCGCACCACGCCCACGCGACCGACGAGGTCGAGGTGACCTTCATCACGGGTCCCGCCGGTATGGAGGTGCTCCTGAAGGCCGACCGCCGCGGCACGCTCTTCGGCGGCGGCCACGAGGCGCTCACCCGCCACACCGTCGCCCACGAGGAGGCCGGGCACCCGGACTGGAACGCCAGGGTCGGCAGCTGGCTGCACCAACTGCTGGAGCACGGTTCCTCCCCCGCCGGGCACGGGCCCGAGGGCGGCCATGCCTCGCACGGCCTCGGCGACGGGACCGGACACGGCGGTCACCACCACGGCGGGCACCACCACCACGGCCCCGGCGCGGGCACCGCGATCGCCGCCGGTGCGGCCGGCCTCGCCGTGGGTGTGGGCGCGGGCCTCGTCGGCGCGGAGATCGTGGACGAGATCGGCGACGCCTTCGAGGACGACGAGGGCGAGGCCGAGGAGGGCTGACATCCGTAGGTGCATCCGGGCCGCCGGGCGGCCCCGGCCTACAGCGGCGTCGCCGCCTTCAGGACCAGGAACAGCGACACGGCCGAGTTCGCCGACGACAGCGCCGACACCGCCGCCCCCGCGGCGGCCGTCCAGAGCGCGACACCCGCGGCGGTGAAGGCGGGCGGCCAGGTCCGGGCGGGCGGCACGGGCCCCAGCAGGGCGGCGACGCGACGCGGCACCGGGCCCGTCGCGAAGCCGGCCGGCACCGCGAGCGGAGTGCCCCGGGAGGCCACGGCCGCCTTGCCGACCGCCCGGGCCATCACTCGCCGGCTGCCGATCGCGCCGGCGGCCTCCTCGTCCGCCCAGCGCTCCGCGCAGTAGGCGACCGCGGTGTGCAGGGGCCGCAGGAAGGGGTTGGCGCGGGCGGCCAGCCGGGCCGCGAGGAGGTGGCGGTGGTGTCCCGCGGCAAGGTGTGCGCGTTCGTGCGCGAACAGGGCGCGGCGCTCCCGCGAGTCGAGGCGGGCCAGCATGCCGGTGGACACCACGACCCTGCCCCCCACCGGGCCCCGGCCGCGGGGCAGGGCGTAGGCGTACGGCACCTCGTCGGGCAGCACCGCCACCGGGGACGGCGGGAGCCCCTCCAGAGCGCGTTCCGCCCGGCGCCTGACGCGGCGGTGCCGCCACAGCGTCCAGGCCGCGGCCGCCGCGACGGCGGCCAGCGCGGGGATCGCCACCCTGCCCGCGACCTCGTCGTACGGAACCGCCTCGCGCACCTCGGGATCGGACCAGGTGTCCGGCAGTGGGTTCCCGGGCAGTTGCGCGGTGCCCACCACCATGATGAGGGCGAGGCAGAGGGTGCTGCACAGGGCCAGCAGGGCGCCGACCCCGGCCAGGAGCCGGGTGGCCGTTCGGGGGTGCAGATGCTGCTCGGCCAGCCGCGCGATCGGCCACGCCGTCAGGGGCAGCACCAGAGGCAGGAAGACGAACACGCCCACCCGGTCACTCCTCGGGATCGTCGTCCGAATGGTCGAGCAGCTCCCGCAGAACCTGCTCGTCCTCGGGGGACAGGGAGGTGACGAAGCTGGTCAGCACCGCCTCGCGGTCGCACTCGCCGTCCAGGACGCGGCGCATGCGCAGGGCGGCGAGACCCGCCTGGTCCGCGGTCGCCTCCCAGGCGAACGACCGGCCCTCCCGCTGCCGGGTGACGGCGTTCTTGGCGCGCAGCCGGGACAGGATGGTCATGACCGTGGTGTACGCGAGCGCGCCGGGCAGGCGCTCCTGCACCCAGGCGGCCGTGACGGGGCCGGGCGCGGTCCTCAGCACGGACAGCACCTGCGCCTCGAGTTCGCCCTGGCCGCGCCGGCGTCCGCCGCCCGCGGGGAGCGAGCCGGCCGTTCCCCGGTTGCCCAACTCCGTCTCCCTCCGGCGTCGTCCGCGCCTTCGCGGCCTCATCGTACTGACTGCGGCGCGTCCCGGCGCGGCGCCCGGCGGGCGGCTTCCGCGACGGGGCGGGCGGCGCGGCGGGCGGCGGCGGGTAGACGGCGGCGCGGACAGACGGCGGCGCGGCGGGCGGGCGGGGCTCGCCGCCGGGAGGCACCAGGAGACACCGGGAGGCACCGGGAGGCACCGGGAGGCACCGGCAGACACCGGCAGACACCGGCACGGACGGAAGCGCGCAGCCCGGTGACCCGGCGGGGATCACCGGCGCGGACGGAAGCGCGCCGCCCCGGGGCGAACGGCCGGGTGCCGTTCGCCCCGGGGCGGCGCCGTACGGGGCGGAGGTCAGGCGACCAGGGTGACGCCGCCGTCCTCCCTGGGCGGAGCGGCCGGGTGCGGCGGCACTCCCGGCGTGCAGGTTCCGGCGGCGGGCGGCGGCACCGCGGCCGCGGTCGCCGTCCCCGCGAGCAGCGAGTCGGCCCGCTCGAGCGCGTCCTCGATGGTGCTCGTGGCCGTCATCACGCACAACGTGTAGGTCACGTCGTCCAGGGCGCGACGGCTCTCGTCGTTCCTCGGTGCCGCAATGCGCAGGTCCGCGTAACGCGCCAGGAGACTCCGAAGCGCCTTGGGGTCCGGCATCAACACAGCATCCACTCCTTCTTCTGATGTGCTCACCATGTGCCCCGAAAACACCACCTCATGCACGGCATTTCAGGCGTCCCTCACACCACGCCACAAGCTCGCCCGTATGTCCGTACGGTCGGCGACACCGCGTTCCCGGCGGCGCTAGAGTGCCGGGGCCCACCCCCCGAACGGACGTCCCACAGGAAGACTGAGCCCGTCGTGAACGACACCCACGAGTCCCCCGGCTCCGTCGGCGAACGCCGTCTCCAGCAACTCCTCGGCACCGCCGGACAAGCGGGCGACTTCTACGACCGCCAGGTGCAGCCGCGTCTCACCGGGCAGATGGCGGGCTTCATCGCCCGGCAGACGATGATGTTCCTGTCGACCGCCGACGCCGGCGGGGCCTGCGACATCACCTTCCGGGCCGGGCCGCCCGGTTTCGTCACCGTGCTGGACGACCGCACGCTGACCTACCCCGAGTACCGCGGCAACGGCGTGCTGGCCAGCGCCGGGAACATCACCGAGAACCCCCATGTCGGCCTGCTCTTCGTCGACTTCACCCACGACCACATCGGTCTGCACGTCAACGGGGCGGCACGGCTGCGGGCGGACGAGGACCAGCGGCGCGCTTGCCCCGGACTCCCCGTGGACGGCGCACCGGGTCGCCGGCCCGAGTTCTGGGTGCACATCACGGTGCAGGAGGCGTATGTGCACTGCTCCAAGCACATCCCGCACCTGGAGCCGGCGCCCCGGCCGAGGCAGCGGACCGGCCGACCACGCGACGGCGAGTACTTCGTCGCGCCCGACCCGCTCGGGACCGCGGGGCCGGGGCGGGTGCCACCCGCCCCGGCCCCGCCCGTCCCGTACCCCGGCGGCGCCCGGGTGTGAGACCGGCCCGGGACCGGAGGATCGCCCTCAGCGCCCCCGCGCCCTGGCCAGCTCGGCGTCGAACTGGGCGCCCGTCAGCAGGGCGAGGTTGGAGACCCACAGCCAGACCAGGAAGACGATGAACCCGGTGAGCGGCCCGTACAGCCGGTCGTAGGTGCCGACATGGGCGGTGTACGTCGTGAACACGGCGGAGGCGGCCAGCCAGAGCAGGACGGCCAGGCCGCCTCCGAGCACCCGCCTGCGCTTCCCCCGGGCCGGTACCGGCCCGGAGCGGAAGAGCACCAGGACCATCGTGGCCGCGAGGCCGAGCAGCAGCGGCCACTTGAGGACGTCCCAGGTGACGACCGCCGCCCCGTCGAGGCCCAGCGCCCCGCCGAGCGCCACGGCCAGCTCTCCGCTGAGGGTGAGCACCAGGGCGCTGGACACGAGGGCGGCCAGCAGCACGCACGCCGTGACGACCACGCGGGGCACGGTCCGCCAGGCGGACCGCCGGTCCTCGACGCCGTGCATGGCGTGCAGGGCGCGGCGGAAGACGGCCAGATAGCTGGAGGCGGACCAGAGCGAGCCGAGGAAGCCGATCACGGCGACCAGCCAGGCCTGCGACTCCCGACCGGCGAGGTCCCGCAGGGTCCCCTCCAGCAGCGGCCGGGTCTGGGAGGGCACGAGCGCGGCGGCCCGCTCGATGAGGGCCCCGGTCTGCGAGGCCCCGGCGAGCCCGGTGAGCGACACGGTGACGAGCAGCATGGGGATGAGTGCCAGGACGGCGTAGTACGTCAGTGCCGCGGCCCAGTCCATGACGTCGTCGCGCCAGACGGACACCGGTGTCCGGCGCAGGGCGGAGAGCAGGTCGCCCCGCGAGGGCGGCGTCCCCGGAGCGGCGGCGGCCAGCGGCGGCCGGCCGGTGCGCGTCGGGTCACCGTGCATGTCGACTCCTGCCGGACGTGGGTCGCGCGATCCGCGAGGCCGCGGGTCGGCCGGCGTCACGTCTGCCCCCATCCGGGCCGGTCATCCGTCCCGGTCATCCGTCCCGGGCGGCACTGGCCGAGCGGGTACGCCATGGTCCCGGGTGCCCGTTGCCGGTAAAAAGATATGGTTGCGGTGGCGGGGACGGCTTGCCTCCGGACCCGCGGCGGTGTGACGGCCCCGCGACATGAGGGTGACCGATTCGGAGTGTCGGACGGTATGGATGCGAACCAGTCTGCTTCCCGGCCTCGGCGGCACGAGGACCGGGTGGTGGGCCACGAGTTCGTCCGGCTTCTCGAGGTCCTGTGGACCCGGGGCCGTGAGGTGCCGTACGCACCGGTCTCCGCGTCGCAGCTCCGCGTGCTCTACACCCTCGACCGCGACGAGGGGATCAACCTCCGCACCCTGGGCGAGTTGCTGGGCTCGGCCCCGTCCTCGGTCAGCCGGCTCTGCGACCGGCTCGAGGCAC
The DNA here is from genome assembly GCF_003097515.1 of Streptomyces tirandamycinicus. Taxonomy (NCBI): domain Bacteria; kingdom Bacillati; phylum Actinomycetota; class Actinomycetes; order Kitasatosporales; family Streptomycetaceae; genus Streptomyces; species Streptomyces tirandamycinicus. The sequence continues at coordinate 5,797,323 of NZ_CP029188.1, read as the reverse complement.
TCGGCTTCGTGCGCCGGCTGCCCAGCCAGGTGAGCAGACGCGAGCTGGAGCTGCATCTGACCGGCCACGGGCGGACCTATCTGCAGGAGCTGCGCAACCGCCGGGACGCGTCGCTGCTCGAGATGATCGAGGGGATGACACCGGCGGCGGCCAGGTCCCTGCTCGTGGGTCTGACCGGGTTCCGCGACGCCCTCGGCGAGACGGGCTGCGCACCGGGACTGCGTCCGGCCGACGACGCCCGTTCCGCCTGACGACCGCGCCACGCGGGGCCTCCCACGACCCGGTACTCCGCCTGACACCGGTACCGCAGGCCGTGCCGCGGCCCGGCGTTCTTCACCTCGGCCGCACCGGATGGTTTCCACATCGTCACAAGGATCCGCGGCCGGGTGGGTACGCGGGGGAGGGATATGGTTGCCCGTACGCGCCTCGTGCCCGCGCCGGGCGCCCGCGCCACGACGCCGGCCCACCACGCGTCCGGCCCCGGGGAGCCGGCCCGGCACCGGCGGACGGGAGCGCGGGGCACGGCACCGGCCTGCGGGGGCCGGCGGCACGGCACCGGGTCCGGGCCTCGGCAGAGCACGTCTGATTTGGAGTGTCACGGCATGAGCACGAGTCCGGCTCCACGCTCGCGGCGGGCCACCGATGCGGCGCGGGCCGCCTGCGACGTCATCGAGATGCTCGAGATCCTGTGGGAGCGGGGCCGGGACACCGCCTCCGCGGTGTCCGCCTCACAGCTCCGCGTGCTGTACAGCCTGGAGCGCGCCGACGGGATCAACCTGCGGACGCTGGGCGACGTCCTGGGCTCGGCGCCGTCGTCGGTGAGCCGGCTGTGCGACCGGCTGGAGGCCATGGGGCTCGTCGAGCGCACCCCCAGCCCGGTCAGCCGCAGGGAGCTGACGATCCGCCTGACCGGTCACGGCCGGGCGTACATCTCCGCGTTGCGCTCCCAGCGCGAGGAGGTCCTGCTGGCTGCCATCGAGGCGATGGACCCGACCTCCCGGGCCGCGCTGCTGGAGGGCCTCCACGGCTTCCGGCAGGCCGTGGTGGCGGACGCCGCCCGCGAGCCCGGTCCGGACGGCGACTCCGCGCGTCCCGCCTGAGCGGCCGGCCCGCCCCTCCCACCCGCCGGTTCAGGTCCCGATGCGCGGGCCACCACCGGTGTCCGCACCGCGGCCGTACCAGTCGAGACAGAGCACGAGTGCGTCGTCGTCGAGGCTCTTGTCCCCGCGGTGGCCCGCGAGTTCCCGCAGCACCGCCCCGGGTACCTGGGTGGGTGGAAGAAGGCTCGTGGCCAGCAGCGTACGGGCCAGGGACCGGTCGCCGTAGGTCTCCCCCGCCGGCGACAGCGCCTCGTAGACGCCGTCGCTGCCGAAGACCAGCCGGTCGCCCGGGCGCACGGTGAACCGCTCCGGCACGTACACCGTTTCCTCGAACATGCCGAGCGGCAGCTGCGCGTCGAACGGGATCCGCTCCACCTCGCGGTCACGCAGCCGCCACAGCCGGGGCGAGCCGGCGTCGATGGCCTCCACCTCGCCGGTGGCGAGGCCGAAGCGCAGCAGGAGGACCGACACATAGGCCCGGCCCCGGTAGTGGGCGTAGACGGCCTGGTCGGCGAGGGCGGCCTGGTCGGCGAGGCCGAGGCCCGCGCGGCGGGCGTTGCGCAGGGCGTTCACGGCGAGGTTGCTGAGCAGGGCCGCCTCGGTGCCGTCGCCCATGCCGTTGGTGACGGCGACGGTCAGGTGGTCCCGGGACACGGACCAGTCGTAGTTGTCGCCGAAGATCCCGTAGGCCGGTTCCAGCTGGGCGCCGAGCGCGAACTCGTCCCGAGCGCAGGCGCGGCCGGGCAGCAGCTGCCACTGGATCTCGGCCGCGAGGGTGAGCCGTACGGCGCGGCGGGCCAGCAGGTAGAGGTCCGTGTCGCGCTCCGCGACGAGCATCTCGTGGCCGAGCGCCTCACAGGCGAGGCGGAGGTCCGGGAGGTCGGCCTCGGTGAAGGCGTCCGCGGCCATCGCCACCGTCAGCACTCCCAGGCGGTCACCGCGCACGGTGACCGGCAGGTGCACGGAGACCCGGCCCCCGCTCTCCTCGGTGACGTACGGCTCCTGGGAGCCGAAGGCGCGTCCCTGGGGGCTGCCGTGGATCGGCACGGGCTCGGTCGCACCGGGCTCGGCCGCCACGGCCTGCAGGGACTGCGTCCCGTAGTCGGCCAGCCGCAGCTCCACCGCGGTGGTGCCGTACCGCTCGTCGAGGGCGGCGCTCATCACGTCCAGCAGAGAGTGGGGAGCGGCTCCGCGCAAGGCCTGCTCAAGGGCAGCGAACTTGTCCACGTCATCCGATTCTCGTCGTGCCGGGGCTACATGCCCAGCATGCCGTCATTGTGCACGTATCCACGGACTCCGGGGTCACGAACGCCGGGCACGAGATCGTGATTCTACGAGCCGAAAGCAACATTTGTCACGCAGCAACGATATGTGGGCGGCAACTCGGAGCGAGGAGGTGTGCCCGCGTCCACGCTGGGCACAAGTGCTGCGGTCACCACGTGTGTGCTGACCACACCGGTGCACGCCCCATATCGGTCGCGCACCGGCGCAACGACCTATCCGGAAAGCAGAGGCATGTCCCCCATGGAACAGAACCTGGACGTCGAGGTCGAGATCCACGACCCCAGCACGGCGGTGGTGACGATCCAGGGAGAACTGGACGTCGACACGGCGACACTGCTCCACCACCACCTGGCGAACCAGGCCCTGCACGGCCGCCGTCATCTGGTGCTGGATCTGTCAGCCGTCGGCTTCATGGACTCCTCCGGACTGAACGTGCTGATACGGGCCACCAGGGAGACCCGGGCCACGGGCGGTGATCTGCACCTCGCGGCACCGACACCGCAGGTCGCCAAGCTCTTCGACCTCACCGGGCTGAGCCTCACGACCGCGGTCCACGAAGACGTCGAGGCGGCGCTCACCGCCCTCAAGGGAGCGGGCACTCCCACCTGACGACGCGGGCGTCGCCCTGGGGGCGGTGCCGAACGCGGTGGCGAACGCGGTGCCGGGCGGCCCTTCGCTCCACCGGCGCCGCGCGCCGGAGGCGGCTACGCCAGGCGCGCGGTACGGGTGGGGCGGACGGGTCACGACGGATGGGTCACGGACGGCCGGACGGCCGCGGAGCCCGACGGACGGAGATCGCCCGCCGCGGGCGGGGGTTCACCCCGCCGCTCAGCGCCGGCACCGCTGCTTCGGCCTCGCGGCGCGCCTGCTCGGGATGCCGGCTGCGCCAGTAGGGGTTGTCGTGCGGCAGTCCGCCGCTGACCCGCCCGTACATCCCGAATGTCACGATCAGCAGGCCCATCACAAAGCTGAACACGACGTTGGACATGCTGAAGTCGAGGATGTTGGCGGGGCGGTCGAGCAGGAACAGGTGCACGAAGCCGCTCAGCACGAACGTCGCGCCCACGATCATGTTGAGTGTGCTGGCGACGTTCCCTCCCACGACGGCGCCGCCGAGCAGCAGCAGGCCCACGCACAGGGAGATCAGGCTGAGCAGGCCGTTGCTGGTCAACCCGGCCACCCGTGCGCCGTCGGTCTCGAAGAAGCCGAGCCCGTCGGCGAACCCCAGGCACGCGAAGACCAGCAGGATCACCCCGCAGAGGGCGGCACCCACCCGGTAGACGGTGGCGAGACGGTGGTCGACGGGCAGTTCGTCCCTGAGCTTCACGGTGTCCTCCTCCGCGGCCGCCGGCAGGCTCCCGCCCGACCGGAATCGCGTTGCGCGGCCCGTCCGGCCTCCCGGCCGTTCGGATCGGCCTGTGAGCGCGGGCCTCTTGTGACGAAGGCTGCGCCGCAGCCGCACGCGGAGCCAGTCGCATCGGTACTGCGTCGTTCGGCAGGCACGTCGTACGGTGGCGTGCGGTTCGGCGGCCCGTCCGGGACCGCGTCCCTCGCGGTGCGCGACGGCGCGGAGGGCACCTCCCACGGCTCTATAGGGTGGGGGCGTGGCGAGGACGAACGAGACGGGGCCGGTGGACACCGCCACCACCGCGGACACGGCAGGCGCGGCAGACGCGAGCGGCACGGCGGACACGACAGACACGACCGGCGCGAGCGGCGCGGCGGCGGCAGCGGCCGGACCGGGAGGCCCCGATCTGCAGGCCTTCGCCGTGGAGCTGCGCCGGATGAACGGCGAGATGAACCGGCTGGTCCACGGCTTCGCCGCCGCCCAGGGACTGCACGCCACCGACGTCCAGGCGCTGGCCGCGATCCTGGACTCCGACACCCCGCTGACCCCCGGACGGCTGCGGGAGCACCTGGGGCTGACGTCCGGCGCCGTGACGGCGTGCCTCGACCGGCTGGAGCGGGCCGGCCACATCCGCAGATCCCGTGACAGCAAGGACCGCCGGGTCGTCCACCTGCACTACGCCGCACGCGGCAGGTCCGCCGCCCGCGCCCACTTCCGGCCGCTCGCCGAGGCGACGGCCCGGGCCCAGGAGGGCTTCGGCGACGCCGAACTGGCCGTCGTGCTGCGGTTTCTGACCGCGATGAACGAGGAGCTGGACCGGCTGTCCGGTCGCGGCTGACCCCGCCGGGGCCGCCACGGGAACTCGTCGGCCCGCCGGGCATCCGGCGACCGCCCACCGGCGGAAGAGGAAGCGGCGCCGTGCCGCCCACCGGCGGCCGACCGCGCCCCACCGGCCGACCGCGCCCCACCGGCCGTTCCGTCCCCGGGCCCCCCACCCGATGTACGGAGCCGGCACATGCAAAACTGTTTCAATCATTGAGATAATCGATGACTGAAACAATTGCCCCGCGCATGAAGCACCCGCACACGATGAAGCAACCGCACACACCCGGGAGTGCCATGTCACCCTCCTCGCGTCCGGCCCGCAGGCTGGTACCGCTCCTCCTGCTGGCCGTCTGGCTCGTCTGCGGCGCCGCCCTCGGCCCGTACGCCGGGAGGCTCGGCGAGGTCGCCACCAACGACCAGGCGGCGTTCCTGCCACGCAGCGCCGAGTCCACCCGGGTCGTGGAAGCCCAGGAGGCGTTCCGGCAGGACGAGACGCTCCCGGCGGTCGTCGTCTGGACCGCCGAGGACGGAACCGCGGACGCGGCGATGCGTCGGTCCGCGACCGACGCCCTCGCCTCGCTCGAGGGGGCGCCCGGCACCGCGGGCGCCGTGTCCCCCGCCCTCCCCGCCGAGGACGGCCGCGCCCTCCAGGGCGTCGTCCAGTTGCGGCCCGACCTGGGTGAGCAACTCCCCGACGTGCTGGCGGCGGTGCGCGAGGCGGCGGACCGGGTGCCCGGCGCGACCGCGCATATCGCCGGTCCCGCCGCGACGCAGGCCGATCTGTCCGACGCCTTCGCCGGGATCGACGGACTGCTGCTGGCCGTCGCCCTCGCCACCGTGCTGCTGATCCTGCTGCTGGTGTACCGCAGCGTGCTGCTGCCGCTGGTCGTGATCGCCGGTGCGGTCCTCGCCCTCGGTCTGGCCTGCGCCGTCGTCTACGCGCTGGCCGACCGCGACGTGGTACGGGTCGACGGGCAGGTCCAGGGCATCCTCTCCATCCTCGTGATCGGCGCCGCGACCGACTACGCACTGCTGCTGACGGCCCGTTACCGTGAGGAACTGGCCACGCACGCGGACCGGTTCGCGGCGATGAGGGCTGCGCTGCGCCGGTCCACCGGCCCCGTGGTGGCGAGTGCGGCCACCGTCGCCCTCGGCCTCCTGGCGCTCCTCTTCAGCGATCTGACCAACAACCGCGCCCTCGGTCCGGTCGGCGCCATCGGCATCGTCTGCGCCGTGCTCAGCGCCCTCACCTTCCTGCCGGCCGTGCTGGTCCTGCTGGGGCGGGCCGCGTACTGGCCCGCCCGGCCCCAGCAGGCGGCCGACGGCGATTCCGCGGGCCGGGGCATCTGGCCGCGGGTGGCCGCGCTGGTGGACCGCGCCCCCCGCAAGGTCTGGGCGGCCACCCTCGCCGGGCTGCTGGCCTGCGCGGCGTTCGCCCCCGGGCTCGTGTCGAAGGGGGTCCCGCTGGACGAGACCTTCGTCAACGACGCCCCCTCGGTCACGGCGCAGGCCGTGCTCAGCGAGCACTTCCCCGGCGGCTCGGGCAACCCGGCGGTCGTCATCGCCGACACCGGCCGCGTCAAGGAGGTGACGGCGGCCGCCGCCGCGACCGACGGAGTGGACTCCGCGGTTCCCGCGACGGCCTCCGGGCGCCCCGGCGCGGGGGAACCGCTGACGGCCGGCGGCAAGGTCCGGATCGACGTCACCCTGGAGGAGGCGGCGGACAGCGACGCCGCCCAGGACACGGTGGTGCGGCTGCGTGACGCGGTGCACGCCGTACCCGGCGCCGACGCCCTGGTCGGCGGCTACACGGCCCAGCAGTACGACACCCAGCGGACAGCCGAGCGCGACCGTCTGCTGATCGTGCCCGTCGTGCTCGTGGTGATCCTGCTGATCCTGGTCGCACTGCTCCGGTCCGTGCTGGTGCCCGTGCTGCTCGTCGCGACCGTCGCCCTCAACTTCGTCGCGACACTGGGTGTCTCGGCGCTGGTGTTCCAGGGGGTGTTCGGGTTCTCGGGCACCGACGCGTCGGTGCCGCTGTACGGGTTCGTCTTCCTGGTGGCCCTCGGCGTGGACTACAACATCTTCCTGATGTCCCGGGTCCGGGAGGAGGCCCTCCTGCACGGCACGCGCGAAGGCGTCCTGCGCGGTCTCACCGCGACCGGAGGGGTCATCACCTCAGCGGGCGTCGTGCTGGCCGCGACCTTCGCCGCGCTCGCCGTCATCCCGCTGGCGTTCCTGGTCCAGATCGCCTTCATCGTCGCCTTCGGCGTCCTGCTCGACACCCTCGTCGTCCGGTCCCTGCTCGTTCCCGCCCTCGTCCGGGACATCGGCCGCACCGCGTGGTGGCCCGGCCGGCTGAGCCGCGAGCCGTCGGCGGACCGGCGGCAGCCGCCGGTCCCCGCGGACGTCGGCTGACCGGTCGGCGTCGGCCGGCCCGCGGCGGAACCGGGAGGCGTCCCGCCATGGCGTGGCCTCCGCCGCGGGCGACCGGGCAGGTGCCGCAGTTGCTCCGGCCCCCCGGACCGCCCGGCACCGGTGCCGGACCTTGTGCCGGTGCCGGTGCCGAACCCGTGCCGGTGCCGAACCGGGATCTGCACCGGCGCCGAACCGGTACCGGGGCAGGCCACGGGACAGACCCCGGGGCGGGCACCCTCCTCCGCCGGGCTCACCGGCAGGCCTTCCGGGCTCAGCGGACGCCCGCGTACGTCCTGGCCTCGGACAGGTCCGGCACCGTGACCCCCGGGCGGGGTGCGGGCAGGTCGCGCCCGAGCGCGTCCCGGGGCTGGAGCAGTGCGTCCGACACGTCGAGCAGGGAGCGGCCGTCCCTCGCCCCGGTGGCCTGCAGCATGGCCAGCGCCTCGGCGACCGGGCACTCCTCGCGGGCCGCGAGATAGCCGGCCGCCCGGTGGATGCGGTCCCAGCGCGCGGCCCGGGTGTCCGTCGTCCAGACCGGACAGTCGCAGTCGTCGCTTCCGTGCACGGCCCGCCAGCGGAGCAGCGCGTCGAGCGCGAGGCCGGCGGCCCGCTGGCCCTCGGCGACATGAGCGTCCGTCACCTCGGTACGTCCGGTGTAGTACAGGCAGATCACGCCGACGGGCGTGCGCTGGACGTACATCGGGAGGGCCAGCATCTGGTGGACGTCGGCGAGTCCCTCGTGAAGCGGTGATCCCGCGCGGCACGGAGAGCTGCGCAGGTCGGGTACGTGGACGGGGCGCATCCGCAGAGCGGCGCTGACCGACGGCCCGTCTCCGAGGGTGAACTGCGTGGCCTCGCCGCGCAGGGCCGGCTCGTCGGTGGCGTGAAGCAGCCGCCAGTGCTCCAGACGGGGCAGGAACGACAGAGCCGCCCGCTGGGCGCCGAGCGACCGGGCGAACGCGGCGCACAGCCGCTGCGGCAGGGTCCTGCGGCCCACAGCGGCCGCGACCGAGACGTCATGAACGATCGACGGTGATTCCTCCAGCATGGTCTTTTCCCTTTCAGCCGTGGCTGCCACGGGGGCAGCTGTCCCCCGGGCGCGCGGCGGTCCGCGGTTCCGGAGGCCGTCCGGGCGCCCGGGGGACGTCCGTTCGTCTACCACGCACCCCGGGGGCTCATGTGCGTTCCGCCCGTTCCGTCCCGCTCCGGGTGCGGCGGGCACGGCCCGCGACCGGGCCCGGTTGGGCCGTCCGGGTCATGCCGCACCGGCAGGGGCGATTACCGTCCGCCACCACGGGTAGCCGAACTGTCACGTTCAGTGGCCGAACCGTCCGGCGTGGGCCGTCGGAACGACCACGGCAAGGAGCGCGCGATGAAGAACGGATTGGAAGCGTTGCTGGACCAGGTGCGGGAACGGGGCCGCTACGGCAGGAGGCGGGAAGCCGCCAGGGCCGTCGAGAGCGTCCTGGACGTCCTGGGCGCCCACCTCGTGGGGGACGACCGCAGCGATCTCGCCCGGCTGCTGCCACAGCAGTGCGGTCCGCTGCTGACGGACGGCCCGCCGGCGAGCGAACCCCTCACTCCCCGGGCCTTCGTCGAAGCCGTCGCGGCCCGGGACCACGGCGACTTCGGCGAGGCGCGGCGCGCCGTCACGGCCGTGCTCGGCATCGTCGCCGACGTGGCGGACGACGCGCTGCTGCGGCGGATCCTGACCCAACTCCCACCGGGGCACGCGGGATTGTTCGGCCGTACGGAGCCGGTATGAGCGCCGGTACGGGCGGTACGGGAGTGCCTGCCGGAGCCCTGCCGGGCGGGGTCCTCGAAGACTCCGGAACACTCGGCGCAGGAACGGGAATGCTCTCCGGTTTCCCGGGTATGCGGACCGCGCACGGGGGATGGAGACTCGGACGACAGGGGTGGATGGCATGGCAGCCGTGACCGCAGTGACAACCGCGGCACAGGAGACGACTTCGGTGACCGAGGGGATCGACCTCGCGCCCATCGCGGACCCGTCCAAGGTGGCCCCCCAGGATGCACGCGACCTCTCCCGTCAGTTCTTCGCCCGGCTGGCGCAGCTCGAGGAGGGCACGCACGAGTACCAGTACGTGCGGAACACCCTCATCGAGATGAACCTCTCGCTGGTCAGGTATGCGGCGGGCCGCTTCCGCAGCCGTGGCGCGGACGAGATGGAGGACATCGTCCAGGTCGGCACGATCGGCCTGATCAAGGCCATCGACCGGTTCGACCTGTCGCGCGAGGTGGAGTTCACCACCTTCGCCGTGCCCTGCATCGTGGGTGAGATCAAGCGCTTCTTCCGGGACACCAGCTGGGCGGTGCACGTCCCCCGCCGGCTCCAGGAGGCCCGTGTCGAGCTGGCGAAGGCCACCGAGGAGCTGCGGAGCCGGCTCGGCCGCACCCCCACGGTGAGGGAGCTCTCCGAGCTGATGTCGCTTCCCGAGGCGGACGTGATCGAGGCCCGCAAAGCCTCCAACGCCTACAACTCCGCCTCGCTGGACGCCGCACTGACCGGCGACAGCACCCAGGACAGCGAGGCGGCGCTCGCCGACTTCATCGGTGCGGAGGAGGCGGCGCTCGAACTCATCGAGGACTTCCACTCCCTCGCTCCCCTGGTCGCCGAACTCGAGGAGCGCGACCGCAGGATCCTGCACCTGCGCTTCGTGGAGGAGCTCACCCAGGCGCAGATCGGCGAGCAGCTGGGCATCTCCCAGATGCACGTGTCACGGCTGCTGACCCGCATCATCAAGCGGCTGCGCACCGGGCTGCTGGAACCCGGCACCGCCTGAGCCGCGAGAGGTGCGTCCGCCGCGCACGAGTCGCGCACGGCGGACGCAGCGGCACGCTACGAGGGACGACCGGCGGTGGTCCCCTCGCCCTGAAGGACGCCCATCCGGAAGCGTCCCTGACGGGCAGGGGGCCGCCGCCGTCGGCATGAGCGGCCCCGGCACCGTGGAGCCCCGGCCCGTTCGGGGCCGGGGCTCTCCGCGGCCCCGGCCCCGAACGGGCCGGCGGACGGCTGCCGGAGGCCCGCAGTCCCGGCCGTCGCCTGCTCAGCCCCGCCCGCACTCGGCGAGCCGTGCGGGATCGACCACCAGGAAGGCGTCGCCCTCCAGATCCATCACCACCTCGGCGGACACGCCCTGTTCGCGCAGACGGGCCGCGAACTCCTCCGCGGGCCATGAGCCACGCGGCCCACCGGCGGGAAACGACTCGATGACTTTGCCGACCATGCCCGTTCACCCCTTGTCCGGTTCCTCGAAAGGTCGTGCGCGCATTCCGGAGACGCTCGACGGAGCTCGACGGAAACCCGTCCCTCCGGGCTCGTCCACCGGATTCCCCGCGCACATTCCGGTTTCCCCGGACCAAGACCCTTAACGGGCAGGGAGCACGAGAACGGTCGGGAAGTTCCAGGGCGGACACGCACGGGCGGCGAACGACAGGGGCCCCGGCGCGTCTTGGGTTCTGACGGTCCTCGCAACACCCGCGATCTGTGGGAGTTGCGAGGACCGTGGCCGTTGGACGCGATGATCTTGCGGGGTTGAGGGAGCGTTTCCTTGCGCGGCTGGATGCCGTGGGGAACGTGACCGTGGTGGCGCGTGAGCTGGGGGTGAACCGGAACACCGCCTTCGGCTGGGCCCGGAAAGCCGGACGGAACTCGGTGCGCCTGCCGCGGCGGCACCCCGGGCGCGACAAGTACGAGCGGCTTCGGGCCGCCGGTGTCGCACGCCGGGTCGCGGCCCGGCAGGTCGGTGTGAACGAGCGCACGGCCAAGGACTGGGACTGGGGCGTCAAGAAGACCGCCACGACGCGCACCTATGCCGACGGGCGGCGTGTCGACTACACGGCGGGGACCGTCACGATGTGCGGTGTGACCACGCCACCGGTGGGCCTGACGGCCCTGGAGAAGCAGCTCAACCCGCGATTCTTGACGCTCGCCGAGCGCGAGAAGATCCGCGATCTGCGCGCGGCGGGTCAGTCGCTGCGGGCGATCGGGCGTGCTCTGGGACGGCCGGCGAGCACGGTCAAGCGGGAGATCGACGCGAACTCGGGCCGCGAGGGCTACCAGCCCTACGCGGCCCACCGGGCGGCGGCAGCGCGCAGGCCCCGGCCCAAGGATCGCAAGCTGCTGCGCGAGGGACGGCTGCGCCGCTTCGTCCAGGACCACCTGCGCAGGCGGTGGTCACCGGAACAGATCTGCCACGCTCTGGTAAAGGAACATCCCGACGACGAGAGCATGCGGGTGAGCGTGGAAACGATCTACCAGGCGCTGTATTTCCAGGCCCGCGGCGGCCTGAAACGGGAAGTGCAGGCAGCCATCCGCTCCGGCCGGACCCGCCGCAAACCACGCCGGGACCCCGAGCGGCGCACTCCCCGGTTCATCGACCCGATGGTGATGATCAGCGACCGGCCCGCCGCCGTCGAGGACCGGGCCGTGCCCGGGCACTGGGAAGGCGACCTGATCATCGGCGCAGGCGGGCGCTCCGCGATCGCCACCCTGGTCGAACGCAGCACCCGCTACACCATGCTGGTCCACCTGCCGGGCGGAGCCCACGACGCCGAGACCGTCCGTGACGGGCTCGTCCGCACCATCCAGACCCTGCCCGCCCACCTACGCGGCTCTCTCACCTGGGACCAGGGCAGCGAGATGGCACGCCACAAGCAGTTCACCATGGCCACCGACATGCCCGTCTACTTCTGCGACCCGGCCTCGCCCTGGCAACGCGGCTCGAACGAGAACACCAACGGGCTGCTGCGGCAGTACTTCCCGAAAGGCACCGACCTGAGCCTGCACAGTCCCGAAGACCTCGAACACGTCGCCCAGGAACTCAACGGCCGCCCACGCAAGACGCTCGGCTGGGATACCCCAGCCGAGCGTCTACGTGATCTACTCACCACCTGAAACCAAGTGGTGTTGCGACGACCCCTTGAACCCAAGCTCGGCCGGGGCCCCTGTCTTCTGCCGTGTGCCGTGTGCCGTGCCTACGGCCGCTACCAGCGGTACCAGCGGCCGCGGCGGCCGCCGGACGCCGGACGGATCACGAAGCCGAGCAGCCACACCACCAGAACGATGACGGCGATCCACCACAGTGCCTTGAGTGCGAAGCCCGCGCCGAAGAGCAACAGGGCGAGCAGCAGAACGAGTAGCAAAGGAACCAATTTTCTCAACCTCCCGGAATCCGGTTACCCGTGATCTCTCGGCACATGCGACCTCCTGGCGGGCATTCCGCGCCGCCCCCGCCGGCCACCCTCTCCGATTACCTGGCCGATTGCCGGACCGATTGCCCAGCCGATTACCACCCGACCGATATCCGGGCCGACTGCCGGACGAATTGCCGGACCGTTCCGTGCAATTCGCCTCACCGATTCGCCGACCGCTCGGCCCGAGGGAACGGGCGGTGGCCCCGGCGGCGGGACGTGCGGGATCACCTCGGCCACCGAAGGGCTTTACGCCGGACCCCCGTTCACCCTCACGCACGCATGGATCCGCCCGGATCGACACGTATAGACACGTATAGACACGTATCGAAGCAGATCGACGCAGATCGACGCAGATCGACATGGATCAGCCCCGGTTCCACCGGATACGCCGGAACCGCCCGGGACACCGGGCCCGTGACTACCGGAGCGGTGCGGGGACGGGCATACTCCCCACCATGGACGCGAGCAGCGAAGACCAGTCCCGTACCGACCGCGAGGCCCGGCCGGACGGAGAAGGCCCGGTCGGCGCCCAGTACGCGGCCGGCGACGCATGGGTGATCGCCGCGCGCGGCGATCTGGACATGACCAGCCTGCCGCCGCTGGACGACGCGCTGGCATCGGCGTCCGCCGAGCATTCCACGGTGATCCTCGACGTCTCCGGCGTGACGTTCGGGGACTCGGCCTTCCTGAACCTGCTGCTGCGCGTCCATCAGAAGGCGGACCTGCGCGTGGCGAAGCCGCAGCCGCAGCTACGCCGTCTGCTGGAGATCACCGGAGCGGACAAGGTCCTGGACGTCAGGCACGACCTGGACGCCGTGCCCCGTCCCTGATCTTCGCGCACCCCGACGCGCAGGGCGCCTCACCGCCGCGGCCGGCGCCGAGGGCGGGCACCGGCCGTCCGGTCAGCCTCGGCCACTCGGCACCGGCCGCTCGGCACCGGTCAGGCGCAGGAGACGCGTACCGTGACGCGCTTGCCGACCGGCTCGCGCTCCACGGTGAAGCCCTCGCACAGCGCCAGGACGATCTCCAGCCCGTGCTGGCCCACGCGTCCCGGATCCGCGGCCCTAGCCAGCGGCAGGGCCGTGCTGCTGTCCCAGACCGTGACCTCCACGCCCGAGGGGATGCGCTCGATGTCCACGGCGCAGGGGCCGTGGGCGTACTTGCAGGCGTTGGTCACCAACTCCGACACGACCAGCCGGACGGCACCCACGGTCTCCGACGCCGGGTCGAAGCCGTGCCTGTCCACCAGGAACTCCGTGGCGAAGCCGCGGGCCTCGGCGATACTTCCGGGGCCGCCGTCGTACACCGCGCCGGCCCACGCCTCTCCGGCCCACGCCGAGGCCGCGTCGTGACTCGTTCCGATCACACTCGAAGTCATCTACTGGTCGTCCCGTTCGTCCCTGCCGTCCCTGGGTCGGCGCTCGCCTACCCCGAATCCGCGCGAAGGCACCTCCCGGCCGACGGAAAATGGACACGCCGGTGTCCGGAACGCGCGGACCGGGTCCGTTACGTCCGGAACGCGAGGTCCGGTGACGCCACGGCGGGCCGTGTCAGCCATCCTGGGACGTGTGGCGGTGGCGCGCCCAGAAGGGCAGCCCGAACCAGCACAGCAGGTACCAGGCCAGCACGCCGGAGACCACCCACGGGACGAACGCGTCGTGCGTGGCCGCCCTCAGGATGAGGAAGAGCGCCGCGGTGAGCGTGGCGAGCAGCAGGACGAGCCCGGTGAAGGTCAGCCGGGACGCCCAGACGACGGCCTGCGGTTTGATGCGGCGTCCGGAGACGATGCGGTGCAGGGCGACGGGCCCGATGAGCGCCCCGGTCGCGAGGGCGCCCAGGACGACGGTGACGAGGTAGATCGTCTTGTCGGTCTGGCCCAGGCGCTGGAACTGGGGCGTGAAGGCCACGGTGAGGAGGAAGCCGAAGAGGATCTGGACACCGGTCTGGGTGACGCGTATTTCCTGGATGAGCTCCTGCCAGCGCCGGTCGGCGCGTTTCTTCTCCGTCTCCCGCCCGTCCCGGGTGCCGTCCTTCTGCGACTCCCGCCCGTCCCGGGTGCCGTTCGCCTCCCCTCCGCCTTGGGCGCGTTCGGTCTCCCGCCAGCCCCGGGCCCGGTCCGCCTCGGGTCTGCCTTCGGTACGGCTCGCGCGGGTCTCCCGCGCCGCTCCGTCTTCGGTACGGTCTGCCTGGTCGGTTCCGGGGCCGGGTTGCATGGGAGCTCCTTCACGGCGCGATGCGCGCTCCCGCGCATCGTTCGAGTGACATGGACCAGCAACCCGTTTGCCCCCGGTTCGGCCTGGGAATCCTTGGCGCCCCGGGAATCCTCCGCCGCACGCTCCGACGGTGTCCCACCCCGCCGCCCGCGCGGTGACCCGTCAGGGACGGGGCAGCCGCACCACGGTGACGAAGAAGTCGTCGATCTTCCGGATCGCGGCGATGAACTGCTCGAGGTCCACCGGCTTGGTGACGTAGGCGCTGGCGTGGAGCCGGTAGCTGCGCAGGATGTCCTCCTCCGCCGCGGACGTCGTCAGCACCACCACGGGGATGTGGGTGAGGTCCTCGTCCGCCTTGATGCGCTCCAGCACCTGGCGTCCGTCGTACTTGGGCAGATTGAGGTCGAGGAGGATCAGATCGGGGCGCGGGGCGTCCTTGTGGGCGCCCTGCCGGTAGAGGAAGTCCAGCGCCTCCTGTCCGTCGCGCACCACGTGCAGGCTGTTGCCGATCTTGTTGTCCGCGAACGCCTCCCGCGTCATCAGCTCGTCGCCCGGATCGTCCTCGACGAGGAGCACCTCGATGGGCTTGGTGGCGTTCATACGTGATCTCCTGTGGTGAGGGACGTGCCGCCGGCCGTGGACCGACCGGTTCCCGAGGAGCCGGGCTCCCCGCCCGAAGACTCCCGGCTCGAAGACTCGTGGCCTGAAGACTCCCGGTTCGAAGACTCGTGGCCCGAAGACTCCTGGCGCAGGGCTTCCCCGCCCGGGGACTCCCCGCCCGCGGCGTCTTCCCCGGTGGAGACGGCGGGCACGGTGAAGTGGATCCGTGTCCCCTCCGACTGCTCGGTGTCGATCCAGATGTGGCCGCCGTGATGCTCCACGATCTTCTTGCAGAGCGCCAGGCCTATACCGGTACCGCCGTAGGCGTCCCGGCTGTGCAGCCGCTGGAAGATCACGAAGACCTTCTCCGCGAACTCCTGGGGGATGCCGATGCCGTTGTCCTCGACCTTGTAGTGCCAGACGGAGGTCTCGCCGTCGCCCTCCCGGTCGACGGTGACACGGATGACCGGCGGACGGCCGGGGGCCCGGAACTTCACGGCGTTGCCGATCAGGTTCTGCCACAGCATCGTCAGCAGCATCGGGTCGCCGGTGGTGGCGTGCGGACCGCCGGGGCGCTCGACGACGGCTCCGGCCTCCTCCACGGCCGAGCCGAGGTTGGCCAGTGCGCCGTCCAGCGCGGCGTCCAGGGAGACGGTGTCCCGGGCGTCGTTGAGCCGGCCCACCCGGGAGTAGGTCAGCAGGTCGTTGATCAGTACCTGCATGCGCTTCGCGCCGTCCACGGCGAAGCCGATGTACTGCCCGGCCCGTTCGTCGAGCTGGTCGCCGTAGCGCTTCTCCAGCAGCTGGCAGAAGGAGGCCACCTTCCGCAGCGGCTCCTGCAGATCGTGGGAGGCGACATAGGCGAACTGCTCCAGCTCGGCGTTGGACCGGCGCAGTTCCACCGCCTGCTCGTCCAGGACCGCCGTTCGCGCGGCGAGGAGTTCCTCGCGCTGCTGAGAGGCCCTCAGGGCGTCGAGGACGCGGACCCGCATCGCCTCCACGGCCGCGGCGAGGTGCCGGGTCTCGGCCGGACCGGCCGGCTCGATGCGGTGCTCGAAGTCGCCGTCGGCGACCCGCCGGGCGGCCGTGCGCAGACGGTCGAGCGGCCGTCCGACGGCCCGCTGGAGAACGATCACCAGCGCGGCGGCGAACGCGACGAAGGCGGCGAGCATGCCGGCCAGGGCCCAGTTGTGACCGGTGCGGGTACGGTGCATCTCCGCCCTGGCAACGGCCCGTTCGTCGCTGAGCACGGTGTTCAGTTCGTCGAACCGCTCGCGCAGCCGGTCGAAGGCGGCCTTGGCGCTCTGGAGTTCCGGCCCGGCGCTCGGCGGCAGTGTGCCCTGGCGGGCCCGTTCGACGAGCGGCGCGGCGTGGCCGCTCCGCCAGGCCTCGGCCGTCTCGGTCGTGCGGGAGACCACCTCGAGGAGCGCGGTCTCGCCGGCCAGCTCCTGCCGCAGGGACCTCTCGGCGGACTCCTCCTCCCGCTGGCCCTGCGTGTACGGCTCCAGCCAGCGGACGTCCCTGCTGAGGACGAAGCCCCGCACTCCGTTCTGCTGGTCGACCAGCGCCTTCTGCAGCCGGTACGCGTCCACCTGGGCGGGCTGGATGCGGTCGACCAGGTCGTCGGACTCGGCCGCCGTCTGGGAGAGGAGCCGGGCGCCGACCACCGCGATGCCCGCCACCACGACCAGGATGGCGGCCAGGACGATACCGAGCCATATGGGGACGGTGAGGCGGGTGCGCTTGGGCGGCGCGCCGGGCGGTGTCCGCGTGTCTTCGTGACTGGTCACTTCTGCTCGTTCCATTCGAGGTGGAGAAGCGCGACGTCGTCGCTGTGGCCGCCGTGGTCGGCGGAGAGGGCGCGCGTCTCCGCGATCAGGGCGGTGACGAACTCCTCGGCGGAACGGCCGGCGTTGCGTCGCGCGAGGGCGAGCAGGCCGTCCTCGCCGAGCCGCTTCCCGTCGGCGCTGACCCGGCCTTCGAAGAGTCCGTCGGTGAACAGGGCCAGCCCGCCGGCGGCCGGCAGGTCTACGTGGTCCTCCCGCCAGTGGCGGCGGCCGTCGGGCAGCAGGCCGAGCGCCGGGCCGACGGCGGTCTCCACGAGCCGCACGCCCGCGGGGTCCCGCAGCAGCAGCGGGGGGTGCCCGGCGCGGACGACCTTGGCCTTGGTCATGCCCGGCGGGAGTTCGACGGTCGTGACCGTGGCGAAGATCTCGGACCCGGTGCGCTCGGCCACCAGCACCTTCTGCATGAGTTCGCACACGCCGGTGCCCGTGACACCGGCGAGGGTGAAGGAGCGCCAGGCCACGCGGAGGCACACGCCGAGTGCGGCCTCGTCCGGGCCGTGGCCGGAGACGTCGCCGATGACGGCGTGCACCGTGCCGTCCGGGGCCTCCACGACGTCGTAGAAGTCCCCGCTCAGCAGGCCCAGCGACCTGCTGGGCTCGTACCGGGACACGACCTGCACCCCGGCGCCGTGCAGCAGCGGCGAGGGCAGCAGGCCCCGTTCCAGCCGGGAGTTCTCCTGGGCGCGCATCCGGCTGGCCTCCAGGGCCATCGCCGCCTGCTCGATCTGGCGGCGCTGCACCGCGTACCTGACGGAGCGGGCCAGCACGGTCGGTTCGAAGACGCCCTTGATGAGGTAGTCCTGAGCGCCGGCCGCGACGGCGGAGAGTCCCACGCCCTCCTCGGCCAGCCCCGTCAGCACGACGACCGCCGCGCGGGGGGACACGGCCAGCACCTGGCCGACGACGTCCAGTCCCTGCGCGTCGGGGAGGTGCAGGTCGAGCAGGACGCACTCGGCGGGCGGTCCGTGCTCGCCGCTCAACTCCCGGCGCGCCTCGGCCAGCGAGCGGGCGCGGGTGAGCCGGACCGCGAGGCCGCTGTCCCGGAGGGTCTCCTCCACCAGCAGCGCGTCCCCGTCGTCGTCCTCGACGAGCAGGACCGTCACCCGGGAGTCGCCGACGGCCGCGAGATCGGCCGGTGACACGCGGGCCAGAGGCACCTGCGGGACCAGGACCCCCGGACCCGTCACCTCCGGATCTCGCCCACCGACAGGACTCCTCACAGCCGACCTCCCCTTCCCTGAGCCGCACGCGGGCCGTGGGGCGCATGCAGAATACTTGCCGTTCGCGAATAATTGCACTCGCGCGGCTCCTGTTCGACCGTACCGCCCCGATCAGGTCAAAAAGCGTGTGGATCTTGTCCGTTCACGCTCGCACCGCCCTTCCCGGCCGACGGCCTGCCACCCCCGCGGCCCGGCTCTCCGCCGCGGCTCCGGGAGCTCCGGTACCGCCTGCGGCCTGCGCTCAGGCGGCCGATGGCCCGGCGGCCCCGGGTGCAGCGGCCGGACGCGGGTATTCCGGAATGGTGGCGGAGGTTGGTGGCGGAGGTCACTCCGTACGGCCAGGGCATTGCCTCGGCGGGCGAGGGTCATGCACGACGGCGGAGTGGGTCTTCTCTCACCGACCGGCGGCGGCGACGGTACCGGGCGGCGCACCGCGCCGCGGCCACCGCGAGCCCGGCGAGGAGGAGGACCGCGCCGGTCAGGCGGTCCCGGCGGCGGATCCGCCCGCCGGACCCCGGCGCTTCGTCCGCGTCCGTCGCGGAGGCCCTCCCGGCGCGCCGTTCCCGAACGGCCCGAACGGCCCTCGCCACCCACGCCATGCGAGCCAGCCG
Organism: Streptomyces tirandamycinicus; assembly: GCF_003097515.1. Lineage (NCBI taxonomy): Bacteria > Bacillati > Actinomycetota > Actinomycetes > Kitasatosporales > Streptomycetaceae > Streptomyces > Streptomyces tirandamycinicus. Next base: position 5,778,640 of record NZ_CP029188.1, on the reverse strand, counting down.
GGCCAGCCGTACCGCCCGGCCTGCTCGTCCCCTCCGACCCGGCCGACCCGGCCGCCCCACCCGGGCCTGCGCCGCCAGGCGGTCCCACACCCCGGGCGGCGGCGGCCCGACCAGATCCGACGGCGTCGCCGAACGCGCGGCCCCGACGAGGCGGCGCAGCATGTCGAGCTCGCCCCGGCAGTCACCGCATGTGCACAGGTGCTCCCGCACACGCGGCGGCGCCTCGTCGACCGCCCTGCCCTCCAGAGCGAGTTCGGCCAGGTCCGCCGGATCCAGGTGCTCCTTCACCGCGTACCGCACGCACGGGACGCAGGAGTCCGGGAAGCGGTCGCGGCACTTCGGGCCCCGCTCCACGCGGGCACGGGGGCGGCAGCGCCCCACGCGGGAGCGCCGACGGCGCTCCGCGGACGTACGGCGACGGCACTCCCCGCAGGCGCGGCGGATGCTTCGCAGGGTCCTGTCATGGCATGTCCTGTCCTGGGCTCGAAGTGAGGGGCCTTACGGGTCCCACCACCTCGTTCACGCCGCGGGCGGCGACCGGATGCGGTCGCGCCATTACGGGCCACCCCCGGCCGGTGCGCGTTCCGGTGGACAACGGTGGAGCCGGCCGCGGCCGGCCGCCGACCGCCGGCCGCCGACCGCCGGGAGCAACGGGAACCGCGGGGGACGCCGGAAGACCGGAACACGGGAACGCGGGATTACGACGCAGAAACGGTGCAAGTTGTCCGCCGGGAGCCCGGCGACAAGCCTGAACGTGCTGCGGCGCACCAAGCGCGCAGGCACGGCAGGCCCGGCCCGGTAGTACGGAGCGGGCGGCGTGTCCGGAACCAGCGCCGGGCCCCTGGCCCGGCACGAGGAGCCGAGATCATGGCCCTTGTCCGATCCGCACAGCCCCACCGATCCCCCGCCGGGCCCGGCCCGGGCGGTCCGCGCCCGTCGCCGGAAGCCCGCGCACCGGGCGAACTCCTCGACGACGTTTCCATGGCGGCCGGGTTCGCCGCGGGCGACGAGGGCTCGCTGGAGGTCGCCTACCGCCGCTGGGGCTCCCTCGTCTACACCCTCGCCCGGCGCACCCTGGGGGACGAGCGCGAGGCGGAGGACGTGACCCAGCAGGTCTTCCTCGCCGCCTGGCGGGGACGCCGGGGCTACCGACCCGGTCGGGGCGGCCTCGCCGGCTGGCTGGTCGGCATCACCCGCCACAAGGTGGCGGACGCCCTCGCCGCCCGTACCCGGCGCGCCGAACTCGTCGCCGCGGCCGGGGCGTTCCTCTCCCCCGCGCCCGGGCCCGCCACCGGCCCCGGTCCCGAGCAGGCGGTCGACCGGGTGCTGGTGCTGCGCGCCCTGCAGGACCTGCCCTCCGCCCAGCAGCACGTCATACGGCTCGCGTTCTACGCCGACCTGACCCAGACCCAGATCGCCGAACGGACGGGGCTGCCCCTCGGCACGGTCAAGAGCCATATGCGGCGCGCTCTGCTGTCCCTCCGCCGCTCGCTCACCACGGAGGAGTGAGGACCGGCGCAGGTAGACCGGCGCAGGTAGACCGGCGCAGGTGGACCGGCGCAGGTGGACCGGCGGAGGTAGACCGGCGAAGGAGGACTGACGTAGGAGGACCGGCGGGGGGAGGACAGGCGGGGGATGAGCCAGGCAACACGCGCGCGCCACTGCATCCGCCCGGGCCCTTTTCGCGGAAGCATCGGCGTCACGGCCTTTCCCGCCCGGGGAGAGCAGCCGGCCTTCCCCGCCCGGGGAGGGCGGTTGCCGTGCCGTCACAGCCGCGGGAGGGTCGCCGTGCACGACGTGGACGTCGTCATCGTCGGTGCGGGTGCGGCGGGTCTCTCCCTCGCCCGCCGGATCACCGGACCGGCCCCCGGCCGTGACGGGGGTCTCTCCGTCGCGCTGGTCGACGCCCCCGCGGGGCCGCTGCGACCGCCCGCGCGCACCTGGTGCTTCTGGGAGGAGTCCGGCGGCGAGTACGACGACCTGCTCGCCGCGAGCTGGGACCGGTTGCGCGTGACCGCCCCCGACGGCATGGCGGTCACCGCGCGCCCTGCTCCCCTCCGGTACAAGATGATCCTCTCCACGCACTTCGAGGAGCACACGGGCGCGCTGCTGCACCGGTCCGGCTGCCGGCGGTACGAGGCGGTGGTCGACCGCGTCCGCGACCTGCCCGGCGGCGGCGCGGAGGTACGCGGACGGGACGGCGCCGGGGCGGAGTTCGGGCTGCGGGCGCGCTGGGCGTTCGACTCCCGGCCGAGGCGTCCGGGGCCCGCCCGGACCACGCTGCTCCAGCACTTCCGGGGCTGGTTCGTGCGTACCGAGCGGCCGTGCTTCGACCCGGGCGTCGCCGACCTCATGGACTTCCGCACTCCGCAGCCAGCCCGGGGACTGTCCTTCGGCTATGTACTGCCGCTCGGCCCGCGGGAGGCGCTGGTGGAGTACACGGAGTTCTCCCCGGCCGTCCTCGGCACCGCCGCGTACGAGCGGGCGCTGCGCCACTACACCGGTGACGTACTGGGGCTCGGCCCGTTCCGGGTGACCGCCGCCGAGCAGGGCGTGATCCCGATGACCGACGCGCGATTCCCGCGCCGGACGGGCCGGGCGGTGTTCCCCATCGGCGCGGCGGGAGGCGCCACCCGGCCCTCGACCGGCTATACGTTCGCCGCGGCGCAGCGCCACACCCGGGCCATCGCGGACGCGCTGGCCCGGGGCCGCACCCCGCTGGTCGCGGGGCCGCATCCGCCGCGGGCCCGGCTGATGGACGCGGTGCTGCTGCGGGCCCTGGACACCGGGCGGATCGACGGCGGCGCCTTCTTCAGCGGGCTGTTCCGCGATGTGCCCCCGCACCGCCTGCTGCGCTTCCTGGACGGCGGCACCCGCTGGTGGGAGGACGTGCTGATCGGATTCCGCACGCCGGTGGGGCCGATGCTCAGGACCGTACTCGAACTGCCGTCGATCCCCCGCCGTCCCCCGCTGCCCGAGGAGCATCACCGCCACGCCCTCTGAGACCCCGCCCCTGAGACCCCGCCGTCTCCACCCGCCGTCTCCACCCGCCGCCCCCCCTGTCCGTCTCCGTCTGCCCCAACCCCCGTCGCCCGAGGAGCCGCTGATGTCCCTGCTGCACAACGCCGATCTGTCGGCGGCGTTCGACCGCGCCGCACGCTCCTACGACCGGATGGTCGCCGCCAATCCCGGATACCACCGGCAGCTGCGGCGGTCCGCGCGGCGGCTCGGGCTGCCGGACGGAGGGCTGGGGGCGCGGCTGCTGGACCTCGGCTGCGGGACGGGCGCGTCGACCGCCGCGCTGCTCTCGGCCGCCCCGTGCGCGGAGGTCACGGCGGTGGACGCGTCGGCGGGGATGCTGGAACGGGCCCGGCGCAAACCCTGGCCGCGGGGCGTCTCGTTCGTCCACTCCCCCGCCGAAGGGCTCGCCGAAGCCGGGGTGACGGGGCCCTTCGACGCCGTCTTCGCGGCCTATCTGTTCCGCAACGTCTCCGACCCCGACGAGGTGCTGGCCCGGGTACGCGGCCTGCTGGCCCCGGGCGGGCGCATCGCCGTCCACGAGTACACGCTCAGCGGCCGTCCGGTCCACCGCGCGGTCTGGACGGCGGTGTGCCGCGGGCTGGTCCTGCCCGTCGCCCGCCGTTCGGGGGACGGCGAGCTGTACGGGCATCTGTGGCGCAGCGTCGTCGAGTTCGACACGGCGGAGGAGTTCGCACGGCGCATGGAGCGGGCGGGGTTCGTGCACGTCCGGGTCCTGCCGCTGCCCGGCTGGCACACGGGCATCACCCACACCTTCGTGGCGCGGGTACCGACGGCGGAGGAGCGGGCATGAGCGGGGGCGGCGAAGGAGCGGGCATGAACCCGGGTGACCGAGGAACGGGCATGAGCCCGGGTGACGGAGGAGCAGGCATGAGCCCGGGCGGACGCGGCCGGTACCGCAGGGGCGCAGACCACACCGGCGCAGACCACACTGGCGCAGATCACACGCGCCTCCGTGACACACGCCGCCGTGACACACGCCTCCATGGCACGGTCCCGCACGGCACGGGCGGCCGGCGCGAGGAGCAGGCCTTCGACGGCCGGGACCGGCACTCGCGCGTCCTGCCCGCCCGGCCGGGCCGCGCGCGGGTGGACGGTCCCCCACCGCACGCCGGTGTCGTCGGCGGCGGTATCGCCGGTCTCGCGGCGGCCACCGCCCTGGCCGAGCGAGGCGTGCGCGTGACGCTGTACGAACGCGAGTACGGACTGGGCGGCCGGCTCGCGGGCTGGCCCGTGGAACTGGCCGACGGCTCCGTCGCCACCATGAGCCGCGGCTTCCACGCCTTCTTCCGGCAGTACTACAACCTCCGCGAGCTGCTGCGGCGCACCGACCCGGGGCTGCACTCGCTCACCCCGCTGCCCGACTACCCGCTGCGGCACCGCGACGGCATGCTCGACAGCTTCGCCCGCGTGCCGCGGACTCCGCCGCTCAGTGCACTGGGGTTCGTCGCGCTGAGCCCGTCGTTCGGCTGGCGCGACCTCCTGCGGATGAACCCCGCGGCGGCGCTGCCGCTGCTGGACGTACGCGTACCCGGGGTGTACGAGCGGCTGGACACGGTCGGGGCGGCGGACTTCCTCGCCCGGATCCGTTTCCCCGAGGCCGCGCAGCACCTCGCCTTCGAGGTCTTCTCCCGCAGCTTCTTCGCCGACCCGCGGGAGCTGTCGGCGGCGGAACTGGCGCTGATGTTCCACATCTACTTCCTGGGCTCCAGCGAGGGGCTGCTGTTCGACGTGCCCCGGGAGCCGTTCCCGCAGGCGCTGTGGGAGCCGCTGGCGGAGTACCTGCAGGGCCACGGGGCCACGATCCGCACGGCGACGCCGGTCGACTCGGTCGAGCCCGTGCCCGGCGGAGGACTCGCCGTGACCGCCGCGGGCGGTACGGCAGTCCATGACGCCGTGGTGCTCGCCCTGGACACGGCGGGACTCAAGCGGGTGGTCGCCGCGTCCCCCGGGATCGGTGACCCGGCCTGGCGGGCGGGCGTCGCGGGACTGCGGACCGCGCCGCCGTTCCTGGTGTCCCGGTTCTGGCTGGACCGCCCGGTGGCTCCGGACCGGCCCGGCTTCCTCGGCACCAGCGGCTACGGCGACCTGGACAACATCAGCGTGCTGGACCGCTGGGAGGGCGAGGCGCACCGCTGGGCGCTGCGGACGGGCGGTTCCGTGGTGGAACTGCACGCCTACGCCGCCCGTACCGACGGCGGACGGGTGGCCGTGCGTGACCGGCTGCTGGAGCAGCTGCATCGCGTGTACCCGGAGACGCGCGACGCGGGGGTGGTCGACGAGCGCCACGAATGGCGGGACGACTGCCCGCTGTTCCCCGTGGGCGGCCACGGGTCACGGCCGTCGGTGCGCACCCCCGACCCGGTCCTGATGGTGGCCGGCGACCTGGTCCGAACGGACCTTCCGGTGGCCCTCATGGAACGCGCCGCGACCAGCGGCTTCCTGGCCGCCAACGCTCTGCTGGCCCGCTGGGGCGTCCGCGGCCATCCGCTCCGCACGGTCCCGCCCCGGGGCCGCTCGGCACTGCTCCGGGCCCTGGCGAGGCTCGGAAGGGATTGAACTGCCGCGGGGCGGACGGAACCCGGGTACGCGATGATCCCGCCGGCGGGCTCGGGTACGAGATGAGCCGCAGAGCCGCCGCCGCGGGCAGCGGCCGGAACCCGTCACCTGCCCGAGGCGCGACCGTCGCCCGCGCATCGCCGGGCACGCCACCGGGTCGGGCGACCGTGCCCGCACGCGCCTGCCCGCCTGTCTGCCTGCCCGCCTGCCGGAGGGGACAAGGGCCCGGGCCCGTGCGGCGATCCCCGGAACGCCGGGGACCCCGTGGAGGCGCCGGGCCCCGCCTCGGGCGGTCAGCCCGGGAAGCGCCCCGTGCTGCGCAACTGCCAGCGGCGTTCCGCGTACGCCAGGTCGTCACGCCAGAGACGGGCCGCGGCGGCACGCATCAGGGGGCGCAGCACGGGCGCGGCGGCGCGGGCGGCGGTGAAGCCCGGCCGGTCGGATGCCGCGACCACCGCCTCGACGACCGCCGTGCGCGGCCTGCCGAGCGGGTCGGGCCCGAGCGGGGTGGCATGGGTCTCGACGACCGAGCCCTCCCCCTCGCCCTCGGTGATGTGCATGACGACGGTACGGGGCCCGGGCGCCGTGAAGACGGCGGTGACCGGCACGACGACCCGGCCCGCGACCTTGAACGACACCTCCACCGCGAACGCGTCGTCGGCGTCCGCCGCCTCCGCGTCCGGGCCGGTACCGGGGGCGCCGACCACCCTGAGGTCGACGAACGAGTACGGGTGGAACCACGCGCCGTGCCAGGGGTCGAGCCGGTTGGCCACCACGTCCTCCGGCTCGCAGACGCCGGTGCCGGTGTAGACGGACGCCACGGCCGAGGACGGGCGCGGCCGTTCCGGAAGGACCGGGCGGTCCAGGGGCTCCTCGCCTCCGGCCTCGTCGAGGCGGACCCATGCGAGCACGCCGTCGTCGTAGGCCGGGAACGGCTCCCACCCCGCGAACGGCCCACCGTTCAGGGCCAGTCCGTGCCAGTGGCAGATCAGCGTTCCGCAGCGCACGCGGCTGTCGCGCAGGGGCGCGCCGAGATGCGGGCAGGCACCGGGGCCCGCGACGAGCCGTCCCCCCTCGTCCCGCCAGGCGACCACCTCGATCCCTGCGACGGTCCGGCCGAACGGGGCGCCCGGCCGGACCGCGCGGGAGTCGCCGAGGACGTACCAGTTGCCCGACGGGCGGGCGAGCGCGCGCTTGAGTGCGCCGTCGATGAGGGCGGGCCGGGCGTCCCGCCAGGTGGGGCTCTGGCGTTCCCAGGCGGTGGCGGAGCGGCGCAGCCGCAGGGGTGTGCGGCCGCGGCGCCGGCCGCCGCCGGAACCGTTGCGGAGCGTCATACGGCCCTCCCCTCCACCGTGTTCCCGTTCTTCGGGACCGGCTTCCCTCGTACGGCCCTCCCGTCCCCCACGACCGGCAGCCCCTCCACGGTCGCCTCCGCACGGCCCTTCACCCTGCGGTGCGGTGCGGCGAACCGGGCGGCCGCCACCCTGACGAGTCCGTCCAGCGCGACCGCGGCCCGGCGCACCGGTGGGACGACCGCGCGGCGGTGCAGGCAGGCGTACCCGTCGTCGGCGATCGCCTTCAGGATGCCGCCGTACAGGACGAACGCGGTGCGGATGCACGGCCTGGACACCGGGTCCAGCATCGGCAGCCCCGGCGCCGCCTGCCGGTACACGCCGCGGGTGAGGCGGGCGGCGTCCTGCAGGGCGGCGGTGATCCGGGGGTCGCGCCGGCCCGTGGCCCGGCTCCAGAGCAGCAGGTCGCGGTCCACGCCGTTCGCGGCGAGCAGATCGGCGGGGAGGTAGACGCGACCGCGGTCCAGGTCCTCGCCCACGTCGCGCAGGAAGTTGGTCAGCTGGAAGGCGACCCCGAGGGCGGCGGCGTGCGGAGCGGCCTCCTCACGGGGGACGACCGTGCCGAGGACGGGCAGCATCTGCAGTCCGATGACGGCGGCGGAACCGTGCATGTAGCGGCGCAGCTCGACGTAGTCGGCGTAGTCCGTCACCTCCAGGTCGCTGCGCATGGACGCCAGGAAGTCGGTGAAGTGGCGGTGTTCGATGCGGTAGCGGCTGGCGGTGTGCGCGAGTGCGTGGACGACGGGTTCCGGGCTGCGGCCGAGGCGGAGCCCGGCGTCCAGGCGTTCCGACAGCCGGTGCAGTGCCGAAGCGCGTTCCGCGGGGGTGGCGTCGCTGTCGAGGTCGTCGACGATGTCGTCGGCCCAGCGGGCGAATCCGTACAGCGCGTGGACCGCGGGGCGCCGTTCGACGGGGAGCAGCCGGGTGGCGAGGAAGTACGTCCTGCCGTGGCGGGCGTTGAGCCGGCGGCACTCGGTGTAGGCGGCGCGCAGTCCGGGCTCGGTGATCCCGGCGGCGTCGAGTTCCCGGCGCGTCATGCGGTTCCGCCTTTCGGGGTGCGGAGGGTGTCGGGACGGGCCGTGCCGGGCGGTGCCGCGGCCGGGGGCGCACCCGAGAGGTCACGGGGCTTCGCGGCGGCCGGGGGGTGCCCGGCGGAGCCCTCACGCGGGTCCGCCGCGGCCGGAGCCGGACGGTGCGGGCCGGTGGTGACGGGCCGGTGTGCTCCGGTGATGCGGGCGGCGGCGAGCTTCCCGGAGATCAGGACGGTGGGCACGCCGACTCCGGGTGTGGTGCCGCAGCCCGCGAGGACGGCGTTCGCGGTGCCGTTGACCAGGTTGCGCGGGCGGAACGGGCCGGTCTGGGCGAAGGTGTGCGCCGCCGAGAAGGGGGTGCCCGCAGCGTGGCCCTGCCGGGTCCAGTCGGCGGGCGTGACCAGGCATTCCTCCTCGATGGCCGCTTCCATGCCGGGGATTTTGCGGCGGTCGAGTTCGGCGAGCAGGCTCTTCCGGTAGCGGGGGGCCAGGTCCTGCCACCTCGCCGCGTCGGGGCCGATGTCGGTGTTGGGGCAGGGCGCCAGTACGTAGTGGACGTGCCGCCCGGGCGGAGCGAGAGTGGGATCGGTGGCGGTGGGCCGGGTGATGAGGAGGGACGGGTCCGTCATCAGGTCACCGGTGCGCGTCAGTTCGCGGAAGGTGCTCTTCCAGGCGGTGCCGAACGAGATGGTGTGGTGGGCGAGCCCGGGCCAGGTCCGGTCGGTTCCGGCGTGCAGGACGACCGCGGACGGCGAGTGGCGTAGGGCGAGGGGCCGCCGCGGGCTGCGCCCGAGGAGCCGGTAGGCCACCGGCAGGTCGGGGGTGAGGACCACGGCGTCGCACGGCAGCCGCTCCTGGTCGGTGACGACGGCGGTGACGCGTTCGCCGGTGCGTTCCAGCTCCGTGACGGTCTGCCCGTAGCGGAAGACCGCTCCCGCGTCGGCCGCCGCGTCCGCCATGGCGCGCGGCACGGCGTGCACACCGCCCTTCGGGAAGTGGACTCCGGCGACGGTGTCCATGTACGCGATGACCGCGTAGGTGGCGAGGGCGCGGGACGGGGCGACGCCGGCGTAGAGGGACTGGAACGAGAAGACCCGGCGCAGCCGTTCGTCGCGGAGGAAGCCGCCGATCCGGGCGTCGAGCCTGCCGAAGCCGCCGAGCGCGGCGAGCCGGGCGAGGTCGGGGGTGAGGAGTTGCAGGGGCGAGTCGAAGTTGGCGTCGATGAAGCGGCCGATCTGGGCCTGGTACAGCTTCTCCAGCCAGCGGCGCAGGCGCCGGTAGCCGAGCGCCTCGCGGGCGCCGGCGAAGCGCGCGACCTCGGCCTCCATGGCGTCGGGGCCGGTGTGCACGTCCAGTGCGCTGCCGTCGGCGAACACCGCGCGGTAGGCGGGATGCAGCGGGAGGAGTTCCAGCCTGTCCGCCATCGAGTCGCCGACCGCGGCGAAGGCGTCGGCGAGGAGATCGGGCATGGTGATGACGGTCGGGCCGGTGTCGAACCGGTAGCCGCCCCGCTCGATCCGCCCGGCCCGGCCACCGGGCTGGACGTCGCGCTCCACGACGGTGACGCTGCGTCCGGCGCCGAGGAGGTGCAGAGCGGCCGACAGTCCGGCGAGCCCGGCCCCCACCACCACGACGTGGTCCGTGCGGCCCTGGACGGTCCTCATCGGCGGCTCCCGTCGACGGTGGTGCCCGACCGCCGCCGCCCGGGCGCCCCGCCCGGCGGACGGGCGAGCCGGGGCGTCACATGCCCGGTGTGCGCGGGCGACGCGGCGGCGGGAGCGGACGCGGGCCTCGCGGTCTCCGCGGCGTCGGGCACCGCGGGCACCGGGGGCACCGGGGGCACCGGGGCCTCGCCTGACTCGGACGGCGCAGGGGACGCGGACGGGGTGGGGGACGCGGGCGTTGCAGGGGACAGGGACGGTGTGCGGGGCACGGACGGTGTGCGGGGCACGGACGTCGCGGGGGACGCGGGCGGGGCACCGGCGGGCTCCGGCGCGCCGGAGGTGCCGAACGGGCCGGGCCCGCCCGGCACGGCGGTTACCGGCCCCGCGGAGGCCGCGTGGGCCGGGGAACCCGCGGGGGCCGTCACCCTGGCGAGAAGCGTGCGCAGGTGGTGCGCCGCGACCGGGGACAGGGCCGCGGCGCACAGCCGCCGTTCCCCGGCCGCGACCAGTCGGCCGATACGTTCCTCCACCACCGCCAGGGCGCCGGTGTCCGTGAGGACCTCCCGCACCCGGTGCAGCCGGGCCTCCGTCAGATCCACGTCTCCGAGCGAGCTTACGAGGACCGACAGTGCGGCACGGTCGCCCCGTGACTCGGCCCGGGCCCGTGCGACGGCGGCGAGGTAGGTGAGCTTCCCCGAGCGTATGTCGTCGCCCGACGGCTTGCCGGTGACGAGTGGATCGCCGAACACGCCCTCGATGTCGTCGCGGAGCTGGAAGGCGGTACCGGCATACCGGCCGGCCGCGCACAGGTCCCGCGTCGTCCGCGCGTCGGCGCCCGCGAGCGCCGCGCCGAGCGACAGCGGCCTGGCGACCGTGTACTGGGCCGTCTTGAGGCAGGCGGTGCGGATCGCCTGGGCCACGGAACGGGAACCGGTCGCCTGGCCGTGGAGGTCCAGGTACTGGCCCGCCACCATCTCCGTGCGCATGGCCCGCCAGTCCGCCAGCACGCGGTGCCGCACGGCGTCGCCGAAGTCCGTACCGGCGACGATGTCGTCGGCCCAGCTGAGCGCGAGGTCTCCGGCCAGGACCGCCGCCGCGGTGGCGAACGGCGCCGCCCCGGTGCCCGGCGACGCGGCGCCGGGGTACCGGGCGGCCAGCCGGGCGTGGAACGACGGCCCGCCCCGGCGGCGCGGCGAGCCGTCCATCACGTCGTCGTGGACGAGTGCGCAGGTCTGGATCAACTCCAGTGCCGCGGCCGTGCGGAGCGCGGCGGATGTCTCAGCCGCGGCTCCCCCGCAGGCCCGCATCGCCCACCACAGGAACTGGGAGCGCATCCGCCTGCCCCCGTCCAGGGTGAACCGTGCGAGGGGCCCGGCCACATCGGCGGCGAAGACGCCGTCGAGCGCGGCGGCGTCCGCCACCCGGTCCTGCAGCAGGGCCTCCAGCTGGGACCCCACCGCCGCGGGTACGTCGGCGTCGACCTCCTCGCAGAGGGAGCATGGTGAACCGTACTTCGTCACGGTCGGGGTGGGCGGGGGTGCCCCGGTTCGCTGCATGCGTCCTCCGCGTCGTCGGCTGCCGTCATTCGTCCTTCCGCGGAGAAACGGCGTTCGGATGCGCCTGCTGTGACGCCGCGTACGGCGTGGTGTCCGGCGCCGTCCAGTCGACCACGACGCTGCGCGATCGGCCGTGGCAGACGTGCGGAAGGCGCCCGCATCCGCCCGATTGCCTCATTCCGCCGCACAGCACGCGGCACAGCGCGCGGCACACCCCACACGCCACAGTGCGCACACCGCACACCGCACACCTCAGGCCGCAGGCCGCACGCCGCACACCGGGGGCCCGTACTCCAGTACCCCGGACTCGGGACCGGAGACTCCGGACCGGAGACTCAGGGCTCGGGACCGGAGACTCCGGGCTCGGGACCGGAGATTGGGGTCTGGCCACTCGAGAGTGCGGGCTCCCGCGGCCGCGGACGGCTCGGGTTCCCTACGACGCCGCGTCAGGAACCCGGCGGCCCGGGCCGCCGCGGCTCACGGCGCCGACCGCCCGCGCCGGCGCTCCTGCTCCAGCAGCTCGGGGAGGTCGGCGAGCCGGTCGAGGCCGGCCACGGTCCGGGCCATGCGGTGGTTGCGGGACAGCCGCTCCCGGTGCCGGTGGAGGAAGGCCCAGTAGCCCGCGGTGTACGGGCAGGCCCGGTCGCCGACGCGGTCCGCGGGCCGGTAGGCGCAGGCGCCGCACAGGTCGCTCATCCGGTTGATGTAGGCGCCGCCCGAGGTGTACGGCTTGGTGGTCATCAGACCGCCGTCGGCGTACTGGGACATCCCGACGACGTTGGGCAGCATGACCCAGTCGTAGCCGTCGACGAAGTTGCGGTGGAACCAGTCGGTGACCTGCGCCGGATCCCATCCGTCCTGCAGGGCGCGGCTGCCGAGGATCATCAGCCGAGGGATGTGGTGGGTCCATCCGGTGTCCCTGACCTGGGCGAGCACGGTGGACAGGCAGCGCGCGGTGACCGCGTCCGCGTCCAGGTCCGCGAACCAGTCCGGCAGGGACCGCCGGTGGCGCAGCACGTTGCGGCGCCGGTAGTCCTCGCCGAAGTGCCAGTAGAGGTGCCAGACGTACTCGCGCCAGCCGGCGATCTGCCGGACGAACCCCTCGGCCGATGCCACCGGCACCCCGCCCGCCCGCCAGGCCCGTTCGGCGCGCTCGACGCACTCGGCGGGATCGAGAAGCCCCAGGTTGAGCGGTGCGGACAGCATGCTGTGGCTCATCCAGGGGTCGTCGGCGAGTACGGCGTCCTCGTACCTGCCGAAGCCGGCCAGCCGGTGCTCGGCGAAGCGGTCGAGGGCGGCCAGGGCCTCGGCGCGGGATGCGGGGAAGAGCCGGGGCCCGTCGCGGCCGGTGAAGGAGACGTCGCCCGCCCGCTCCCAGGCGTCCAGGTCGTGCCGTACCTCTTCGTCGATCTCGTCCTCCCGTGCCGTCCAGGGCCGAGGCGCGCCGAGGGTCGACCGGCCCCGCGGCGGCGGTTCGCGGTTGTCGCGGTCGAAGTTCCAGCGGCCGCCCGCCGGTTCGCCGCCGTCCATCAGCAGGTCGTGGCGACGGCGCACCCAGCGGTAGAACTCCTCCAGCCGCAGCGCCCGGCCCCGCCGTTCCGCGGCCCAGTCGGCGAAGTCGTCGTGCGGCACGAGGAAGCCGCGCGCGGGGACGACGTCGGCGTCCGGCAGGGCGGCGACGAAGCGGGCGGCCGCGTGGGAGGTCGGGTGGCAGACCGTGGTCCGGGTGCTGCCCGTGGCACCGGCCAGGCCTTCCCGGTACGTGCCGGCCTTCACGTACCGCACCCGGTCGCCGAGTTCGGCGGCGCGGTGGCGCATGGCCGAGAGCACGAGATGGGCCTTGGCGCGGTGGAAACTCCTCCGGCGGAACACGGCGCGGGACTCGATCATGAGGACGGGTGCGTCCTCGTCGGGTCCGTCGGGCCCCGGCTCGGTGAAGTGCGGGCCGAGCTGGTCCCCGAAGACCAGGTGGGAACGGGGTGCGCGACGGGACATCTGCCCTCCTGTCAGCCCCTGGACAGGGCCACGATGACGTCCACCGCGGAACCGAGTCCGTGCAGCCGCAGGGTTCCCGGATACGCGCCGCCCGCCCAGCCGGGCCCGGCGAGCAGGAGCGAGGTGCGCTTCCGGGCGCCCTTCACTCCCCAGTGGACGCCGGAGACGATCCGCACCAGCGAGCGGTCGGCGGTCGACCGGGACTGCGCCCAGAGCACCACGGCGGCGGGGCCGAGCCGGCGGACAGCCTCGTGGAGCGCGTCCGCGGGCAGCGCCGGTCCGAACATCCGGGCGGGCACTCCGCGTTCGACGAGCGCCGCGGACAGGGCCTCGATGGGAAGGCTGTGCTGCTCGCCGGGGACGCAGGCGAGCAGCACCGGCGGCATGTCCGCGCGTTCGCGTTCCGCCGCGGGCCGTACCCGGCGCAACGCCGACGAGACATGCCAGGAGAGCAGGTGCTCGACCTCGATGTAACGCTCACCCGATGTCGCCCATTTGCGGCCCACGGCGTGCAGGGTGGGGGCGATGACCTCCTCCCAGGCGGCGACGAGTCCGTGCTCGGCCAGCGCGGCGTCCAGCAGGGAGTCGACGGCGGGGGCGTCGAGCCGGACGGCGGCCCGAGCCAGCCCCCGGCACTCCTGCCGTACGTCTCCGAGGGGGAGGGCGTTCGGTCCGCCGGGGGCGCGCGGAGAGGAGGCGGTCTGCTGCCCGGTCGCCCCGCCCGGTCCGCGGCGCGAAGTGCCCGTCGCCGCCGCCGTCGTGCCGGTCGCCCCCGTCGCGGTGCCTGTCGTCCCCGTCCCCGTCGCCGACGCCGTCATCGTCGCCGTCGGAGTGCTCATCGCCGCGCGCGCGGCCTCGGCGGGCGGGACGCCCTGGGCGGTGAGCCGGCACATCTCCTCGAGCCGGGCGATGTCGTCGGGCGTCCAGCGGCGGTGCTTGCCGTCCTCGCGGGTGGCGGGGCCTATCGCGTAGCGCCGCTCCCAGGAACGGAGGGTCGTGGGCGCGACGCCGAGCCTGCGGGCGACCGCACCGGTGCTGAGCGCGGCGGTCACGCCGTCCTCTGCCGGGCCCTCCGGGCGGCTGTCGGCCTCCACCTGATCCATGGTACGGCGCCGCGCCGGAGCGGACCGCCCGCCGGCGCACCCGTCCACGGGCGTCGTCGGTCCACGGGCGTCGTCGCTCCGCGGACGTCGTCGGCCGTGCCCCCGGGCTGCGTCGGCCGTGGCCACCGGCGTCGTCAGCCCGAGCCCCGGGCCTCCTTGAAGCGGGCGAGTCCGTCTGCGAGGTCCACGATCGGATCCGGGTAGTCCAGCCGGGCGCGTACGGCGTCGGGGAGCTTCCACGGCTCGTGGACGGCGGATCCTTCGACGTCCTCCAGTTCGGGCACCCAGCGGCGCACATAGGCGCCGTCGGGGTCGTAGCGGTGGGCCTGCCGGACCGGGTTGAGCACCCGGTTCGGCCGGGTGTCCGTGCCGGTGCCCGCCACCCACTGCCAGTTCAGCTGGTTGTTGGCCAGATCGCCGTCGACCAGCAGTTCCAGGAAGTGCCGTGCGCCGACCCGCCAGTCGACGTAGAGCGTCTTGGTCAGGAAGCTCGCCGTCAGCAACCGCCCGCGGTTGTGCATCCACCCCTCGTGCTGGAGCTGGCGCATGGCGGCGTCGACGACGGGATAGCCGGTGCGGCCGTCCTTCCACGCCCGGACGTCGGCGTCGGCCTGCTTGCCCGAACGCCACCGGTCGTGCCGCTCACGGTAGTCGGCGGCGGCGGACGCGGGGCGGGCGGCGAGCACCTGGTGGTGGAAGTCGCGCCAGCACACCTGCCGTACGAAGGCCTCGGCACCCGGACCGCCCGCCGCGCGGGCCCGGTGGACGGCTTCGGCCGGGGAGATGGCACCGAAGTGGAGATGGGGCGAGAGCCGGGAGGTGGCGTCGCCCGCCAGGTCGTCGTGCCCCTCCTCGTAGCGGGCGAGGCCGCCGCGCGTCCAGGCGTTCAGCCGTCTGCGGGCCTCACGCTCGCCCCCGCGGGCGAGCCCGTCCGACACTCCCCCGGCCTTCTCCACGTCCTCGCGGGAGGGCACCGGCTCGGAGCGGAGCCCGTCGGGCACCCTGACCGTGCGCGGCGCCGCGAGGACCCCGCGGAGGTCCTCCTGCGACCAGCGGCGGTGGTACGGCGTGAACACGGCGAAGTGGTCCGAGCCGGACGGGACGACGGCCCCGGGCGCCAGGGCGGTGACGACCGCGTCGTGGACGCGCAGCGCGCGGCCGTCCTCCTCCAGCGCGAGGCGCAGCCGTTCCTCACGGGCGTGAGCGTAGCCGCTGACACCGGCCGCCATGTGGACCTCGCCCGCGTCCGCCTCCCGCGCCGCCGCCCGGACCTCCTCGACGACGTCGCCGGAGCGGACCACGAGACGTCCGCCCCGGTCGCGCAGGCCCTCGTCGAGGTCGGTGAGGCAGTCGGCGAGGAACGCCCTCCGGTTGGGGGGCGCGAAGCCCGCGGCCGCGATGCCGTCGTCGCGTACGAACAGCGGCACCACGCGGTCCGCCGCCCCGAGCGCGGCGCGCAGCGGCGGATGGTCGTGCAGGCGCAGATCGGAGGTGAACAGGACGACCGCGGTGTCCATGGTGCTCCTGGGGACGGTCGGGCCCCTCGGTACGGGGCGGGGACGGGACGGTTGGAAGCGGGGCGGTTCGAAGCGGGGGCGGGCGGAACCCGGGGGTGGGGGGAACCCGGGGGTGAAGAGCGATCGGGGTCGTCGCGGACGGGTGGGAGGGGGCGGCTTCCGACCGGCGGCCGATCCGTCCGCCGCAGGGGCCGGAGGACCGTCCGTCTCCCGCAGGGGCCGGAGGACCGTCCGTCTCCCGCAGGGGCCGGAGGACCGCTCCGTCCGCCGCAGGGGCCGGGGGCCGCGTCGCAGGCGCCGGAGGCGGCTCCGTCTGCCGCGGTGGCCGGAAAGCGGGGCCGGGCGCAGGGCCGCGTCGCGGGGGCCGGGGTTTGGGCCCCGCCCAGCCCGGACCCCGCCCGGCCCGGACCGCCGGACGCCCCGGTCAGCGGGCCCGCGAGGACGGGGCCTCCTCCGGCACCGGATCCGGGGCGCCGGTGCCCGCCGCGGCGGCCTTCTCTGCGGCCCGCGCGATGTTGCGCGCCATGCCGCCGAAGACCACCGCGTGGAACGGGGAGACGCTCCACCAGTACACGTGCCCGAGCAGTCCGCGCGGGTGGAACAGCGCCCGCTGCCGGTAGCGGGTCCGGCCCCCTTCGCCCCGCTCGGCGCACATCTCCAGCCAGGCGAGGCCCGGCAGCCGCATCTCGGCCCGCAGCCGCAGCAGGCGGCCCGGCTCGATCTCCTCGACCCGCCAGAAGTCCAGCGAGTCGCCCACCCTCAGCCGGGCGGCGTCCCGGCGGCCGCGGCGCAGTCCGACGCCGCCGACGAGCCGGTCGAGCCAGCCCCGTACCGCCCAGGCGAGCGGGAAGGAGTACCAGCCGTTGTCGCCGCCGATCCCCTCGATGACCCGCCACAGGTCCTGCGGCGAGGCATCGACGTCCAGCGAGCGCCGGTCGGTGTAGAGGCTGCCCCCGGCCCAGTCGGGGTCCGTGGGCAGCGGGTCGCTCGGGGCGCCGGGCGGCGCGGCGGAGGACCACCGGGTGGCGACCTGCGCGTCGCGTACCCGCTGCAGCGCCAGCTTCAGGGCTTCGTCCAGCCCGGTCGGGCCGCCGGGCGGGTCGGGCACATAGCGGGCGATGTCGTGCTCCCGGCAGACGACCTCGTGCCGCAGCGACTCGGCGAGGGGCCGGGCGAGGGACGGCGGCACGGGCGTGACCAGCCCGATCCACAGGCTGGACAGCCGCGGCGTCAGCATCGGCACGCCCAGGATCAGGCGCCGGGGCAGCCGGGCCACCTCGGCGTAGCGCCGCATCATCAGCTCGTACGTCACCACGTCCGGCCCGCCGATGTCGAACGACCGGTTGACGTCCGCGGGCATCCGGGCGCTGCCGACGAGGTAGCGCAGCACGTCCCCGACGGCGATGGGCTGGACGCGGGTGCTCACCCAGCTCGGGGTGACCATGACGGGCAGCCGCTCGGTGAGGTAGCGCAGCATCTCGAAGGACGCGGAGCCGGAGCCTATGACGACGGCGGCGCGCAGTACGGTCGCGGGCACCGGCGCGCGGAGGAAGATCTCGCCGACCTCGGCCCGGGAGCGCAGGTGGGGGGAGAGCTCGTGCCCGGGGACCGCGACGGGCGTCAGGCCGCCCAGGTAGACGATCCGCCCCACGCCCGCCGCGCTCGCCCGCTCGGCGAACGCCGTGGCCGCCTCGCGGTCGGCCTCCTCGAAGGAGGCCCCGGACCGGAGCCCGTGCACGAGGTAGTACGCGACGTCCACACCACGCAGCGGTTCGTCGAGGGAGCCGGGGTCGGTGACGTCGCCCTGGACGACCTCGACATCCCCGGCCCAGGGGTGGTCGCGCAGCTTCCCGGGCGATCGCGCCATGCAGCGGACCCGGTATCCCGCGTCCAGCAGTGCGGGCACCAGCCGACCGCCGATGTACCCGGTCGCGCCGGTCACGAGACACCGCGGGCCCACGGTGTCCCGGCCGTCGCCCTGTCCACTCATGCGAACCTCCGATTCCCGCGGATGCACGGACCGTCCGTTCTCCTGTCACCTTGCCTCGCGAAGGGTGCTTCCGCTCGGGGAGGCGCGACAGATGCGCGATGGATGCGGAGCGGAGGCGGGGCGGAGGCGGGGCGGAGGCGGGGCGGAGGCGGGGCGGAGGCGGGGCGGAGGCGGAGCGGAGGCGGGGCGGAGGCGGGGCGGAGGCGGTCACCGGCGCCGCGGGGTGCGCCGGGGCGGCCCTGGCGACATCCCCCACCTGCGGTTCCACCTCCGTGCCGCCGGTAGCCGGCTCCTGCCGGGGAAGGGGCACATCACGCACCGGACGGGGGCCGGACCACCGCGGCAGAGACCCGGCGGAGGTTTGCCGAGGGGGCGAGCGGTCAGGCGAACAGCACGTACGTGTCGTCGCGTACGCGAGGAGCGGTGGAGGATGTCTACTGATGAACTGACCGGGACACCCCGTCCCGAGGCCGTGGTACCCCGAACCCCTTCGCAGGCGCGGTCCAGAGTGGAGGCGTCGCTGCG
Source organism: Streptomyces tirandamycinicus (assembly GCF_003097515.1). NCBI lineage: Bacteria > Bacillati > Actinomycetota > Actinomycetes > Kitasatosporales > Streptomycetaceae > Streptomyces > Streptomyces tirandamycinicus. The sequence continues at coordinate 5,760,309 of NZ_CP029188.1, read as the reverse complement.
GGAGTGGCTGGTACCCGCACCCGGTGCCCCCGACACGGAAGTGGTCGGCGATGCCGTCCTCGTGACGTCCGAGCTGGTGACGAACGCCCTCCGCCACGGTGGCGGCATGACCAGTTTCGACGTCGAGGTGACCGACGAGGGGTGCCGGGTGAGCGTCGGGGACCGCAGCGACCAGCTTCCCGAGTCGGCCGGTCCCGGCGACGGCGGTGGCTGCGACGGCGAGGGCGGCGGGCCGCGCGTCGGCGGCCACGGGTGGCGGGTGATCCGCAGGCTGGCACGCAGCGTCACGATCACCCCGCAGGCACACGGCGGGAAACGCGTCAGCGTCCTGATCTCCCTGGCCTGAGGCACACGGACCACCGTCTCCCCTGGCCTGAGGCGCACGGCCGACTCGGGTGAGCCAGCACCCGCCCACCCGGCACGGCGGGCCGGACTCGCGCCCCCCCGGGGGGGGCGGACTCGCGGCACGGTGAGTCGGATTCGCGGCACGGTGGACCGGACTCGCGGCAGCGCTGCGGGCCGCCCGTCGCCCTCCGGCGCCGTGGACGCGCCCGAAGACCCACGTGGAGCGGGGTTTACAACGAGCGTCAGCGGTAACGCTCAGTAGCACATGATCACCGAGAGAGACGAATCCCCTATCCAGAGATCTCCCATACCCAACAGACCCCGTAGAGGAGGAAGTCATGTCGATCGGTGCGCTTGCCATCCTCGGGGTGGCCGCCGTCATGATCCTCGCACTCGTCATGGCACGGCCCGTGCGGCGCACACACCCCGGACGCTTCCGTCACCGAGAGGGGCGGCCGCGACTGAGGCCGATGAGCCGAACTGAGGCCGACCAGTACCTGGCCCAATGGTCGGTCCTCTCAGGGCAGTTCGTCGACTCACCCGGCGAGGCGACCACCAGGGCCCAGGAACTGCTGGACACGGTGGCCACGGCGCGCGGCCTCCCCAGCGCCTCGCCGGAACTGCGGACGCGCGCCCTGAGCGAGCTCTTCCCCGACCACGCCGACGCGGCCCGCAGGCTGCGCGACGCATCCGAACAGGCGGCGGCGGGAAGCGGGGACGCGGAGACCATGCGCCAGGCGATGCTGGCCGGCCGTGCGCTGCTCGCGGAACTGGTGGCCGCAGCGCCGCGCGTTCCCGACGTCGCCCCGGTGTCGCAGCGGAAGGCGGTACCGGGCCGGCGGGTCCCGCCGCAGCGGTCGGCGACCCTCCACCCCTGAGGCCCGCGGATCGATCCGCGGCTCATCCACCGTCAGGTCCTCGCGTGCGTGTGTCTCCTCACGGAGGACCTCGGGAGACCAGTCCATGAGGCCCTCCTGCGAGGTCCGCGCGACCGCACGACCCGGCTGCCCATGGGGCCCTACCACCCCCTGAGCCGTAGCCGTAGCCGTACGTGGCCGCAGGGTCCCGCTGCCCGTGCGATCCGCCGAGGCGTTCCGTCCGGCCTGGTCGTACGGGACGGACGGCCCTCGGCCGGCGCCGGAGGGCGGTGCGTCCCCCGAGCGGGGACGCACCGCTCCGCTCTGACGACGGCGCGGCGTGGCGCGGCGTGGCGCGGCGCGGCGCACCACAACACCGGCGACACGGCCCCGGAGAGGCCCCGAGAGGCCCGGAGAGCTCCGGAGAGGTCCGGGACGACTCCGGAGAGCTACCGGAGAGGCCCGGCAACGGGACGACACCACACGAACACCCCGCAGCCGCCGGGTGAAGAAGGCATCCTTCTGGGTAAGCGGCTTTCGCGGAAGGCGAGTTGCGCGGGGGAACGAGAATCACGCGGGGGTGACCATGCTGTCAGGCGACGTGGCCGGGGAGCAACGTCCTGCGCGGCCGTCGGTGCCGACCAGCGCGGCCGCCGCCCGCGACCAGGTCGAACGGCTGCTGGAGGAGCACTTCCGGGGGACACCCCGACACGGGCCGCCGGCCGTGGTCCTGACGGACGCTCTGCTGGTCACCTCGGAGCTGGTGACCAACGCGATCCGGCACGGCGGCGGTGTCACCGCCTTCACGGCCCGGGTGACGGGCGAGGGGCTGGTGCTGACGGTGCGGGACCGCAACCCCGAGGCACCCGCCGTGCGACTCCACCCTGAGGGACAGACGTTCCCCGTGGGCGGCTACGGCTGGCCCCTCGTCCAGCGGCTCGCCACGCGCATCCACATCGCGCCGCTGCGTGAGGGGAAGACGATACGGGTCCTGCTCCCCCTCCCCCCGCACTCCCCGCCGGAACCCGGGCCGTAGCATCCGCGCCGATGCCCGACTGCCGGACGAATGACGGCGGTTGCCCGGGCACCCGCGCCGCTGTCGCGTGGCACGGAGAGGCCCCGCCCGCGCGGGTACCTCCCCGCGGCCGCGCCGCCCGCCCGCTCCGGCCCGCTCCCGCTCCTGTCCGGCGCGCTTCCCAGCCGCTCCGGCCCAGGCCGACCCCGCCCCCGCCGGGGGCCCCGCGCTCACGGCCCGCCTCCCGCCCCTCCCCCCTCCCGCCCTCGGCGCGCGGGATCGGGCCCGGGCTGGTTCGCTGGACTGCGGGGGCCGTCCGAGCTGTCCTGGGAGAGATCCGGATGAGTACCTATCGAGTCGCGCAGGTCGCCACCGCCGGAGGGCCGTTCGAGGTCGTCGAGCGGGAGGTGCCGGAGCCAGGCCCCTGCCATGTGCGGATCACCGTCGAGGCCTGCGGAATCTGCCACAGCGACGCCTTCTTCACAACTGCCGCGCTGCCGGGCATCACCTTCCCGGTGGTCCCCGGTCATGAGATCGCCGGACGCGTCGACGCCCTGGGCGAGGGCCTCGACGGCTGGGGCCGGCAGGTCGGCGACCGGGTGGCCGTCGGCTGGTTCGGCGGCAGCTGCGGGCACTGCGCCCCCTGCCGGCAGGGCGACTTCATCGTGTGCCAGAACCTCAAGGTGCCGGGATGGGCCTACGACGGAGGGTTCGCGGAGTGCGTCGTCGCACCGGTCGACGCCCTGGCACCGATACCCGACGCGCTGACGGCAGCCCACGCGGGACCGATGGCCTGCGCCGGAGTGACCACGTACAACGGGCTGCGGCACAGTGCCGCCCGGCCGGGCGACCTGGTAGCCGTGCTCGGCATCGGCGGTCTCGGCCATCTCGCGGTGCAGTACGCGGTCGCGATGGGATTCGAGACCGTGGCCATCGCCCGCGGGGCCGACAAGGCCGAACTCTCCGAACAGCTCGGCGCCCACCACTACATCGACAGCACTGCCGGCACATCCGTCGCCGAGGCCCTGCTGTCCCTCGGCGGCGCCAAGGCCGTCCTCGCCACGGCAGCCAACTCCGCGGCCATCACGGCCACCGTGGACGGGCTGGCGCCCCGCGGCGAGCTGGTGGTGATCGGCGCCGATCCCAAGGCGCTGGGAATCAACCCGCTGCAACTGCTGATGAGCGGCCGGGTCGTCCGCGGCCACCCGTCCGGCACCGCGCAGGACGTCCAGGACACGATGGAGTTCAGCGCCCTGCACGGTATCCGCCCGACGGTCGAGACCCTGCCGCTGGCCTCGGCCGACGAGGCCTACCGGAAGATGCTGTCGGGCGGCGCCCGCTTCCGGATGGTTCTCACCTCCGGCTGACCGGCCCCCGGCCGCGGCGGCCCGGTCACCCCCGGGCACCAGCCGCACGTCACCCCCACCCGCGGGGCGACGGCACGGCCGCACACCTACCCCGCAGTCCCACCAGGCGGACGTCTCATGACCACTGCACGCGACCTGATGATCATCGCCTTGGATGCGGCGCCGAGCCGCCCCGTCGAGCAGGGCGATCTGTCACTCGCGCTCGCCGGAGCCGAGGTCGTCGACCTGCTCGCCGCCGAGGCCGTCACCCTGGACGGCGACCGGATCGTGCCCGGCCTCGGCCCTGCCACCGACGATCCGCTGCTGAGCCGGGCCGCCTCGGCGCTTGTCCGCGAGCGGCCGTACGAACTCGTCGGCGACTGGCTCTGGCGCAGGGGCCGGGGCCTGTCCGCGGCCTATCTGGCCGCGCTCGAGGCGGAGGGGCTGTTCGGCCGGCAGCGCCGCCGCGGGCTGTTCTCCCGGGAGCGCCGCGTTACGCGGGCCGATACGCCCGACCGGCGCGCCGCGGTGGAACGCCTGGCCTCGGCGGAGCCGATCCTGGCGGCACTGACGTCGGCCCTCGGCCTCCCCGGACCCGGCGGACCCGGCGGACCCGGCGGACCCGGCGGAAGCAGTGAAAGCAGTGAGACCGTTGGACCGGGCGGCCTCGGCGGACCGGGCAGCCTCGGCAGTCAGGACGAGCAAGGCGGGCAGGACGAGACCGGCCGGCAGGACGAGACCGGCCGGCGGGCCGGGAGCGGCGAGACCCGGGAGGGCCCTGGCGCCGGTGGCTCCCCCGGCGGCTCGGCGGGCGTGTCCGACGACGTGGACACGGTGCTGGCGGCCGTCCTCGACGCCCTGACCCGGTTGCAGGCGATCCGGCAGCGACGCGCCGTCGCGCAGGCCGCGTTCGACAACGTCTGGCGCGGCGACTGACCCGGCGGGCGCGGTGCACCGGCCCCGCCGGAGCGGATTCAGCGGGCGGCACCCCGGACCGGACTCAGCGGGCGGCGTCCCGGACCGGACTCAGCAGGCGGCGTCCCGGACCGGCTGACGGCCGTGCGGTCGGGCGAGGTTGTCCGGAAGCAGGATGTGCCGCAGTTGCTCCTCCGTCAGAAGGCCCTTGGCCAGGACGAGTTCGTGCACACTGCGGCCGGTGCTCAGCGCCTCCTGGGCGACGGCGGTGGCCTGCTCGTAGCCGATGTGCGGATTGAGCGCGGTCGCCAGGCCGATGGAGCGGGCGACGAGGGCCGCGAGGTGCTCCCGGTTGGCGGTGATGCCCGTGACACATCGCTCGGCGAGGGTCAGGCAGCCGGCCCGCAGATGGGTCAGGCTCTTGAGCAGGCTGTGGGCGATCACCGGTTCGAAGGCGTTCAGCTGGAGCTGCCCCGCCTCGGCGGCCATGGTCACGGCCATGTCGTTGCCGATGACCTCGAAGGCGATCTGGTTGACGACCTCGGGGACGACCGGGTTCACCTTGCCGGGCATGATGCTCGAACCGGCCTGTACCGGGGGCAGGTTGATCTCGGCGAATCCGGCGCGCGGCCCGCAGGACAGCAGCCGCAGGTCGTTGCAGGTCTTGGAGAGCTTGACGGCGATCCGCTTGAGCACGCCGGACAGCTGGACGAACGCGCCGGCGTCCTGGGTGGCCTCGACGAGGTCCTCGGCGACGGTCAGCGGCAGGCCGGTGACGGCCCGGAGGTTCCGGGCGGCCGTCTCCGCGTACCGGGGGTGGGCGTTGAGCCCGGTGCCGATCGCCGTACCGCCGAGGTTGATCTCGCGGATCAGCTCACGGGCCTCGGTGAGCCGCTTGTGGTCCTCGCCGAGCATCACGGCGTACGTCGCGAACTCCTGGCCCAGGGTCATGGGGACCGCGTCCTGGAGCTGGGTACGGCCCATCTTGAGGACGTCGGCGAACTCCTCCGCCTTGGCGTCGAAGGCCGCGCGCAGCACCTCCATGGCGTCCAGCAGCCGCTGGGCGGCGAGGTCGAGGGCGATCTTCACGGCGGTGGGGTACACGTCGTTGGTGCTCTGGCCCGCGTTGACGTCCTCCAGCGGGTGCAGCCGCGCGTACTCGCCCTTGCGGTGGCCGAGGAGTTCCAGGGCCCGGTTGGCGACGACCTCGTTGGCGTTCATGTTCGTGGAGGTGCCCGCGCCGCCCTGGATCACGTCGACCACGAACTCGTGGTGGAGTTTCCCGGCCCGTATCTCCTCGCACGCGGTCACGATCGCTTCCGCCTTGGCCGCGTCCAGCAGCCCGAGTTCGCGGTTGGCGAGCGCGGCGGCCTGCTTGACGGAGGCGAGGGCGGTCACGAGGTCCGGATAGGCCGAGACGGCGGTGCCGGTGATGGGGAAGTTCTCGACGGCCCGCAGGGTGTGGATGCCGTAGTAGGCGTCCGCCGGGACGTCCCGTTCGCCGAGCAGGTCGTGCTCGCGCCGGAACGCACCGCCGGGAGCATCGTCACGCGGGTCGTCGCGCAGGTCGTCGGAGGGGAGGCGGTCGTGCGTGGGCATGGCGCTGCGGGCTTTCGTTCGGGGTGACGGGTACGGACGCGTACGCCGACGTGGCGGGTACGACGAACTGCGACGGTGACGACGGACGTGACGGCTACGACGAACGGTGACGGTGACGACGGACGCGGCGGGCACGGCCCGCGCCCCACCGCACCGGACGCCGCTCGTCGACGGGCAAACCCTGCCTGACGCGGTACTAGACGCGCGCCAGGTCCGCCGGCCTGGTGTCGGTGACCGCCGGTTCGCCGAGCGCGTGGCGCAGCAGCCGCTCCCCCTCGCGCGGGTCGGTGGTGGCGAGCAACGCGCTCAGTACGGCGATCCGGGCCTGTCCGGCGCGGAGTGTCCCGGTCGGCACGGCGCCCGCGGCCACGAGGTCGACGGCGCCGCCGTGGGTGTAGATCTCGCTGACCGGACCGGCCTGGACCCGCGTGGTCAGGGCGACGAGCACGCCACGGGAGGTGGCGGCGGCGACGGCCTCGGCGATCTCCGGGGTCGCGTTCCCGGCCCCGGTGGCCACCAGGACGACGCCCCGGGCCCCGGCGGCCACCGCGGCGTCGAACATCAGGGCGTCGGCGTCGCAGTGGTGCATGATCATGTCGACGCGGGGAACGGCGGCATCCGGTACGGCGGGCAGCGGAAGCGCCGCGGGGCGCAGCGGCCGGCGCAGGACGGAGACCCGGCCGAAGCCGATGCTGCCGAGGCGGGCGCCGGAGGGGTCGGCGAAGGCGTCGAGGGCGAGGGTCTGTGTCTTGACGGTGCCGCGGGCCGGGTGCACCTTCCCGTCGAAGACGATCACGACGCCGAGGCCGCGGGTCGTCGCGGCGGTCAGCAGGGCGTCGTGGAGGTTGCCGGGTCCGTCGCCGTCCGCCGCCCCGAGGGGGAGCTGTGCGCCGGTGAAGACCACCGGGCGCGGGTCGTCGTGGTGGAGGTCGACCAGGAAGGCGGACTCCTCGAGGGTGTCCGTGCCATGCGTGACGACGATGCCGTCGACCGCCGGGTCCTCGAGCACCTCGTGGACGGTGCGGAGCAGGGTCAGCTGGTGGCGGGTGGTGAGCCGGGGGCTGTTCACGCTGCAGAGGTCGACGATCTCGACGCTGACGCCCTCCGGCAGCGGGGCGGTGGCCATGACCTCGCCGCCGTCGGCGGCGGCGGCGAGGCCGGCACCCTGCCGGCGGCTGGCTATCGTCCCTCCGGTGCTGATGACGACGATCCGTCCCACAGTGCGTGTTCCTCCTCGGTGCGGGGTCGTGCCCCAGGGCGGCCGGTCCCACAGGACACGCGGCCCGGCCTCGCTCATGACTCCGGCCGGGCAGCGCCCCATGGCTGACTCCGGCGGTGGCCGGGGCAGTGGCCGCAATCATAGAAGTTTTGAGGCGCAATTTGATCGCCACTTCAGCCCCGCACACCGGGCAAGCTTGGTGGATGATTGCGTCATGGACGAGATCGACAGGGCAATCTTGCGCGAGCTGCAGAACGACGGTCGGCTGAGCAACCAGGAGCTGGCCCAGCGCATCGGCCTCACCCCCTCCCCCTGCATGCGCCGCGTCCGGCAACTGGAGCAGGACGGTGTGATCCAGGGCTACCGGGCGGTCGTCGACCCGGACGCGGTCGACCGGGGGTTCGAGGTGCTGGTCTCCATCGAGGTGGCGCGCGACCGCGAGGTGGTCGAGTCCTTCGAGGCGGCTCTCCAGGACATCCCGGACGTCGTCGAGGCGTACCGGCTCTTCGGCAGCCCGGGGTGTCTGCTGCGCATCGCGGTGAGCGACCTCCGGGCCTACGAACGGTTGTGGATCGAGCAGTTGACGGCACTGTCCGGCGTCACCGAGGTCAACTCCCAGATCATCATGAAACGGATCAAGGAACCGCGCGGACTGCCGGTGGACGGCTGACCCGCCCCTCGCGCACCGCCGGAGCCCTCCCCGTAGCCGGCACCCGCCCGGCTCGGGCGGGACCACGCCGACGTCCACCGCCTCGGGCACGCCACTCCGCCTCGGGCACGCCACCCGGGCTCGCGCACATCAAACCGCCTCGGGCTGGTCAGCCCGACTCGCGTACGCCACCCCGCCTCGCGCACGCCACCCCGCCTCGCGTACGCCACTCCGGCTCACGCACGCCACCCCGGCTCGCGCACCTCAGGCCGCCCTCGCATACATCAGCCCAGGCCCCTGCCGGGGCGCCGCCGGGGGCCGTGCGCCCGCCGGGGCCCTGCGTCCGCCGCCGGGGCCCTGCGTCCGCCTTCCGGCCTGCGGCGCAGCGGGACCGCGCCAGGGCGGCGGGACCCCCATCAGGGCGGCACACCGGCCGGCTTCCTCGCGCCGCCTCCTCGCGCCACCGCCCCGGCACGCCGGGCATCGTCGCGCAGTCGCGAGCCGTGCGGGGCGCCTTCCGGGTCCGGGTCCGGGCCCGCCCCCGGTACGGCCGCCGCGCCCTCCCGCCCCGCAGCCCCGCAGCCCCGCAGGCCCGGACCGCGTCCGGCGCCCGTACCGCGAACGGACGCCCACCGGTGGCAGCTGAACGCTGCGCGACCCAGGCTGACTACACCGCATAGTGCACAATCCGCAGGAATCAACCGGAAACTGAGGCAAAGGAACGGTAATGTTCGGCCCGGCGCGGCACTGACATCCAAGGAGTCCGGCAGTGATCTCACGTATGTCAGCGGGCATTCTGCTGATCTGCGCGGTGCTGCTGCACGTGGTCACTCCGCTGTGCGCCACCCCCGACACGCCCCGGGCCGAGGCGGCCGTCGTCTCCACCGAGAGCAGGAGCCCCCACACCGCGGTCATCGTCGTCAGCGCCGACGGCGCCGGGCTCCACCACGACGAGTACGACCCGCGCAACCACCCCTCGCGGCTCGCCCCGCTCAGCACCCACGCCCCCGCCGGACACGGCGGTGGGAGCACCGGCCACGGCGGCGCCCCGGACGAGGCGACGGGCCCGCCGCCCGCCGCTTCGGCCGGCACCGCGAGACACAGCCGGAACCCGGGCGCCGCACCGGCGCCGACCCTGAGCGCCCTGCAGTCGTTCCGCTGCTGACGGGCAGGTGCGCCGCCGGACACCACCCTCCCGAGCCCCCCGGGCAGCCCCCGGGGACGGAGCCCGGTGCCGGTCGACGCCCTGTCACAGGTCGTCAGCACCACCGCGGCGCACCCCTCTTCGACGAAGCAGACACCTTCCGCATCGAAGAGACCGAGGTACGACCATGCAGTCACTCATCGAGCACGCCCGTCAGTTCCCGGCGCGGATCGCCGGCCAGCAGGGCGCCTACGCGGCGCTCGCGCGGGGGCAGCAGCCCCAGGCGCTCTTCATCACCTGCTCCGACTCCCGGGTGATCCCCTCCCTGATCACCGGCGCCCGGCCCGGTGACATCTTCGAGGTGCGCACCGCCGGGAACATCGTTCCCCCGTGGCAGCCGCAGGCGGCCTGCGCGGTCGGGGGCAGCCTGGAGTTCGCCCTGGAGGCCCTGGAGGTGCCCGACATCGTCGTGTGCGGGCACTCGCACTGCGGTGCCGTCAAGGGCCTGCTGCGGGAGCAGGACGTCCGGAGCATGCCGCTGGTACGGGGCTGGCTCACCAGGGCCGGGCACCGCACCGGCCGAAACGCCCCCGCAGCGGCGTCGTCCACCGAGGAGGAACTGGCACCCGCCGTGCAGCGGCACGTGCTGACCCAGCTGGACCATCTGCGGAGCTACCCCTGCGTCACCCGGCGGCTGGAGACGGGCCGGCTGCGGCTGCACGCCTGGTACTACACGGTCGAGACCGGCGAGGTCCTCGCCTGCGCACCGGACGGCCGCACCTTCCGGCCCCTGTGATCCGGGCCGGCACCCCGGCCACCGGCGCCGGCGGCCGGGCGCCCCGAGGCGCCCGGCCGCACCGGCGCAGACGCCCGCGACGTTCCTTCCTCATCTCCCGAGAGAACGCCATGCCCCTGATCACTGCAGAGCGCCGGCGCACCCTCCGCGCCGACGTCACCGCCTCGCTCGTCGTCTTCCTCGTCGCCCTGCCGCTGTGCGTGGGCGTGGCCGTCGCCTCCGGCGTACCGGCCGAACTCGGCCTCATCACCGGCATCGTCGGCGGTCTGGTCACCGGACTGCTGCCCGGTAGCAGCCTCCAGGTCAGCGGCCCGGCGGCCGGGCTGACCGTCCTCGTCTTCACCGCCGTGTCCGAGTACGGTCTGGCCGCGCTCGGCGTGATCGTGCTGGGCGCCGGGCTGATCCAGGTCGTGCTCGGCGCCCTGCGGCTCGGCCGCTGGTTCCGCGCCATCTCGTTGGCCGTCGTCCAGGGCATGCTCGCCGGTATCGGACTGGTTCTGATCGCCGGTCAGCTCTACGCCCTGGCGGACGCCAAGGCCCCGGGCGGCGGCCTGGCCGACCTCGCGGGCCTGCCCCGGCTGGTGCTGACCACGCTCACGTCGCAGCACGCCCTTCTGGCCCTCGCCGTGGGTGTCGGCACGGCACGGCTCATCGCCGTGTGGCCGCGCATCTCGGGGCGGGCCGGGGTGGTGCCGGGGGCGCTCGTCGCGGTGGGTGCCGCGACCGCCCTGACGGCTCTGCTCGACCTGCCGATCTCCCGGGTCGAGGTCAAGGGTCTGCTGCACGCGATCCAGCCGCCCGGCCTGTCCGACGCGGCGCGCCTCGCCGACGTCGGGCTCGCCGCCACGGTGGTGGCGTTCGCGCTGATCGCCTCGGCGGAGAGCCTGTTCAGCGCCAACGCCGTGGACCGTCTCCACTCGGGCCGCCGCACCGACTACGACAAGGAACTGATGGCGCAGGGCGCCGGCAACACCGTCTGCGGTCTGCTGGGTTCGCTGCCGATGACCGCCGTCATCGTGCGCAGCTCCGCCAACGTCCGGGCCGGGGCGCGCACCAAGCTCTCGCGGGTGCTGCACGGCGTGTGGCTGCTGCTGTTCGTCGCCTTCCTGCCGCAGGCCCTCTCCTACGTCCCGACCGCCGCGCTCGCCGGCGTCCTGATCCACGCGGGATGGAAGCTGATCCCGGTGCGGGAGATCCGGCCGCTGTGGCGCGACCACCGCGGCGAGGCCGTGATCCTCCTCGTCACGGCGGCGGCGATCGTGACGACGAACATGTTCGAGGGCGTGCTCATCGGCCTGCTGCTCGCCGTCGTCAAGACCGCGTGGGCAATGTCCCACGTGCACATCTCGGTCTCCGACAGCGGTATCGGAGCCGTACGGGTCCGGCTCACCGGCAACGCCACGTTCCTGCGGCTGCCCCGCATCCTGGACACCCTGGAGGCGCTGCCGCGGCGGCATGTGGAGCTCGACCTCTCCGGGGTGCGCCATCTGGACCACGCGTGCATGATCGCCCTGCAGGGCTGGGCGGACGAGCGCAACGCCCACATCTCGCAGCCGGCCGCGGAGGCGGGCGCGCCGGGAGGCTCCGCGGCTGCCGGGACGGCGGGGGGCGGGGCCGGGACGGCCCGCGGTCCGGCCGCTCCGCGCCCCAAGGGGCCGCCCGCGTAGGGACGGACGGGCGGGCGCCGTCCCGGCGGTCGGGAGCAGCCCGACCGCCGGACGGCGCCGGGCCCGGCAGCCGAGCAGCAGCGCGCACTCCCGGCGTACCGGGGGACCGTCTCCCGGGAGAAGGCGCGGATGTGACGGGTGGTCAGGCGCCGGGTGATGCGCTCCAGCACAGGGCCGGTATCGCACAGGGCGGGAGCAGCGGGGCCGAGTGTGCCCGGGTCGCCCACGAGGCACCTCGTGTCCGTCTCGGTCGACCAGCCGGTCCGCGCCGGGTGCCGGAGATCCTCGAACCTCCGACGGCTGTCGGCGCACCGCCCGCACGGGATGGGCCCGCGCGGGCCACGACCGGGGCGGGCGGCCGCGACCGGGAGGGGCGGCGAACGGTCCTCCCGGCGAGGCCCGTGATGACGTCCCCGAGCTCGCTCAGGCGGTCTTCTCCGGCGCGAGCTCCTCGATCAGACCCTCGACGAGCTTCCTGATCTCGTCGCGGATCGGGCGGACGGCTTCCACACCCTGGCCCGCGGGGTCCTCCAGCGTCCAGTCCAGGTAGCGCTTGCCGGGGAAGACCGGGCAGGTGTCCCCGCAGCCCATGGTGATGCAGACGTCCGACTCCTTGACGGCGTCCACGGTCAGGATCTTCGGCGTCTCCGCGGAGATGTCGACACCCACCTCGCGCATGGCCTCGACCGCGGCGGGGTTGACCCGGTCGGCCGGGGCGGAGCCGGCGGAGCGGACCTCGATACGGTCGCCGGCCAGGTGGGACAGCCAACCGGCGGCCATCTGGGAGCGGCCGGCGTTGTGGACGCAGACGAACAGGACGGAGGGCTTCTCGGCCATCGCGGGTCTCTCTCTTGTCTCGCGTACGGTGTCTTGCCACGTCACGCGGGGGCATCAGGCACGAATGACGTCAGCACCTGATGGCGTCAGCGGCCACTGATATGAGAGTATCAGCCCATGATGACGTCAGTCGACACTGACCTGATTCGGGTTCTGGCCGACCCGCTCAGGCTCCGGATCGTGACACTCCTCGCCCGGGAGACCCTCTGCACCAGCCATCTCGTCGAGGAGACCGGCGCCAGGCAGACCAATCTCTCCAACCACCTGAAGGTGCTGCGCGAAGCGGGCGTGGTGGAGACCGAGCCGTGCGGGCGCTTCACCTACTACCGGCTCAAGCCCGACGTCATCGAGTCGCTCGCCGACCGGTTCGCCGAACTGGCGAGCACCGCGCGCGCCACCGCGGAGGCGGACCTCAGGCGATCCTGCCCCTGACCACCCCTGTCACCCTGATCACCCTGATCACCGCGGCCAGCCCGGCCGGCCCGGCCACCGCCGATCACCCCTGGCCACCGCCGATCGCCCACCGCCTGATCACCGCCGATCACCGCCGATCACCGCTGATCACCCAACCCCGCGCCACCGCACGCATCAAGGAGTTCTGTTGAGCGCCACCGAGGCTGCTTCCGCCCGCCCGGCCGGCTCCCCCGCGAACCCGGCCGGCTCCCCCGTGGATGCGGCCGCCGCCCCGCGGCCCGCGCCGGGAGCCACTCCGCCCCGCACCCCCCTCGCCGCCCGGGCCGCCGCCGAACTGGTCGGCACCGCGGCCCTGGTGGCCGTCGTCGTCGGCTCCGGTATCCAGGCCACCGACCTGACCCGTGACGTCGGCCTCCAGCTCCTGGCGAACTCTCTCGCCACGGTCTTCGGGCTCGGTGTGCTGATCGTCCTGCTCGGCCCGGTCTCCGGGGCGCACTTCAACCCCGCCGTGACGCTGGCGGAGTGGTGGACCGCCCGGCACGGCGGCGGCGGGGTCACCGCCCGGGAGGCCGCGGTGTACGTCCCGGCCCAGATCACGGGTGGGATCGCGGGTGCGATCCTCGCCGGCGCCATGTTCGGCGAGCCCCTGGTGGAGTGGTCCACGCACGAACGGTCCGCCGGCCACCTGCTGCTCGGCGAGGTCGTGGCCACCGCCGGGCTGATCCTGCTGATCTTCGGCCTGGCACGCACCGACCGGCTGCGGTTCGCCCCCGTGGCGGTCGCCTCCTACATCGGCGCCGCCTACTGGTTCACCTCCTCCACGTCCTTCGCCAATCCGGCGGTGACGATCGGACGGGCCTTCACCGACACCTTCGCCGGCATCGCCCCGTCCTCCGTCCCCGGGTTCGTCGGTGCCCAACTCGCCGGCGCCGTCGTCGGCCTGGCCCTGGTGGCCCTCATCTTCAGGCCCGCCCGTACCACCGAGGCGCACCCGGCGGCATGACCCCACAGACACAGGTGGTGGTGATCGGCGGCGGCCAGTCCGGGCTGGCCGCCGGCTACCACCTGCGCCGCCTCGGCGTCGACTTCACCGTCCTCGACGCCGGGACCGCACCGGGCGGCGCATGGCAGCACGTCTGGGACTCCCTCCGCCTGTTCTCCCCGGCGGCCTTCTCCTCGCTGCCCGGCCGGCTCATGCCGCCCGTTCCCGGCGAGCCGTACCCGGACGCCCGGCACGTGGTGGACTACCTCTCCGACTACGAGAAGCGCTACGCACTGCCGGTGCAGCACGGAGTCCAGGTCCGCGGCGTACACCGCGACGGCCCCCTCCTGCGGGTCGAGACCGACTCCGGCGCCTGGCGGGCCCGTGCCGTGATCAGCGCGACCGGCAACTGGTCGCGGCCCTTCCTGCCGTCCGTACCGGGCCGCGCCTCCTTCCGGGGCGAGCAGCTCCACACGGCCGGCTACCGCCGCCCGGAGGACTTCACCGGGAAGCGCGTCATCGTCGTCGGCGGCGGCAACTCGGGGGCGCAGATCGCGGCCGACCTCGCCGGGCATGCCGACGTCACCTGGGCCACCCGGCGCCCACCGCGCTTCCTCCCCGACGACGTGGACGGGCGTGTCCTGTTCGACGTCGCCACCGCGCGCCGCACGGCGCTCGACGCGGGCCGCACCGACCCCGGCGGCGTCGCGTCCCTGGGCGACGTCGTCGCGGTCCCGGCCGTCCGGCACGCCAAGGACCACGGACTGCTCACGGCCACACCCATGTTCGCCCGCCTGAACGCCGACGGCGTCGAGTGGCCGGGCGGCACCCGGGCCGCCGCGGACACCGTCGTCTGGTGCACCGGCTTCCGGCCGGCGCTGGCCCACCTCGCCCCGCTCGGGCTCAGGGGCCCGCGCGGCCGCATCGCCACATCCGGTACCCGAGCAGCCGACGAGCCGCGTCTGCACCTCCTCGGCTACGGGGACTGGACCGGCCCCGCCTCCGCCACCCTCATCGGAGTCGGCCGCCCCGCGCGGGACGCCGCGCGCGAGATCGCCGCCGTGGTGACGCGGGGCACCCGGTGACGGCCGGGCGTGCTCCGCGGCGCCGATCCCCCCGCTCTCCGGCCGCCGCCGTGCTCCCGCGGTAGCGCCACACGTTCCGAGGGCCGCTCGGCGAGACCGGCGTTCAGCGAGACAGGCGTTCGGATTCCGTGCGGAGAAGCCGGGCTCGATCGGCACACCGGCCTCCGGCGGGGCCGCCCGCCGCCACGGTGCGGGCCCCGGCGGCCTCTTGGAGCGGCGAGCACCCGCCGCCTACGATGAGCCGTAGTAGTTGATCACTCTGTGTGCAGTTCCGGCCAAGGGCTGCGCATCCCCCCGGAGTGACCGCGCGCCGACCACTGAAAGGGACTCACGAGTGAGGCCTGCTTTGGCAGTTCCCCCCATCTATGCTCCCATCCCTCCCGCCGTGCACCCGAACCACGCCGCCATCGACGCGCGGACCGCCGCCTGGGCCGAGGCGTACGACATCGGATCGCCCGAGTGGCGCAGCCGTCTCGCCACCCAGGACATCGGCGTCTTCGCCGCCCGCATCCTCCCCGAGGGACGGGAGGAGGTGGTCTCCCTCCTCTCCGACTTCGTCATCTGGCTCTTCGGGGTGGACGACGGATACTGCGAGGAGGGCAGCCTGGGCGTCAGGCCGGGTGAACTCGCCGCGGCACTCCACCGGCTGCTGCGTATCGCGCAGAACCCGGAGGCCCCCATGCTGACCGACGACCCCCTCGCCGAGAGCCTGCGGGACCTGACGCTGCGGGTCGCCCGCTGGGGCACCGCGCTGCAGGCCGGCCGCTGGGTGGACACGCTGCGCGAGTACTTCTTCGCCGTGGTGTGGGAGGCCGAGCACCGGGCCGCCGGCCGGATTCCCGACCTGAACGACTACACCCTGATGCGGCTGTACGACGGCGCGACGTCCGTGGTGCAGCCGTTCCTGGAGATGGGCTACGGCTTCGAGCTCCAGCCGCACGAACGGGACAGCAAGGCCGTGCGGGCCGCCGCCGAGATGACCTCGTTCATCACCACGTGGGACAACGACATCTACTCCCACCACAAGGAGAGCAGGGGCGGGAACTACTACCTCAACGTCATCCGGGTCCTCCAGCACGAGTACGGACTGAGCCCGGACCGGGCGCTGACCCGGGCGATAGCGCAGCGCGACCGCGTGATGTGCCTGTTCCTCAGCCTGCGGGCGAAGCTGGAGGACGAGGGCAGCCCGCAGGCTCGGCAGTACGTGGGCGCGCTGTCCTCCTTCATCAGGGCCACCCAGGACTGGAGCGTCAGCTCCCTGCGCTACACCACCCCGGACGACCCGGCCGCCCTGTCGCCGTCCTTCTCCGAGGCGCCGACGGACGACAGCACCGATCCGCTCGACATCCCGTCCGTCTCCTGGTGGTGGGACCTGGTGCCGGGCTCCCGGACGGAACCACTGGACCGGCCCCTGGCAGCGCTCGGTACGTACCGCTCCGCTCCAGGCGCCGGCTGACCGCACCAGGCGCCCGGGAAGCAGCGGCGCCGGGAGCCGCGGGGCGCGCCCCGTGCACGGAACGGGCGCACGCCCCGTGGGCCGCCGTCCGCGGTTCGGCGGTACGGGGAGGGACCGGCACGGGGACCCGACGAGGGTGTGGTGTTCAGCCTGCTGCGGGCCCTGGACCGGCCTCCAGTCGTGCGTGGGCGGCCGGCACCGTGTCGAGGTACGGGGCGGCCGACCGCACCGCCCGGCCCCGTCGCCAGGTCTGGCTCGAAGCTCTGAACGGTGGTTCACTGAAGGTATGCCCTACCGCAAGCCGCCCGCCGTCGAGGACCGCCTGGCCGCCGCCCGGGAGCACCTGGTCGAGCAGGCCACGTCCGTGGTCGCCGAGGCCGGGTGGGCGAACGCGTCCGTCACCGCGGTCGCCGCCGCCGCCGGGATGTCCGTCGGCTCCGTCTACCAGCACTTCCCCTCGAAGCAGGCGCTGGCGGTCGAGGTGTTCCGCCGGGCGTCGGGCCACGAGGTCGACGTACTCGGCGAGGTGCTCCGGGAGGGCAGCGGCGACCCGGTGGAGCGGCTGGCGCTCGGTGTCGGCGTCTTCGCGCGCCGCGCCATGGAGCGGCGCGGGCTGGCCCACGCGCTGCTCGCCGCACCGGCCGAACCGGCCGTCGGCCGGGAGCGCCTGGAGTTCCGGCGCCGCTACCGCGCGGTGTTCGCCGAGGTCGTCAGGGAGGGCGTCGACGCCGGGCTGCTCCCCCGCCAGGACCCGGAGATCACCGCGGCCGCCCTGACCGGAGCCATCGGCGAGGTGCTGGTGGACCCGCTCGCCGCGCCGGCGGAGGGACCCGAGGCCGGCCGGCTGGTGGACGAACTGGTGGCGATGTCCCTGCGCTGCGCGGGCGCCACGCACGGCACGACCCCGACCATCCCGGAGGACTCCCGATGACCGCGACCGCGGACGCTGCCCTGCGCAGCGAGCCCACCGCCCGTACGCACGAGGTGACCAACCAGCCGCCGCCGCTCGTCGGTCACGACGTGGCCGACGACCCCGTCCTGCTCGAGGGGCTGCGACGCGAAGGCGCCGGCTGGTACGCGGACGACCTGCACCGCCTCGGCCGACTCGCCGGGTCGGAGCAGGTCCTGCGCTGGGCCGAGGAGGCGAATCGCCACGAGCCGGAGCTGCGCACCCACGACCGCTACGGCAACCGGATCGACGAGGTCGACTTCCACCCCGCGTACCACTCGCTGATGGAGGTGGCCATCCGCGAGGGCCTGGCCGGGGCGCCCTGGGCGGACGGCCGGGAGGGGGCGCACGTCGCCCGCGCGGCGGGCTTCATGGTGTGGAGCTCGGCCGAACAGGGCCACGGCTGCCCGGTGTCCATGACCTACGCCGTCGTACCGGCACTCCGGTCGGCGCCCGAACTCGCAAAGCTCTACGAGCCGCTGCTGACCAGCCGGGTGTACGACCCGGGCCTGCGGGAGCCGGGGAGCAAGCGGGGCCTGCTCGCCGGTATGGGCATGACCGAGAAGCAGGGTGGCACGGATGTGCGCGCCAACACCACGGTGGCCACCGGGCGGCCGGACGGCAGCTGGCGGCTGCGCGGGCACAAGTGGTTCACCAGCGCCCCGATGAACGACCTGTTCCTGGTCCTGGCGCAGGCGCCGGGCGGGCTGTCCTGCTTCCTGGTGCCCCGGGTGCTGCCCGACGGCTCGCGCAACACCTTCCGCATCCAGCGGCTGAAGGACAAGCTCGGCAACCGCAGCAACGCCAGCAGCGAGCCGGAGTTCGACGACACCGTCGCCTGGCTGGTCGGCCGGGAGGGGCAGGGGGTCCGGACCATCATCGACATGGTCACCATGACCCGGCTCGACTGCATCCTGGGGTCGGCGTCGGGGACCCGCGCGGCGCTGGCGCAGGCGGCACACCATGTGCGCCACCGGGCGGTGTTCGGCGCCAAGCTGATCGACCAGCCGCTGATGCGGAACGTGATCGCCGATCTGGGGCTGGAGTCGGAGGCCGCGACGACGCTCGCGCTCCGGGTCGCGGGCGCGGTGGACCGGGCGCAGCGCGGCGACGCACGGGAGCGGGCCTTCCTGCGGCTGGCCACGGCCGTCGGGAAGTACTGGGTCTGCAAGCGGCAGCCCGCCGCGGTCGCGGAGGCGCTGGAGTGCCTGGGCGGCAACGGCTATGACGAGGCGTCGGGCATGCCGCGGCTCTACCGCGAGGCTCCGCTCAACGGCATCTGGGAGGGCTCGGGCAACGTCAACGCCCTCGACGTGCTCCGTGCGCTCACCCGCGAGCCGGAGTCCCTGGAGGCCTTCCGGGCGGAGGTGGATGCGGCCGCGGGTGCGGACCGGCGGCTGGACGAGGCATGGCGCGGGCTGCGCGGCGAGCTGGCGTCCACCGCCGACGCCGAACTGCGCGCCCGGCGGCTGGTCGAGCGTCTCGCCCTGGTACTGCAGGGCTCCCTCCTCGTCCGCTACGCACCACCCGCCGTGGCCGACGCCTTCTGCGCCTCCCGCCTGGGCGGCGACGCGGGTTTCGCCTTCGGCACCCTCCCTCCGGGAACCGACCTGGCCACGATCCTCAGCCGGGTCCCGGGCGGTGCGGCGCACTGACGTGGGCGCCTCGCACGCACTGACGTAGGCCCCGCCGTCAGCGCACCGACTCCGCCGGCGGCCGTTCGCGCAGAGCGCCGTAGGCGAGGAAGTAGGCCGGGAGCCGCCTGAACCGGCGGGAGGTGGTGACGAACTCGGTCACGCGCCTGGCCAGTTCGGGGTTGCCGAAGGCGGGTTCCCCGGCCAGCAGGGGCTCGATGACCCTGGCGTGGGCGAGGCGCTGGAGGGCCTGGGTCCCGGCGGTCGTGGGCCATCGGCGGCACTGGACGCGCCGGACGTCGTGGAGGCCCACCCGGCCCTCGCCCAGCGGGCCGACGAGGTGGCGGGCCGCGGCGACCGCGTCCTCGACGGCGAGGTTGATGCCGATGCCGAAGACCGGTGACATGGCGTGGGCGGCGTCGCCGATGCACAGCAGCCCCGGGCGGTGCCAGCGCCGCAGCCGGTCGAGCCGTACGTCGAGCAGCTTCACCTCGTCCCACGAGGTGAGCGCGTGCGCCCGGTCGGCGAGCCACGGGGCCGCGGAGGTGAACCGCGCCATGAACCGGTCCAGGCCCTCCGCGCGCAGCCGGGCGTCGGCGCCCTTGGGGATCAGTGCGGCGATCTGCCAGTAGTCGCCGCGGTCGATCAGTGCGCTGAAGAACCTGTCGCCGACCCCTCCCACCAGCCCGCTCGGGTCGCTCTCGTGCCGGGGCAGCCTGAACCACCAGGCGTCCATCGGGCAGTCGAAGCTCTCCAGGCCCAGTTCGGGCAGCGGCCTCGCGATGGAGCCGCGGCCGTCGCACGCGACGGTGAGCGTGGCCCGCAGTTCGCCGGTGCGCCCGTCGGAGGTGCGGTAGCGGACGCCGTTGACCCGTCCGCGCTCCACGAGGAAGGAGGTCGCCTCGGTGTTCATCCGGAGGGAGAAGGACGGTTCCCGGCCCGCCTCGTCCGCGAGGAGGTCGAGCAGGTCCCACTGGGGCACCATCGCGATGTAGTTGTACGTGCCCCGGAGAGCGCCGATGTCCCCCACGGTGATCAGGGAGCGGTCCGGTCCGACGGGCAGCTGCACCGTGGTCACCCGGCGCTGCGGCAGCCGCGCGAACCGCTCCGCCAGGCCCAGGTCGTCCAGCAGGGCCAGGGTGGAGGGATGCACGGTGTCACCGCGGAAGTCGCGGAGGAAGTCGCCGTGCTTCTCCAGCACGGTGACGTCCACCCCGGCCCGGGCCAGCAGCAGGCCGAGGACCATACCCGCAGGTCCGCCGCCCACCACGCAGCAGGTGGTCCGTTCCATGAGATCCGCTCCCTTCGTGGCGTCCGATGACACCAGCTGACACCCGGTGACGCCTGATGACACCCGCTGACGCCCGCTGACACCCGCTGACATCCAAGGACGCTCCGACATCGGCGACAATGGGACATATAACCTCAATCAGGATGCCTGCGGCATGGGAGGGCCCTGCCGCTTCCCGGGAGGCGACATGAGCGAGCAGCCGGTCCTTCTGCCCTACACCGACCCGGCCTTCGTCGCGGATCCGTTCCCGCTCTACCGCCGGCTGCGCGAGGAGGGTCCGGTACGCCGGGCCGTGATCGCCGGCGGCGTGGAGGCCTGGCTGGTCACCCGATACGAGGACGGCCTGGCGGCCCTGTCGGACTCCCGGCTGAGCAGCGACGTCCGCGATGCCTCCGACCCGCGGTTGATGCAGCAGCTGCCCTCGACGGAGCGCGGGTCGATGGTGAGCAACATGCTGCGCTCGGACCCGCCCGACCACACCCGGCTGCGCAGGCTGGTCTCCAAGGCGTTCACCGCGCGCCGGGTGGCGGAGATGCGGCCGAGGATCCAGGAGATCACCGACCGGCTGCTCGACGGGCTGGCGCCCACCGGCCGGGCGGAACTCGTCGCGGACTTCGCGCTGCCACTCCCGGTCACCGTCATCAGCGAACTGCTCGGCGTCCCGCTGGACGACCGGCACGAGTTCCAGCGGTGGACCGACGACATGCTGCTGCGCCGGGCGGAGATGCCGGACCCCGCCGTGGTGGACGCGGCGTGGCAGCGCATGCGCGCCTATCTGACCGGGCTCATCGCGGACAAGCGGGCCCGGCCGGGGGACGATCTGCTGAGTGCGCTCATCGCCGCACGGGACGAGGAGCAGCGGCTGAACGAGGACGAGCTGATCGCGATGGCCTTCCTGCTGCTCGTCGCCGGGTACATCACGACGGTCAATCTGATCGGCAGCGGTGTCGCGGCGCTGCTCGCCCACCCCGACCAGCTGGCGCTGCTGCGGGACGACCCGGAACTGCTGCCCGGGGCGATCGAGGAGTTCCTGCGCTACGACGGGCCCGTCAGCCCCGGAATCGCGAGGTTCGCACGCGAGGACGTCGAGATCGCCGGTGTGGCCATCCCGCGAGGCGCGACCGTACTGATCGCCTCCGCCATCGCGGACCGCGACCCGGCGCGGTTCGCCGACCCGGACCGGCTGGACCTCACCCGGCGCGACAACGCCCACCTCGCCTTCGGCCACGGGATCCACTACTGCCTGGGGGCCCCGCTGGCCAGGCTGGAGGGCCAGATCGCCATCGGCACCGTGCTGCGGCGCCTGCCGGACCTCGTGCTGGCCGTGCCGCCGGAGGAACTCGGCTGGCGGCCGGGCGGGCTGCGCGGACCCACGCGGCTTCCCGTGACGTTCACGGCGACGGACGGCCACCGTGCCGGCTTCGGCCGGGAGAAGGACGTCCCCCGGTCCGCACCGGGAGAGGTCGCACCGTTCGGAACGGGCTGACCGACGAGCCCCGGCAGCGGCCGTCACGGCCCGGGCGAGGGGACAGCCCGCTCACAGCCGGCCACGGCACCGCCGACGACCCGGGTCGACGGCTCACCGCCCACGGCCGACGAGCCACGGCTCACCGCCGCGGCCGACGAGCGACGGCACCCCCGCCGCCCACGGAGCCGTGGCGTCGGTGAACCGTCGTTCGCGGCACCTCAGGCCGGAATGTCGATGAGTCCCATCGGCGGGCCGGTGGGCCGGGACGAGCCCCCGGCGGGTTCGATGGTGATGCCCACGGCCGTCGCCCCCGAGACCGGGCCGTTGAGCATCTGCATGTCCTGCGCCTCACCCCCGCTGACCAGGCCCGCGGGACGGTAGGAGCCGTCCTCGCTGAACCACAGGGCGTAGGTCTTGCCGACCGGGAGCGGACGCACTCCGGTCGCGCAGAACACCGCGGCGTCCTGGCTGCGGGAGACGGCGATGGTGCCGGTCCCGCCGTCCGGGAGCCGCTGGGTGTGGAGTTCCACGTCCGGCGCGGCGAGCACGTCGGCCACACCCGCGTACCGCTCCTCGGCCGACTGCAGCTGGGAGCGCGCCTCCTCGGCCGCCCGGTACTGCGACACGGCGACGCCGCCGAAGGCCACGGCCAGCGCGGCGCAGGCGGCGAGCGCCACCCGCAGGACCCGGGGGACGGGTGAGCGCCGGACGCCGGACGGGACCGGCCCCGCGGCAGCGGGGCGGACGTGCGGGGCGGCCTCCGTCCCGGGGCGTTCGCGCGGGGCGCGGGGCGCGTACGGGGCCTGGGGGGTGACGGCGATCCGCTCCTGCACCCGGCGCCGCAGGTGCTCGGGGGGTTCGGCCGCGACCGGCTGGGCGAGGCGTGCCGCCGATTCGGTGAGCGCCGCGACCTCGTGCGCGCAGGCGGCGCAGGCGGCGAGGTGGTCCTCGAAGGCCCTCCGCTCGTCCTCGGGCAGCGCGTGCAGGACGTAGGCTCCGCAGGCGGAGTGCAGCTCGTCGCCGCTGTCGTTCGGGATCCCGTTCATGGCCGCACCTCACCCTCGTACAGACAGTCACGCAACCGCATCAGCCCGTCACGCATCCTGGCCTTCACCGTGCCCAGGGGCTGCGACAGGAACTCGGCGACCTCCCGGTAGGTGAGGCCGTGGTAGTACGCCAGCACGACCGACTCCCGCTGAAGCTCGGTCAGCGACTGGAGACAGCGCCGGACCTGCTGCTGCTCCAGGCCGGTCTCGACCTGCTCGACCACGTCGTCGAACGGCGGGGCGGCCTCCAGCAGCGCGACCCTGCGCTCCCGTTCGGTCCTGGCCTGTGACGACCGGACCCGGTCCACCGCACGCCGATGGGCCAGGGTCAGAACCCAGGTCAGGGCACTGCCCTGTTCGGGCCGGAACCGGCCGGCCGTACGCCACACCTCCACGAGCACGTCCTGGGTCACCTCCTCGGACTGCGCCGGATCCCGCAGGACCCTGCGGACGAGGCCCAGTACCGGGCCGCTGACCGCCGCGTAGACGGGTACGAACGCGTCCTGGTCGCCGCGGCCCACCAGGACCATGAGCTCGTCCAGGCCGAGCTTGGCCAGTTGTTCGGCGGCGTCGGGATCCGCGTCAGGTGGCGACACTCACGCCCCCTTGCTCCTCGTGGGCACCAGGGGTGCCGTACAGGCTCGTTCGTCACCATGCCACCACCGATCGCAGGGAGCCGCACTCCTGGAGCCGCGAGGAGCCGGGGTGTCGGGTGACCTGTCGCGTCCACCGGTCACCTCTCATCCGTTCTCATCCGTCAGCAGACCGGTTCCGTTCCAGCCGTCACCCGCAGTCACCCGTCCTCGGCGTCTTCACCCGTTCTCGCCGTCCTCGCCGTCTTCACCCGTCGTCGCCGTCCTCGCCTGACTTCGCCGTCCTCGCCACATCGGCCGGCGGTCGCGGCCGGTCAGCGGCGCCCGCCGCCGTCGCGGCAGTCCCAGCGGCCCGGGACCCACTTGTCCTCCCAGCGGTCATCGGAGCGCTTCTGCTCCCAGTGACCCTTGCGCCACGTGCAGCGATCCCAGTCCGGGTCTCCGGACTCGGCCACGAGCTGGGTGACCCGCGCGGGGGAGGCCGGCGCGGACGAGGCCGCCGCAGTGCCCGCGTACGCCACGGAGAGCCCGCCGACGAGCACACCCGCGGCGGCCGTGGCGGCCACGAGACGGCGCGCCCGGAGGGGTACGGCCATGCTGACCCGCCTTTCTCCGGGGGCCTTCCGGATCTCCTGGTCGGGGACCGTCAGCACCGCCGGACACCGCACGCGCACGTCGTCGCCGCCGTGCGCACGTGACACGAGTTGTTCGAAGCCGACCCGCCTCCGGATGGGCGCCGGACGCGACGAGCACGGGATTCGGGGCACCCGGCGGGCACTCCGGAGGTCCGCGGAGAGCCGGATCGCGGAGTGCCGGATCGCGGAGGCTTCGGAGGATTCGGAGGCTTCGAGGGACGCCGCGAGGTCGCGTATCGACCGGCCGCCGCCCAACGGGTGAATAGTCGGCGTGTCGCCACCCGAAGAGCGGACGGTGTCCCCCTAATGCGACGTTCTCGGCTGGTGCGAAGCCGCGATCCGTCTGACGGTGAATTCGTCGCTGCTGCGATCCGATGAGCCGACGATGTGTCAGCCTTCGCAGTCGCGGCGAAAGGAATGGGATCTCATGCGCTCTGCCCGCACCCTGTGCGCCTCAGCCGCCATTACCGCGGTTCTGACGATTGCCGCACCTACCGCTTACGCGATGACTCTGGCCGAGGACTGGGGCCACGACAACGGTTCCTCCTCGAGCAGCCACGAGGGCAAGAAGGACGACGAGAAGAAGGACGACCACGGCAAGGGCGACCACGGCGACCACGACAAGAAGTGGGACAAGAAGGACCACTACAAGAAGTGGGACAAGGACGACCACGACGACTACGACGACGACGACCACGACGACGACGATGACGACGACGATGACGACGAGCCCAAGGGCGGCGTCGACACCGGCGGCGGCTTCCTGAGCCGTGCCGTGGCCGAGGACGACGAGAAGAAGGACGACCACGGCAAGGGCGACCACGGCAAGGGCGACCACGACAAGGGCGACCACGGCGACCACGACAAGAAGTGGAAGCACAAGCACCACGACAAGGACGACTACGACCACGACGACGACGATGACGACTACGACGACGACGATGACGACGACGACGAGCCCAAGGGCGGCGTCGACGCCGGCGGCGGCTTCCTCGCGTCGGTCATGAACGACGAGTGGGGCCAGGGCTCCAAGCAGGAAGAGGGCTCGAAGAAGGACGAGAACGGGTCCAAGCACGAGGAGGACTCGAAGAAGGACGAGTACGGCAAGAAGGACGACGAGAAGAAGGACTACGGCAAGGACGACCACGGCGACCACGACAAGAAGTGGAAGCACAAGCACCACGACAAGGACGACTACGACCACGACGACGATGACGACGACTACGACGACGATGACGACGACGACCCCAAGGGCAGCGTCGACGCCGGCGGCGGCGGTCTGGCGATGAACAACGGCAGCCTGGCCGCCGGTTCGCTTCTCATGCTCGGCGGCATCGGCGCCGGCGCCTGGAAGCTGCGCCGTCGTGGCGTGACCGGCACCTCGGCCTGATCGAGGCCGCATCAACCGCAGTTCGCTGCGCTGTCGCGGCCGCCGTCCTTCCGGACGGCGGCCGCGGCGATGCGTTTCCCAGCCCCGATCCGTTCCTCCCCGGCCGCGTCCCGGTACACGAAAGGCTTCTCGCATGAACGCCAGGCAACCGCTCGGCTCGCAGACGCCCCCAGAGTCCGCACCGTCCCGCTCACTCACCCAGACCCTGCTGTGGCCGGTCCTGGCGGCCGCGCTGGGCGGACTGCTCTGCTACAACTCGCTCGGCGGCCAGACCGCCGACTCGCCCCAAACCCGCCCCGCGTCGCCCGCCGCCGCCCCCAAGAGCCCGCCGAAAGCCGCTCCCGTCCACCCGCCGCTGCCGCGTTCCGCCCCGACGCGCATCGTCATCCCGGCCATCTCGGTCAACGCCCCGTTCACGGTGCTGGCGCTCAGCAAGACCGGGCAGTTGAACGCGCCGCCGCCCAACGACAAGAATCTGGTGGGCTGGTACGGGAAGGGCGCCACACCGGGCGAGAAGGGCACCTCCATCCTCGCGGGCCATCTGGACACCTTGACGGGACCGGCGGTGTTCGAGTCCCTCAGTGCGCTCAAGCCCGGGAACAAGATCGACATCACCCGGCAGGACCGCAAGGTGGCCACGTTCAAGGTCGACTCGGTGGAGACCTTCAGCAAGGCCGCCTTCCCCAGCGCCCGGGTCTACAACGACGCACCGAACGCACAGCTTCGCCTGATCACCTGCGGCGGCCTGTACGACAAGACGACGAAGGACTACAAGGACAACGTCGTGGTGTTCGCCCACCTCGACTCCGTCAAGAACGGCTGAGCACCCGCCCCGGGGCGAAGGGCGCCGGGCGGGCCCGGCCGCTGCGGGGCCGCCGGCCGGACGGTCTCGCGAGGCTGTTGACCGGCGGCTCCGGCCCAGGGGTTGACCGGAGCCGCCGGGGGCGTCCGAGGGGAGCGGACTGCCCGAACAGAACACCGTGGGGCCGACGAGGAGGAGTGTCGTCCGCAGTGCCACTCGAAGTAAATATATTTACCGCCAAGTAAGCAAGAGCATGAAAAAATTCATGCTCTTCTGGGCATGAAAGTCCCCCTTTCCTCCCACCGGGGGGGAGGGGGTGTGCGGCTGCCGCCTCAGTCCTCGAGGAAGAAGTCGTGCTGGTCGGCGGCGTGCTCGTACTGCTCCAGCCGCTGCTGCGTGCGCTCGGGATCCGCGTCCGCCATCGCCTGGAGGATCGCCGCCGACAGCACCCCTGGCGCGGAGTAGGAGTCGAAGACCAGCCGTGAGCCGGTACCCGCGGTGAGCGCCACATCGACCTCGTCCACGAGTGGTCCCAGGGTGAGATCCGTGATCAGGGCGGTCCGCAGGCCCGTACGGCGGGCGGCCCGCACGGCCGCCAGCGTCTCCTTGGCGTGGCGGGGCATCGCAAAGGCCAGCACCCAGGTCCCGCCCGCCTCGCGGGACTGCAGCAGCGCGTCGTACGCCACGCTCCCGCCGCGTGAGACCAGCCGTACGTCCGGGTGGATCCGCCGGGCGGCATAGGCGAAGTACTCCGCGAGCGAGGTGGAGATCCGCAGCCCGAGGATGGTCAGCGGCACCGACCGGGCCAGCTCACGGCCGACCTCGAGCACCTGGCCGGTGTCGGCGAACCTCCGGCGCAGGCTCTCCAGGTTGGCGATCTCGGCGTCGACCGCCGTCTGCAACTCGTTGCGCCGGCTCTCGACGGTCTCCGGTGAACCGGCTACCGCGCTGAGCGCGATGGGCTGCAGCGCCTCCCGCAGCGCCGGGTAGCCGCTGAAGCCGACCGATGCGGCGAAGCGCGTCACCGACGGCTGGCTGACACCCACCCGGTCCGCGAGATCGGTGATCGACAGAAAGGCGGCCTCGGTGAGGTTGTCCGTGATGTACTGCGCGATACGCCGCTGGCCGGGCGACAGCCGGTGTCCGCCGAACAGTGCACGGACCCTCTCCACAGGAGCCGGCTCCGCATCCGGGGTCTGTTTCCCCGGCGTGATCGCAGACGCCTGTGCGCGCGCCCGCTGCCTTGATGGCACCGTGTGCCTCCCTTTCGTCCCGCTCCCGCTCAACATAGCTCACCATGCGTGGTCGCCCCGTGGACTCTTCGTGCAACCGGAAGGCCCCGGCGCCCTGGGGCGGCCGGGGCCTCTCGGTCGAGGGGGCGTCAGCTCAGCGGGCCGAGGTCACCGCCCCGGCCTCCGGAGGACCGGACGGGGCGCAGCGCTCCCGGCCGGTCGGTCATGCCGGCCATGGCCACGCCGATGCAGAGCGCCACGATGCCGGTGACGACGTTGCTGACGACGCTGCCGGTGACGGCGACGTTCCCGGCGACGATCCACGGGGAGAAGACCGTGAAGGCGCCGATCACGATGGCGCACCAGGCCATGGCGTGGGTCCGCTCGTAGGCCGAGCCGAACCCGCCCAGGCACAGGGCGAAGGCGACGCCGCAGATCAGGTTGGTGACGGCCAGGGTGGTGAGGCCGTTGAAACCGACGATCCACGGCGAGGCCGCGAGATAGAGGCCCGTGAGGAGGGCCAGTGTTTCCGTCACCTGGCCGCGCGGCGATGAGGTGGCGCGTTCGAAGCGTGCGCGCATCTCGGCGAGGTCAGGGTGCTGCTCGATGCCGGGTTGGTGTGTGGTCATTGCGGGCCGCCTCCTCCGGAAGCGTCTGTTCGTGCCCTTTCATCTGCAATGAAACGCTTCTCGGCCGGTTCCCTCAATCCCCTTTCGGGCAATCCCGCTTCGGGCCCGTCCGGGATCGCTCCGGGCGGGCCGGTCCGGGTGTCCCGGGAGCCGGTGCGGGACGTCCCCGGAGCCGGTGCGGGACGTCCCGGCCGCCCGCCGGGTGCCTCCCCGGCGGGCCGGTTCAGGGCAGGGGCTGTCCGGCCTGGGGAGGCGTGGCCCCGGAGGTCTTCTCCGCCGCCACGAGCGACTCCGCCAGGGGAATCCGGGCGAGGGCGAACACACCGACGGTGATCAGCGCGAGCCCCAGCAGTTCCGGCAGCAGCCACCAGCCGGTGCGCACGTGCTCCTCGTACAGGGTGACGCCGAGCAGCAGGCTCAGCGTGGCGTCCCCGAGGGTCAGCGCGGGCTGGGAGGCGACCAGCGGGCCCGCCTGCAGGGCGTTCTCCAGGAGGAACAGCGCGGTGCCGCCCGTGACCGCGAAGGCGTACACCTCCCAGGAGGTGAAGAACGCCGCGGCTCCCTCGTCCTCGAGGATGTGGGTCGCCGACTTCATCAGCGCCGCGGTGAGGGCGTAGCTGATGGCGGTGGCCGCGCCGAGGAGGGCGGCGCGGGTGCGCCCCACGGGACGCCGCAGGGCCACGGCCGAGAGCGCGACGACCGCCCCTCCGCAGAAGGCGAGCGCCGGCACCCAGCGGTCCAGGGGCACCTGCGTGCGGTTCCCGGTGGGGGACAGCGCGGCCAGGGCGATGCCGAGGCCCACCACGACGAGTCCCACGGCCCCCCAGCCGGCCCGGGGCAGCCGCCGGTGCATCACCATCGACGCGATGATCAGGGCGAGCGGCAGTTCGAGGACGAACAGCGGCTGGACGATGGCCAGCGGCCCGGTGTTGAGCGCCAGCGCCTGGCACACTCCCGCCACCAGGACGGCGGCGATCCCGGCCAGCCAGAGGGGCCGGCGCAGCAGATCCAGCATCAGCCCCGGGCGCAGACCGCTGGAGCTCGGCACCTTCAGGGCCTCCTGGCGCTGCAGCACGGTGGCGGTGGCGTTGCTGAGCGCCGAGGCGAGGGCGAAGCCCACCGGCAGCAGGAGCGACTGCACCGTACGATCCTCCCGCCTCCCGCCCCGTGGCCGCTGTGGCTCCTGCCATGGTGAACCGGCGTGGGGCACGCCGCGATCGGGGAACGCCGGGCCGCGGTCCGAACGGGGGCCGGGTCGTCACGGCCCCGGCGGGGACAGCGCCATCGGCCGCACGGCACCCACCGCCGGCCGCGCCACCACCGGCCGCGCCACCACCGGCCGGGACGGCACCCACCACCCACGGCCCACCCACGGCCCACCCACGGACCCGGCAGGGACCGCACCTCCGGCCGGGACGGCACCGGCCACCCACGGGCCGAGCGGAGCCCGGTCACCCACGGGGCGAACGGGGCGGCCGAGCAGGGCGCGCTGACCGGGCACGCGGACAGCGCACGCGGACAGGGCGAACCAGGAGGGCGGGCGGACAGGCGGGCCGGGCTGCGCTTCCTTCGGGGGCGTCCGACAATGGGCAGCGGGCCGCTGTCCGGCCCGCCCACGACGCCGCGGCGGCGTCGGCCCGAGAGGAACGTGCTCATGCGCGCTGAGTCTTCGCCGGCCGCGCGGACGGGGGCCGTCATCGCGGTCACGGGCGCACCGCTGTGCACCGGGACCGGCTGCTCATCGCCGGGCCGCGCCCTGTCCGGTACCGCCGGGGAGCCCGGTCCCACCGCGCGGTCGCCCGGCCGGCGCGACCGGGCCCGGTCCTTCAAGGCCCTCGGCGGGGGCGCGTCGTGAAGAGCGGCGCGGAGCGAACCGAGATCCTGCACCGGTCGCTGCGGGTGTCCCTCGCCGCGTCCGCGGGCTTCTACCCCTTCCTGTACTGGCTCCACGAACCCGTGCTGGCGCTGTACGCGCTGTTCGCGCCGATCGCCCTCGGCCTGCTGTCCTCGATCCCCGGGTCCGGGCGGCAGCGGGCCGTGGTGATGCTGAAGGCGCTGCCGGTGGGTCTGGTGCTGGTGGCGCTCGGAACCCTGCTGGCGGTGCAGACCTGGGCGGCGGTGCTCGGCATGCTCGTCGTGGGCTTCCTGCTCGCCTTCGCGGCGGTCGCGGGGCCGCGCCCGGCCGGGGCGGCGCCGGGGCTCCAGCTCTTCTACATCCTGGCCTGCTTCCCGCCGTACGAGCCCCAGACCCTGTGGCTGCGGCTGGCCGGGCTGGTCTTCGGGGTGGTGGTGCTGGCGCTGTGCGAGCTGTTCCTGCTGCCGCAGGCACCGGGCCCGACGTACCGGACGGCCCTCGCGGAGGCCGTGGCCACGGCGGGCGGCACCCTCGCGGGCCGCATCCACCTCTCCCCCGGGGACCTGCGGGCCGCCGGCGCGCGCCTGCGGCTGTCCCGGTTCCCGCCCGCGGAGCGCCCCGCGGGACCCGGCCGTGCGGCCCGCGGACTCTCCCAGGCGGGGTCCGGGGCCCGCCGGCTGCTGGAGCAGCTGGCCCATCTGACCGAGACGGGCGAACTCCGCCTGCTCGTCCGGGGGAACGGCTCCGGGCCCGGCGCGGGGGGCGCCGAGGATGCGGACACGCCGTCGCGTTCGCTGCTGCCGCAGGTGGCGTCCCTGTGCGACGAGACCGGCGCCGCCCTGCGGGCGGGCCGCCCCATCCCGGGCCCGGAGCGGATGGACGAGGTGATCGACGCCTTCCAGCAGACACGGGTACGGCAGGCGACCCGGAATCCCGCCGACGTTCCCCCGGTGCCGGTGCTGCGCCGGCAGGCGGCGGTGCTGGCCGTCGCCGAGTCGGCACGGATCCTGGAGATCTCGGTACGGGTCGGCCTCGACGGGCGCCGCTCCCGGCCGATCGAGCCGCGGGAGCTGTTCTGGTACGCCCAGGCCCCCGCCCCGCAGCTGTGGATCCGCCGGTTCACCGGCAACATGACCCTGCGCTCGGTGCAGTTCCAGAACGCCGTGCGGATCGCACTGGCCCTCGCCGCCGCGCGGCTCGTCGCCGGTTCGCTCGACCTCACCCACGGATTCTGGGTGCTGCTCGCGGTGCTGACGCTGAGCCGCACCACCGTCGGCCAGACCTGGGCGGCCATCCGCATCGCGGTCGCCGGCAACCTGGTGGGCGCCGTCGCCGCGGGCGCCCTGCTGATCGGCCTGGGACAGCACACCGAGGCGTACGCCGCGCTCCTCGCGCCGGGCATGCTGCTCGCGTTCGCGCTCGGGCCGCTGTTGGGCATCGCCTGGGCGCAGGGGCTGTTCACCCTCGTGGTGGCCATCGCGTTCGCCCAGATCGCCCCGGCGAACTGGCAGCTGGCCGAGGCGCGGATCGTGGACGTGGTGACCGGAAGCGCGATCGGTCTGCTGTGCGCGATGCTCGCCTGGCCGGCCGGCGCCCGGCGGGAGGTGCGGCGGACCATGGCGGAGCTCCTGCACGCGTGCAATCCCCTCATCAGGGGCACCGTCGCGGCGCTGACGGCCGTGCCGCCGGGCTCGGCCCCTCTCCCGCCGACCCAGCCCGCCCTGCACCGGCTGCGCCTGGCCGAGGCCGCCTACGACCAGTTCCGCAGCGAACCGGCCGGCAGCAGACCCGCCCACGCCGACTGGCACGCCGTGCTGATCGCGGCCGGCCAGGTCCTGCTCGGCGCCCACTGGCTGCCCCGGTTCGACATGCCGGCGACCGCGCTGCCGCCGGACGCCGCGGACCGGGCCCGGGCCGGCGCCCACGCGGTGGCCGACAGCACCGTCCGGCTCGCCTGCCTGTGCACCGGGGACCAGCCGCCGCCGGAGGTGACGACCCGGTCGTCGCCCGCCTCGCCCGTCGGGCCGCCGCTGCCCGCGCTGGTCGACCTCGACGTGTGGCTGCGCAGCCTCGACGCCCAGTTCGCCCGGATCGAGGCGGGGCTGCCCGACCCGGTCCGCCGGGCGGCACGCGGCACGACCGCCGGCGACGCCGCGGGCCACCTGTCCGGGCCCCGCCGGCCCGGCAGGTAGGGCGCGCACCCGTGTCCGGCCGGGGCCACCGCACCGCACTGCGGCACCCGTCCCCACGCCACGCATGGGTGTGGTGGCTGCCGCTGGCCGCGGTGGTCGTCGACGTGGCCGTGAACCTGACCATCGGGAGAGGCGAGCCGGTGAGCTTCCTGCTCGTCGCCGTGCCGCCGCTGGCCGCGGCGACGCGCGGCCCGCGGGGCACGGCGCTCTCGGCCGCGGTGTGCCTGGGGCTGCAGATGTGGATGGCGACCCACCGCCCCGGGCACTTCGGCGAGCCGCACCATGTGGCCCTCTACGCGACCACGCTCGTCGTCGGAGTCGCCAGCGTCGCGCTGGCCTGGCAGCGGGAGCGGACCCGCCGGGATCTGATCCGGGCGCACTCGGTCGCCGAGGCGATGCAGCGGACCCTGCTACGGCCGGTGCCGGCCCGGCTCGGCCCGGTACGCGCCGCCGGGTTCTACGAGGCCGGGGAGGGCGGCACGCTCGTCGGCGGGGATCTGTACGACGTGTGCGAGACGCCGTTCGGGGTGCGGGCGATCATCGGCGACGTCCGCGGCAAGGGACTGGACGCGGTCCAGACGGTCGCGGCCGTGCTGGGCAGCTTCCGGGTGTCGGCCCACGAGTGGAAGAACCTGAGCAGCCTGGCCGAGAGGCTGGAGCTCAGCATCGCCCGCAACAGCCCGGCGGGCGGCGAGGGCGACCCGGAGCTGTTCGTCACGGCGCTGGTACTGGAGTTCCCGCCGGGCGGCGGCGAGGTGCGGGTCGTCGACCGCGGCCACCCGTCGCCGCTGCTGATCGGCCCGCGGGGGGCACGGCGGCTGGTCACCGCGCCCGGGCTGCCCCTGGGCCTGGGCGGGCTGGCCCCGACGGCGGACGGCGACGACGTCACGGTGCACCCGCTCGAGCCCGGCGAGGTGCTCGTCGTGATCACGGACGGGGTGAGCGAGGCACGGAACGCGGACGGCGTGTTCTATCCGGTCCTGAGGCGCCTCGCCGAGCGCTTCGGCGACGACCCCGCGCCGGACCCCGAGGCGGTCGTGTCGTTCGTACGGACCGACTCGGAGCGCTGGTCGGCCCGGTCCGACGGCGACGACCGGGCGGTCCTCGCGTTCTCCCTGGCCGGTGCGGAGCCGCCGTGGCGGCGCACCGGAGGCGCCTCCGCCCGCACGGAGCCGCGCGGGTAGGCCGGCTGGCGCGAATCCGGGGCCCGCATCCAGGGGCGTGAATCCGGGGCCCGAATCCGGGGCCCGAATCCGGGGCCCGAACGCAGGGGCACGAATCCAGGGCCCGAACGCAGGAGCCGAACGCAGGGGCGCGAATCCAGGGCGCGGAGCGCGCAGCGGAGCGCTCCCGCCTGCTGATGCGAGCGAGGAGGCTCTGGAGGAAGCTGAGGTCACCGCCCCGCGGGGGGAGGAGGTGAGCGTGTGGCTACCGGCCCTCGGTACCGGCACCAGGGCCGTCACGGGCTCCCCACGGCCCACGCCGACGAACCCGGCGGCTGGCCCGGCGGCGATGACCTGCGGGACAGCGCGGCCGGGGTGGGCGTCCTGGACGCGGATCTGCGCTACCGCTTCGCCAACCCCGCCTTCTGCCGGATCACGGGCGAGTCCGAGGCCGGTCTCGTCGGCCGGCGGCCGAGCCCGGCCGCGGAGCAGTACCTCGGCACCCCGACCGGACTGCCGGACGAGGTACTCGCCGACGGTGTCCCCCGTACCCGGGTCACCGGCCCCGGCGGGCGCTGCCACACCACCTGTCTCCGCCTGGAGAACGAGGGGACGGTCACCGGGCTGATGTGCGTCGTGGCCGAGAGCTCCGCGCCCCGGCCGGAGGAGGAACTGGCCCGGGCCGACGCCCGGCTCGCCGCGGCGGACGAGGCCGTGGAGCGGATCGGCACCTCGCTCGACGAGGGCGGCACCTGCCGCGAGCTGGCGGAGTTCCTGGGCTCGTGGATCTCGGAGGCCGCCTCCGTCGCCCTGCTCCCGCCGCCCCTGAAGAGGGGCGCGCCGCCGCCGAGACGGCCGTCGGCGGCGATGATGTGCCGCGTGGCCGGATCCGGAGCCGTGGACCTGCTCACCGACGGCGAACGGCTCCGGCCGCGTGCGGAGTCGGCCGCCGCACGCGCCGTGGAGTCCGGGCTGCCCGCGGCGGAGTACGACGCCGCAGGGCACTCCGCCGTCCTGGCCGTTCCGCTCACCAGGCCTCCCGACGGCGGCGGTCCGGGCGGGCAGGTCATGGGGGTGGCGCTGCTGGCCCGTACCGGCGCGGCCTTCACCGGGCACGACATCACCGTCGCCCGCCACGCGGCGCGGCGGGCGGCGGTGGGCGTCGCGCACGCCCGGGAGTTCGCCACCGAGCAGCGCAGGTCGGTGGAGTTGCAGCGCGCCCTGCTGGCCGAGCCGGGCAAGCCGCACCCCAATCTGCGTTTCGCGACCCGCTACCTGCCCGCGGGCAGCAGCAACATCGTCGGCGGCGACTGGTGCGAGACGGTGCGCCTCCACTACGGCCGCACGCTGCTCGTCATGGGCGATGTGATGGGGCACGGCGTGGAGGCGGCCGTGGAGATGAACACGTACCGGTCCATGCTGCGCGACGTCGCCGCCGCCGATCTGCCGCCGCACCGGGTGCTGCGGCAGCTGGACATCGCGATATCCGAGACCATGGCGCGGCCGGCGACGTGTCTGCTCGCCCGGGTCGACCCGGCGCGGGGGCTCGGGTCCTTCTCGAGTGCCGGGCACCTGCCGCCCGTGGTGTTCGCCGCCGACGGGCACGCCGAGCTGGTGGACGTACCGGCCGGGCCTCCGCTGGGCACCGGTGTGGGCGGCTACGAGCTCGTCACCCGGTCCCTGACGCCGGACGACACCCTGCTGCTGTACACCGACGGCCTGGTGGAGCGGCGCGGGGAGGACATCGACGACTCGCTGCGGAGACTGATCCGGGTGCGGATGCCGTGCACGGCCTCGGTGGACGAGATGGTCGAGGCCGTGGTCCGGGAGCTGGACGCCGAGCACGCGGAGGACGACGTGGCCCTGCTCGCGGCGCGCATCCGCAGGCGCCGCCCGCACTCGGCGGATCAGCGGCCGTTCCAGGACGGGAGGCGATGAGCCCGCGGCGGCCCGCCGCGTCCGGGTCGTACGGCTCACGGGACCGCCGGCCGATGCGCACGGACCGCGGCCCTTCCCGGCCCTTCCCCGGCCGTTCCCCGGGCGGTGCGGGCGGCGCGTGCCCGCACCGTCGGGGCGACGCGTTCGCACAGCGTCACGGCGACGCGTGCGCACACCGTCAGGGCGACGCGGCCGGGGAGGGCGGCGGGGGTACGGGCCCCTGGTCGTCGGGCGCCGGGCCCGAGGTCGGGGGCGGGGGCGGGTCGTCCGGGACGGGCTCCCCGGTGCCGTCGGGCGGCGGGGCGGGCGGCTCCCCGGTCGGGGCGCCGGTCGGCGGCTCGCCCCCGGTGGCGTCCTCCGCCGGACGGCCGGGTGAGGTCTCCTCGCCCGGGCTCCGCCGGTCGGGTGGGGCGGTGCCGTCGGTGGCCGGCGGCGACACGGTGCCCGATCCCGGGCTCTCACGGCGCGGGCTCCCGGTGGTCTCCGTGTCGGACGGGGCCGCGGTCGCCTCCTCGGGCGGCACGAGGACCGGAGTGGACGGGTCCCGCGGCGGCGGCGCCGGTCCGTCCTTCTTGCCGTCGTCGCCCCTCTCCCGGGCGAAGTAGTCC
Source organism: Streptomyces tirandamycinicus (assembly GCF_003097515.1). Lineage (NCBI taxonomy): Bacteria > Bacillati > Actinomycetota > Actinomycetes > Kitasatosporales > Streptomycetaceae > Streptomyces > Streptomyces tirandamycinicus. The sequence continues at coordinate 5,724,558 of NZ_CP029188.1, read as the reverse complement.
TGCTCCTCGGGGTCGTACACGACGAAGACCCGGACGGGCCCGGGCGCCGGGGTGACGGCGACGGTCTCCGCCGGGTCGTAGCCGGGCCAGGCGTCGCCCGTGCGCTCGGCGGGGCCCCGGACGAAGACCGGCGGCAGGAGCGGATTGCCGCAGGCGCAGCGCACGCGCGGCACCCCGCGGTCGTCGACGAGGACTGCGGTGCCGGCCTGCAGGAGGGCCTGGTAGGGGCGGGCGGCACCGTCCGTGAAGGCGTGGTTGGTGACCCGGGTGTCCATGCGCAGGGTGACGGGCGTCAGGGCACGCAGATACCCCGGGACCGCGGCCGGCGAGAGCCCCAGGGCCGAGGCGAAGGCCCGGTTCCGGTCGGGGGCGCCGGCGAGGAGCCGGATCTGCTGCTCGGTGTCGCAGCTCGCGGTCCTCTCCGTCCCGCCGTACAGGCCGGGCGTCCCGCCGTCGACGCCCCGGGTGATGTGGGTGCCCGCCGGGGCGGGGCTCTCGGTGGACGCCGGCAGCCTGGCGCGCGGCTGCGGCGTGGCGGGGACCTTCGCCGTCGAACGGGTGAACGGCTCGGGACCGGCCTCGGACGCGGTCTGGAGCTGGATCTCGGTGCCGGTACCGCCCGTGCCGCCGGGGCGGGTCAGGACGACGACGAGCGCGACGGCCGCGACGACGGCCGCGGTGATCGCGGCGACCTTCCGGACCGAGTGCCACCAGGGGCCCGGACCGCCCGGCCCGGTGCCCGCGGGGCCGGACGGTCCGCCGCCCCCTCGTCCGGGAGGCGGCGGAGGGGGTGGCGGGGGTGCCGCCCCTCCGCCCGAGAGCGGGCCGGAGGGAGGTCCTGCGGGTCGCCCCGAGGGCGGTTGCACGCTCACGGGCCCTACTTCCCAGTCCGGGACGTCCGTTCCCGGAGGTCCCGGACCCACCGGCCGTGCCGGAGTCCGAGGTGCTTTCCCCTCATTGTGTGCCGGGCCGCGGCGGGGCCCGCAAGCCGAACCCGGCCGGACCAGCCGGGCGCGGCGGGGCGAGGCCCGCGAGCCCAACCGGCCGGACGACCAGGCCCGGCGCGGCGGGGCGGGCAGCCGCGGGCCGAACCGGTCGGACCAGCCGGGCGCGCGGCAGGGGTTGCCGTTGCTTACGGTGGCACCGTGAGCCGTCAGCCCCCCACTCCCCGGCGCGGCGCCGCGCACGGTCTGCGGGACTGGCGCGACGCGCTGGTGGCGGTCGTGGCGGGCTTCGCCGCGATGCTCGCCGTGGCCGCCGCCGGTCTGTGGGCGGCCGGTGCGGCGGACCTTCCCGGCGGCGCCTTCCCCCGCGTCGTGGCGGCGGTCGTGGTCCTTGCCGCCGGTGGTGAGGTGGCGCTCGCCGGGGACGCGGGGTTCCTGGCCCGGTCCCAGGCCGAACTCGCGGTGATGCCGCTGTCGGTGAGCCTGGTCGGAGCCCTGGTGGTGGCGACGGCGTTCCTTCGGCCGCTGCGGCACCGCGCCGTGGCGGGCACCCGCGAACTGCTCGGCCGGTTCGCCCGGCTGGCGGTCCTGTGGCTGGCGGCCCTCGCGGGACTCACCGCCGTCGCCCGCACCACGTTCCGGATCCCGCTCGGGGAGGACTCCCCGCTGACCGACATCGGCGAGTTCCTGGACGCCGCACCCCGGGTCGGCTTCCGTGCCGAGACGGGGCCCACTCTGCTCTACGGACTGCTGTGGCTGATCGGCGTGGCCGCCCTGGCCCTCCTGGTGTCGCGCAGGGCCCCGCTGCCCCCGCGGCTGGTGGGCGTCCAGGAGGTGGTGCGCCCCGCCGCGTACGCCATGGTGTGGCTGCTGCTGGCGTACGTCGTGGTCGGGCTGTGCGCGGGCATCGTGGTCGCGGTGACCCAGGGGCACCCGGGCCGGACCTTCGCCGTGATCCTGCTCGGGCTGCCCAACCTCGCCTGGCCGGCGCTCACCCTCGGCATGGGGGCGACCTGGGAGGGCAGAGTCGAGGGGCCGTTCGGGCTCCCCATGCCGCAGGTGCTGGACAGCGTGCTGCGCGGGGAGGATCGCGCCACGCTGAACGTGGCCACCCTGGCCGAGCAGGACGCGCGGGCGTGGTGGCTGGTGGTCGTCGCGGCGGTGCTGGTACCCGCGGCGGCCTTCCTGATGGCGGCGCGCTCCCCCGCCCGGACGCGGCCCTGGCAGCACGCCCTGCGGATGGGTGCGGCCCTGGCCCTCACGGTGCTCGTCGTGTGCCTCACCGGCCGGATCGCCGCCCGCGTCGGGCTCTCGCTCCTCGGCGTCGGGGACCTGGAGGGGCTCGGCGGGGAGGTGTCGCTGCAGCCCCGGTTGTGGGCTGCGGTGGGCATCGGCCTCGGCTGGGGCATCGTCGCGGGACTGCTCGGCGCCCTGCTGGCGGCACCGGTACGGCGGCGGGGAGCGGTGAAGGGCTGAGCCGTCCCGGCGCCGTACGGGCCGACGGGACGGAGCACCGGCCGGCCGCGCCGCGACGGGAGCACGGGCGGGCCGGGAGGGGCCGGAGCACAGGCCGGACGCGCCGCGACGCGACGAGCACGGCCCACGACGGACGGAGCGGGGACGGAGCGGGGGACGGAGCAGGGGACGGAGCAGGGAACGGAGTCAGCCGGACGTGCCCCGCCCGCGGCCCGTCTCGGTGATCCGCGTCGGCGGCGGAGGCGCGCTCCGGCCGGGTGCGGTGGCGTTCCTGGGCGGCTCCGGCGAGGCCTCGCGCCGCGTCTGCGGAGGCCCGTCGACGGCGAACGGGGCCGCCCGGGCGCCGTCGCAGTACATCCACCGCCCGCTCTCCGCGTCGTACAGCCAGAGCGTCTCCCCGTCCACGACCACCCCCAGCCGCATCCCCCGGGTGCGCCGGCGGAACGTCTCCCGGTCGGCCCGGCCCGCGGCGAGTTCGCCCGCGGCCCGGCGGTACTCGGAGAGCACCTCCTCCGCCCGGGCGAGCAGCGGCTGCGGGTCGGACGTGCGGTCGAGCGGTTGCCCGGCCGAGGGCGGTGCCTGCGGCACGGCGACGAGCAGCCGCCCGTCCACCCAGGCCGACCATCCGTTGGCGCACATGACCCGCCCCCAGTCGCCGCGCCGGTCGACGAGTTCGACCGGCAGGAACGGGTCGAGGGGGACGCTGGGGCTGCCGACGTCCGGCGCCTGCCAGGTGGGCAGGCCGTCACCGGGGACGACGTGCGTCGGGCTGAAGCCAGGGACGGCGGCGGGTTCGGTCATCGGCACCCCGTCACTTCCGCATGACCGCGGGCTCGTGCCGCCGCAGCAGCACCGCGATGACGACCCACAGTGCCATGCTGAGCAGCACCAGCACGCCCATGTTCGTCAGCCACACCGCGGCGATGTGGTCGAAGAGCGGGTCGGTGGTGTCCTTGCCGGGGACGATCCGGGCCAGGTCGACCGTGCCCGCCATCGCGGCGAAGGCCCACCGCGCGGGCACCAGCCAGCCCAGCTGCTCCAGGCCCACCACGCCGTCGAGCTTGAGCAGGGCGCCGCAGAAGACGATCTGGACCATGGTGAGGAGCACCAGCAGCGGCATGGTGACCTCCTCCTTGGGCACCAGCGCGGAGATCACGAGGCCGAGCATCATCGAGGTGAACGACAGCAGGGCGACGGCAAGCGTGATCTCGAGCAGCGGGGGCAGGAGCACGCCCTCGCCGCCGGGCGCGTTCAGGTCGACGCCGAAGAGGCCCACGAGGGTGAGGACGACCGCCTGGACGACCGTGATCGAGCCGAGCACCACCACCTTGGAGGTCAGGTACGCGGATCTGGACAGGCCGACCGCGCGCTCCCTGCGGTAGATCACGCGCTCCTTGACCAGTTCGCGGACCGCGTTCGCCGCGCCCGTCAGCACCCCGCCGACGCAGAGCACCAGCAGGGCGTCCATGGCGGTGTCCAGGGTGAGCTTGCTGCCGGCCAGGATCCGGGCCATGACGCCCATGCCGAAGGGCAGCGCGATCATGATGGCGATGAAGGTGCGGTCGGCGCTCAGTACGGATACGTAGCGGCGGACCAGGGTGCTCAACTGACCGAGCCAGCTCTGCGACTTGGGCGGTGGCGCCGCCGCCACCGGCGGGCGCTCCGGCTCGGCCCGCGGCTGCGGGCTGAGCGCGATGTACTGGCGGTGCTGCGCCGAGGCGCGGTACTCGCCCGCCCAGTCACGCGAGTCGTCGTTCTCGAACGCCTCGAACGCCTCCGGCCACTGGTCGAATCCGAAGAACTCCAGGGCGTCCTCGGGTGCGCCGAAGTAGGCGACCCGGCCGCCCGGCGCCAGGACCAGCAGCCGGTCGCACACATCGAGGTTGAGCACGCTGTGGGTGACCACGATGACCGTACGGCCGTCGTCGGCGAGTCCGCGCAGCATGTGCATCACCGAGCGGTCCATGCCCGGGTCGAGGCCCGAGGTGGGCTCGTCGAGGAACAGCAGGGACGGCTTCGTCAGCAGCTCCAGCGCGACGCTGACGCGCTTGCGCTGGCCGCCGGAGAGACTGTGGATGGGCTGGTCGGCGCGCTGCTCCAGGCCCAGTTCGCGGATGACCTCCTCGACCCTCGCCTCGCGCTCCGCGGGCGCCGTGTCCTCGGGGAAGCGCAGTTCTGCGGCGTAGCCGAGGGCGCGGCGCACGGTGAGCTGGATGTGCAGGATGTCGTCCTGCGGTACGAGCCCGATGCGCCTGCGCAGTTCCGCGTAGTCGCGGTACAGGTCGCGTCCGTCGTAGACGACGGTGCCGTGTTCGGCGGGGCGGAGGCCGGTGAGCGCGTTGAGGAGGGTCGACTTGCCGGCGCCGCTCGGGCCGACCACGGCGAGCAGGCACTTCTCGCCGACCGGGAACGACACATGGTCCAGGAGCACCTTGCGGCCCTCGTCCACCGTGACGGCGAGGTCCTGCACGTCGAGTGAGATCTCGCCGGAGTCCACGAACTCCTGCAGCTCGTCGCCGACGAGGCGGAACGTGGAGTGGCCGATGCCGACGGTGTCCCCCGGCGAGATCGCCGCCAGGGTCACCGGCTGGCCGTTGACGTAGGTGCCGTTGTGGCTGTCGAGGTCGACGATCTCGTAGTGGCCGTCCAGGTGGGCGCGGAGCTCGGCGTGCCGGCGGGAGACGATGAGGTCGTCGATCACGATGTCGTTGTCGGCCGCGCGGCCGATGCGGACCGTGCGGGTGGGCAGCGGGCGCACGGTGGTGGGCTGCCGGTACGCGCTCGTGGGAGCGGCCCCCGTGGAGGCGGGCGGCGCCGGTCCGGGTGGCGCCGGTTCCCCCGGGGGCGGAACGTCCGGTCCTCGGGACCCGGGCTCGGAGGCGACCGACTCGGGGGCGGCGAGCACGGGGGCGGCGGCCTCGGGGGCGGCGGGCTCGGAGGCGACCGGCTCGGGGGCGGCGGGTGCGCGCGCGGACGAGGGACCGCGTGCCGTGGCCACGAGCACGGCACGGGGGCCGTCCTGCGGATTGCCGAACCGGATGACGCTGCCCGGTCCCACGCCCGACTCGTGGACGCGGCGGCCGTCGGCGTACGTGCCGTTGGTGCTGTGCTCGTCCTCGACCGTCCAGTGGTCCGCGACGGTCCTGAGGACGGCATGGTGCCAGGACACCCGAGCGTCCTCCAGGACGATGTCGCTCAGGGGATCCCGACCGACGTGGTACTCCCGGCCCGGGCTCATGAGCGTCGAACCCCCGTCGGTTTCGATGACCAGCTCGGGCGCGGTCGGCGCTGCGGGCCGCTCAGCCATGCGACGATTTTAACTTTTGCCCTCTTTGTCCGCCCGATCGCCTTTACCCGCCCGGCCACCCTTACCCGCCCGGTCGCCTCTACCCGCCCGATCGCCGCCGCGCCTCCCGCGGCCGGGCTCGCCGCACCCCGGGCGGGGGCGGGCACCCGGCCGGGCGCCCGCCGCCAGGACGGCCCCGGCGGAGGCCCGAGGGAGCGGTACCGCGCCCCTCCCCCGCCGGCACGCGAGCCACGGAGCGGCACGAAGAGCCACCGGCAGCCGTGACGCGGCGCGCGCCACGCGGGCGGAGGAGTCCACGCCCCGGGAGAGCCAGGCCACCGGGAGAAGTCACCCGCCGGGAGCAGCCACCCACCCGGGGGGAACCCCGCCACCGGGAGCAGTCACGCCCCGAAGGGAAGCAGGTGGCCGGTCGACGGCCGCGCGGCCCGCAGGGCCTCCGGCGCGGCGGCGATCCCCGTCTCAGGCGACGGACCCGATGGTCTGGGCCGGTATGCGCGGGCCGTCGTGGTGGATCGGTGTGTGGGCACCCGCCAGCGGGGCGCCGCTGCCCCCGCGGCGGCCCGCGACGATCTCCGCCGCGATGGACACCGCGGTCTCCTCCGGAGTGCGGGCCCCGAGGTCGAGGCCGATCGGCGAGCGCAGCCGGGCGAGTTCGAGTTCGCCGACGCCCGCCTCGCGCAGCCGGGCGTTGCGTTCCTCGTGGGTGCGGCGGGACCCCATGGCCCCGACGTAGGCGACGGGCAGCCGCAGGGCCCGCTCCAGCAGGGGTACGTCGAACTTGGCGTCGTGGGTGAGGACGCAGAGCACCGTGCGGCCGTCGACCTCGGTCGACTCCAGGTAGCGGTGCGGCCATGCGACGACGATCTCGTCCGCTTCGGGGAAGCGGGTCCTGGTGGCGAAGACCGGGCGGGCGTCGCACACGGTCACGTGGTAGCCGAGGAACTTGCCGACGCGGACCAGGGCGGAGGCGAAGTCGATCGCCCCGAAGACGATCATCCGCGGGGCGGGGACGCTGGACTCGACGAGCAGGGTGAGCGGGCGGCCGCAGCGGGAACCGTCCGCGCCGATGCCGGCGGTGCCCGTGCGCCCGGCCTCCAGCAGGGCGCGGGCCTCGGCGGCGGCGGTGCGGTCGAGTTCGGGGTGGCCGCCGAGGGTGCCTTCGCGGGAGCCGTCGGCACGGACCAGGAGCGCGCGGCCCATCAGCTCGGCGGGGCCGTCGGCGATCCGCGCGACCGCCGCCGCCTCTCCTTGTGCGGCGGCGGCCAGCGCCGCCGCGAGGACGTCGCGGGAGGGGGAGTCCGCGCGGACCGGGGTGACGAGGACGTCGATGGTGCCGCCGCAGGTCAGGCCCACGGCGAAGGCGTCGTCGTCGCTGTAGCCGAAGTGCTCCAGCACGGACCGGCCGTCCGCGAGCGCCTGCCGGCACAGGTCGTAGACGGCGCCCTCCACGCATCCTCCGGAGACCGAGCCGATCGCCGTGCCGTCGCTGTCGACGGCGAGCGCGGCACCGGGCTGGCGGGGTGCGCTGCCGCCGACGGCCACGACGGTGGCGACGGCGAAGTCACGTCCCTGCCCAACCCACCGGCTCAGCTCGTCGGCGATGTCCAGCATGTCGGTCTCCTCGGGGTGGTGGATGCGTGGAGGGCGCGGCCGGGCTCAGTGGACGCCGAGCCAGCCTTCGATCGGGTTCAGGGCGAAGAACACGATGAAGATCGCGGTCAGGCCCCACATGAAGCCGCCCACCTCCCGGGACTTGCCCTGGGCGACCTTGATGGCGACGTACGAGATGACACCCGCGGCGACACCGGGGGTGATGCTGTACGTGAACGGCATCAGCACGACGGTGAGGAAGACCGGGATGGCGACGGCGCGGTCGCCCCAGTCCACGTGCCGGGCGTTCTGCATCATCATCGCGCCGATGACGACCAGCGCCGCGGAGGCGACCTGGGGCGGCACGATCGCGGTGAGCGGGGTGAAGAAGAGGCAGGCGGCGAAGAACAGTCCGGTGACGACCGAGGCGAGACCGGTCCGGGCGCCCTCGCCGACGCCGGTGGCGGACTCGACGAACACGGTCTGCCCGGAGCCGCCGGAGACACCGCCGATCGCACCGCCGGCGCCGTCGATGAACAGGGCCTTGGACAGGCCCGGCAGCCGGCCGCGCTCGTCGGTCAGCCTGGCCTCGGTGCCGACGCCGATGATGGTGGCCATCGCGTCGAAGAAGCCGGCGAGCACCAGGGTGAAGACGATGAACCCGACGGTGATCGCGCCGATGTCGCCCCAGCCGCCGAACTCGACGTGCCCGAAGAGCGAGAAGTCGGGCATGGAGACGGCGCCGCCGGCGAGCTCCGGCGGGGACATGTTCCAGGCCTTGGCGTCGAGGCCGACGATGTTGTGGACGGCGACCGCGACGACGGTTCCGATGACGATGCCGACGAGGATGGCGCCGGGTATCGCACGGGCCTGCAGCATGAAGATCAGCAGCAGGGTGAAGCAGAAGATCAGTACCGGCCAGCCGGCGAGTTCGCCGCCGGCGCCGAGGGTGACGGGCGGGCCGAACTCCGCGCCCTTGCCGACGAATCCGGCCTTGACCAGGCCGATCAGCGCGATGAACAGGCCGATGCCCATGGTGATGCCGTGCTTGAGCGCGAGCGGGATCGCGTTCATGATCAGCTCGCGCATGCCGGTGACCGCCAGCAGGCAGATCACCAGGCCGTACATCACGCACATGGCCATCGCCTGCGGCCAGGTCATCTGCGGAACGACCTGCGAGGCGAGGACGCCGGAGACGCTCAGGCCGGCCGCGAGGGCGAGCGGGACCTTGCCGATGAAGCCCATCAGCAGGGTGGTCGCCGCGGCCGCGAAGGCAGTCGCAGTGATGAGTCCCGGTTGGCTGAGGACGTTGCCCGCAACGTCCTCGCCGTTGAGGATCAGGGGGTTGAGCAGGAGGATGTACGCCATCGCCATGAAGGTGGTGATGCCGCCGCGCACCTCGCGCGCGAGAGTCGATCCTCTTTCGGAGATGTGAAAGTACCGGTCGAGCCAGGACCGTCCGGCGGGGACGCGCGAGCCGGAGCCGGCGTCCTCAGCGGCGGTTCTCGGCTCCACTGACGACTGGGTCATGGTTGCCTACTCCCAAGGTTCACAGGGGCACCCGCAGGGCGGTCGGGACTTCGCCCGAGTTGCGGGATTTGGGATCTTGCGCTGGCTGCACGACCCGGGGGACGGCCCGAGACGAACGGTCTGCGGGACGGGGACCCTCGGGGTCCGGTCCGCAGTTCTTCGGGTGTTGCTGGTGCCGGGCGCCGCGTGCGCCGCCCGGCGGCCCGGGGACGGGTCCCCGGAGGTTCTGTGGCCCCGCGAGGGGGCGGCGGGGGTTCCGGGGGACGGTGGCCCCCGGAACCCCGGCGGCTCAGGTGCCGGTGAGGTGCTCCGGGCGTACCGGCGTCCGGTTGAGCTCCAGGCCCGTCGCGGCGCGGATCGCCGCGAGGACGGCCGGCGTGGAGGAGAGGGTCGGCGCCTCACCGATGCCGCGGAGCCCGTACGGGGCGTGCTCGTCGGCGAGTTCGAGCACGTCGACCGGGATGGTCGGGGTGTCGAGGATGGTGGGGATCAGGTAGTCCGTGAAGGAGGGGTTGCGCACCTTCGCGGTCTTCGGGTCGACGATGATCTCCTCCATGACGGCCACGCCCAGACCCTGGGTGGTGCCGCCCTGGATCTGGCCGACGACGGACAGCGGGTTCAGCGCCTTGCCGACGTCCTGCGCGCAGGCCAGCTCGACGACCTTCACCAGGCCCAGCTCCGTGTCCACCTCCACCACGGCGCGGTGTGCCGCGAACGAGTACTGGACATGGCCGTTGCCCTGGCCGGTGCGCAGGTCGAAGGCCTCGGTCGGGCGGTGCCGCCACTCGGCCTCCACCTCGACGGCCTCGTCCTCCAGCACGTCCACCAGGTCGGCGAGGACCTCGCCGGCGTCGGTGACGACCTTGCCGCCTTCCAGCAGCAGTTCGGCGGTGGCCCAGGCCGGGTGGTGGGAGCCGAACTTGCGGCGGCCGATCTCCAGGACCTTCTCGCGGACCAGCTCGCAGGAGTTCTTCACCGCGCCGCCCGTGACGTACGTCTGCCGGGAGGCGGAGGTGGATCCGGCGGAGCCGACCCGGGTGTCGGCCGGGTGGATGGTCACCTGGGTGACGCCCAGCTCGGTGCGGGCGATCTGGGCGTGGACGGTGACACCGCCCTGGCCGACCTCGGCCATCGCGGTGTGCACGGTCGCGACCGGCTCGCCGCCGACGACCTCCATGCGCACCCTGGCCGTCGAGTAGTCGTCGAAGCCCTCGGAGAAGCCGACGTTCTTGATGCCGACCGCGTAGCCGACACCGCGGACGACGCCCTCGCCGTGGGTGGTGTTGGACAGTCCGCCGGGCAGGGCGCGCACGTCGGCCTCGCCGCCCGCGACCTCCCACTGGCGCTCCGGCGGCAGCGGGCGGGCCTTGACGCGGCGCAGCAGTTCCGCGACCGGGGCGGGCGAGTCCACCGGCTGCCCGGTGGGCATGATCGTGCCCTGCTCCATGGCGTTGAGCTGCCGGAACTCCACCGGGTCCATGCCCAGCTTCGCCGCGAGCTTGTCCATCTGGGCCTCGTAGGCGAAGCACGCCTGCACCGCGCCGAAGCCGCGCATCGCGCCGCAGGGCGGGTTGTTGGTGTACAGCGCGATGGCCTCGATGTCGACGTCGTCGACGACGTACGGGCCGACCGACAGCGAGGAGGCGTTGCCGACGACCGCCGGGGACGCCGACGCGTACGCGCCGCCGTCCAGGACGATCCGGCACTTTAGGTGGGTGAGCTTGCCGTCCCTGGTGGCGCCGTGCTCGTAGTACAGCTTCGCCGGGTGCCGGTGCACATGGCCGAAGAAGGACTCGAAGCGGTTGTAGACCATCTTCACGGGCTTGCCGGTGCGCAGCGCGAGGAGGCAGGCGTGGATCTGCATGGAGATGTCCTCGCGGCCGCCGAAGGCCCCGCCGACGCCGGAGAGCGTCATCCGCACCTTCTCCTCGGGCAGGCCGAGGACCGGGGCGATCTGGCGGAGGTCGGAGTGCAGCCACTGGGTGGCGACGTACAGGTCGACACCGCCGTCCTCGGCGGGTACGGCGAGGCCGGACTCCGGTCCGAGGAAGGCCTGGTCCTGCATGCCGAAGACGTACTCGCCCTCGACGATGACGTCGGCGCGCTCGCGGGCCCGGGCCACGTCGCCGCGGACGATGGGCTGGCGGTGCACGATGTTCGGGTGCGGGACGTGGCCGATGTGGTGGTCGTCGCGGCCCTCGTGGACGAGGACGGCGCCGGGGGCCGTCGCCGACGCCTCGTCGGTGATCAGCGGCAGCTCGGCGTAGTCGATCCTGATCTTGGCGGCGGCGCGGCGGGCGGTCTCCGGGTGGTCGGCGGCGACCAGGGCCACCGGCTCGCCGTGGTGGCGCACCTTCCGGTGCGCGAGGACGGGCGTGTCCTGGATCTCCAGTCCGTAGTTCTTGGTGTCCGTCGGCAGGTCGTCGTAGGTGAGGACCGCGTGGACGCCGGGTACGGCGAGGGCCTCGGAGATGTCGATGGACCGGATCTCGGCGTGCGCCACGGTGGAGCGCAGCGTCTGGCCCCACAGCATGTCCTCGTGCCACATGTCCGAGGAGTAGGCGAACTCGCCGGTGACCTTGAGGGTGCCGTCGGGGCGGAGCGTGGACTCGCCGATGCCGCCCTTGGTCTGCGACCCCTGGGTGACCTCGGTGGGGGTGCCGGCCGGGACGGTGGTGACTCGGGTGTCGGGCGCCATGGTGTCAGACCGCCTCTTCCTGACGGGCGGCCGCCAGGCGGACCGCGTCGAGGATCTTCTCGTAGCCGGTGCAGCGGCACAGGTTGCCGGAGAGCGCCTCGCGGATGTCCGCGTCGGACGGGGAGGCGTTGCGCTCCAGCAGTTCGTCGGCGGCGACCAGCAGGCCCGGGGTGCAGAAGCCGCACTGCACGGCGCCGGCGTCGATGAACGCCTGCTGGATCGGGGACAGTTCGGTGCCCTCGCCGGTCTGCGAGTCCGTTCCCCCGGCGGACCACTGCCGGGCCTCCTGCAGCGGCGTACCGCAGGCGCCGGTGGCGCACCCGCCGTGTCCGTGCTCGGCGCGCTGCCGGGCGAAGTCCGCCAGGCCCTCCACCGTGACGACGTCGCGGCCCTCGACCTGCCCGGCGGCGACCAGGCAGGAGCACACCGGGACACCGTCCAGGCGGACCGTGCAGGAACCGCACTCGCCCTGCTCGCAGGCGTTCTTGGAGCCGGGCAGTCCCAGACGCTCGCGGAGCACGTACAGGAGGCTCTCGCCCTCCCACACGTCGTCGGCTTCCTGCTGACGGCCGTTGACCGTGAAATTCACCCGCATGGTTATGCAGCTCCTTCAAGCGTGCGGCCGCTGCCGCGGTACTGCTCCCAGGTCCAGCCGAGCGTGCGGCGGGCCATGATGCCGACCGCGTGCCTGCGGTACCTGGCGGTACCGCGGACGTCGTCGATCGGGTTGCAGGCGCCGGAGGCGAGCTCGGCGAACTGCTTGGCGATCGAGGGAGTGATGATCTTGCCGCTGTCCCAGAAGCCGCCCTCCTCGAGCGCGGCGTTCAGGAACTCCTCGGCGGCCTCGGCGCGCACCGGGGTGGGCGCGGCGGAGCCGATGCCGGTGCGCACGGTGCGGGTCCCGGGGTGCAGCGCGATGCCGAAGGCGCACACGGCGATGACCATGGCGTTGCGGGTGCCGACCTTCGAGTACTGCTGGGGTCCGTCCGCCTTCCTGATGTGGACGGCCCTGATGAGCTCGTCCGGGGCGAGCGCGTTGCGCTTCACACCGGTGTAGAACGCGTCGATCGGGATGAGCCGGGTTCCCCGCACCGACTCCACCTCGACCTCGGCGCCGGCGGCCAGCAGGGCCGGGTGGGCGTCGCCGGCGGGGGACGCGGTACCGAGGTTGCCGCCCACGCCGCCGCGGTTGCGGATCTGCGGCGAGGCGACGGTGTGGGAGGCGAGCGCCAGACCCGGCAGCTCGGTCCGGAGGTCTTCCATGATCCGCGTGTACGGGACGGACGCGCCGAGCCGGACGCTCTCCTCGCCGACTTCCCATTCGCTCAGCTCGGTGATGCGGTTCAGGTCCAGGAGGTGCTCCGGCCGCCGGTGGTCGAAGTTGATCTCGACCATGATGTCGGTGCCACCCGCGATGGGCACAGCGGTGGGGTGCTCGGCCTTCGCGGCGAGCGCCTCCTCCCAGCTGGCGGGGCGAAGGAAGTCCATGGTGGCTCTCTTCTACGTGATTCGGTCGTTCACTGGGGCCCGGGGACGGCCGGCCCTGGCTGGATGTTCATGTCCTGTTAACGCGGTGTGGCCCAGTACACAAGGACCGCCCCGCCGGGTGCAGTCACCGAAACCATGAAGGAGTTGGCTGGTCGCCACCCTCGTCTTGTAGATTCGAACGAAAGGCGGAGGCCGTTTACCGGTCCGTTTTGATCCCGAAACCCCCGGCACTCCCCTCTGCACAGTCCAACGGCACGACACGACAGATCGGCGGCGACGAGATGCGGCTGCGCGCACTGCTGGAGACCGACGCGCTGGGACTGCGGCTGCTCGGCGGCGACGACGAGCTGGACCGCACCGTCCGCGGCGTGATGACGACCGACCTCCGCGACCCGAGCCGCTACCTCTCGGGTGGTGAACTCGTGCTCACCGGGCTCGCCTGGCGGCGCAGCGCCGATGACTCCGAGCCTTTTGTACGCATTCTCGCAAGCGCGGGGGTCGTCGGACTGGCCGCGGGCGAGGCGGAACTCGGCGACATCCCCGACGACCTCGTCGTGGCCTGCGAACGGCACAGGCTGCCGCTCTTCGCCGTGAACGAGGACGTCGCGTTCGCGACCATCACCGAGCATGTGGTGCGCCAGGTGTCGGGGGAGCGGGCCGGTGACCTGGCCGCGGTGGTCGACCGCCACCGCCGGCTGATGACCTCGGGTCCGGCGGGCGGCGGCCCCGAGGTGGTCCTCGACCTCCTCGGCTCCGACCTGGACCTTCGCGCCTGGGTCCTCTCCCCCACCGGCCGCCGGATCGCGGGGGCCGGCGAACCGCTGCCGCCCGGGGCCGGCGCCGTGCTGGCCGCCGAGCATCTGGCCGCGACCCGCACGGGACGGCGCGGCCCGCACCGCGCGACCGTCCGGGGCACCACGTATTCGCTGTTCCCGATCCGGAACACGGGCCGGTCTGCCGCACCGGCCTCCCGGGACGTCCGGGAGACCGTGCTGTCGGACTGGCTGCTGGCCGTGGAGGCCGACGCGTCCGACTGGCCGGCCGCCCGGCTCGATCTGCTGCAGGGCGTCACCCAGCTGATCGCCGTCGAACGGGACCGGCGGGACGCGGCCCGCACCGTCCGGCGCCGCCTCGCCCAGGAGGTCCTGGAGCTCGTCCAGACGGGCGCCCCGCCCGCCGAGATCGCCGCCAGGCTGAGGGTCGCCGCGCCCGTCCTGCTGCCGGGCCTCGGCACGGCGCCGCACTGGCAGGTCGTCGTGGCCCGTGTCGACTGGGACGCGCGGGGCGGCTCCCCCGTCGAGGCGGGCCCGGCGGCCCAGTCGCTGCTGGAGGAGATCCTCGTGGACCCGGCGGACCCGGGCTCCGAGACCGCGGACCGGATCGCCGTCGCCCACACCGGCACCGAGGCCGTCGCGCTCGTCCCGCTCCCGGCGGCCGGACCCGCCGGGGCGTCGCCGGACGACGCGGGGCACGACGGGGCGGGGCACGGGGAGGCGGGGCTCGGCGAGGAGGGACGGGCCGGCGAGCCGGAGCCCGGGCAGGACGGGGCCGGGCTGCACGCGGACGCCCTGCTCGCCGCGGTCCGTGAGACGCTCTCCGCCGGGCTCGCCGACGACGGCCGCCTCACGCTCGGCGTCAGCGCCGCCGTCCACTCCGCGGAAGGGCTGCGCGGCGCCCTGGAGGAGGCCCGGCACGCCCGCCGCGTCGCCGCCGCCCGCCCGGGCCGGGTGTGCGCGGCCGGCCACCACGAGCTGGCGTCGCACGTCCTGCTGCTGCCGTTCGTCCCCGACGACGTGCGCAGGGCGTTCACGGCCAGGCTGCTCGACCCGCTGCGCGACTACGACCGCCGCCACCGCGCCGAACTGATCGAGACCCTCGAGGCGTTCCTGGACTGCGACGGTTCCTGGACGCGCTGCGCGACCAGGCTCCATCTGCATGTGAACACGCTGCGCTACCGGGTGGGACGGATCGAGCAGCTGACGGGCCGGGACCTGTCGCGGCTGGAGGACAAGCTCGACTTCTTCCTGGCCCTGCGGATGAGCTGAAGCGGCCGGGGCCGTCCCGCCGGAGGCGGCCGGTACGGCAGACGAACGTGGTTCCGCGAGGGGATTCGCTACGCGCCCGCGCGTGGTGAGTCCCCGTCAAGCGGCGTACATACGTTCACCCGAATGTCTGCGATGCGGCCGCGGGGCCCGTATCGCACCGGAATTGCACGGCCTTCACGGATCCGGCACCCGACGATTGTGAATTGATTCACCAGACCCCTTGGCCATGCAGCCCGATCCGTGCTCTCATTCCGTCTGACTCAACAGCACAATGGCGCGCTCGGGGAGGGCAATGTGGCGTATGCCGCCATGTCTGGTTCCGGAACCACAGCAGGTGACGATCCACTCCAGACCGCGGTATGGCGGCTGCGCTCGCGCGGCTGTTGGACGGACGCGGCGGCCCTGCTCGCACCCCGCACGGCGTCCGCCGCGCTGACCCTGCAGCGCGCCTCGCTCCTCGTGGAGCGCTGCCTGTTCACCGGCGCCGGCTGGGCGGACGCGGAGGACGCCCTGCGCACGGCGGAGGCCGCGGCGCAGAGCGACGACGAGCGCGGCTCGGCCGCCTGCGAGCGCGGTCAACTCGCCTACGCCTGCACCGTGCTGGGCGTGCGCGACCGGGCCGACGAGGCGCGCGCCGCCCTCGGCCGGGCGGCGGCCCTGCTCGCGCCGGACGCCGCGGGCCGGCCGCTCCTCGACTTCCGCCGGGGCCTGGTCGCCGAACACCTCGCCGACTCGGCGCAGGCCGCCCGGGCGGCGTACCACCGCGCCCACGCCGGTGCCCTCGCCCACGACGACACGCTGCTGCTCTCCTTCACCTGGCGCCATCTCGCCGCGCTCGCGCTGCGCGACGGCGAACTCGCCGAGGCACGGCAGGGGTTCACCGAGTCCCTGCGCATCCGCGAGGAGCTGGGCTATCTGATCGGAACGGCCCCGGCGCTGGCGGCGCTCGCCGACACGGAGCCGGAACCGGAGGCCTCCCGGCTGCGCACCGAGGCGGCCCGCCTCTTCCGCCTGCTCGGCGGCGTCCCCACCTGGCTCGCGGACCAGCTGGCCCCGCCGGCCCCGGCGGCGTGACACACCAGGCCACGGACCGGCCCGGGACCGTCCGGCGGCGTGACACACCGGGCCGCGGACCGGCACCGGCAGGCGTCCGGAGGCCCCCGGCGGCGTGACGCACCGGGCGCCGGACGGGCCCGGGACGCGGCGGCAGCGGCAGGTCAGCGCGGAGAGCGGGCCGTGACCCGGAAGAGCGAGTCGTCCGTGCCGACGACCACCGACCCGTCCCGCGTCACCGCCACCGCCCGCACCGGCGGGCCGGGCCGCAACGCCAGGGTCTTGTGCGTACCGAAGCGGCGGAGCTCGACGAGCCCGTCGGCCCAGGCGACGGCCAGCGTCCGGCCGTGGACCGCGATTGCGGTCACCGGGAAGCCCCGTTCCGCGAGCGGGGTGGTCTCCGGACCGCGGCCGGGCGTCCAGATGCGGACCGTACCGTCGGCCCCTCCGCTGCACACCAGCGGCGCCGGGCCGTCCGCCACCGCCACCGCGGTGACCCGGCCGCGGTGAGCGGCGGTCTGGTGCAGCCCGCCGTGACCGAACGCGTGCAGTGACCCGTGGCGGTCGCCGGCCAGGACCAGCGTGCCCGAGGCGGCCAGCGCGGTGCCGGGATGCGCGTCCAGTGTGGCGGCCACCGCGTCCGTCAGCGTGGATTCCCCATGGGTGTGCAGGCGGCCGCGTTCGTCCAGCATCAGCAGGTCGCCGTCGGGCCGCGGCGCGAGAGCCGTGATCCGTACGGGCAGGGTGGCCGTTCCCGGCGCGGGCGTGGCGTCGGCGGGGTGCACGGAGCGTATCGCTCCACGCTGATCGGCGACGAGCAGGTGCTCCGCCCAGGTGCCCGTCCCCTGGGCGAGCGCCGCCACCGGACCGGGCCAGGGCGGGGAGACGTCGCCGCGTACCCGCGTCCAGTCGGACCGCCACGGGGCGTTCGCGGCAAGGGCGCCCAGAGCGGGGCGCAGGCGCGGGTCGGCGTCGTCGCCGAGCGCCGTGAGCAGGACGAGTGCCCGCCCGGACGGCGGCTGTTCGCGGATCAGCGACTGTCCGGCCCGGAACCAGGCGGCTCGCAGTCCACCGTGGCCGTCCGCACCACCGCCCCCGTGCCCATCGGCGTTACCGTCCGCACCGCCACCCCCGTGCGCACCGCCGGTGCCGCACTCGTACGCGGCCGTCACCGCGGCGGGGTCCGCGGCACAGACCGCGGCCGGGTCGTCGAGGTCCGTCGGCCTGGCGGGGGCCGCCGGACCGGGGCCGTCCCGGAGCGCGGCAGCCCCGGCACCGGACGGGGCGGAGGCCGCCTCAGGTGCCGGTACGCAGGCCGCCTCACCCCCGCTCCCCGGCTCCCGCCCGGGTGCGGTGACCAGCCGGATGTGGCCCAGGTCCCGCAGGGCGCCGACGAGTTCGGCGACCTCGGCCGGCACCCCGGCACCCGGGGGGCGCGTCACGACGGCCGGGCCCGTGGGTCCGAGACCCGTGAGTGCGCCGACCAGTTCGCCGGGCGTCCTGGCCACGACGCCGAACCGGTTGGCCAGGGCCCACACCGTGCCGCGCACGCTCCGGGCCGGGACCGGGACCGGGTCGGTCATCCTTCCCGCCTAGCGGTCCGCGCCGTTGAAGTGCTCCCGTACCAGGGAGGCCACCACGGCCAGGTCCTGCGCCATCAGCGCCTCCAGCAGCGCCGAGTGCTCGGCCGCGTCGGCCACCAGGTCCGCCCGCCGGGGCGCCGGGGAGCTCATGAGGGGCCACTGCGAGCGGCGGTGGAGGTCGTCCGCGACGGCGACGAGCTGGTCGTTCCCGGCGAGGGAGAGGACGGCGCGGTGGAAGGCGCGGTCCGATTCCGCATAGCCCGCCCGGTCGCCGGTCGCGGCGGCGGCCGCGGTCGCCTCGGCGAGCGGGACGAGTTGGGCCCAGCGCGCGGGCGGGACGGTACGGGCGAGCCGCAGCATCACCGGAACCTCGATCAGGGCGCGCACCTCGGCGAGCTCGGCCAGTTCCCGGGCCGTGCGCACCACGACGCGGAAGCCCCGGTTCGGGATCGTCTCCACCGCGCCTTCGAGGCCGAGCTGCTGCATCGCCTCGCGTACGGGGGTGGCGGAGACGCCGAACCGTTCGCCGAGCGCGGGCGCCGAGTAGACCTCGCCGGGGCGCAGTTCACCACTGACGAGGGCCGCTCGCAGCGCGTCCAGGACCTGGCCGCGCACCGAGTGGCGACGGACGACCGTGCCGGGCACCGGCGACTCGCCGTGGGTGTGCTCACCGCGGACCTGCGCGGCGGACGCGGGCTCCACGCCCGGGTCACGCCGGCGCGGGACGGAGCCGTCGGTACCGGACGGCCCGCGGGCTGCTCCGGCGCCCGGGCCGCTGCCCCGCTCGCCGGAGGACGGCCGGGCGCCCGGGGCACGCTCCTCGCGGGTCTGCCCGGGGATCGTGGCGGGCGGCCCCTGTCCGAGCAGGGGCCCCGGTGCGGGACGGTGCCGGTGCTCCGGCGCGGGCTGCTCCGCCCGCGCCTGCGCCGGGCCGTGCGCGGGATTCGGTCCCTGCTCCGGAAGCGGGCCGCGGGGAGCCGCGGGATCGGGGCCGGGGGTCCGGCTCGCCCCCGGGCCGGGAAGGGCGTTCGGGCCGGGGAGGGCGTTCGGGCCGGGGCGGGCGTTCGGGCCGGGGAGGGGAGAGTGCTCGGCCCGTGCCTGCCCGGGAACACGCACGGGCGCGGACGGCGTCGCCGCGGCGTGGCCGCGCGCTCGGCCCTGCTCCACTCGGGTCCTCCTCCGGCTGCGTTCCGGGCCCGGCCGGCACGGCTCGGGTCCTGCCTGCACGATAGGGGGCCGGGGTCACAGTTCAAACACGGATCACGTCGGGTAAGGTAAGGCTAACCTGCCAACGACCGAGATTCGGTGGTCCCCGCATGACGGTCCCCGCTGTTCTCCACGACGCGCGGCCTCCCGCACCTTCGGCCGCCGCGGAGCCCGTGACCGGCGCGTACGCGCGCATGTCCGCGGTGTTCCCCGGCCTCGGAGTGCGGCAGCTCGCGGACGGCGAGCAGGCCCCGCGGGGAGCCGGCTGGGTGGCGGCGGCGGACCTGGCGGCCGGCGGCGCGGCTCTCGACGCGTTCCTGGCGTGGGACGACGCACAGGTGCGGCAGGACTACGGACAGCAGGCCCGCCAGGACGTCGTGGCGAGCTTCGGGCTCCACCGCTACGCCTGGCCGGCCTGCCTGCTGATCACGGTGCCGTGGTTCCTGGAACGGCGCGTGCCGCGGCTCCCGGTCGAGGACGTCTCGTACCAGCGGGCCCGGGGCCGGATGGCCGTCCGCGTCCGCACCTTCGCCTGCCTGCCCGGCGATGCCGCGGCCGCACTCCCGGGCGCACGGGTGGTCGCCGACGAGGAGGCGCTGCGCGCCGAAGTACGGGACGCCGTCGCCGGGCACATGGAGCCGATCCTCGACGGCTTCGGCCCGCGCATGCGGCGCGGGCGGCGCGCACTGTGGGGGATGGCGACGGACGAGATCGTCGAGGGCCTGTGGTACGTGGCGCACCTCCTCGGCGAGGAGCGCCGGGCCATGACGGAGCTTGCGGCCCTGCTGCCCGGTACCACCAAGCCGTACGTCGGCACGGCCGGCTTCCGCGAGCTCACCGGGCCGTCCGGGGAGCCGCTGCCCACCAGGGACCGGGCGAGCTGCTGCCTGTTCTACACCCTGCGCCCCGAGGACACCTGTGTCACCTGCCCTCGCACCTGCGACGCCGACCGCGTGCGTCGGCTCACCGCACAGGACTGACCCTCCGGCGCTCCCCCGCCGCCGGGCACCCGGCGCCCTCCGACAGCGACATTCGAACTCAATTCCCCTTGCCCGAAGGCTCGTTCGAGCCAAATGCACCTATTCGCAGACCCTGCACACCTGTTGGCGCCCTCTTGCCGGGAAACCCCCTGTCCGCGACGGCACTTCGGCCAATATGGCGCGCGAAACGCCCAACGCGATGCAGATGCAAGGGACACCGCATGAGACTGACCGACATATCGCTCGACTGGCTGCTTCCGGGCGGCGTGATGCTCGCAGGGGTCGTCGCGGCGGTGGCGGTGCTCGCGCGCGGCAGGCGCGCCCGGGGCGATGCCGCGGCCGAGGACTCCTGGGAACGCAGCGAGGAGCGGCGCCGGCGCAAGGAGGCCGTCTACGGCACCGCCTCCTACCTCCTGCTCTTCTGCTGCGCAGCGGTCGCGGCGGCCCTCTCGTTCCACGGCCTGGTCGGCTTCGGGCGGCAGAACCTCAACCTCTCGGGCGGCTGGGAGTACCTGGTCCCGTTCGGCCTCGACGGCGCCGCCATGTTCTGCTCGGTGCTCGCGGTGCGAGAGGCCAGCCACGGCGACGCGGCGCTCGGCTCGCGCATACTGGTGTGGATGTTCGCCGGTGCCGCGGCCTGGTTCAACTGGGTCCACGCACCGCGCGGACTCGGCCACGACGGCGCCCCGCAGTTCTTCGCGGGCATGTCGCTGTCCGCGGCCGTGCTCTTCGACCGGGCGCTGAAGCAGACCCGCAGGGCGGCGCTGCGTGAGCAGGGCCTGGTGCCGAGACCCCTGCCCCAGATCCGGGTCGTACGGTGGCTGCGGGCGCCCCGTGAGACCTTCGGCGCCTGGTCGCTGATGCTGCTCGAAGGCGTGCGGACCCTCGACGAGGCCGTCGAGGAGGTGCGCGAGGACCGCAGGCAGAAGGAGCAGGAGCGCATGCGCCGGCGCGATCAGGAGAAGCTGGAGCGGGCGCGGCTGCGGGCGCTCAGCCGGCAGCACCGGGCGTGGGGCCGCCGCGGCGGGCGGCAGGTGGAGGTCACCGCCACCGTGGGCGGCGCGCTCGCGGGCTCCGTCCCTCCCGTGGGATCCGCCGCGGAGCCCGCCACAGCCGAGTCCGGTCAGATACCGGCCCGTTCACGCCCGCCTCTGCAGGCCGTCAAGGGCAGTGACCCCGTCACCGTCGACCTCACCGCCGAGGACGACACCCAGGCCCTGCCGCGCCTCGACTCCCTCGAGCGGAAGCTCAAGCATCTCGAGCAGCAGTTCGGCTGACACCGTACGACAGTCGCGCTTTCCCTACGTCAACCTCCTTACGCCGCACGGCAGTCCACCGGACCGCGTGGCAACCTCCGGACACCGGTCGGCCGCAGACGATCAGTGGTGCGCCGCAGCGCGCGGCCGGCGGCACGGACGGGACCCTTCGACGGGGTCCCGCCCGTCCGTGTACGTACGCCCCGGAGGTTCCGAGCCACCTCGCGGGTCCCCGCCGCCGCACGGGTCCCGGCCGCCGCGCACCCGTCACGCCCGACCGCCGTGCAGCTCGAACCACACCGCCTTGCCCAGACCGTGGGAGCGCACCCCCCACGCGTCCGCCAGGCTCTGCACCAGCAGCAGCCCGCGGCCGTGCGTACTCCCGTCGGGCACGGTCTCGGCGGGCGGCTCCACCAGCCCCGCCGTGAAGTCCCGCACCTCGACCCGGAGCCGCGCGGGTGCCACCGTGGCCGTGACGACGGCCCCGTCCTCCGTGTGCACCAGCGCGTTCGTCACCAACTCGCTGGTCAGCAGCTCCGCCACCTCGGCCGAACCCGGCTCGCCCCAGTGACCCAGGAGGGCCCGCAGCGCCCTCCTCACCTCCGCCACCGCCCTGAGGTCGGCACGCCTGACACTGCGCCGCAACTGCGCGGCGCCGGCCCCCTCCTGACGCCCTGCCATTCTCCCCCACCGCACGTCGGAACGGTCCCTTCCGTCGCTTGTCCCGTCCGGCTCGAACAGGCACTCCCGGAATGCATGCCCCGCCGCCGTGCCGTCACGCCTGCCGTTTTCACGCGCTGTCACGGACGCGGTACGTTCCGCAGGTTCGAGCGGGCCATCTGGACCATCCGGCCGACGCCGCCGTCCAGCACGATCTTGCTGGCGGAGAGCGCGAATCCGGTCACCATCTCGGCACTGATCTTCGGCGGGATGGACAGCGCGTTCGGGTCGGTGACGACGTCGACGAGAGCCGGACCGTCGTGCGCGAAGGCGTCCCTGAGGGCACCCGCCAGCTGCTTCGGCTTCTCCACCCGGACGCCGTACACCCCCGCGGCCCGGGCCATCGCGGCGAAGTCCGGGTTGAGGTTGCCCGTTCCGTACGAGGGCAGACCGGCGACCAGCATCTCCAGCTCGACCATGCCGAGCGAGGAGTTGTCGAACAGCACGATCTTGACCGGCAGATCGTGCTGCCGCAGGGTGAGGAAGTCACCCATCAGCATGGTGAACCCGCCGTCCCCGGACATCGAGACGACCTGGCGGCCGGGGCAGGCGAACTGGGCGCCGATGGCCTGCGGCAGGGCGTTCGCCATCGAACCGTGGCTGAAGGATCCGATGATGCGGCGCCGGCCGTTCGGGGTGAGGTAGCGGGCCGCCCAGACGTTGCACATGCCGGTGTCCACGGTGAACACGGCGTCGTCGGCGGCGATTTCGTCGAGGACGGACGCCACGTACTCGGGGTGGATGGGGACGTGCTTGTCGACCTTGCGGGTGTACGCCTTGATCACGCCCTCCAGCGCCTCCGTGTGCTTCCTCAGCATCTTGTCGAGGAAGCGCCGGTCGCTCTTCAGCCGCACCCGCGGGGTGAGACAGCGGAGTGTCTCGCGCACATCGCCCCATACGGCCAGGTCCAGCTTGGACCGGCGGCCGAGGTTCTCGGGCCGGATGTCGACCTGGGCGATCCTCACGTCGTCCGGCAGGAAGGCGTTGTACGGGAAGTCCGTGCCGAGCAGGATCAGCAGATCGCACTCGTGGGTCGCCTCGTAGGCGGCACCGTAGCCGAGCAGTCCGCTCATGCCGACGTCGTACGGGTTGTCGTACTGGATCCACTCCTTGCCGCGGAGCGCGTGACCGACCGGTGCCTTGACGCGCTCCGCGAGCTGCATGACCTCGTGGTGCGCACCGGCGGTCCCGCTGCCGCAGAAGAGCGTGACGCGGTCCGCCTCGTCGATCATCCGGGCCAGGGCGTCGACCTCCGTGTCCCCGGGCCGGACGGTGGGGCGCGAGGTGACGAGGGCGTGCCCGACCGGCTTCTCCGGAGCGGGGCGTGCGGCGATGTCCCCCGGGAGGGCGACGACGCTCACGCCGCTGCGGCCGATGGCCTGCTGGACCGCGGTCTGCAGCAGGCGCGGCAGCTGCTGCGGATTGGAGATCAGCTCGCAGTAGTGGCTGCACTCCCGGAACAACTGGTCCGGATGGGTCTCCTGGAAGTAGCCCAGACCGATCTCCGACGACGGGATGTGCGAGGCCAGGGCGAGGACCGGGGCCATCGAGCGATGGGCGTCGTACAGGCCGTTGATCAGGTGCAGATTGCCGGGGCCGCAGGAGCCGGCGCATGCGGCGAGCCGGCCCGTGATCTGCGCCTCGGCGCCGGCCGCGAACGCGGCGGTCTCCTCGTGGCGCACCGGGACCCAGTCGATCGCCGAGTTGCGGCGGATGGCGTCGACGACCGGGTTCAGGCTGTCGCCGACGACCCCGTAGAGCCGCTGCACGCCCGCGTGGACGAGGATGTCGACGAACTGTTCTGCGACGTTCTGCTTGGCCATGGGACCATCAATCCACGACCCCGGCGGTTACGCCTCCCAGACGGCACACGCCGTACGGTCGTCGGCGTAACCCTTCACCCTCAGCTGGGTGTCGGCCAGGTACGCGGCGAGGCCGGGCGGCTCGGTCTCCGCCCAGCGCTCCGCCAGCTCGTCGGCGAGCGCCGGCTCGCCGCGCAGCGGGTCGGCGAGTCCGCTGCTGCAGAGCAGCAGGGTGTCCCCCGGGCGGGCCACCGACGCACGGAACCGGAACGGTTCGGCCGGCGGCGGTACGGGCTCGTCGATGTGCGGCGACGGGGGCGTGGTCACACCCAGGTCCATGGTGAGCCGGTCGCCCTCGCGGGTCTCCGGGGGCGGGGAGCCGTAGCCCACGACCGGCTCGCCGGAGAAGGCGTCGGGAAGGGACGGTTCCAGGTCCTGCCAGCCGCCGTCGCGGAGGCGGAAGAGGCCCCCGGCTCCGAGTCCGAAGAACACCCGTGTGCGGCAGTCGTGGTCGGCGGGCAGCAGCAGGCACCGCAGGCTCGCCGTGTACTCCTCCGGGGGCACGCCCAGTTCGGCCGCACGGGCGCGGAGCCTGCCGAAGGAGCGGTCGGTGAGCCGGTGGAGCCCGGATTTGAGGTCGCCGCGCCGGCCGGCCCTGATGTCCTCCGCCAGCCGGGCGTGGCTGCGGCCGACGGCGCCGCCGATCCAGCGGCAGGCGTCGGCGGCGGCGAGGTGCGCGCCTTCCGCGGCCCGCGCGCCGGTGGCCACCGCGACCAGCACCAGGGCCCCCTCACCGGTGCCGAAGCGGGCGGTGAGGAGCGCGTCGCGGCGGTGCTCACCGCGGTAGCGGGCCGAGTCGCCGCGGACGGAGGCGGCGCGCAGGGTGAACGCGCCGTACCGGGCCCCGTCCAGCACGGTGTCCGGGACCAGCCCGCCGAGCTCCTGCGGATCGGCGGTGGGGAGCGCGGTGGGCTCGGCGTCGTAGGTGGGCGGCCGGTCCCCCACGTACCCGCCCGTGCTCCGGCCCGCGCTCTCCTTGCGCCGGCCCCAGGGGACGGGCCCGCGCCGCCCCGCGGTGCGGGTCTGCTGTTCGGGGGCCGTGCCGGCGGCTGCGACCGGCACCGTCGGGGGTGCCGGGGGCTGCGGCGGGGGTGCCGCGGAGGGCTCCCCCGCGAGGTCCCGCCCGGGCGGCCCGGCGGGGGCCGGGGGCGGTGACCCTGCGGGGGCAGGGGGCACGGCGGAGGCCGGGGGCACGGCGGAGGCCGGGAGCTTGGTGAAGTCCGCCCGAGTGCGCGGGGTCGACGCCGGTGACGCCCACGACGCTGCCGACGCTGCCGACGCCGACCCGGCACCGGCACCGGCACCGGCACCGGCCACTCCCCCGGTACGGAACACGGGCGGGTCCCCGACCGGGTCCGCCGGAGTGCGCGGGGCGGCGGAGGACTCCCAGGGAGCGACGCCGCGGCGGGACGGGTCCCACCATGCGCCCGGGGAGTCCTCCGGGCCCACGGTGTCGACCGCGGAGTCGAAGCGGTCGTCGAGTGTGTCACCCGCGGCGGCGGGGCCGGTGTCCGCGGCGGACTCGTCGTACAGCCGGTTCCACCAGTCGTCGCCCGCGGTGGGCCTCTCCCCCTGCTGACTCATGCCCTCATTGTCCACCGCAGGGGCCGTACGAAAACGGCGTATTCCGCAAAACCCGGCCCGGCGGCGGGTGCGCCGGGCCGGCCCGGCGCACCCGGGAAGGGCGCACGGCGGACGTCGAGTTGGATCGGCGCACGTCGCACGTGCGATCCACCGGCACGGGGAGGATCTTCCTGCCGCCCGGCGGGGATGATGGGGGCGGCGGGTTCACGCCGTGACCGGATTCCGCCACGATCGTGCCCGCATCAGGCGGAACGGTGAGGTCCGGGGAGGGCTCAGGGGTGCTGGGAGCAATAGGTCTCGACGCGAGGCAGGAGTCGGCGTACCGCGCGCTGGTGGCGCTGGGTGCCGCGGAGGTGGCCGATCTGGCGCACCGCCTCGCACTCCCGGAGGCGGAGACCGAACGGGCGCTGCGTCTGCTGGAACACCACGGGCTGGCCGCCCGGTCGTCGGCGCGCACCGACCGCTGGGTGGCCGCCCCGCCGGGAGTCGCGCTCGGCGCCCTGCTCACCCGGCAACGGCACGAACTCGAGCAGGCGGAGCTGGCTGCGGCGCTGCTGGCCCGCGACTACCGGACCAAGGCCGCGGAACTGCCCGTGCACGACCTGGTCGAGGTGGTCACCGGAGCCGGTGCGGTGGCGCAGCGCTTCCGCCAGCTCCGCCTGGGCGCGTCCGACGAGGTGTGCGCACTCGTCACCGGGTCGCCGGTGGTCCTCTCCGGAGCGGACGACGAGGCACGGCTGCGGACGGGGCCGAGCGGCGTCACGTACCGCGTGGTCGTCGAGCGCGAGATGCTGACACCGGCGGCAAGGCCGGCCGAGGTGTCGCCCTGGCTCGGCCGCGGCGCGCAGGTCCGGGTGGTGGAGCGGGTGCCCGCCGAACTCGTCGTCGCCGACCGGACGCTGGCGATGGCTCCCCTGACCGGTCGCGGTTCGCAGGCGGCGGCACTGGTGGTCCGCGCGGGCGGAGTACTGGAGTCGCTGACCGGCCTGTTCGAGGCCGTGTGGCGGGAGGCCCTGCCGCTGCGTCTCGGCGGGGACGGCTCCGTGACGGAGGACGGGCCCGCCGGCCCCGACGCCGCGGATCTGGAGATCCTGTCGCTGCTGCTCGCCGGCATGACCGACGCGAGTGTCGCCAAGCAGCTCGAACTCGGCCTCCGCACGGTCCAGCGGCGTGTGAAGGGCCTCATGGAACTGGCCGGCGTGACGACCAGGCTCCAGCTCGGCTGGCACGCGTACGACAGGGGGTGGGTGGCCCGGTCGGCCGGCGAAAGCGGTGTGGACGGGTCGAGCCCGGGTGTCTCCGCGACCGCCGGGACGCGGCCCCGGGCAGCCGCCGCCGAGGCGGAAGCGGCGGCGGCTGCGGCTGCGGCTGCGGCTGCGGGGTGAGGGGGCCGGGTAGGCCGGCGTTCCCGGGGCGCAACGGCCCCGGGAACGCCCGCGAGCGGTCAGCGCGGCCGGCCGGCCCGCTTCGCCTCCCCCGCCGCACGGCCCTCCGCGTGCTTGCGCTTCCAGTCGCGGCGGATCTCGGCCCGGAGCCGGGCGTCGGTCTTCGCCACGATGCGCTGGTTCTCGCGGACGAGCTTGCGGTAGCTCTCCAGCCGGCGTTCCGGCAGCGAGCCGTCGGCGAGCGCGGCGAGCACCGCACAGCCCGGCTCCGCCTCATGGGCGCAGTCGTGGAAGCGGCAGTCCCGGGCCAGGTCCTCGATCTCCGAGAAGACCTCTCCCACTCCCGTACCGGCGTCGAAGAGCCCGACGCCCCGCAGGCCCGGGGTGTCGATGAGCACGCCGCCGCCGGGGAGGACGAGGAGGTTCCGGGTCGTCGTGGTGTGACGGCCCTTTCCGTCCACGTCACGCGTGGACCGCACCTCCATGGCGTCCTCGCCCAGCAGAGTGTTCGCCAGGGTGGACTTGCCCGCTCCGGAGACGCCGAGCAGCACGCTCGTACCGCCGGAGACCACCGCCGCCAGGACGTCCATGCCCTCCCCGGTGAGCGAGCTGACCGGCAGCACCTGGACACCGGGTGCCGTGGTCTCCACGTCCCGCACCAGGTACGACAGGGCGGTCGCGTCCGGCACCAGGTCGGCCTTGGTGAGGACGACGAGGGGCTGCGCCCCGCTCTCCCAGGCCAGCGCCAGGAAGCGTTCGATCCGTCCGAGGTCGAGCTCGACGGCCAGGGAGACCGCGATGACCGCGTGGTCGACGTTCGCGGCGAGGATCTGCCCCTCGGACCGCCGGGACGAGGTGGAGCGCACGAAGGCGGTACGGCGCGGCAGACACGCCCGTACGTACCGGGGGTTGCCGCCCTCGGGGTCGACGGCCGCCCAGTCACCGGTGCAGATCACACGCAGCGGGTCGTGCGGTGTGACGAACGCCGTGTCGGCACGCACGGTCCCGGCCGCGGTGACGACGTCGCACCGGCCACGGTCGACCCGCACCACCCGCCCGGGCACCAGACCGCTCTCGGCGTACGGCGCGAAGGCGGCCGCATGGTCCCCGTCCCAGCCGTACGGGGTGAGCGGGTGCGGTGCCCCGGCGGCGGCGTCGCCGGGCGCGGCGGTGGAAGCGACCGGACCGGAGAGCGGGGCCGCGTCCGCGGGGGAGGCGGGGTGAGCCGGGGATGAGGAGTGGGCCGGGGATGAGGAGCGAGGCTGAGAGGAGGCATGGGACGAGGAGGAGAGAGACAAGGGAGGACCCTTCACACGGGTGGCCCCGGCGACCTGTGCGCACAGACGTGCGAAAGGAAGGAGCAGGTCAGCCGACGACCGGGGAAATGGGAGTGATGATCTTCGGGTTTCGGGCAGCGCCCGGCGCAGTGACCGTCATCAACGTCCTCACCTCCGTGTGTTCCTCGATACTCGTGGAGTGCCCGTGCATCCTGGTGGATGCTTGAGGACCCTCGTGGATGCCCTTGACCGTGCCTCACGCACGGCGGCGACGCCACAGTAGCCGCCTCCCCCGGGCCGTGCCAACGCGTTTTCGCGGGCGGCCACCGGACGGTGCCCGGTCGCCGCCGGCTCTCCGCTGCGGTGGCGACCGGCCCGAATCTGATGAAGGGTGTCAGGGAGTGGCCACCTGTCCCCGCCCCGCCCCGGGATGAACACGAATGAGGTGAGCGGCCTTGGCGAGCACTTCACCCGGGGTGCCGGGCACGCCGTGCTGGGTGAGCCTGACGACGCAGGACATGCGGGCCGCACAGGACTTCTACGGGGCGGTGTTCGGCTGGGCGTTCGGGCCCGACGAACGGACCGAGGGGCATGTGGTCGCCCACGCGGACGGCGAACCGGTCGCCGGTCTCGTCGAGTCCGCGCAGAGCATGGGGGTGCGGCTGCCAATCGCCTGGACGGCGTACTTCGTGGCCGACAGTGCCGACGCGGCGGCCGCACGCGTGCGGGAGCGGGGCGGAACGGTCGCCGTGGGCCCGCTGGCGTTCGGCCGGGGACGGACGGCCTGGGCCGCCGATCCGCTGGACGCGGCGTTCGGCATCTGGGAGGGACCGGCCGCGCCCGGGTGGCAGGCCGGGCGGGGCACCGGCGCCGTGGCGTGGCTGGAGCTGCACACGCGGGACCCGTTCGCGTCCGCGCTGTTCTACGGCGGTGTGTTCGAGTGGGACGCCCATCCGGACGTCATCGACGTGCGCTACGAGCACGACCGGGTGATGCTGCGCGCCGGCGGCCGTACGGTGGCGGGGATGTTCGGCGGTGTCCCGGACTCCGCGGATGCGGCGATCCACCCCCAGTGGCACGTCCACTTCTGCCGGGACGACGTGGACGAGGCGGCGGCCCGAGCGGTTTCGGCGCACGGAACGGTGCTGGCGCCCCCGCAGGACACACCGCTCGGGCGGACGGCGACGATTCGTGACCCCGAAGGCGGGCTGTTCCATCTGTCGTCCATCGAGGGCGAGACGTCCTGAAGGACGGGCACACCTCCCTTCGGCTACCGGCCCTCCGGCGGCGGAGCGGACTCCTCCAGCAGGGCGACGAGTGTGGGGACGTGGCTGCCCTCGACGCTCTTCACCGAGGTGACCAGGGTGACCGGGCCACCGCGTACGAGTCCGCGCAGCCGCTCCAGGGCCTGTGCGGCCGGCCCGGCGGCGAGCTCCCGGCGGTAGCGGGCGTCGAACTCCTCGTACCGCGAGCGGTCCTGGTGGTACCAGCCGCGCAACTCTCCCGACGGGGCCACGTCCTTGAGCCATGCGTCGACGGCGGCCCGCTCCTTGGAGACGCCGCGCGGCCAGAGCCTGTCGACGAGTACGCGGACGCCGTCGGCCGGGCCGGGGTCGTCGAAGACCCTGCGCACACGGATGGTCGCCATGCCGTCAGCGTGCTGTGCGGGCCCGCGCCGCGCAAGTACGGACATCCGCGTTCCGCCGTACTGGTCCGTTGCACTGAACCGTTGAACTGAACCGCCGTACCGAACCGCCGTACCGACGGCCACGTGCGTCGGCCCCGTCCGCCGGAAGGGGCGGCGGACGGGGCCGTGCGCGGGGCGGCCGGGGGTGCCGCCCCTTCGCGGGGGACGATCGCCGACTCCGGGTACCCGGGCGGTACGCGTTCATGCACGGAGGAGCACCGCGATGCGCGGAGAGGCGCCGAGGTACACCGTGGGACGCCGTGCGACGCCGCGCGACACCGCGCGACACCGCGCGACACCGACGGACACCGAGGAACACGGTCAGCGGCCGCCCGGGTCGAACGCGGTCACCGTCCGGTCCCGTTCCCGCCACGAGCCGCAGGGCTGGAAGCCGGTACCCCAGGTGCGGTCCCAGTGGGCCCGTCGCGGGCGGCCGTCCGGTGTGCCGCCGCCCGGGGCGGCGGGGGCCGCCCCGCGGCGGTGGGCGACGGCGGTCAGCACCGCCATCACCGCGGCCAGTTCCTCGGCGTCCGGAGCGCCGCTCACGATGCGCAGATCCACGTCCATGACGGCCTCACCAGCTCACCGGGAGCGACTTCGGCCCGCGGATCAGGGCGCCCCGCTGCCAGGCGATCTCCTCCGGCGGAACCGCGAGGGTAAGCCGCGGATAGCGCCGCAGCAGCGTCGCCAGCATCACCTCGGACTCCATCCGGGCAAGCATGGGGCCCACGCAGTGGTGCGGGCCGAACCCGAACGACAGGTGCGGGACCGCGGGGCGGTCGAAGTCCAGTGTGTGCGGGTCGGGGAAGACCTCGGGGTCCCGGTTCGCGGCCAGGTAGGAGCAGTAGACCGCCTCACCGGCCCGGATGCGTACGCCGCCGACCTCGACGTCCTCGGTGGCGATCCTCGGCAGGCCCACCCCGCTGCGGTGCGGGATGTACCGCAGCAGTTCCTCGACCGCCCGCGGCAGCAGTCCGGGCTCGGCCCGCAGCCGGGCCAGTTGCTCCGGACGGGTGAGAAGCGCGTACACCATGTTTGCGCTGTTGTTGCGGACCGCGTGCGCCCCGCTCACCAGGATCGCCGTCGCCATCGACAGCGCCTCGTCGTCGCTGATCTCCCCGTCGGCGGCGGCGGCCGCGAGCACACCGGCCAGGTCGTGCGCGGGCTCCGCGCGGCGTTGGGCGAGGAGGGCCTCGACGACCTCGCGGACCGACCTCCTGCCCTGCCGGCTGCGGGCCGGGGCCGGGGCCGGCGTCATGATGACGTCCGTCCAGTGGACCATCCGGGTGCGGTCCTCCTCCGGCAGTCCGAGCAGGTCGCCCACCACGGACAGCGGGAACGGCCCGTGCAGGTGCCGCACCAGATCGGCCGGCGGCCCGTGCCGTTCCATCTCGTCCAGCAGTTCGTCCGCGGTCCGCTGGGCCAGGGGTCTCAGCCGCTCCATGGCGCCGCCGGTGAAGGCGCGGGCGACGACCCGGCGCATGGCCGTCAGACGCGGCGGGTCCGTGTAGTTGAGGGAGGCGTGCCGTGCGGCGATGGCATGGGGGGAACCGCTGGTCACGTCGCGGTCGGCGAGTGCCCGGCGGCTGAACCGGGGGTCCGACGCGACCGACTTGACGTCGTCGTGGCGCGTCACGAGCCAGGCGGTGCCCTCACCGTAGGGAAGCCGGATGCGCGCCACCGGCTCCTCGCGGAGGACCGCGGTCAGGAACGGGTCGAAGTCCAGGGCCGCCAGGTCCTCGAGGCCCCACCGGCGAACGCCCTCGTCCTCCGGCGGGCCGGAATCGGCCGCCGCGGCCGGTGTCCCGGGTTCTGACGTCTTCACGTTCGGCTCCCCACGTCCGGCGCCCGGCTCCGCCGCGGCCCCCGGTCACGCCGGGTGAGCGGAGCGGGCGGCGTTGAACGGCTACGGCATCCCTTCCCGGCCGCCGTGCGATCGGGACGCCGCCGGCCCGCCATCACCCGGACGGACCAGCCCCGTCGGCGGCAGCGCCGCGGGGCGGCCACCCGTCCGCCGTCACCCGGACGGACCCGCCCCCACGGGTCGCCGCGCCGCCGGGCGGGCACCGGCCGCCGTCACCCGGACGGACCAGCAGCCAGGGCTTTCCTCGGCGGGCGCGAACGGGTGACCTCCCGGATCCTTTGGGAGGGGAACGCGAGAGAAGGGCGCACCAACATGGCCACTCTGTGCCGACCGGCGGTGTCCGTACCCGAACACGTGATCACCATGGAGCAGACGCTGGACCTGGCGCGGACCGTTCACGCGGACCATCCACAACTGGACCTGGCGCTGCGCCTGATCCGGAACACCGGGGTGGAGAAGCGGCATCTGCTGCAGCCGATCGAGGAGACCCTGAGGCATCCCGGCTTCGAACACCGCAACGCCGTCTACGAGTCCGAGGCGAAGGCCCGGGTGCCCGCCGTCATCGAGCGGGCGCTGGCCGACGCCGAGCTCAGGCCCGTCGACATAGACGTGATCATCTATGTGTCGTGCACCGGCTTCATGATGCCGTCGCTCACCGCCTGGCTGATCAATTCCATGGGCTTCCGCACGGACGCGCGCCAGGTGCCGATCGCCCAGCTCGGCTGTGCGGCTGGCGGGGCGGCGGTCAACCGGGCCCATGACTTCTGCACGGCGTACCCGGAGGCCAACGCCCTTGTGGTGGCCTGCGAGTTCTGCTCGCTGTGCTACCAGCCGACCGACCTGGACGTCGGAAACCTGCTGTCCAACGGGCTGTTCGGCGACGGACTCGCCGCCGCCGTGGTGCGCGGCCGCGGCGGGCGCGGTGTCGCCCTGGAGCGCAACGGCTCCTATCTGGTGCGGGACACCGAGGACTGGATCGCGTACGACGTGCGCTCGACGGGCTTCCACTTCAAGCTGGACCGGCGGGTTCCGGGCACCATGGAACCGCTGGCGCCGGCGCTCAGGGCGCTCGCGGCCGAACACGGCTGGGACGCCGCCTCGCTGGACTTCTACATCATCCACGCGGGCGGTCCGCGCATCCTCGACGACCTGGGGAAGTACCTGGGGGTGCCGTCCGAGGCGTTCCGGTTCAGCCGGGCCACGCTCACCCAGTACGGGAACATCGCCAGCGCGGTCGTCCTCGACGCCCTGCGCAGACTGTTCGACGAGGGCTCGACCCGGCACGCCGCGCGCGGCATCCTCGCCGGCTTCGGGCCAGGCATCACCGCCGAGATGAGCCTGGGCCGCTGGACCGAGGCCGAGGTGCCCGCCCCCGCGGGGAGGTGCTGACCGTGCGCGACGACGCCTGCCCCAGGACGGCACGGGCACGGGCCGCGACCGCGAACGCAAACGCGACAGCGACCGCGACCGCGACCGCGCAGAAGACGCCCGGACCGCTGCCCCCGGTCCGCTTCTGGCCGGTGCGGGACCTGCCCGGTGTGGAGTTCGACCCGGACCTCGCGGCGCTGATGCGGGAGGGACCCGTGAGCCGGATCAGGCTGCCCAACGGCGAGGGGTGGGCCTGGCTGGTGTCGCGCCACGAGGACGTACGGACGGTGACCAACGATCCGCGCTTCAGCCGCAGGGCGGTCGTCGGCAGCGACGTCACGCGGCTGGCGCCGCACTTCATCCCCGTGGACGGGGCCGTCGGCTTCGAGGACCCGCCCGACCACACCCGGCTGCGCCGTGCCGTGGCCCCCGCGTTCACCACCCGCGGCGTCGAGCGGCTGCGCGGACGTGCCCGGGTCATGCTCGACGAACTCGTCGACGGGGTCCTGCGCGACGGGCCGCCGGCCGACCTCGTCGCACGCGTCCTCGCCCCGTTCCCGCTGGCCGTCGTGTGCGAACTGATGGGCGTGCCCGCCGCGGACCGGCCGGCGATGCACGAGTGGACCTCGCTCATCCTGTCCTCCACCGAGGGCGCCGAGCGCAGCGAGCGGGCCAGGAACGCGATGTGCGGCTACTTCGCCCGGCTGCTGGCCGAGCGGCACGGCACCGGCGGCGAGGACGTGGTCGCACTGCTGTCGGCGGCCGTCGCCGACGGCGAGATCACCGGTGCGGAGGCCGTCGGGCTGGCGCTGCTGGTCCAGATCGGGGGCGAGGCGGTCACCAACAACACCGGGAACATGGCGTACCTCCTGCTGACCAGACCCGAACTGATGGACCGGCTGCGCGGCGACCCCGGGGTGCGTGCCACGGCCGTCGACGAACTGCTGCGGTGGATACCGCACCGCAACGGAGTCGGGCTGTGCCGCATCGCGACGGAGGACCTGACCGTCGGCGGCCAGGAGATCCGCCGGGGCGAGGCCGTCTACGTCTCCTACCTCGCCGCCAACCGGGACCCGGAGGTCTTCGCCGACCCGGACGGGATCGTGCTGGACCGGAGCCCCAATCCGCATGTGGCGTTCGGCTACGGCCCCCACTACTGCGTCGGGGCCCTGCTCGCCCGGCTGGAGACCGAGCTGCTGTTCTCCGCCCTGGTCGACCGCCTCCCGGGGATGCGTCTGGCCGTTCCGGAGGAGGAACTGCGTTGGCGGCCGGGCGCGTTGATCCGGGGGCCCGAGGGACTGCCGGTGGTCTGGTGACCTCCCATGTCCGGGCGCCGGAAGGCGCGTACACCGCGTCGGCCGAGGGGCTGCTGGTGCCCCCGGGTCACGGCCGTACGCTGCGCGCGGCGGCCCAGGAGGTCACGTTCAAGGTCACCGGCGAGCACTCCCGTGTGTCGTCCAGCTTCGAGGTGGTGGTGCCTCCCGGGTTCGACGTCGGGGCCCATGTGCACGCCCGCAGCGAGGAGCTCTTCTACGTGCTCGAGGGCGAGCTGGAGATGCTCGCCTTCGAGCCGCGGGTGCGCACCGGCGGCGACTGGCGGGGCTGGGAGTCCCCGTCAGGCCGGCGTCCGGTGCGGGCGGGCCCGGGCACGGTCGTCGTCGTGCCGCCCGGCTGCCCGCACGCGTTCGCCAACCGGACGGGGAAGCCGGCGAAGATGTTCTTCCAGGCGTCCCCGCCGCCCGACCACGAACGGTACTTCGAAGAGCTGATCGGCATCCTCGGCAGGACCGGCCCGCCCGACCACGAGGCGATCGCCGAACTCCGGTCCCGTTACGACATCGAGCAGCTCACGCCCCTGCGCCACGACGCCTGACGCGCGCCGGGCGCGGAACGCGGTGCGCCGCCGTGCCGGGCGGGGCCGTGCGGTGCAGCCCCGTCACCAGCCCGAACAGCGCCTGCTCGTTGCCGGCGAGACCGGCCGCGGCGAGGGCCTCGTCCGCCTCCGCCATGGGGGCGCTGAGCAGCACGGGCGGCGGGGCGCCGTCTCCGGGTGGTTCGGCGAGCGCGGCTCGCACGGCGCCGAGAAGCCGCACATACGCCTGGGCGGCGGCTCGTTCACGGGACGTCATCACTGCGGTGGCACTCATCGGTCGGCCGTTCCTCTCGAGTCGTCTCGCGTCACATGTGACGGTGCGTATGCCAGCCTGCCGCACGGCACTGACACTCGGCTCGGGAGACGCCCGTCCGGAATGCCCGGCAGCGCAACACGAGAGGGCCGCCGCCGCAGGTGTCACGGAGCGGCCGGCCAGACTGCCGCCGGCCTCACGGAGCGGGCGGCAGGTCTGCCGCGGGTGTCACGGAGCGGTCGGCAGGGTCACCTCGAAGCGGCAGCCGCCCGACACGTTGTGCACCCCGGCCCGGCCGTCGTGGGCCTCCACGATGCCCCGGACGATGGCGAGTCCGAGGCCCGCTCCCGCGGGAGGGGTGCGGGCCTCGGTGCCGCGCCAGCCGGTGTCGAAGACCCGGGGCAGGTCCTCCTCCGGGATACCGCCGCAGCCGTCGGTCACGGACAGCACCACGGAGTCCTCGTGGCGTTCGGCGGCGACCGCGACCGTGCCGTCCGCCGGAGTCCGCCGGATCGCGTTGACCAGGAGATTGGCCAGGACCCGCGTCATCTCCTCGGCGTCGACCTCGATCGGCACCGGCTCGACCCGGGCACCGACGAGCCGCACTCCGTGCTCCCGGGCCAGCGGTCCGACGCCCGCGAGCGCCTCGCCGACCAGGTCGTGCGCGGAGATCCGGGTGGGCGTGAGGGCGAGGGCGCCCGCGTGGATGCGGGACAGCTCGAAGAGGTCGCCGACCATCCGGTTCATCCGCTCGACCTCGGCGCGGATCTGCCGGAAGTACCGCTGGGGGTCCGGTACGACGCCGTCCTCCAGCGCCTCCGACATGGCCCGCAGCCCGGCGAGCGGGGTGCGCAGATCGTGCGAGATCCAGGCGACGAGTTCCCGCCGGGAGGCTTCCAGGGAGCGTTCCCGCTCACGGGACTCGGCGAGCCTGGCGCTGGTTGCGGCGAGTTCCCGCCCCAGCTCGGCGAGTTCGGCCGTGGCCTCCCGTCCGGGGGCGGCGAAGCTGCCGTCCTCCCCGAAGGTGCGGGCGGCGCGGGCGAGTTCGCGGCTGCGGGCGACGACCCACCGGCCGAGCAGCAGGGCCGTGGCGAGGGACACGACCGCGGCCATCGCGACGACGGTGGTGACGACGGTCAGGTCGTGCGGGGACAGGAACATCGCCCGGGCGACCGCGAGGGTCCCGGCGAGCATGGCCATGACGGTGACACCGGCGACCACGGTCAGCGAGACGGTGACGGACCGCCGGCGCAGCATCCGCAGCACCACAGCACCGGCCAGGCCGGCCGCGGCCGCGCCGAGGAACGCGATGAGGGCGATCAGGAGCACGTCGCGCACGGCGCTCACCCCCTGTCGGCCGGGTCGGCACCCTCGCCGGCGGCGTTCCCGCCGGGCACCCGGCCGCCGGACCGCCCTTCCGGTGTCAGTTCCCCGGGCGTCCGGTCTCCGGGCGTCCGGTCTCCGGCCTTCGGGTCTCCGGCCTTCGAATCTTCAGACCTCAGGTCTCCGCGCTTCAGGTTTCCGGGCGTCCGGTCCTCAAGCTTCAGCTCTTCCGGTCTTCCGGCTTCCCATCTTCCGGCTTCCAGTCTCCCGCCGCCGGGTGCCCGCCCCTCCGGTTCCCCGGGTGCGTCGAAGCGGTAGCCGACGCCCCAGACGGTATGGATCAGGCGCGGCCGGGCGGGGTCGTCCTCGATCTTGCCGCGCAGCCGTCGCACATGCACGGTGACGGTGGACAGGTCGCCGAAGTCCCAGCCCCACACCTCCCGCATCAGCCGTTCGCGGCCGATGGCCAGGCCGCGGTGGCGCATGAGGTGGAGGAGCAGGTCGAACTCCCGCAGGGTGAGACCGACTTCCGCGCCGTCCTTGACGACCCGGCGGGCCGAGGGGTCCACGGTGATCCCCGCGCAGCTCAGCACGGGCCCGACCGCCGCGCCGTCGGCGGCCGCCCGGCCGCGGCGCAGCACGGACTCCACCCGCAGCACCAGTTCGCGCGGGCTGAACGGCTTGGTGACGTAGTCGTCCGCACCGGTCTCGAGACCGAGGATCCGGTCGTCCTCGTCCCCGCGGGCGGTCAGCATGATGACCGGGACCGGTCCCCGGCCGCGGAGCCTGCGGCACACCTCCAGGCCGTCCATGCCGGGAAGCATCAGATCGAGGACGACCAGGTCGGGCCACCGCTCCCCGGCGGCCTCCAGTGCTCCGGGCCCGTCCGCGGCGCGCGCCACCGCGTACCCGGCGCGTTCCAGGTAGCCGGTGACCACTTCGGCGACGGTCGGATCGTCGTCGACGACCAGGATGTTCTGCATGCCCCCAGTCTTGTCCGGCGGGACCCCCGGGCGCGCGCCCGGCCCCTTACGAATCCGTGACGGAGTCCGTCGGCCCGGCCCGCACGGCCGCCGCGCGCGGGAGACCGGGAGACACGGCGTACGGCTCCGGCGACGACGTCCGATTCCTTCAAGACGCCCCCGACCGGATCGCCCTACGGTGGTCCCATGACTCCACGACTCGACGCCGTCGGCCTGGTCGTCTCCGACATGGCCGCCTCACTCGCCTTCTACCGCCGGCTCGGCCTGGCCGTCCCCGAGGGGGCGGAGTCCGCCCCGCACGTCGAGGCCGTGCTGCCCGGCGGGCCCCGCGTGCTGTTCGACACCGAGGACACCGTCCGCTCCTTCGACCCGGGCTGGACCCGGCCCGAGGGCAGGGGCCGGGTGGGGCTGGCCTTCCTCTGCGACAGCCCCGCCGAGGTGGACAAGGTGTACGGGGAGCTCGTCGGCGCGGGACACCGCGGCCATCTCGCTCCCTGGGACGCGTTCTGGGGCCAGCGCTACGCGATCGTCCTCGACCCGGACGGTGCCGAGGTGTCGCTGTTCGCGAGCCTGGACCCGGCGGTCAGCTCCACGTAGCGGCCGAGGGTGAGCCCGGCCAGGTCCCTCGTCTCGCGGGCGAGGTGCGGCTGGTCGGCGCAGCCCGCGGCCAGCGCGGCCCCGGCGTACGGCACACCGCCCCGGACCAGGGCCAGGGCGCGTTGCAGCCGCAGCACCCGGGCGAGCGTCTTCGGACCGTATCCGAAGGCGTCCAGGGAGCGGCGGTGCAGCCGGCGTGTTCCCAGCCCGACGGCGGCGGCGGTGGCCGCCACGGTCCCTCCCGCGTCCAGGTACTCCACCACGGCCCGCAGCAGCGGATCGGGCGGGGGTGTGTCCGCCGCGTGCCGCAGTGCCACGGCCTCCAGCGCGGCGACCCGGTCCGGGGACTCGGTGACCCGGTCCGCCAGCGGCCGCACCAGCCGGGCGGGCCAGAGGTCGGTGAGGTCCACCCGCAGGTCGCGCAGTTCGTGTGCGGGGACGCCGAAGAAGGCGGGGCCGGCACCGGGCGCGAACCGCACGCCGGAATGGGCGGCCCGGGTGTCACCGGGCGGCTGCGCACGGGTGTCCGGTCCGGCGACCAGCAGCCGGCCGCGGGTCCACATCAGGTCCATGCAGCCGTCGGGCAGAACGGGCAGGACGGGGCCGGGGCCGGGCTCGTGGTGCCAGACGACGGCGCCCTCCAGCAGCGAAGCCCGTTCCGCGTACACCGGGTCGAGGTTGGTGCCGCGGCCGGGACACGCCCGGGAGGTTCCCCTTCCCGCCGCCACCTTCCCACCGCCCCCGCTCCCCGCCGCCCCGGCGGCTTCCTGCCGCCTGCCGCCGCCGTTCGTCACAGCCTCTGCTCCCCCTTGTTCCTGTCCCGGCGGTCCCCGTCCCGGCCGTCCCCGTCCCGGCCGTCCCCGTCCCGATGGTTCCGCCGGCCCCGGCTCTCGGGCCGCTCACGGTTCTCGGTCCGCTCACGGTTCTCGCGCCGCTCGCGCCGCTCGCGCTGCTCGCGCTGCTCCCTGTCGCGGTGGTCCCGGCTCCCCTGCAGCCGGGACCTCACATCGTCCGGCGGGAGGAACTTCGACCATCGCTCGGGGAACTCCGAGGGCATGTCCCCGCCCTCCCCGTCCTCCCCGTCCTCGCTCTCCCCCTCCGCCGCCCGGGCGCGGGCGACCAGTTCGGCGGCGTGGGCGGCCCGGACGCGCCGGTTGGCGGCACGGGCGGCGGCCGTGGCGACCGACGGCCAGACCCGGTCGATGGCGGCGTTGACGGCGGCGCCGACGAGGACCGCGAACGCCGAGATGCCGACCCACAGCAGCACGGCGATCGGCGCGGCGAGGGAGCCGTAGATGGTGGGGCCCTCGACGGTGCTGGTCAGGTAGATGCGCAGCAGGAAGCTCCCGAGCACCCACATGCCGAGGGCCACCAGCGCGCCCGGTACGTCCTCCACCCAGGGAGAGCGGACCGGCACGGACACGTGGTACAGGGTGGTGAGGAAGGCGATGGACAGCAGGATCACCACCGGCCAGTACAGGACGCTGACCAGGCCCGCGCCGAACGGCACGAACTCGACGACCCGGTCGGGGCCGACCACCGCGAGCGGCAGCACCACGGCGCCGATCAGCAGCGCGATCAGGTAGAGCAGGAACGCCAGCAGCCGGGTGGCGACGATGCCGCGCTGGCCGTCGAGCCCGTACATCACGGTGATGGTGTCGACGAAGACGTTCACGGCCCGCGAGCCGGACCACAGGGCGATCGCGAACCCGAGGGAGACCACGTCGGGGCGCCCCCCGCGGGTGACGTCCTCCAGCAGGGGTTTGGCGATCTCGTTGACACCGCGGTCGGACAGGACGGTGCCCGCGGCGCCGAGGATGTTCTCCTGGATGGAGGCGACGGTGGTGGTGCTGGTCCAGTCGTCGACGTAGCCGAGCAGGCCGAGCAGGCCGAGCATCAGCGGCGGCAGGGACAGCAGGGTGAAGAACGCGGCCTCGGCGGCGAGTCCCAGGATGCGGTACTCGATGCACGAATTGACCGTGTCCTTCAGCAGCAGCCAGGCGAGTTTCCGCTTGGAGACGTTGCGGTAGAGGACTCTGGCCCGGTGGAGCCGGCCGGCGGGCCGGTCGGGTGTTTCGTTTGCTGCCTGCACCTCCTTACCGTATCGGCATGGCGACCAGCACCCACACCGTGACCAACCAGCCCCCTCCCCTGGTGGCGTACGACGTGTTCTCGGCGGACCGGGCGCTCGCCGAGGCGGTCGAGCGGCACCTCGACCCCGCGGTCCGGGACGTGGCGCGGCGGGAGCTGGCGGAGCTCGGCCGGGCCGCCGGCTCGGCCCAGGCGCAGCGCTGGGCCGTCCAGGCCGACACCAATCCCCCGGTGCTGCGCACGCACGACCGGTACGGCAACCGGATCGACGAGGTCGACTTCCATCCGGCCTGGCACCGGCTGCTGGGCAGGGCGGTCGGCTCGGGGCTGACGAACGCCTGGGGGCGGCCCGGCGGGCATGTGCGGCGTGCGGCCGGGTTCCTGGTGTGGTCGCAGGCGGAGGCCGGGCACGGCTGCCCGGTGTCGATGACGCACGCGGCGGTGCCCACGCTGCGCACCGACCCGGAGCTCGCGGCGGAGTGGGAGCCGCGGCTGACGTCCGGGGTGTACGCGCAGGGTCTGCGCCCGGCCGCGGAGAAGCCGGGCGTGCTGTTCGGGATGGGCATGACGGAGAAGCAGGGCGGCAGCGACGTCCGCGCGATCACCACCCGGGCCGTGCCGCTGGCCGTGGCCGGGGAGTACGAGCTGACCGGGCACAAGTGGTTCTGCTCGGCGCCGATGAGCGACGCGTTCCTGGTGCTGGCCCAGGCGCCCGGGGGGCTGACCTGCTTCCTGGTGCCTCGGGTGCTGGACGACGGGACGCGGAACGCGTTCGCGATCCAGCGGCTGAAGGACAAGCTGGGCAACCGGTCGAACGCGTCCGCCGAGGTGGAGTTCGCCGGTACCTGGGCGCGGCGGGTCGGCGAGGAGGGGCGCGGGGTGGCCACCATCATCGGGATGGTGGCGGCCACCCGGCTGGACTGCGTGCTCGGTTCGGCGGCGCTGATGCGGCAGGCGGTGGCGCAGGCCGTCCACCACGCCTCGTACCGCAGGGCGTTCGGCGGCCCGCTCGCCGGCAAGCCGCTGATGCGCAACGTGCTGGCCGACCTGGCGGTGGAGTCGGAGGCGGCGACGGTGCTGGCGATGCGCCTGGCCTCGGCGTACGACGCGGCGGGCCGGGGCTCGGAGTCGGAGCGGGCGTTGCTGCGGCTCGCGGTGCCGGCGGCCAAGTACTGGGTCACCAAGCGGTGCACTCCGGTGGTGGCCGAGGCGCTGGAGTGCCTGGGCGGGAACGGCTATGTGGAGGAGTCGGGGATGCCGCGGCTACTGCGCGAGTCGCCGCTGAACTCCGTGTGGGAGGGGTCGGGCAACATCCAGGCGCTGGACGTGCTGCGGGCGCTGCGGAGCGCGCCCGGGGCCGCGGGGCGGAGCGGCCGGGAGCCGGTGCCGCTGGACGCCTTCCTCCGGGAAATGGGTCTGGCCCGGGGTGCCGACCACCGGCTGGACGGAGCGATCAAGGGGATGCTGGGGGAACTGGCGGAACTGGGGTCGGCGGAGGTGCGGGCGCGGCGGCTCGCCGAGCGGATGGCGCTGGTGCTGCAGGGGTCGCTGCTGGTGCGCTGGGCGCCACCGGAGGTCGCCGACGCGTTCTGCGCCTCGCGGCTGGGCGGTGACTGGGGGTCGGCGTTCGGGACACTGCCGTACGGGCTGAACCAGGCGGCGGTGGTGGAACGGGCGCGCGTGGAGGTGTGAGAGCGGCCCCGCGCGCCGGTGGCCGCGCCTATCCGCCTGCGGTGCGCGCGGCGGGGCCGACCTGCGCGAAAGCGGGGGGTGGTGCTGCGCCGACACGGCACCACCCGCCGCTTGATGTCACCTTCACCCATCCCTCGCTCGTTGGCCAGAGTTGCAGAACGTTGCAGCGGATGTCCGAACTCCGTCTCCGGCGCGGGACGCAGACGGCACGATGGATCCGGACGGTCCGCGGCGACGCGCGCACCGAGCAGAACCAGGCAGATCCGATGCGGCACGGCCGGGCCCCACACCACCGGGCACCGGCCTGCCGTACCGCGCACACCACCGAACTGCGCCGATCGGCGCCGACGACGGCGGGGGGCTTCCGATGAGGAACACGGCTCTGGACATGTCACGGCTGAGCGGTGCCGACGCCGCACAAGCGGCCCGGGTGCTGCACCAGGTGCACGCGGCGACGCTGGCCGGACGCCGCCCGCCGGTCCCGCCCCGGCCGGTCATCGACGCCTCCTGGCAGCGGATGATGCGGCTGGGGCTGGACCCCGACCGCTCCACGAGCAGTGTGCTGCTCCGGCGCGACGAACTGGAGCACCGCAGGCGGTCCACCGTGCTCGGCGATGTGATGGGCACGCTGAGCGGCGGGCTCACCGCGGTCGCCGACGCCTCCCTCCAGATCGTGGTGGTGACGGACTGCCAGGGGCGGGTGCTGTGGCGGGAGGGGAACGCCGGTGTGCTCCGGAAGGCCGGCACCATCTGCCTGGAGGAGGGCGCGGCCTGGAGCGAGGACAGCACGGGTACCAACGCCATCGGCACCGCCCTCGCGGCCGGCCGGCCGGTGCAGGTCCACTCGGCCGAGCACTTCGTCCACACCCTGCACGACTGGACCTGCGCGGCCGCGCCGGTGCAGGACCCGCGCGACGGCCGGCTGCTCGGCGTCGTGGACGTCAGCGGCCCGGCGTCCAGCTTCCATCCGGCGACCCTGGCGCTGGTCCGGTCGGTGGCCCGGCTGGCCGAGGCGGAGCTGAGGGAACGGCATCTGCGGCAGGTCGAACGGCTCCGCTCCGTCGCCGCGCCCATCCTCTGCCGGGTCGGCGGACGGGCCCTCGCCGTGGACGTGCACGGCTGGACGGCGGCCGCCACCGGCATGGCGCCGGTGGACCGCCTGCCGCTGCCCAAGTCGTTCCGCGCGGGCCGGGTGTGGCTGCCGTCGCTGGGGATGTGCACCGTCGAACCGCTGCCCGGGGGCTGGCTGGTG
This sequence comes from Streptomyces tirandamycinicus, assembly GCF_003097515.1. Lineage (NCBI taxonomy): Bacteria > Bacillati > Actinomycetota > Actinomycetes > Kitasatosporales > Streptomycetaceae > Streptomyces > Streptomyces tirandamycinicus. Next base: position 5,681,591 of record NZ_CP029188.1, on the reverse strand, counting down.
CGCCCCGGCGAGTCGCGCCCGGTGGAGTCCGCGAGCCGGGTGGTCCTCGACCTGAGCCGCGACCGCCGCTGGACGGTCTCGGTCTCCGGGCCCGCCGGCGGCTGGGCCCGGGAGCTGAGCCCACGCCACGCGGAGCTGCTCTACGTGCTGGCGGCGCACCCGCGGGGGCGCACGGCCGCGGAGCTGGCGGGCGACGTGTTCGGCGACCCGACGCGCACGGTGACGGTGCGCGCCGAGATGTCACGTATCCGGCGCTACCTGTCGGGGGTGCTGGCGCACCGCCCGTACCGCTTCGGCGACGAGGTCGACGTGCAGGTCGTGCGCCCCGCCGACCCGGCGGACCTGCTGCCGCACTCCTCGGCCCCGGCCGTCGTGCGGGCACGGGCGGCGTCCGGGTCCGGTTGACGTTGCGGCCCCCGGGGCCCGATGACAGGCTGAAGTCGTCGGCCCTCGGGCGCCGTCGCGGCGGCCGACGGGCTCTGCCGTGACGCCCCCGCCGGATGCCGCGGGGTGCGCCCCCTGATCCGCAGTGCGACCGGTGGGACCGGACGACGGTGGGTGGGAGCCGGGCGCGCGCCCTTCGAGGAGCACACATGGACAGCGCCACTCTCGACGCGCTGCGCGAGGCCCTGCGCGGGCCGGTGGTGGGTCCGCGGGACCCCGGGTACGACGAGACCCGCGCGATCTACAACGCGATGATCGACCGGCGGCCGGCCGCGTTCGCGCGATGCGTGGACGCGGCCGACGTGATGCGGACCGTCACGTTCGCCCGTGAGCGGGACCTGCCGCTCGCCGTCCGCGGCGGCGGCCACAGCGGGCCCGGTCTCTGCCTGGTGGACGGCGCCCTCACGCTCGACCTGTCCCTGATGCGCTGGGTGCGGGTCGATCCCGTGACCCGCGCCGCGCGGGTCGGCGGCGGCTCCGTACTCGGCGATCTCGACCACGCCGGTCACGGCTTCGGGCTGGCGACCCCCGCGGGCATCATGTCGACGACGGGCGCGGGCGGACTGACGCTCGGCGGCGGCCACGGCTATCTGACCCGCCGGTACGGGCTCACGGCGGACAATCTGATCGGTGCGGACGTCGTGCTCGCCGACGGCACCTTCGTCACGGTCTCCGAGGAGGAGCGGCCCGACCTGTTCTGGGCCCTGCGCGGCGGAGGCGGGAACTTCGGCGTCGTCACCTCCTTCACGTACCGGCTGCACCCGGTGCACACGGTCGGGGTCGCGATCACCGTGTGGCCGCTGGAGAACACCCGCGAGGTGCTGGAGTGGTACCGCGCGTTCCTCCCCGACGCGCCCCGGGACGTCTACGGGTTCTTCGCCCTGCTGTCCGTGCCGCCGGGGCCGCCGTTCCCCGAGGAGATCCACGGGCGGAAGGTGTGCGGGGTGGTGTGGTGCCGGACCGGCGACCCGGAGCGGACGGCGGCGGACGGCGACCTGGCCGCCGTGAACGACCCGGCCCCGCCGCTGTTCCACTTCGCCGCGCCGATGCCCTATCCGGCGCTGCAGACCATGTTCGACGGGCTGATCCCGGCGGGACTGCAGTGGTACTGGCGGGGCGACTTCTTCGACCGGATCGCGGACGGCGCGATCGACGTGCACCGGCAGTACGGGGAGAGCATGCCGACGGCTCTGTCGACGATGCACCTGTACCCCGTCGACGGCGCCGCCCACGACGTGGCACCCGGCGACACCGCGTGGGCCTACCGGGACGCGGTGTGGTCGGGGGTCATCGCGGGCATCGACCCGGACCCGGCGAACGCCGACCGCGTCAGGGAGTGGGCCGCCGGCTACTGGGACGCCCTCCACCCGTTCTCCATGGGCGGCTCGTACGTGAACTTCATGGGCGCCGACGAGGGCCAGGACCGGGTACGGGCCACCTACCGGGACCACTACGGCCGGCTCCGGGAGATCAAGCGCCGGTACGACCCGGACAACTTCCTCCGCGCCAACCAGAACATCCCGCCCGCCTGAGCGCCCGGCACCCGCCCCGCGCGCACCGGCCGCCTCGCCCCGCGCGCCCGGCTCGCGCTGGGCCCGCACACAACGGCCGCCCCGCCCCGCGCACCCGGCGGGCTCGGCCCGCTCGGCCCGCGCACAACGGCGGAAGCGCGATCCGATGGGATACGACGGCAGCTCCGGAGGGGGTCCCCTTTGTCCCTGCGGGGTGCCCGTGGTTCCCTGGCGGCCATGAGCATCACCGTGACCACGTGGTCCCTGGAGCAGACCTCCCCCTCCGACCTGCGCCCCGCCGCCGAGCCCGCGGGGGACGTACGGATCGTGCGCGCCGAGGTCCCCTCGCCGGAGTTCAGCCGGTTCCTCTACACCGCCGTGGGCGGGGACATCCGCTGGACCGACCGGCTCGGCCTCACCCACGCCCAGTGGCAGGAGACGCTGACCAGGCCCGGCGTCGAGACGTGGGTGGCGTACGAGCGGGGCACGCCGGCCGGCTACGTCGAACTGGAGGCGCAGGACGAGGGTGCCGTGGAGATCGTGTACTTCGGGCTCGTCCCGGCGTTCCGCGGCAGGCGGATCGGCGGTCATCTGCTGACGTACGGCACCGCCCGCGCCTGGGACCTCGCCGAGCGCTGGCCCGGACGTACCCCGACGAAGCGGGTCTGGCTCCACACCTGCTCCAAGGACGGCCCGTACGCCATGGACAACTACCTGCGCCGCGGCTTCACGCTGTTCGACACCAAGGTGGAGGAGGAGCCGGAGGTCGCGACCCCCGGACCCTGGCCCGGCGCGCGCGGCTGACCGGCGGGGCCGGCCGGCGGCGCTGACCGGCACTGACCGGCGCTGACCGGCGCTGACCGGCACGGACGGCGGACGGGGCCACCGGACGGGGCCGCCGGGCGGCGCCCGGTGGCCGCCGTGGGCCGCTTCGGGGTCGGGCCGGCGAGCGGGCCCCGGAGCGGCACGACTCCCAAAGCGGCCCCCGGCCCCGGAGTCATGTGACCCACCACACAGTCTCTCGCGATGCGAGACACTCTCGTCCACATTATGGATAGCGGTGGACTGGTTCTCACGTCCCGTGACACGCTTCCGTCATGTCTCGAGCTGGAATTGCCTTGGTGAGTCGGCGGCACGTCGACCTCGGCCGCATGTCCAGCGCCATGTGTCGCGCGGACTGAGTGCCCCCCGGGGGCCTTCGGCCCCGGCACCGATCCACCCGCGTTCCCTGAGATCCCCGACCACCGCGCATCGCCGCGCCCTCCCGTACCCCCGGGCGCCCATGTGCAGGTCAGAGCCGCCCTCCCGCAGTCCCGAAGGACGTAACCGCCATGGCCGCCACCCCCGGAAAGCCCGCCTCAGCCACGCCCCGCCGCAAGGCCGGACGCCACCGCGGCGAGGGTCAGTGGGCCGTTGGCCACTTCACGCCCCTGAACGGCAACGAGCAGTTCAAGAAGGACGACGACGGTCTCAATGTGCGGACACGCATTGAGACGATCTACTCCAAGCGCGGATTCGACTCCATCGACCCCAACGACCTCCGCGGGCGGATGCGCTGGTGGGGTCTCTACACCCAGCGCAAGCCCGGGATCGACGGCGGCAAGACCGCGATCCTGGAGCCGGAGGAGCTGGACGACGAGTACTTCATGCTGCGGGTCCGCATCGACGGCGGCCGGCTGACCACCGGGCAGCTGCGCGTCATCGGCGAGATCTCCCAGGAGTTCGCGCGCGGCACCGCCGACATCACCGACCGGCAGAACGTGCAGTACCACTGGATCCGCATCGAGGACGTGCCCGAGATCTGGAACCGGCTGGAGGCCGTCGGCCTGTCCACCACCGAGGCGTGCGGCGACACCCCGCGCGTCATCCTCGGCTCCCCGGTGGCCGGCATCGCCGAGGACGAGATCATCGACGGCACCCCGGCCATCGAGGAGATCCACCGGCGGATCGTCGGCGACAAGGCCTTCTCCAACCTCCCCCGCAAGTTCAAGTCGGCGGTCTCCGGCTCGCCGCTGCTGGACGTGGCGCACGAGATCAACGACATCGCCTTCGTCGGGGTGAACCACCCCGAGCACGGCCCCGGCTTCGACCTGTGGGTCGGCGGCGGCCTCTCCACCAACCCGAAGATCGGCGTCCGGCTGGGCGCCTGGGTGCCGCTGGACGAGGTCCCGGACGTCTACGAGGGCGTCATCTCGATCTTCCGTGACTACGGCTACCGCCGGCTGCGCACCCGCGCACGGCTGAAGTTCCTGGTCGCCGACTGGGGCGCGGAGAAGTTCCGCCAGGTGCTGGAGGACGAGTACCTCAAGCGCCCGCTGGTCGACGGCCCGGCCCCCGAGCAGCCCGTGCAGCGCTGGCGCGACCACGTCGGAGTGCACCGGCAGAAGGACGGCCGCTACTACGTCGGCTTCGCGCCGCGCGTCGGCCGCGTCGACGGCGCCACCCTCACCAAGATCGCCGAGGTGGCGGAGGCGCACGGCTCGGGCCGGGTCCGCACCACCGCCGAGCAGAAGATGATCGTCCTCGATGTCGAGGAGCCGCAGGTCGGGTCGCTGGTGTCGGCGCTGGAGTCGCTGGACCTGCGGGTCGGTCCGTCGCCGTTCCGCCGCGGCACGATGGCCTGCACCGGCATCGAGTTCTGCAAGCTCGCCATCGTCGAGACCAAGGCCCGCGGCGCCTCGCTGATCGACGAACTGGAGCGCCGCCTGCCGGAGTTCGACGAGCCGATCACCATCAACATCAACGGCTGCCCCAACGCCTGCGCCCGTATCCAGGTGGCGGACATCGGTCTCAAGGGCCAGCTGGTGCTGGACGAGAACGGCGAGCAGGTGGAGGGCTTCCAGGTGCACCTGGGCGGTGCGCTGGGGCTGGAGGCCGGCTTCGGCCGCAAGGTCCGCGGGCTGAAGGTCACCTCCGCCGAGCTGCCCGACTACGTCGAACGCGTCCTCAAGCGCTTCCAGGCGGAGCGCGAGGACGGCGAGCGCTTCGCCGCCTGGGCGGCGCGGGCAGGCGAGGAGGCGCTGTCATGAGCGACGCGCACGCGGCCGCCGGGCCGCACCCGGCAGCGAGGCCCGCACCCCTGCGCCGCGCCGGCGGAGAAGCGAAGGGAGCAGTTCGATGAGCGAGCGAGCGGCCCCCTTCTACTGCCCCTACTGCGGCGACGAGGACCTGCGTCCGAGCGAGCAGGGCCACGGAGCCTGGGAGTGCGCGTCGTGCAACCGGGCCTTCCGGCTGAAGTTCCTCGGGCTGCTCGCCCGCGGTGTCCGGCACGACGACGGAGGAGGGGAAACGATATGACGGCGGTACGGGCCCCGCGTACCGGGGACGAGCTGAAGTCGCTGGCCGAGCGGGCCGGGCGGGACCTCGAGGAGGCGTCCGCCCTCTCCATCCTGACCTGGGCCGCGGAGACCTTCGGCCCCCGGTTCTGCGTCACCTCGTCCATGGAGGACGCGGTCGTGGCGCATCTGGCGTCGCGCGCCTTCCCGGGCGTCGACGTGGTCTTCCTGGACACCGGCTACCACTTCCCCGAGACCATCGGCACCCGGGACGCGGTCGCGGCCGTGATGGACGTCAACCTCATCACGCTCACCCCGCGCCAGTCCGTGGCGGAGCAGGACGCCGAGTACGGCCCGCGGCTGCACGACCGCGACCCCGACCTGTGCTGCGCGCTCCGCAAGGTCAGGCCCCTCGAGGAAGGGCTCACCGGCTACGACGCATGGGCGACCGGCCTGCGCCGCGACGAGTCCCCGACCCGGGCGGGCACCCCGGTCGTCGGATGGGACGAGAAGCGGCGGAAGGTCAAGGTCTCGCCGATCGCGCGCTGGACCCAGGCCGACGTGGACGCCTACGTCGCCGAACACGGCGTCCTCACCAATCCGCTGCTCATGGACGGGTACGCCTCGGTGGGCTGCGCCCCGTGCACCCGGCGGGTGCTGGAGGGCGAGGATGCCCGGGCCGGCCGCTGGTCGGGCCGCGCCAAGACCGAGTGCGGGCTCCACGGATGACGACGACACCCACCGGCCGTCCGGCCGCCCCGGCCGGACCGGCGGCAACCGCCGAAGCGGCCGCCACGGCCGGACCCGCCCGAGCGGCCGAAGCCGCCGCACCGGCCGGACGGAACGAACCGACCCTGAACCAACGGGAGAAGCACGTGACTGGGGCCACCATCTGGCTCACGGGGCTGCCGAGCGCGGGCAAGACCACGATCGCGCACGAGCTGGCCGGCCGGCTGCGCGGCGAGGGCCACCGCGTCGAGGTGCTCGACGGGGACGAGATCCGCGAGTTCCTGTCCGCGGGCCTCGGCTTCAGCCGCGAGGACCGGCACACCAACGTCCAGCGGATCGGCTTCGTCGCCGAACTGCTGGCGTCCAACGGCGTGAAGGTCCTGGTGCCGGTGATCGCCCCGTACGCCGACAGCCGCGAGGCGGTCCGCAAGCGGCACGGCGCCGAGGGCACGCCGTACGTCGAGGTGCACGTCGCCACTCCGGTGGAGGTGTGCTCCGTACGCGATGTGAAGGGCCTGTACGCCAGGCAGGCGGCCGGTGAGATCAGCGGCCTGACCGGCGTCGACGATCCGTACGAGGAGCCGGAGTCGCCGGATCTGCGGATCGAGTCGCACACCCAGACCGTGCAGGAGTCGGCCCAGGCGCTGCACGCGCTGCTCACCGGAAGGGGACTGGCATGACGACCAGCATCGACACCGTGGACGGGAGCACGGACAGCCCGTACGCGCTGACGCACCTCGACGCACTCGAGTCCGAGGCGGTGCACATCTTCCGCGAGGTGGCGGGCGAGTTCGAGCGGCCGGTGGTGCTCTTCTCCGGCGGCAAGGACTCCATCGTCATGCTGCATCTCGCGCTCAAGGCGTTCGCTCCGGCGGCGGTCCCGTTCTCCCTGCTCCATGTGGACACCGGGCACAACTTCCCCGAGGTCATCGAGTACCGCGACCGTGTGGTCGCGCAACACGGTCTGCGGCTCCATGTGGCCTCCGTACAGGACTACATCGACCGCGGTGTGCTCCGTGAGCGGCCCGACGGCACCCGCAACCCGCTGCAGACGCTGCCGCTGACGGAGGCCATCCAGCAGCACCGCTTCGACGCCGTGTTCGGCGGCGGGCGCCGCGACGAGGAGAAGGCCCGGGCCAAGGAGCGGGTGTTCTCGCTGCGGGACGAGTTCTCCCAGTGGGACCCGCGGCGCCAGCGCCCGGAGCTGTGGCAGCTCTACAACGGGCGCCACGCCCCCGGTGAGCACGTCCGGGTCTTCCCCCTGTCCAACTGGACCGAACTGGACGTCTGGCAGTACATCCAGCGCGAGCGGATCGAGCTGCCGGAGATCTACTTCGCCCACCAGCGGGAGGTCTTCGCCCGCAACGGCATGTGGCTGACCGCCGGGGACTGGGGCGGCCCGAAGGACGGCGAGACGGTCCAGAAGCGGCTGATCCGCTACCGCACCGTCGGCGACATGTCCTGCACCGGCGCCGTCGACTCCGACGCGACCACGCTCGATGCCGTGATCGCCGAGATCGCCGCCTCCCGGCTCACCGAGCGGGGCGCCACCCGCGCCGACGACAAGCTGTCCGAGGCGGCGATGGAAGACCGCAAGCGCGAAGGGTACTTCTAGGGATGACCAGTTCCACCGAGCAGCAGGCCGAGCAGCTGTCGGCCACCACCCTGCTGCGCTTCGCCACCGCCGGATCCGTCGACGACGGCAAGTCCACCCTGGTGGGCCGGCTGCTGCACGACTCCAAGTCGGTGCTCGCCGACCAGCTGGAAGCGGTCGAGCACGCCTCCCGCTCCCGCGGCCAGGAGGCGCCCGACCTCGCGCTGCTCACCGACGGCCTGCGCGCCGAGCGGGAGCAGGGCATCACCATCGACGTGGCGTACCGTTACTTCGCCACGCCGCGGCGGCGGTTCATCCTCGCCGACACCCCCGGGCATGTGCAGTACACCCGGAACATGGTCACCGGCGCCTCGACGGCCGAGCTGACCGTGATCCTGGTCGACGCCCGCAACGGCGTGGTCGAGCAGACCCGCCGGCACGCCGCGATCGCCGCGCTGCTGCGCGTCCCGCACGTCGTCCTCGCCGTGAACAAGATGGACCTCGTGGACTACCGGGAGTCGGTCTTCGCCGCCATCGCCGAGGAGTTCACGGCCTACGCGAGCGAGCTGGGCGTCCCGGAGATCACCGCCATCCCGATCTCGGCGCTCGCCGGCGACAACGTCGTGGACCCGTCCGCGACCATGGACTGGTACGGCGGCCCGACGGTGCTGGAGCACCTGGAGACCGTGCCGGTCAGCCATGATCTGGCGACCTGCCACGCGCGCTTCCCGGTGCAGTACGTGATCCGCCCGCAGACCGCGGAGCACCCGGACTACCGGGGGTACGCGGGCCAGATCGCGGCCGGCACGTTCCGCGTCGGCGAGAGCGTGACCGTGCTGCCGTCGGGCCGGACGTCGACGATCGCGGGGATCGACCTGCTGGGCGAGCCGGTGGACGTGGCCTGGACCCCGCAGTCGGTGACGCTGCTGCTGGAGGACGACATCGACGTCTCCCGCGGCGACCTGATCGTGCCGAGCCACGACGCGCCCGCGACCTCGCAGGACGTCGAGGCCACGGTCTGCCATGTCGCCGACACACCCCTCACGGTGGGCGCACGGGTGCTGCTGAAGCACACCACCCGCACGGTGAAGGCGATCGTCAAGGAGATCCCGTCGCGGCTGACGCTCGACGACCTGTCCCAGCACCCGGCCCCCGGGCGGCTGGTGGCCAACGACATCGGCCGGGTGCGGGTCCGCACCGCCGAGCCGCTGGCGCTCGACTCCTACGCGGACTCCCGCCGCACCGGGTCCTTCCTGCTGATCGACCCGGCGGACGGCACCACCCTGGCGGCCGGCATGGCGGGCGAGTCCTTCGCCACCGCCGAGGCCGCCGCGGTCCAGGACGGCGAGGGGGACGAGGGGTGGGACTTCTGATGGCGGCCGACGTGTACGCGACCTTCGCCAAGGAGGGCGGCCGAGTGGGCAGCGGTGTGCTCGGCGCGGGTTCCGGAGGGGTCACGCGATGTGCCCGGTGACCGGCGCGACGTACCCGAGGACCGCCGCGACGCCCCGCCCGCCCGACAGACGAAGACACCGACCCGCCGACTCCCCGGCCGCGTCCCGCACCACCCGGTACGACCGGGGGACGTGACGACCGGGTCCCCGAGAGGAAAGCCTCCCGTGCCAGCATCCCGTACGCGCCTGCGCCGCGGTCTCGCCGCTGCCGCCGCCCTCCCCCTGCTGGCCCTGGCCGCCACCGCCTGCGGCTACGGCTCCCAGGCCAAGGACGACAGGACGTCCGGAGTGGCCGCGGTGGGCCCGAAGCTGTCCGCCGACACCGTCCGCATCGGCTACTTCCCGAACCTGACCCACGCCACCGCCCTCGTCGGCGTCCAGGAAGGCCTGATCCAGAAGGAACTCGGCGGTACGAGGCTCTCGCCGCAGGCCTTCAACGCGGGCCCGTCCGCGATCGAGGCCCTCAACGGCGGCTCGCTGGACATCGGCTTCATCGGCCCGTCGCCCGCGGTCAACGGGTATGTGAAGTCCGAGGGCCGGAATCTGCGGATCATCTCCGGTTCCGCGTCCGGCGGCGTGAAGCTCGTCGTCAACCCGGACCGGATCAAGACCCCGGACGACGTCAGGGGCAAGCGGATCGCCACCCCCCAGAAGGGCAACACCCAGGACGTCGCGTTCCTGAACTGGGTGTCCGGGAAGGGCTGGAAGGTCGACGCGGAGAGCGGCAAGGGCGACGTCTCGGTGGTCCGCACGGACGGCAAGATCACCCCCGACGCCTACAAGTCCGGCTCCATCGACGGCGCCTGGGTACCGGAGCCGACCGCGTCCAAGCTGGTCTCCGAGGGCGCGAAGGTCCTCCTGGAGGAGGCCGCGCTGTGGCCCGGCGGGAAGTTCGTGATCACCAACGTGGTGGTCTCCCAGACGTTCCTCAAGGAGCACCCGGACGTCGTCGAGGCGGTGCTCCGCGGCACGGTGAGGACGAACGCCTGGATCAGCGCCAACCCGGACAAGGCCAAGGACTCCGCCAACGCGGCGCTGAAGGCCGAGACCGGCAAGGCGCTCCCCCCGGAGGTCGTCGACCGGGCCTGGCCGGGCATCCGGGTCACGGACGACCCGCTGGCCGCCACGCTCAGGACGCAGTCCGGATGGGCGGTGAAGGCCGGGCTCATCGACGACCCCGACCTGGACGGCATCTACGACCTGACGCTGCTGAACAAGGTGCTGAGGGCCGAGGGCAGGCCCGAGGTCTCCGACGCCGGTCTCGGCGCGCCGTAGCCGCACGTTCCCGAACCCGAAACTTCCCAGGAGGTGACGACCATGGCCACCACGTTCGCCGAGGCCGCCGAGGACACCACCGCGGTGTCGCACGCCGCCAGGATCGAGCACGTCTCGAAGTCCTTCCGCGGTCCGGCCGGATCGCAGCTCGTCCTGGACGACATCAGCCTGGATGTCGCCCCCGGCGAGTTCGTCACCATCCTGGGGGCGTCGGGATGCGGCAAGTCCACCCTGCTCAACCTGGTCGCGGGGCTGGACCGGCCGACCACCGGGTCCATCGAGACGCCCGGCGGGCGGCCCGCCCTGATGTTCCAGGAGCACGCCCTGTTCCCGTGGCTCACCGCGGGCAAGAACATCGAACTGGCCCTGCGGCTGCGCGGGGTCCCCAAGGCCGGGCGCCGCGAGGAGGCGGAGCGGCTGCTGGAGCTGGTCCGGCTCGGCGGCGCGCACGGCAAGCGCGTCCACGAGCTGTCCGGCGGCATGCGCCAGCGGGTCGCCATGGCCCGGGCCCTCGCGCAGGACAGCGACCTGCTGCTGATGGACGAGCCGTTCGCGGCGCTCGACGCCATCACCCGGGACGTGCTGCACGACGAGCTGACCCGGATCTGGCGCGAGACCAACGTGTCGGTGCTCTTCGTCACGCACAACGTCCGGGAGGCGGTCCGGCTCGCCCAGCGGGTGGTCCTGCTGTCCTCACGTCCCGGCCGGGTGGCCCGCGAGTGGACCGTGGACATCCCGCAGCCGCGCCGTATCGAGGACGCCGCCGTGGCGGACCTGTCCGTCGAGATCACCGAACAACTGCGTGGGGAGATCCGCCGACATGGCCAGCACTGAAGCCCGCGCCGGCGTCGCCAAGGCGGGCGGGTCGCCCGCCGGTCCGGACGACCTCGCCGGTCTGGAGGCCGGCCTGGACGCCCTCGACGCCGTCGAGGTCCGCCGCACGCCCGTGCGCGAGGTCCTGCTGAAGAAGGCCGTACCGCCGATCGTGGCGGTCGCCCTCGTCCTCGCGGTGTGGCAGATCCTCGTCTCGGCGCGGGTCACCACCGAGGACAAGCTGCCGGCCCCGTCCGCGGTGTGGGCGGGCGTGTCCGACATGTGGCTGCAGGGCACCCTGTTCGACGTCATCTGGACCAGCGTGTCGCGCGGTCTGTTCGGGTTCCTGCTGGCCCTTGCCATCGGCACCCCGCTGGGTCTGCTGGTGGCGCGGGTGGCCTTCGTCCGTGCCGCGATCGGCCCGATCCTGTCCGGCCTGCAGTCGCTCCCGTCGGTGGCGTGGGTGCCGCCGGCCGTCATCTGGCTCGGCCTGAACGACTCGATGATGTACGCGGTCATCCTGCTCGGCGCGGTGCCGTCGATCGCCAACGGGCTGGTGTCCGGGGTCACCCAGGTGCCGCCTCTGTTCCTGCGGGCCGGGCGGACTCTCGGCGCCACCGGACTGAAGGGCACCTGGCACATCGTCATGCCGGCCGCCCTGCCGGGCTATCTGGGCGGTCTGAAGCAGGGCTGGGCGTTCTCCTGGCGCTCGCTGATGGCGGCCGAGATCATCGCCTCCTCCCCCGACCTGGGCCTCGGGCTCGGGCAGCTGCTGGAGAACGGCCGCAACAACATCGACATGCCCGGCGTGTTCCTGGCGATCGTCCTCATCCTGATCGTCGGTGTCGCCGTCGACCTGCTCGTCTTCAGCCCGCTGGAGCGCTGGGTGCTCCGCAGCCGCGGGCTCCTGGTCAAGAGCTGAGCTGATCCCATGCACGGCACCCGCCCCTCCCGTCTCGCCCGCCCCGCCTTGCTCGTCGTCGCCCACGGCAGCCGCGACCCGCGCCATGCCGCGACCGTGCACGCCCTGGTACGGCAGGTGCGGTCGCAGCAGCCCGAGGTGCGGGTGAGCACGGCGTTCCTGGACTTCAACGCGCCGACCGTGCCGCAGGTCCTGGAGCGGATGGCGAACGACGGGGTGGGAGAGGTGGTCGCACTGCCGCTGCTGCTGACCCGCGCCTTCCACGCGAAGTCGGACATCCCGTCCGTGCTGAACGAGGCGCGGGCCCGGTATCCGCGGCTCCGGATCACCCAGTCGGGGGTGCTCGGCCCGTCCCCGCTCCTGCTGGACGCGGTCGAGCAGCGGCTGTACGAGACCGGGCTGACCCCCGCCGACAGGAGCGCGACGGGGGTCGTACTGGCCTCGGCGGGCTCCTCCGACCCGGAGGCCGTCGCGGTGCTCACCGCCATGGCGCGGGACCTGCGGCACACCGGCTGGTGCGCCGTACGGCCCGCGTTCGCCTCCGCCGTGACGTCCGCGAGCCCGGCGCGTACCGAGGACGCGGTGCGGGCGCTGCGCGCCGAGGGCGTGGACCGGGTGGCGGTGGCACCGTACGTCATCGCCCCCGGCCGGCTGCCGGACCGGATCGCGGACGGCGCCCGGGCAGCCGGTGCCGATGTGCTGGCCGATGTGCTCGGACCGTCACCGGAGCTGGCCCGGCTGATGCTGCGCCGGTACGACGAGGCCCGGGCCGTGCCCCGCCTCGCCGCCACCGGCTGAGGGTCCCGCCCGCGCCGGGCGCCGACCCGGCCGCTCGCGCCGGGCGCCGACCCGGCCCCGGCCCGTCCGGTTCCAGGCCCCGGCCCGTTCCGCCTCAGGCCCGGTCGTTCAGCCTCCGGGATGAGGTGGACGGACCTCGACGAAGCGGCGCCGGCTCCGCCCGCGGTACACCAGGGCGTCCCAGCCGAGGCGCCCCAGTACCCGGGCGCAGTCGGCGAGGGCGCCCTCCTCCTCCGCGGCGGCCCCGCTGCCGTGCGGTCCGAGCCATTCGACCCTGACCGCGCCCGGTTCGTCCGGGACCCCGGCCACGCGGTATCCGGTGGCCACCCGCTGCCCCGAATCGGCGTCCACGGCCGAGGGCGCGATGCCGGCCGCCTCCAGTGCGAGCGCCACGGCGCGGACCATGCGCCCTCGTTCCCATGGCGCGGGCACCGCCTCGGGGTCGGCGGCGCCGGCACCGGTCAGCCGGCGGATCTGCAGCATGCCCTCGAACGCGACGCGCACCTCGGCGGCCCGTGCCCGCGCCTCGCGCGCACCGCCCGGGCGCGGCGGCCCGTCACCGTCGTCGTACATGGAACCGACGATAGGACGCGACACCGACAGCCGTCCTCCCGGGCGGGCCACCGTCCCCGCCCCCGCGGTGACACGACCGTGGCGCCGCTGTGACGTACACGCCGAGCCGGCAGCGCATGATGGCTGCGAGGAGGCCGACATGTCGCTCTACTTCCACAAGCGGATCACGCTCGTCCCGAGGCTGCTGCACCTGAACATCGGTACGCACGGCTGGTCCCTGAGCCTCGGCACCCGCCGGGCCCACATCACCCGGGGCAGCGGTGGCCACGGCAGGGCGTCGGTGCGGCTGCCCGGCGGCTTCCGCTGGCACCGCGACTTCCGGCGGCGCTGACGGGCGCGTTGGGCACGCACGCGGCGCTGACGGGCGGGTTGGGCGCGTTAAGGCGCTGACGGACGCGGCGCGGGGCCGCCCGGGTCAGGCCGGCTCAGGCCGGGTCTCCGGTCATCTCCGCGAGCTTGACGACGGTGTTCCAGTTGCGGGTCGTGGCGACGAGACCCTTGCTCACACTGGCCCGTGCCAGCGCGTCGGCCAGCCTGGAGCGGCCGATGCCGCCCGGGGTGTAGAGGTACAGCGCACGGTCCCCGAGCCGGAAGTCCTCCGGCAGATGGGCGTCCCGGTCGACGCGGGCGAACCGCTCCGGTTCGACGCGCTCCGAGAAGTAGGTGACGTGCAGTTGCCTGCCGTCGAGCCGTCCCGCCGGGAAGGGGCAGTCCCCGACGACCGAGGCGAGGTACGGCCCGCCCCGCACCAGGCAGTCCACGGTGAAGCCGAAGCGCTCCTCGACGGCGCGTTCGATGCCGCGGGCGAGCCCGTCCTCGTCGTCCGTCTCGCTGGTGAACACGGCGTTGCCGCTCTGCAGGTAGGTGCGCACATGGCCGTGGCCGAGGTCCGTCACCAGGCTGTGCAGGTCGGCCATCGGAACCTTGCGGTGGCCGCCGACGTTGATGCCGCGCAGCAGCGCGGCGTACGCGTGGGTCTTCGCCATGCGCACACCATAGGACGGCCGCCGTGCCCCGTGGGGGAGGGCGCGGCGGCCGCCGGATCATGCTGTCGGCCGGTCGGCTACTCGACGACCTTCAGCAGCTTGTTGGGGGTGCCCTCGGCCGGGTTGCCGATCTTGTCGGGGGTGGCGGCGTCCGTCAGGGCCTTGGCGACCTGGTCCGGAGTGGCGTCCCGGTGTCCGGCGAGGTAGACCGCGGCCGCGCCGACCACGTGCGGGGTCGCCATGGAGGTGCCTGAGATGGTCTTGGTGCCCTCGTCGCCGTCGTTCCACGCCGAGGTGATGTCCGAGCCCGGGGCGTAGAGGTCGACGACCGAGCCGAAGTTGGAGAACGCGGACTGCTTGTCGTCCTTGGTGGAGGAGGCGACGGTGATGGCCTCCTTGACCCGTGACGGTGAGCCCTGGCCCGCGTCGCTGGACTCGTTGCCCGCGGCGACACCGAAGATGACGCCGGAGGCGATGGCCTTCTGTACGGCCTCGTCGAGCGCGGGGTCGGCTCCGCCGCCGAGGCTCATGTTGGCCACGGACGGGCCCTGGTGGTTCGCGGCGACCCAGTCGATGCCGGCGACGACCTGCTCGGTGGTGCCCGAGCCGCTGTCGTCGAGGACGCGCACGGCGACGATCTTCGCCTTCTTGGCGACGCCGTGGGCGGCACCGGCGATGGTGGCGGCGACATGTGTGCCGTGCCCGTTGCCGTCGTCGGCGGTGCCGTCGTTGTCGATGGCGTCGAAGCCGTGGCCGGCGCGGCCCTCGAAGTCCTTGTGCGTGATGCGGACCCCGGTGTCGATGACGTACGCGGTGACGCCCTCGCCCGCTCCGTCGGGGTAGGTGTACGCGCCGTCCCCGGCGGTGTCGGCCTGGTCGACGCGGTCCAGGCCCCACGACGGCGGGTCGACCTGGGTGGCGCTGGCCGTGAACCTCTTGTTCTGGACGACCTTGTCGACGGCCGGGTCGGCGGCGAGACGCCTGGCCTCGGTTTCCGAAAGGCCGCTGGCCGAGAAGCCGTTCACGGCGGAGCTGTAGTCGCGCCGAAGCGAGCCGCCGTACTCCTCGGCGAGTTCCTTCTTGTCCGCCTTCGCGGCCGCTGTGCCGTTCGCCTTGCCGTTCGCCTTGTCCGCCAGCAGGACGACATAGCTGCCGGCGACGGCGCCGGCGGCATTCGCACCGTAGATCCTTCCCTCGGCCGGCGCGGGGGCCGCGCCGGCGAACGAGGTGCCGAGGACGGTCACTCCGGCGGCAGCGGCGACGGCGGTTATCGCCGCGGTGAGCCTGACCCTGGTGGTGCGCTTGTGAGATGCCATGAAGAGGGGTTCTCCTCGTCATTATTTGTGGGGGGATTGGCCCTGGGAAGGAAGACCTTCCGGGACTGAGTCGAAACCCTGACCGATTCACGGTCCGAGATCAATACCTTCATCCGGCTGTGACGTGATCAACAGGGGTGTGGCGTAGGGAATCGGCCAGGACTTCACCATGCGTGCATGCGGTCGAAATCCCTCCACAAACACGGAATCGGCGTCAAGGAATTGTGCCCATGCGGTAATCGGCGCGTTTCCTCGGCGCATACGGGTATACGCCGCCCCGCATGCCGCCGGGCGCGGAGGTCGCGCATCGGCGCACGGCCGAAAGCCTCCCGGGAAGCGGGAACCGCCGTGAACCGCCGTGAGTGGCCCGGAGCGTCCGGGAGGATCGGCTTGATCCGCAAGGGAGGTTTACGCTCCGCCGAAGGCCCATGGCGGTCACTGCACGGCGGCCCGCCGGGAGGAGGCCGCAGCGCGAGGGCGCAGACCGCCCCTCTCTGCGTCACGCTGACGCCCCGTCGGTGCGCCGGTTCCCTGCCAGCCGCCCCCACCTGCGCGGATGCGACAATGCGCGCCATGGACGAGACACGTGCGCGGGAGGTGCTGGCGGCGGCCGGACTGCCGCGGAACGGGGAGCTGCTGGCGCTCGGCGAGAACGCGGTGTTCGCGGCAGGCGACACCGTGGTGAGGATCGGGCGGAGCGCCGATCTGCTGGACCGCGCGGAGCGCGAGCTGGCGGTGTCCGAGTGGCTGGCCGCGGTGGGCATCCCGGCGGTGCGGGCCGCGGAGCCGAAGGCACGCCTGGTGGAGGGCCATCCGGTGACGGTGTGGCACCGGCTGCCGGAGGCCGTGCGCCCGGCCGAGCCGTGTGATCTGGCGCCGCTGCTGCGGCGGGTGCACACACTGCCGGAGGCGCCGTTCGCGCTGCCGCGGCGGGAACTGCTCGGGGGCGTGGAGCGCTGGCTGCGGCTCGCCGGCGACGCGATCGACGCGGCGGACGCGGCCTATCTGCGCTCCCGCCGGGACGGCTTCGCGGCGGCGGTCGACGCGCTCACGCCGCACCTGCCGCCCGGGCCGATCCACGGCGACGCGCTCCCCCGCAACGTACTGGTCGGGCCCGGCGGTCCGATCCTGGTCGACCTGGAGACCTTCTCCTCCGATCTGCGCGAGCACGACCTGGTCGTCCTGGTCCTCGCCCGCGACCGCTACGGGCTCGGCACGGCGGCGTACGAGGCGTTCACCCGCGCCTACGGGTGGGACGTCCGCGAATGGGACGGCTGCACGGTGCTGCGCGGCGCCCGGGAGACGGCGAGCTGCGCCTGGGTGGCTCAGCACGCCCCCACGAACCCCCGGGCCCTGGCCGAGTTCCGCCGCCGTGTCGCGTCACTGCGCGAGGGCGACCCGGAGGCCCGCTGGCACCCGTTCTGACGGTCCCGGGCCGCGGTGCCGGTCCTCGCGTGTGGACCGGGCCGACGCGGTCCGCCGGCGACGGGCGGGGCGCGCGAGGGCGCACGGGCTGCCGGGCGCGCTCAGCTCAGCCGGGGACGGCCGCCGGGGCGCGCAGCGGCCAGGTGCCGTCGACGACCGCGTCCTTCTCGCCCTTGCGGCGGAGGAACGACTGGAAGTCCGCGGCCCATTCCGCGTACCAGCGGATCTGTCGGGCGTGGAGGTCGGAGGGGGTGAGCGCGGCGACGGACGGGTGCCGGTCGGCTATCGCGCGGGCGACCAGGACGGCCGCCAGGGCGTCAGCCGACGCCTCGTGCGCGTCGTCGAGGACCACGCCGTACTCCGCGCAGACCGCCTCCAGTGTGCGCTTGCCGCGCCGGTAGCGGTCGATCGCGCGGTCGATGGTGTAGGGGTCGACGACCGGCGCGGGGTCCCGGAGCGGCGGCAGTCCGTGCCGTCGCAGTTCGGCGGCGAGCAGGGTCAGGTCGAAGGCCGCGTTGTACGCCACCACCGGCACGCCCCGCGCCCAGTACCCGGCCAGCGCCGCCGCCGTCTCGGCGGCGACGTCCCCGGCGGGGCGGCCCTCCGCCGCCGCCCGTTCGCTGCTGATGCCGTGGATCGCCGTGGCCTGGGCCGGGATGCGGATGCCCGGGTCCGCCAGCCAGGTGCGCCGCTGCACGGTGCCGTCGCCGTCCACCGTGACGACCGCCGCCGTGACGATCCGTGCCGAGAGCGGGTCCGTGCCCGTCGTCTCCAGGTCGAAGCCCACCAGCGGCTCGCGGTGCCAGGTCATCCGTCCCCCCTTGTCGGTCCTGCTGACGAAGAACTCTCGCACGCGGCACTGACACCGTTCCAGGGGCCGTCCGCCGCGTGCACCCCGTGGGCGTTCCCCGGTCCGCCGGTACCCGCGGCCCGGCCCGGGACCCCGGCCGGTTCAGGACACCGGCCGGGAGTCGGCCCACACCGACTCGAACTCCTCACGGTAGGTCTGGAACAGCCC
The DNA here is from genome assembly GCF_003097515.1 of Streptomyces tirandamycinicus. Taxonomy (NCBI): domain Bacteria; kingdom Bacillati; phylum Actinomycetota; class Actinomycetes; order Kitasatosporales; family Streptomycetaceae; genus Streptomyces; species Streptomyces tirandamycinicus. The sequence continues at coordinate 5,663,458 of NZ_CP029188.1, read as the reverse complement.
GTGCTCGGTGTCCTGACCCGATCTCACCACCGGCCGGCCCCCGCCGCGCAGGACCAGCACCGGCGCCTCCATGCCGCGTGCCCGCCGGAGGTACGACTGGACCACGGCGAGTCCGTCCGCCCCGTCCCCGTCGACGAGGTACGCGGTGAAGCGCGGCGTCTCGTCGAAGACGTGGATCTCGAACGCCCCCGGGTCGCGGAGCCGGGAGCGCACCCGCCTCGTGTGGAGGATGTTCATCTCCACCGAGCGGCTCAGCTCCCCCTTCCGCAGCCCGAGTTCGCGCTCGCGCCGCTTCACCGCGCTGCTGGCCGGGTTGAGGAAGAGCAGCCGTACCCGGCAGCCGGACTCCGCCAGCCGCACCAGCCGGCGCCCGGAGAAGTTCTGCACCAGCAGATTGAGGCCTATGCCGACGGCGTCGAGGCGCCGGGCGCCGCCGAACAGGTCCTCCGCGGGGAGCTGCCGCTGCAGCCGCACACGGTCGGGGTGGATGGAGACCACGTCCGCGTACCGGTCTCCCACCAGGTCCTCGACCGCGTCCACCGGGAGCCGGTCGGCGGACGGCACGCCGGCGCCGCTGCCGAGGATCTCCAGCAGCCGTGCCGAGGCCCGTTCGGCCTGGGCCAGCACCGTCTCGTTGAGCGCCCGGTTGCGGGAGACGACGTTCCGCGCGACCTCCAGTTCGTCCAGCGCGAGTTCGACATCGCGCCGGTCGTCGAAGTACGGCTCGAAGCACGGCCAGTGTTGGACCATCAGTTCCCGCAGCTGCGGCAGGGTGAGGAAGCTGAGGACGTTGTCGTCGGCCGGGTCGAGGAGGTAGCCCTTGCGGCGGCTGACCTCCCGTACGGCGACGGCCCGCTGGACCCACTCCTGACCGGCCGGGCCCGCCGCGGCGACGACCCACTCCTCGCCGTGCACGGGTTCGTAGATGGGCCTCAGCACCGCGGCCACGACGGCGCGCAGCCGCTGTTCGACCAGATTCAGCCAGATGTACGCCCGCCCCGCCCGCTGGGCGCGGGTGCGCACCTCGCTCCAGGCGTCCGCGCTCCAGTCCAGTTCGGGCCCGATCTCGGATCCCGAGTCCACCGGCCGGGCGAGCGAGACCGCGCCCGGCGGCGCGTCGGAGGAGTCCCCGTCGTGACCCGTGTCACCTGGGGGTAGCTCAAGCCCTCCGGAGCTCACCCGCGCACCGCCTTCTGCTCCGCACACCGTCTTCAACGATCAAGGAAGGGTACTCCGGTAGCGGGACGCGGTGCAGCAGGATCCACAGGCTCTTCGCTCAACTCCCGGACGGTGGCGCACCGTTCCGGTCGCCGGGGTCCGCCTGGGTGAGCGGATTCATAGCCGCGACGTCCCTGGGTGCGCGCGGGAAGCCGGTCCGCTGGACGGGCGCCGGCCGCCGGTCCCGGTCCGGGCGGCGGAGGGGAGGCCGAGGAGGGCTCACACGTCCGGGTAGGCGGGCGGCTCGACGTTGACGCTTGCGCCGACGATGCCGGCGTCCGGTCCGCGGCCGCGGTGCCGTGGCACGGCGGACCCCTCACGGGACCGGTTTCCGGCCTCCCCGGCGGTGCGGGCGACGGCCGCGCCCTGACGCACCGGACGGTGCCTCCGGCGGCCCCACGGGGCGGCCGCGTGGCGCGGCGGCACGGCGCCCCCGCCCTCCGGGAGCAGGTGCCCGGCCGGCTCGGCGTACCGCCCGGGCTCCCCGCCGTGTCCGGCAGGGTGACGGCGGCCCAGGCGGCCCCGACGGCCGTACCGTCACCGCAATGGCGGTCGCCGGCACCGGATTGCGCAGGTGGCGGCGCATCGGCGTGCCGAGCGGGTGGGCCCCCTCGCACCCGCGGTCACCCGGTAGGACGGCGGTGAGTCCTAGGAGGTTGCGCAACTTTCGGGGAGGATCTGGCCGAAGAGGTCCCCCGCACCCGGATCAGAAGTGGAAGAGTCTTATCTATGCAGGTCTGGCCGGGACAGGCGTATCCACTCGGTGCCACGTACGACGGCGCCGGCACCAATTTCGCGGTCTACTCAGAGGCCGCGCACCGAATCGAGCTGTGTCTGCTCCACGACGACGGCTCCGAGACCGCGGTCGAGCTCCGCGAGACCGACGCGTTCGTGCGCCATGCCTACCTGCCGGGCGTGATGCCCGGACAGCGGTACGGCTTCCGGGTGCACGGCCCGTACGAGCCCGAGCACGGGCAGCGGTGCAACTCCGCGAAACTGCTCCTCGACCCGTACGCGCGGGCGATGAGCGGCCGTATCGACTGGGGGGAGGCGGTCTACGGCTACCACTTCGGCAGACCGGACTCGCGCAACGATCTCGACTCCGCTCCGCACACGATGGCGTCGGTCGTGGTCAACCCGTACTTCGACTGGGGTGACGACCGCCCGCCGCGCACCGACTACCACCGCACCGTCATCTACGAGGCGCACGTCAAGGGCCTGACGATGCTGCACCCCGCGCTGCCCGAGGAACTCCGCGGGACGTACGCGGGGCTCGCCCACCCCGAGGTGATCTCGCACCTGTCGGAACTGGGCGTCACGGCACTGGAGTTGATGCCGGTGCACCAGTTCGTCAGCGACCACCGGCTGGTCGACGCCGGCCTGGGCAACTACTGGGGCTACAACACCATCGGGTTCTTCGCCCCGCACAACAGCTACGCGTCCTGGGGCGACCGCGGCCAGCAGGTCCTGGAGTTCAAGTCCGCGGTGCGGGCGCTGCACCAGGCGGGCATCGAGGTCATCCTCGACGTCGTCTACAACCACACGGCCGAGGGGAACCATCTCGGCCCGACCCTGTCGTTCCGCGGTATCGACAACGCCTCGTACTACCGGCTCACCGAGGACCGGCGGTACTACATGGACACGACCGGCACCGGCAACTCGATGCTGATGCGCTCGCCCCACGTGCTCCAGCTGATCATGGACTCGCTGCGGTACTGGGTGACCGAGATGCACGTCGACGGCTTCCGCTTCGACCTGGCGGCGACGCTCGCACGGCAGTTCCACGAGGTGGACCGGCTGTCGTCGTTCTTCGACCTGGTCCAGCAGGACCCGGTGGTCAGCCAGGTGAAGCTGATCGCCGAGCCGTGGGACGTCGGCGAGGGCGGCTACCAGGTCGGCAAGTTCCCGCCGCTGTGGACGGAGTGGAACGGCAAGTACCGGGACACCGTGCGGGACCTGTGGCGGGGCGAGCCGCGCACCCTCGCCGAGTTCGCGTCCCGGCTCACCGGCTCCTCCGACCTGTACCAGGACGACGGCCGGCGCCCCCTCGCCTCCGTCAACTTCGTCACCTGCCACGACGGGTTCACCCTGCACGACCTCGTCTCGTACAACGAGAAGCACAACGAGGCCAACGGGGAGGGCAACCGGGACGGGGAGAGCCACAACCGGTCCTGGAACTGCGGTGCCGAGGGCGAGACCGAGGACGGCGAGGTCCGGGAGCTGCGCAACCGCCAGATGCGCAACTTCATCGCGACGCTGATGCTGTCGCAGGGCGTGCCGATGCTCAGCCACGGCGACGAGTTCGCCCGCACCCAGCGGGGCAACAACAACGCGTACTGCCAGGACAACGAGCTGACCTGGGTGCGCTGGCCGGAGTCGACGGCCGACCAGGACGGCACACTGCTCGCCTTCACCCGCGCGATGGTGTGGCTGCGCCGCGACCACCAGGTGTTCCGGCGGCGGCGCTTCTTCCACGGCAGGCCGGTGGAGGGCACCCACGACGAGCTCTCCGACATCGCCTGGTTCACCCCGGAGGGAGGGGAGATGACGTCCCGGGACTGGCAGGCCGCCCACGCCAGGGCCCTGACGGTCTTCCTGAACGGCCACGCCATCTCCGAGCCGGGGCCGCGCGGCGAGCGGATCTCCGACGACTCGTTCCTGCTGATGTTCAACGCGAGCGACGAGGACCTGGACTTCGCCGTTCCGGTCGACCACGGGCTGCAGTGGCAGGTCGTGGTCGACACCGCCCGGCCCGAGGGCGTCCCCCCGGGGCAGGGACCGAAGGTGGACGCGGGCGAGCGGATCAGGATGATCAGCCGCAGTCTGACGGTGCTGCGGCGGCCCGCGTAGGGCGTGCTCCAGGAGCGGCGGCGCCCCCCGCCCGCGGTGCGCGGGCGGGGGCGTCCGGTGCGGGCGACCGCACGGCGGGGCGCGACGGAGCGAGGCGGGTCGGCGGGCCGGGCCCCTGCCCGGGCCCGAGTCGCGTTCGCCGCATCAGGTGAACGTGCGGCCGGTGGCCGCCCCGGCGCCGCGGCCGATGACACAGAGGCCCTCGAAACGGGTACGTACGTTCGCATGACGCCCACCGCCACGTACCGGCTCCAGCTACAACCGGACTTCCCCTTCCGGGCCGCCGAGGACGCGGTCCCCTACCTCGCCGGCCTCGGCGTCTCCCATCTGCACCTCTCCCCCGTCCTGGAGGCCGTGCCCGGCTCCCCGCACGGGTACGACGTCGTCGACCACGACCGGGTACGGGAGGAGCTCGGCGGGGAGGAGGGGCTGCGCGCACTGGCCCGTACCGCGCGCGGGCACGGCCTCGGACTGGTGCTCGACATCGTGCCCAACCACATGGCCGCGGTCCCCCGGTACAACCGGGCCCTGCGGGAGGTACTCCGGGAGGGCCCGAAGTCGCCGTTCGCCCGCTGGTTCGACATCGACTGGGACGCGGGCGGCGGGAAGGTGCTGATGCCCGTGCTCGCCGACCGGCTGGGTGAGGAACTCGGCGCGCTGCGGGTGGAGGGGCGGACCCTCCGCTACGGCGAACACGCGTTCCCGCTGCGGGAGGGTACGGAGGAGCTGCCGCTGCCCGAGCTGCTGGACGCGCAGTGGTACCGGCTCGGCTGGTGGCGCCTGGCCCGCACCGAGCTGAACTACCGCCGGTTCTTCACCATCTCCGATCTGATCGGGGTCCGGGTGGAGGACCCGGAGGTCTTCGCCGCCACCCACGCCAAGATCCTGGAGCTGGTGCGGGACGGCGTCGTCGAGGGACTGCGGATCGACCACCCGGACGGGCTCGCCGACCCGGAGGGCTATCTGCTGCGGCTGAACGAGGCGACCGGAGGCTGCTGGACGGTCGTCGAGAAGATCCTCACCGGCGACGAGCGGCTGCCGGCGTCCTGGCCGGTCGCCGGCACCACTGGCTACGACGCGCTGTACCGGATCGACGGGCTGTTCACCGATCCGGACGGCGCCGGGGAGCTGCTCCGGCAGTACCGGGACCACACCGCCCCCGCCGGGGACCGCGGCGGCTACTGGGGGGCGACCGTACGGCATGCCGCCTGCGCGGTGGTGACGCACGATCTGGCGGCCGAGACCGAGGCCCTGGCCCGGCTGGCCGAGCGGGTCTGCACCGCGGATCCGGCCCTGCGCGACCACGCGCCCTGGGCGCTGCGCACCGCGATCCGCGAACTGCTGGTGCGGGTGCCCGTGTACCGGCCGTACCGCACCGGCGGCGAGTCGGTGGTGACGGCTGACGCGGCGCTGCGGGCGAGGGCGGCGTTCGCGGTGGCCCGGGAGGGCGACGCGGTCGACGTGGTCCGGGACCTGGCGCTGGGCCGGCTCGGGGACGGCCCGGACCAGCGGGCCTTCCGGGCGCGGTTCGCGCAGACGTCGTCGGCGCTGCGGGCGAAGTCGGTGGAGGACACGGCCTTCTACCGCTATGTCCCGCTGCTGTCGGCCAACGAGGTGGGCGGCGACCCGGGCCGGCCGGCGGTGGCCCCGGAGGAGTTCCACGCCTACTGCGGCAGGATCGCCCGGGACTGGCCGGCCACGGGAACGGTGCTCTCCACGCACGACACCAAGCGCAGCGCCGACGTCCGGGCGCGGATCACGGTGCTGTCCCAGTGCCCGGAGCGGTGGGAGCGGCTGCTGACGAGCCTGGACTGGGCCCCGGCGCCGGACCGTCACTTCGGATGGGTGGCGTGGCAGACGGCGACCGGTTTCGGGGTGCCCGACGCGCGGCGGCTCGGCCCGGCGCTGCTGAAGGCGGCGCGCGAGGCTGGGCTGCACACCGGCTGGACCGAGCCCGACGAGGGGTACGAGCAGGCCGTGCGGGAGTTCGTGGAGGCGGGGCCCGCCGGGCGCGCCATGCACCAGGTGGCCCTGTTCGCCCGGGAGCTCGACCCGTATGTGCGGGCCCACGCGCTCGGCGCGGCGCTGGTCCATCTGACGATGCCCGGGGTGCCCGACCTGTACCAGGGGACGGAGGGCGAGTACCTCGCGCTGGTCGACCCGGACAACCGGCGGCCGTTCCGGGAGCGGGAGGAGGACGGGAAGACGGCGGTGACCAGGGCGGCGCTGGGCCTGCGCCGGCGGCGCCCGGACGTCTTCGGCGAGTCGGGCACCTACACGCCGCTGGTGGCGGAGGGGCCCGCGGCCGGGCACTGCGTGGCGTTCACCCGCTCAGGCGAGGCGATCACGGCGGTGACCCGGCTGGCGCTGCGGCTGGAGGAGTCGGGCGGCTGGCGGGACACCGTGCTGCCGCTCCCGGCCGGGCGGTGGGCGGATCTGCTCTCCCCGGGCCGGGAGTTCACCGGCGGCGGTCCCGTGCCCCTGGCGGAGCTGTTCGCCGGCTGCCCGGTCGCGCTGCTGGAGCGCACGGACGGCGGCTGAGGGCACGGACGGCGGCTGAGGGCACGGGCGGCGGCTGAGGGCACGGGCGGCGGCTGAGCGACGCGCCGGCGGAGGCCGAGCCCCGCCCCGCCGGCTCGTCCACCGAAGGCGGATCGGGCTGCTCGGCCTGTACGCGGTCTACACGATCTACACGATCTACGCGGTCTACACGGTCTACACGGTCTACACGATCTACGTGATCTTGCGCATCAGCCGGCCGCGCCGTCGTCGGCGGCCGCGGGCGGGACGGTCAGCGCCCGGTCGGCCGGGCGGCGGCCCACGGGCTGCTGGGGCTCGGGCAGCACCGGCAGCGGCGGAACGGGCAGCTCCACGGGTGGGCCGGCGGTGAGCCCGACCGGCTTTCCATGGTGCAGGATCTCCAGCGGCTCACCCTCCTCCAGGGTGTAGCGGACCGCCTGCGGGCGGATGTCCACCCGCAGCCGGCGCCCCCGCGCCAGCACGGTGAACCGCAGGCCGGACAGCGCCTCCGGCAGCCTGGGGGCGAACCCCAGCCGGCGCACCCCGTCCTCGTCCTCGTGCTGGCGCATACCGCCGAGCCCGGCCACCAGGGCCATCCAGGTGCCGGCGAGGGAGGCGATGTGCAGCCCGTCGCGGGTGTTGTGCTCCAGGTTCTCCAGGTCCATCAGCGCCGCCTCGCCCAGATAGGCGTAGGCGAGCCGCATGTGCCCGGTCTCCGCGGCCATGACGGCCTGGCAGCACGCCGACAGCGACGAGTCGCGCACCGTCAGCGCCTCGTAGTAGGCGAAGTTGCGGGCCTTCTCCTCCGCCGTGAAGTCGTCCGGGCAGGTCACCATGGCGAGGACCAGGTCGGCCTGTTTGACGACCTGCTTGCGGTAGAGGTCGAAGTAGGGGAAGTGCAGCAGCAGCGGGTACTGGTCGGCCGAGGTGTTCGCGAAGTCCCAGTGCTGGAACGTGGTGAACCCGGCCGACTGCTCGTGCACGCCGAGGTCCTCGTTGTACGGCACGGCCGTCCGGGCGGCGGCGTCCCGCCACGCCGCGGCCTCCTCCTCGCCGACGCCCAGCTCCTCGGCCCGGTCGGGGTGCCGGGCCACCGCCTCCGCCGCGGCCATCAGGTTCCACCGCGCCATCAGGTTCGTGTAGAGGTTGTCGCGGGCGATGGCGCTGTACTCGTCGGGGCCGGTCACCCCGTCGATGTGGAAGACGCCCTCCGGGTCGTGGTGGCCGAGCGAGCGCCACAGCCGTGCCGTGTGCACCAGCAGTTCCAGTCCGGGCCCGCGTTCGAACTCCTCGTCCCCGGTGGCCGCCACATAGCGCGCCACGGCCCGCGCGATGTCCGCGTTGACGTGGAAGGCGGCCGTCCCGGCGGGCCAGTAGGCGGAGCACTCGGCTCCGCTGATGGTCCGCCACGGGAACGCCGCTCCGGCCAGCCCGAGCGTGTGGGCCCGGTCGCGCGCCGCGGGCAGGGTCGCGTGCCTCCAGCGCAGCACCGGGGCGACCGCCCGGGGAGCGGTGAAGGTGAGCATCGGCAGGACGAACGACTCCACGTCCCAGAACGAGTGCCCGTCGTAGCCGGTACCGGTCAGCCCCTTGGCGGGAATGGCCCGCTCCTCGCTGCGGGCGGCCGCCTGGAGAACATGGAACAGCGAGAAGCGCACGGCCTGCTGGATCTGCGCGTCGCCCTCCACCTCGACGTCGGCGCAGGACCAGAAGTGGTCCAGGAACGCCCGCTGCTCGGCGAGCAGCCCCTCCCAGCCCGTGCTGCGGGCGGCGGCGACCGCCGCGTCGGCCTGGTCGTGCATGGCCGGCAGCGACCTCTCGGCGGACCACCCGTACCCGACGAACTTCACCAGCCTCAGCCGTTCGCCGCGCTTCAGCGTCGCGGTGACGGTGAGCCGGCTGACATCGGGCTCGCTCTCCGCCGACCAGGTGGTCCCCTCCGGGCCCTCGACGACATGGTCGGCCGCGGCCGCCACCCGCTGGCCGCTGCGCCGGGTGCGGTGCACCAGCCGCAGCCCGGTGCCCCGGGCGAAGTGCTCCTCCGGCTCCAGCGGCGCGTCGACGGCGGCGGCGACCCGCGGGTCGCCGGGCTCGTGCGGCATCTGCTCGTTGGCGACCAGCTCCGACTGGACGGCCACATGGGTGGGCCCGTCCAGCGGCTCGATCTCGTAGGCGATCGCGGCGATGGCGCGCTGGGTGAGCGACACCAGCCGCTCGGAGGTGATGCGGACGGTGCGCCCGCCCGGCGAGGTCCACTCCGCCGTGCGGTGCAGGACACCGGTGCGGAAGTCCAGGACCCGCTCATGGCAGCCGAGTTCGCCGTAGCGCAGGTCGAAGGGGTGGTCGTCCACCAGCAGTCTGATGATCTTGCCGTCGGTGACGTTGACCATCGTCTCGCCGGACTCCGGGTAGCCGTATCCGGCTTCGGCGTACGGCAGCGGATGGAGTTCGTGGACGCCGTTGAGGTAGGAACCGGGCAGTCCGTGCGGCTCGCCCTCGTCGAGGTTGCCGCGCCAGCCGATGTGGCCGTTGGCGAGGGCGAAGACGGACTCGCTCTGCGCGAGGACGTCGAGGTCGAGCCCGGTCTCGCGCAGGCACCACGGTTCGACCGTGTAGGCGGAGTGGCTGATCATCGTGACTCCATCAGTTCGGCCAGGTCGTCCACCACGACGTCCGCCCCGTGCCGCCGCAGCTCCTCGGCCTGCCCGGTGCGGTCGACGCCCACCACCAGGCCGAAGTTGCCGGCCCGGCCGGCCTCCACCCCGGCGAGCGCGTCCTCGAACACGGCGGCGTCCCCCGGCGCGACGCCCAGGGCGCGGGCCGCGGCCAGGTAGGTGTCGGGCGCCGGCTTGCCGTGCAGCCGCTGCTCGCGGGCGACGACCCCGTCGACGCGTTCGTCGAACAGGTCCTCGATACCGGCGGCGGCGAGCACGTCCCGGCAGTTGGCGCTGGAGGAGACGACGGCGGTGCGCAGCCCGGCATCGCGGACGGCGTGCACATAGGCGACGGAGCCCTCGTACGCCTCCACTCCGTCCTCCCGGATCCGGCGGAGCACCAGTGCGTTCTTGCGGGTGCCCAGGCCGCTCACCGTCTCGCGCTCCGGCGGGTCTCCGGGCGCCCCTTCGGGCAGTTCGACGCCGCGGGAGGCGAGGAAGGTGCGGACGCCGTCCTCGCGTGGCCTGCCGTCGACGTACTCGTCGTAGTCGCGGACGGCGTCGAACGGCACGAAGGCGGTGCCCTCGCGGTCGGCCCGCCCGCGCAGGAAGTCGTCGAACATCTCCTTCCAGGCGGCGGCGTGGACCTTCGCCGTGCGGGTGAGGACGCCGTCGAGGTCGAACAGACAGGTGCGCACATGATCGGGTAGCCCCAGCATGCGGTCGAGGCTAGGAGGCGCCGGCGGCCGCGGGGGCGGGGGCGTACGCCCGCCGCACACGCGTACCCCGTGGGGATGACGCACCGGGTGCCATCCGGAGCAGCCCGCCGCCCGGGCATCACGCACCGGCGCCGGACCGGGGCGCCCGCGGGCCGGGCCCCACGGGGGCGGGGCCCCGGGGCCGGCGCTGCATGAGGACCCGGCCACCGCCGCCCGGGCATCCGCTGACCGGCGCCCGACGGCCCGCGCCCCGGGAGCGGACGCGGGCCCCGGACCCGCGGCTTCCGGGCGCCTCACCGGCCGTCCGGCAGGCTCCAGCGGTACGGCGCCACGAGGCGGCCGATGCTCTGCGGCCCCCAGGAGCCGGGCGCGTACGGCTCGACCGGCGGCGGGTTCTCCAGCAGCGGGGTGGACACCTCCCAGAGCCGTTCGATGCCGTCGGAGCGGGTGAACAGGGACTGGTCGCCGAGCATCGCGTCCAGGATCAGGCGCTCGTACCCCTCCAGCGCGTACATGGTGTTGAAGGACTCGGCGTAGCTGAAGACCATCTCGGCCTCGCTCAGCCGCATCGCGGGCCCGGGTTCCTTCACCAGGAAGCGGGCGGCGATCCTGCCCGGGTCGTCGAAGTCGATCACCAGTTCATTGGTGCGGTAGCGGTGGCGCGGGGCCGTGGGGAACATCCGCAGGGCGGGCTCCCGGAAGCCGAGCGTCACCACGTGCCGCCCCTCCGCGAGCGACTTGCCGGAGCGCAGGTAGAACGGCACACCCGCCCAGCGCCAGTTGTCGAGTTCCACGCGCAGCGCCACGAAGGTCTCGGTGTCCGAGCGGGGGTCGACGCCGGGTTCGCCGCGGTAGCCGTCGTACTGGCCGCGCACCACGTGCGCCGGGTCCAGCGGCCGCATCGACTGGAACACCTTCTCCTTCTCGTCGCGCAGGCGCTTGGCGGCGAGCGCGGTGGGCGGTTCCATCGCCACGAAGCCCATCAGCTGGAAGAGATGGGTGACGATCATGTCCCGGAAGGTGCCGGTGCCCTCGAAGAACTGGGCGCGGCCCTCGATGCCGATCTTCTCCGGCACGTCGATCTGCACATGGCTGATGTGCTCGCGGTTCCACACCGGCTCCAGCAGGCCGTTGGCGAACCTGAGCGCCAGGATGTTGTCGACCGACTCCTTGCCGAGGAAGTGGTCGATGCGGAAGATGCGCGACTCGTCGAAGACGGCGTGGATGGTCGCGTTGAGGGCCCGCGCGGAGGGCAGGTCCGTGCCGAACGGCTTCTCCACGATGACGCGCGCGCCGTCGGCGAGGCCCGTCGCGCCGAGCATCTCGATGACGGACGCGAAGGCCTTGGGCGGCACGGCGAGGTGGAACAGCCGGCGCGCCCCGTCGCCCACGGCCTGCTCGGCGTCGCGCACGGCCGCCAGCAGGGGTTCGGGGTCCTCGGGGTCGGCCGAGCCGAAGGACAGCGACTCCTCGAACCTCTGCCACGCCTTGCCCTCGGGCCCGGACCTGCCGAACTCGGCCACCGACTCGCGTGCCCGTTTGCGGAACGCGTCGTCGCTGAGCGCCTCACGGGCGGGCGCGGAGCCGACGATCCGGTAGCGGTCGGGCAGCAGCCCGGCCTTGGCGAGGTGGAAGAGCCCCGGCAGCAGCTTGCGCCGGGCGAGGTCGCCGGTGGCGCCGAACAGCACGATGACGTGGTCGTCCGGGACGGCACCGCGGTGCTCCGAGCGGGTTCCGCGGGTCACGGGTCACCCCGCCTTCTCGGCGTGCCCGCCGAACTCGCCGCGCATCGCGGACAGCACCTTGTCGGTGAACTGCCCCAGCTCGCGGGACTCGTAGCGCTCGAAGAGGGCGCTGGTGATGACCGGCGCCGGCACGCTCTCGTCGACCGCCGCCAGGACCGTCCAGCGGCCCTCGCCGGAGTCGGAGACCCGCCCGGTGTAGGCGTCGAGCCCGGGCGAGCGGGCGAGCGCGTCGGCGACGAGGTCGACCAGCCAGGAGCCGACGACCGAGCCGCGCCGCCACACCTCGGCGACCTCGGCCACGTCGATCTCGTACTGGTACGCCTCCGGCTCGCGCAGCGGGGCGGTCTCGGCGTCGACCGTGCGGGAGCGCAGGCCCGCGTCGGCGTGCCTGATGATGCTGAGCCCCTCGCCGATGGCCGCCATCATCCCGTACTCGACACCGTTGTGGACCATCTTCACGAAGTGGCCGGCGCCGTTGGGCCCGCAGTGCAGATAGCCCTCCGGGGCGGTCCCGTCGGTGCGGGTCCGGCCGGGCGTGGGGGCCGCGTCGCCGGTGCCCGGGGCGATGCTGCGGAAGATCGGGTCCAGCCGTGCCACGGGCTCGTCCTCGCCGCCGATCATCAGGCAGTAGCCGCGTTCGAGGCCCCACACACCGCCGGAGGTGCCGCAGTCCACGTAGTGGATGCCGCCGGGGGCGAGCTGCCCGGCGCGGGCGATGTCGTCGCGGTAGTACGAGTTGCCGCCGTCGACGACGGCGTCGCCGTCCGCCAGCAGGGTGGCCAGCTGGTCCAGGGTCGGCTGGACGACACCGGCGGGCAGCATCAGCCAGACGTTCCTCGGCTGTTCCAGCCGGTCGACCAGGTCGTGGAGCGAGGAGGCGGCGGTCGCCCCTTCCTTCTCCAGCTGCTTGACGGCGTCGGTGTCCAGGTCGTAGACGACGCAGTGGTGGCCGTCGCGCATCAGCCGGCGCACCAGGTTGGCGCCCATCCGGCCGAGTCCGACCATGCCGAGCTGCATGGGCGTGTCCGTGGTCATGGTCGATCTCCCCGTTCCTGGTGGGTGCGGACGGTCTGCGGGACTGCCGGGCGACGGGCCGTCACGGCGCCGCCTCCGGTCCGGCCGCCAGCAGTCCGCGGGCGGTCTCGGCGACCCGCTGGGCGGTGAACCCGAACTTGCCGAGCAGTTGCTTCAGTGGCGCGGAGGCGCCGAACGTGTGCATGCCGACCAGGGCGCCCCGGTCGCCGACGTACCGGTCCCAGCCGAACGTGGACGCCTGCTCGATGCCCACCCGCGCGGTCACCGACGGCGGCAGCACCTCGTCCCGGTACTCCCGCGGCTGACGGTCGAACAGCTCCCAGCACGGCATGCTCACCACACGGGCGCCGATGCCCTCGGCCGCGAGCTCGTCCCGGGCCGCCAGCGCCAGGGAGACCTCGGATCCGGTGGCGAGCAGGATCACCTGCGGCTCGCCGGAGGGCGCGTCGGCCAGGACGTACGCGCCGCGCGCGACGCCCGACGCGTCCGCGAGCCGGGTCCGGTCGAGGGTGGGCAGCGCCTGCCGGGAGAGCACCAGCGCCGCCGGCTCGTGCCGCAGCCCGGCGACGCAGCGCCAGGTCTCGGTGACCTCGCCGGCGTCGGCGGGACGGAACACCAGCAGGCCCGGGATGGCCCGCAGGCCCGCGAGCTGCTCGACCGGCTGGTGGGTCGGCCCGTCCTCGCCGACGCCGATGGAGTCGTGGGTGAAGATGTGCACCACGGGCAGCTCCATCAGCGCCGACAGCCGGATGGCGCCCCTGGCGTAGTCGGAGAAGATCAGGAAGCCGGACCAGTAGGGCCGCAGCTTGGTCAGGGCCATCCCGTTGGCGACGGCGGCGGCCGCGTGTTCGCGGATGCCGAAGTGGAGGTTGCGCCCTCCGTGCTCCTCCGGCTGCAGATCGCCCGCGCCGTCGAAGGTGAGCCTGGTCTTCGTGGACGGGGCGAGGTCGGCCGAGCCGCCGAGGAGCCAGGGAACGTTCCGCGCCAGGGCGTTCAGCACCCGGCCCGAGGAGTCCCGGGTGGCGAGGCCCTTGGGGTCCGGGGGGAACTCGGGGAGCTCCCGGTCCCAGCCGTCGGGGAGTTCGCGGCGCTGCATGCGCTCCAGTTCGTCGGCCTCGGTCGGCCAGGAGGCCCGGTAGTCCTCGAACCGCTTCTCCCACGCGGCGCGCAGTTCCGCGCCGCGGGTGCCGATGCCCTGGGCGAACCGCTCCCGCACCGCGTCGGGCACCCGGAACTCCTCGTTCTCGGGCAGCCCGAGGAAGCGTTTGGCCGCGCGGACGCCGTCCGGGCCGAGCGGTGAGCCGTGCGCCTTCGGGGAGTCCTCGACGGGCGAGCCGTAGCCGATGTGGCTGTGCACCAGCACCAGGGTGGGGCGTTCGGCCTCGGCCCGGAAGTCGTGGAAGGCGCGGGCGACGGCGTCGAGGTCGTTGGCGTCGGCGACGGTGGTCACGTTCCAGCCGTACGCGAGGAACCGGGCGGCGACGTCCTCGGTGAAGGCGATGTCGGTGTGGCCCTCGATGGTGACCCGGTTCGAGTCGTAGATCCAGCACAGGTTGGACAGCCGCTGGTGGCCGGCGAGGGAGGCGGCCTCGGAGGCGACGCCCTCCATCATGCAGCCGTCCCCGGCGAGGGCGTACACGTCGAAGTCGAACAGCGGGAAATCCTCGCGGTTGTACGCGGCACCCAGCCACCGGCCGGCGAGGGCCATGCCGACGGACGTGGCGACGCCCTGGCCGAGCGGGCCGGTCGTGGTCTCCACACCGCTCGTCCAGCGGTACTCGGGGTGCCCGGGGCAGCGGGAGTCCAGCTGCCGGAAGGACTTCAGGTCCTCCAGCGTGACCGACGGGCGGCCCAGCACCTCGTAGTCCGGGTCGACGGCATGGACCCCGGCCAGATGCAGCAGGGACCACAGCAGGACCGAGGCGTGCCCCTCGGACAGCACGAAGCGGTCGCGGTTGGGCCAGATCGGGTCCCGGGGGTCGTACCTGAGGAAGCGCTGCCAGAGCGTGTACGCGACGGGGGCCATGCCCATCGGTGTGCCCGGGTGCCCGGACTCGGCCCGCTGGACGGCGTCCATGCACAGTCCGCGGATGGTGTTCACCGACAGGGTGTCCAGGTCGTCGGTCATGAGCGATCCCCGTTCTCGGGCTTCTCGGGCTCTTGGCTCTCGGGCTTCTCGGGCTCTCGGGCTCTCGGGCTTCTCGCCGGTCTCCGGTCCTCCGTGCTCTCCGTGCCTGCGCTCTCCGGTCCTCCGTGCTCTCCGTGCCGTCCGCCTCCGGGCCCCGCTCGGCGGACGGCGGGCGCTCCACGGACGCCGGCGGTGTCGCCGGCACTCCTCGCATCGTGTCCGGGGCCCCCGGGACGGGCCTCACCCGCACCGGGTGAAACGCGCCCCGGCGGGCCGGGTACCCGCCGGGCGCACTGCGCGGGACGGGTACCCGCCGGGCGCACTGCGCGGGACGGGCGCCGCCTCAGCCGTGCGGGACGACGGCCACCGGGCAGGCGGCGTGGTGGATCAGGGCGTGGGTCGTCGAGCCGATGTGCGAACCGTGCCCCCGGTGCCTTCCGAGTACCACGAGGCGGGCGTCCGCGGCCTCTTCGACGAGGCGGTCGGCCGGCCGGCCGATGGCCGACTCCTCGGACACGTCCACGGCGGGGTACTTGTCGCGGAAGGGCCGCACCGCCTGCGCCAGCGCGGAGGCCATCTCGGCCTGCGGGCCCGAGTCCGTCTCCGCGGCCACCCGGTGGCGGTGCAGGAACGGGGCGTGCCAGCTGTGCAGCACATGCAGGGGGACACCGCGGCGGGCCGCGTAGTCGAACGCGAACTCGAGGACTTCGTCGGCGGGGTCGGCGATGTCGAGACCGAGCACGACCTTGTTCCGGCCGTGCGCTCCGTGGGCGTCCTCGCGGTAGTCGGGCCGCACCAGCACCACCGGCTGCTTGGCGTCCGCGACCACCTCCTGCCCCACGGAGCCGACCATGAACCCGCCGATGCCGCTGAGCCCGTGCGTCCCCACGACCAGGACGTCGGCCTGTGCGCCGGCGTCCAGCAGCACCCGGGTGGGTGCGTCCTCGACCTCCTCGGCGGCCAGGGTCAGCTCGGGCCTGCGGGTACGGACGCGCTCCTCCATGGCGCCCAGGACGTCCCCCGCTTCCTCGGCCCGCTCCTCGTGCGTCATCCGCACGGCCTGGGGCTGGTGGGGGATCCACTGCGTGGCGTACACCAGGCGCAGCGGGGCACCGCGCAGCGCGGCCTCGTCGGCGGCCCAGTCCGCGGCCGCGAGACTTCCGTCGGAGCCGTCCACTCCCACGGCGATCGGTCGGGACATGCTGCCCTCCTTGCCTAGGGCTCTCGCGAGGGGCCGGGCGCGGTGGGCGCGACCTTCAGCGCGAAAGGACCCCTGATCAAGAAAGTACCGACTCGCGGGAGACCGCGCGATTCCGGCCGTGACGGAGAGTGATCGATCGGGTGCGTCGCTCTGGGGAGGTAGGGGGGAGGCTCCGGGACGGGCGGTCCGGCGGTGGCCGCCTGCCCGGCCCTGCGGCACGGCGTCACCGGCTGTGCGTACGGGCCCCGCCGAGCCCGGTGCGGCGGCTCAGCGGCAGCGGCCCAGCATCGGCGGCCCGGGGGCGGCGGCTCAGCGCGCGTCGAGGCGGAAGCTCATATGGCCGAAGCCGACCATGTCGCCGGCTCGGACCACCACGGAGCCGGTCACGCGGCGGCCGTTGACGGTGGTGCCGTTGGTCGAACCGAGGTCGCGGAGCACCCACAGACCACCGCGCAGCGACAGTTCGGCGTGCAGCCGCGACACGGTCTCATGGCTGAGCCGCAGCCCGTTGGACGGGTCGCGGCCGATGCGCAGCGGAGACGGCCCCGGCTCCGGCAGCAGCAGCGGAGGCAGCCGCTCGGCCCGCCAGGCGCGGCCGAGCCGCACCGAGAACGCCGAGATCCTGCCCACCGCGCCGTACAGCCTCTCGGCCAGCCGGCCGCCGCCGGGCCGCAGATCCGCGGTGAGCGCGCGGAGTTCGTCCGGTCCACGCGCGGCCAGGGCGAGTTCCATGCGCCGCAGGAACGTGTCGTGCGACAGCCTGCCCTCGACGGCGCCCTCCCGGAGCACTCCCAGCACGCGCTCCCGCTCGGCGTCGGAGGGCCGCGCGGGACACGTCTGGAACTCGGAAGAGGACGTCACAGACCCGATTGTCCGGCCGACCGTCCCCAAGTGTCCAGAAGGGACGGCGAGGATCGCTGCCGTGCCGGTGCGGCGCAGTCGGGGCGGCACACCCCGGGAGGCGGCGGGGAGCGCGCGACCGGCGGCGAGTTCGAAGCTGCCGCCGGGGCGCGGTCCCTGCCCGTCTCGCCCGGTGGCCGTCTTGCCCGTCTCTCCCCGTCCCTCCCCGTCGCGGCCCCTGCCCCGTCTCTCCCTGCCCCGTCCCTCCCCGTCGCGGCCCCTGCCCCGTCTCCCGCTTCGTGCATACGCGGGCGTCCCGCCCCACGCGCCTCCCTCGGCCTCCGTGCGCGAAAAGCACTGGAGGTCCCGCCCCCGGGGCGCCTACCATGCGCGCGACGCCCATGACCTCAGGAAAGGAGGCGAGTGCCGTGCAGACCACACCGTTCCCGCGCTCCCGCCCCGGCCATCCGGCGTCCGTCGTCTGACCGGGAGCGCGGCCCCCGTTCCGCAGTCCCGGAGGACGACCTCATGACCGCTTCGACCGGTCCGCTCGTCCGCGCGCTCTCCGAGAGCGACGCGGATCTCTTCGACACCCTGCCCGACCCGCTCGGCGTGGGCCGGGCCCTGGCCCGTGCCACCCACCGCCCGGAGTGGAAGCGGGTCGCCCTGCGCGACGGGAAGGTCGTCGCCCGTGCCGCCTGGTGGGGCGGACCCGACGACATCGCCCCCGTCAACCTCAACTGGTTCGACGTCGCCGACGGCGAGGAGGAGGCGGGCGCCGAACTCCTGCGCAGCTCACCGTTCCGGGTCGAGTACGAACTGATCCTGCCCTCCGGCTGGCGCGCGGACCCCGTGTCGAGGGCCGCCGCCGAGGCGAGGCTGCACGCCGCGAAGGCGGCCGGGATGAGCGTTCTCGTGGAACGCTTCCAGTACCGGTGGACGCCCGGATGCGGGCTCCCCGAGCGGCCCGGACGGCTGGAGTTCCGGACCGAACCCGACGACGACGTGTTCCTCGACGTGCTGCGCCGCGTCCACACGGGCACCCTCGACGCGCACGCGCTGCGCGCCATCGCCGAAGGCGGCCTGGACCAGGCGGCCCGGGAGGAGCTGGAGTTCTTACACTGGTGCCCGTCGCCCCGCGAGTGGTGGCAGCTCGCGTACACCCTGGACGGCGACCTCGTCGGCCTGCACGTCCCGGCGCACAACCCGTCGGGTCCGTGCGTCGGCTTCATCGGCGTGGTCCCGGAGCACCGCGGTAACGGTTACGCCTACGACCTGCTCGCCGAGTGCACGCACTTCCTGGCCGAGCGGGGAGCCGAGTTCATCGCGGGCGCGACCGACCAGGGCAACGCGCCGATGGCGGCCAACTTCGCCAGGGCCGGGCACCCGGTGGTGCAGGAGCGCATCCATCTCGGCTTCCCGCCCGGTGCGTTGACCGGGGGGTGACCGGTCTGGCTCAGCCCGACGGCTCCGGGCGCCCCGCACCGCGACGGCACCGGAGCCGGGCCGTTCACCCCGCCGGACGTTCAGCCCGCGCAGCGTTCAGCAAGTCGAACGTCCAGCCCGGCGGCTGTTCGCCCCGCCCGCCGTTCACCCCGTCGAACGTTCAGCCCGCCGGACGTGCGGGCTTCGCGGCCCGCTGGGCGCGGATGACGTCGCGGTACCACGCGTACGACGCCTTCGGGGTGCGCTCCAGCGTGTCGTAGTCGACGTGCACCAGGCCGAAGCGCTGGGTGGCGCCCTCCGCCCACTCGATGTTGTCGGTGAGCGACCAGACGAAGTACCCGCGGACGTCGACGCCCTCCTCCACCGCCCGGTGCAGGGCGCGGAGGTGGCCGTCGAGGAACGCGATCCGGGACCGGTCGTCGAGGCCGTCGTAGGAGCAGCCGTTCTCCGTGATGTGGACGGGCGGGAGACGGTCGCCGTAGCGCGCCCTGAGGCCGACGAGCAGCTCCCGCAGGCCGTCCGGGACGACGGGCCAGCCGAAGCGGGTGCGCTCCATCCCCTTCATCTCCCGCAGGCCGAAGGGGAGTTCCGCGGGCATGCCGAGCCCGGCGTAGGTCTCCAGCGCGTCGGCCGCGGGCGCGCCGACCAGCATGGGGTGGTAGTAGTTCACTCCGTACCAGTCCAGGCGCTCGGAGATGACCGCGAGGTCGTCGGCGACCGGGCCCGGCATCAGTCCGTCGAACCCGTCCGGGTATCGGCCCGTGAGCAGCGGGTCGGAGAACAGCCGGTTGGTGAGCGTGTCGTAGAGCTCGGCCGCGGAGCGGTCCTCCTCGCCGTCGCTGAACGGATGTACGGGCGAGTGGGACACGGCGAGACCGATGTTGCCGGCGCCCGCGGCCCGCAGGGCCCGGACGGCGAGGCCATGGGCAAGGAGCTGGTGGTGGGCGGCGGGCAGGGCGTCGAAGAGGAGCCTTCGGCCGGGCGCGTGCTCGCCGAGCGCGTAGCCGAGCATGGTCACCTCGGCGGGCTCGTTGACGGTGATCCACATGGGGACTCGGTCGGCGAGGCGCTCGGCGACGACGGCGGCGTAGTCGGCGAACCGCTCGGCGGTGTCGCGGTTCAGCCAGCCGCCTGCCTCCTCCAGGGGCAGCGGGGTGTCCCAGTGGTACAGGGTGGGCGCGGGGGTGATGCCGTGCTCGCACAGTTCGTCGACGAGCCGGTCGTAGAAGGCGAGCCCGGCGGGGTTCACCGGCCCGCTGCCGCCGGGGATCACCCGGGGCCAGCTGATGGAGAAGCGGAAGGCCCCGGCGCCCAGGCCGGCGAGCAGGGCCACGTCCTCGCGGTAGCGCTCGTGGAAGCCGGTGCCCCGGGAGGCGTCGGCGCCGTCCTTGATCCGGCCGGGTTCGGCTGAGAAGGCGTCCCAGCCCGAGGGGCCCTTGCCGTCGGTGTCGGCGGCGCCCTCCGTCTGGAACGCGGACGCCGAGGCGCCCCACAGGAACCCGGGCGGGAAGGCGGGCAGCGCCGTCGCGGAGTGAGGTGTCGCATCGTCAGGAGCCGGGGAGTGAGGTGTCGCGCAGTCAGGTGTCGCGGAGTCAGGAGCCGGGGAGGGCGATGTCATGGCGCGGACCCTAGTACCGGCGAGTACGGCGCCTCCAGAGGGCGGAATTGCCAGGATGGGAAGGAACCGCCGCCCGCGACATGACCCGACACGACCGACACGCCCGGGCACGACCCGGCACCACCCGGCACGAGTCCACCGGTGCCGGCACAAGGGACGCCGCCGCCGGTGCCTGCGCCGCCACCGACGCCCCCGACGCCGGCCTCAGCACCTCCGCGAACACCGACACCACCGCCAACACCAACACCAACACCGCCAACACCGCCAACGCCAACGCCAACGCCGCCAGCAATGCCGACGCCGAAACGACAGGGGATCGATCACGTGCTGTTCGAGGTATGGGCACCGCACGCACAGGACCGGGTCGACTTGTGGCTGGAGGACACCGAACAGGGGATGGAGCGCGATCCGTCGCGGGAGGACTGGTGGACGGCCGAGGCGGACGCCCGGGACGGGGACCGCTACGGCTTCCGGCTGGACGGCGGCCCCGTCCTGCCCGATCCCCGCTCGCGCCGCCAGCCCGACGGCCCGGACGGGCCGAGCGCCGTGGTCGCCCCCGACGCGTACGTCTGGCGCGAAGAGGGTTGGCGCGGCCGGGATCTCGCCGGCGCGGTCCTGTACGAACTGCACATCGGCACCTACACGCCCGAGGGCACGCTCGACGCCGCGGCCGCCTGCCTCGGCGAGCTGGCGGAGCTCGGTATCACCCATGTGGAGCTGATGCCGCTGTGCCCCTTTCCGGGGACGCACGGCTGGGGTTACGACGGCGTGGCGCCCTGGGCCGTGCACGAGCCGTACGGCGGCCCCGGGGCGCTGAAGCGCTTCGTCGACACGGCGCACGGACTCGGCCTCGGTGTGGTGCTGGACGTGGTGCACAACCATCTGGGGCCGTCCGGCAACCACCTGCCCGCGTTCGCGCCCTATCTGACGGACCTCCACCACACGCCCTGGGGCTCCGCGATCAACCTCGACGCGCCCGGCTCCGACGAGGTGCGCGCGTACCTGATCGGCAGCGCTCTGGCGTGGCTGCGGGACTACCGCGTCGACGGACTGCGGCTGGACGCGGTCCACGCCCTGGTCGACACCCGGGCGCTGACGTTCCTCGAGGAACTGTCCGCGGCGGTCGACCGGTTCGGGACCGAGGTGCGGCGGCCGGTGTTCCTGATCGCCGAGTCCGACCGGTGCGACCCGAGGACGACCACCCCGCGCGAGGAGGGCGGTCTCGGGATCCACACCCAGTGGAACGACGACTTCCACCACGCCCTGCACACCGCGCTGACCGGTGAGTCGCAGGGCTACTACGCCGACTTCGCGCGCGAGCCGCTCGGCGCGCTCGCCAAGACCCTCGGCCGTGTGTTCTTCCACGACGGCACGTACTCGACGTTCCGCGGCCGCACGCACGGACGGCCCGTGGACCTCGTCCGCACCCCGGCGCACCGGTTCGTCGGCTACGCCCAGACCCATGACCAGATCGGCAACCGCGCGACCGGCGACCGGCTGTCGGCGTCCCTCTCCCCCGGGCTGCTCGCCTGCGCGGCCGCGCTGGTGCTGACGGGGCCGTTCGTGCCGATGCTGTTCATGGGCGAGGAGTGGGGCGCCCGTACACCGTGGCAGTTCTTCACCGACCACACGGACCCGGAGCTCGCCGAGGCGGTGCGGCAGGGCAGGCGGCGGGAGTTCGCCGGGACCGGCTGGGCGGCGCGGGAGATCCCCGACCCGCAGGACCCCGCCACCCGCGAGCGGTCCTGCCTGGACCGCTCCGAGCGGGACCGCGAACCGCACGCCCGGCTCCTGGCGTGGTACCGCGAGCTGATCGCCCTGCGCCGGGGCGAGCCCGACCTGTCCGACCCGGACCTCGCGGCCGTCCGGCTCGCCTACGACGAGGCGGCGCGCTGGTTCGTCTTCCGGCGCGGGGAGATCCGGGTCGCGGTCAACTTCGGCAAGGAACCCGCCGGGATCCCCCTGGGCTTCGGGGGCGGCAGGGTGCTCGCCGCCTGGGGGCCGGCAGTGCCGCCGGGGCCGGACGGAGTGCTGGAGCTGGCGGGCGAGTCGTGCTTGGTGCTGCACGAGGCTTGACCCGTCAGCGGGCGCACGTGCCTCCCGGGACGTGCGCCACGGCACCCGAACCGAGCCCCCCGGCCCGCCCTCCGGGCGCCTCTCGATACCCGGCCCGGCCTCCGGGCCCCCGCCCTCCCCGTCTCCTACTCGACGATCGCCAGCTCGTGCGGCGTGTTGTTCAGCCGCCGGCCGCCCGTGTCCGTGACCGTCACGATGTCCTCGATCCGCACCCCGAAGCGGCCGGGGAGGTAGATGCCCGGCTCCACGGAGAAGCACATCCCCGGCACCAGCGGCTGCTCCTCCCCCTCGATCATGTACGGCGGCTCGTGCGTGGTGACGCCGATCCCGTGGCCGGTGCGGTGGATGAAGTACGTCCCGTACCCGGCGTCGTCGATCACCGCGCGCGCGGCCCGGTCGACGTCCTGGCAGGCCGCCCCCGGCCGGACCGCCTCGAACCCGGCCTGCTGCGCCTCGCGCACGATGTCGTGGACCCGGCGCTCCTCCTCGGTCGGCTCCCCGACGTGCACGGTCCTGGTGGTGTCGGAGCCGTATCCGTGCTTCAGCCCGCCGAAGTCGAGCACCACCATGTCGCCCTCCACGATGGTGCGTTCACCGGCCTCGTGGTGGGGGTTCGCCCCGTTGGGGCCCGAGCCGACGACGGTGAAGTCCACCTGCGAGTGCCCGAACCGCAGCAGCAGGGCGGCCAGGTCCGCGGCCACGTCGGTCTCCTTGCGGCCGGAGAAGCGGACCTTGAGGATCTCGCGGTACGCCTCGTCGGCGGCGGCCCCGGCCGCCTCCAGCCGCGCCAGCTCCCGCTCGTCCTTGACCGCGCGCAGCAGGGGCAGGGCCTGCGTCAGTGCCGTGTACGTGGTGCCGGGCAGTTCCCGCAGCAGGCCGAGCAGGTGCATGGCCCACGCGTTGTCGCTGATCCCGTATCGGCCGCGCCCCTCGAGCAGTGCGGCGGTGACGGCGTACGGGTCCTTGCCGTCGGTCCAGTCGCGCAGGGTGAGCGCGGGCCCGCCGGCGGCGCGCTCCGCGTCCGGGGCCTCCAGGGCCGGTACGACCAGCACCGGGTCCCGGCCCTCGACGAGGACGAGGAAGGTGAGCCGCTCGGTCGGTACGGGCTGGTAGCCGGTGAGGTGGACCAGGTCCGGGCCGGGAGCCACCAGGAGACCGGACAGCCCGGCCTCGGCGGCGGACCGCGCGGCGCGGGCCATCCGCGCCCGGTAGTCGTCGGCGGTGAACGGCGCCGGCGGCGCGGACTCGGCGGTGCTGGGCATGAGCTCCTCCGTAGGGTGTCGGCCGGCCCGGGAGGGCCGGGTGTGGGTGCTCCTTCCCGGCCGACCGGGTCGCGGTCCTCGGCCGGGAGTGCGGTCCTCGGTTCGATGGGGCTACCGCCCGGACGGCGGCACTCGGGTTCGAGGGGGGCTACCGCCGGGACGGTGGTCCTCGGGTTCGAGGGGGGAGCCGGGGGGAGCCCCCTCGCATCGGTGCTCGGGTTCGACGGCGGCTCCCGCCCGGACGGCGGCCTCCGGCGCGGGCCAGTCGTGCTCCTCCGCCCCGGCGGCGGGGCGTTCCGGGCGGGCGCAGTCGCGATCCGTGAACCGGCCGGGCCTCAGTCGTCGCCCGGATGCCGGGCCACGAGACGCTCCAGCATGTCCTGGAAGTCCTCGCCGACCACGATCCGCAGCCCGTCCCCGTCCTCGTCGCGGTCGCTGAGCTGGGTCAGCGTCCCCGCCCGCCACCAGTAGACGTACGGGGTGATCGCCCCCGGCGTGTCGGCGTACCCCGACGCGGCGAAGGCGGCCAGCGCGTTCAGGGACGGGATCACGCCGGCGTCGCGGATGACGTGGAAGGCGATCTGGTGCCGGAACGGAAGCGCGACCAGCGCGCCGTCCTGCGTGATGTGCTGCCCGGTGACCTGGCGGGCGAGCGTGTCCAGCGCGAGGACGCGGCTGGCCGTGTAGAAGGAGTCGCCGACCACCACCTCCAGGCGCATCCCTCCGGCGTCCTTGATGGTCTCGTGGCCTTCCACGGGAAGGTCTCGCAGATTGGCCATCGCCCGCTCGCGGAGCACCGGGACGTCCCCGAGCGGTGCGAGGGCTTCGTCGGTCAGGATCATCACGCTCTCGGGGAGGTCGAGCGCGAGTACCTCGCTCAGTCCCGGCGCGAGTGCCCGGGCGTAGCGGAACGTTTCCCTGTCCAGGCCCTCGGAGCCGATCACCCGCGGGTACAGCTGGGACCGGATCTGCTCGGGCGGCAGGGTGTCCAGCGCGGACGGCGCGTCCATGGTGCGGAGCACCATGCCGACGTGGTCGCGGATGACCTTGGGCCATACGCGCGGGCCCCGCTCGTCGTTGTGGCAGACGGCGGCCAGGTTGCCGAGCCCGAACTGGCGTCCGGCGCTGTCGGTGACGACGTCCGCGTAGACGGTGACCTCCAGGCCTCGCTCGGCGAATGCCTCCCGGACCTGGCCGCGGAAGTGGGAGCCCTCCGCCACCGAGAAGAAGGCGAACTCGGCGTCCCGGGGCGTGTCGTCCCCGTCGCGCTTCGGCCCTCGCCGGAACAGCCTCACGTCGGCCCCCGCTCGTCCTGTGTCGGATCGGATCCTG
Source organism: Streptomyces tirandamycinicus (assembly GCF_003097515.1). Classification (NCBI taxonomy): domain Bacteria; kingdom Bacillati; phylum Actinomycetota; class Actinomycetes; order Kitasatosporales; family Streptomycetaceae; genus Streptomyces; species Streptomyces tirandamycinicus. The sequence continues at coordinate 5,638,814 of NZ_CP029188.1, read as the reverse complement.
ATTGCCCGGATGTTGCGTGTGTTCGGTTCTGCGCTGTGCGTGCTCAGGTTTCGAGCGTACCGAGCACACCCGGGGCCCCGCTTGCCAGGCCCGTTCGGCGCCCTCCCGGCGCATCCGCGGCGCGTGGGCCGTGCGGCCGCCGCGCCCACGTGACGCATGTGCCGTGCAGCCGCGATGCGCGCGTGACTCATGTGCCGTGCAGGCGCGGCGCCCACGTGACGCATGTGCCGTGCAGGCGCGGCGCACGCACGGCTCCCGAGGCCCGGGCCGACCGCCGGCCACGCAGTCAGGCCCCGCCCGCCCCCTGATCCGCACGGACCGTGAACCCGGCCAGGAAGAGCGCCAGCCACCGGGAGCGCACGGCGGGCTCCTGGTCGGTGGGGGCGGTGAGGACCAGCATCAGGAAGTCGTCGACGGTGACGTCGGGACGGAGGTCCCCGTCGGCGACGGCGGCGGCGATGATCCGCTCCATCGCGGCTCGGAACCGCTGCTCCTGCCGTTCGGTCCAGTGCGCGGCACCCAGGGTCTGAGCCGCCGCCTTCACACTGCGGTCCCGGGCCGCGGCCTCGATCGTGCGTTCGGCCAGCCGGGTGATCTCCGCCATCGCGCGGGAGCCCTCCCCGACGCGTGCCGCCGCGGCCTCGATATCGACGGTGATGGTCTCGCTGTGCTCGGCGATGACAGCCCCCACCAGGTCCGTCTTGGTGGGGAAGTGGCGGTAGAGCGTGCCCACGGCCACTCCCGCCGCTTCGGCGATGGCGTCCATCGGGACATCGGGTCCGTGGAGGGTGATCTGCTCGCGCGCGGCGGCCAGGATCTTCGTCCGGTTGCGGACGGCGTCCGCGCGCAGCGGGCGGGAACCGGCCATGGGTCCTCCGTAACTCGGCCAGGGGCGGACTGCCACGGTCGCGGGTCGGACCGGACCGTCACCCAAGGGCACGCGACGGCGGCGCACCGGCGCACGGCAGGAACATGAATTCTAGTTCAGGATCCCGGCCACCCGGCTTGCACAAACATGAACTAGCGCTCATGATAATGGTGAGCCATGGTTCACTTTATCTATCGCCCCCATCGGAGGACCCCGTCATGTCGAGCAAGGTCGCCCTGGTCACCGGAGCCTCTTCCGGCATAGGCGAAGCCGCAGCCCTGGAACTGCACGCCCGCGGATTCACCGTCTACGGCGCCGCCCGCCGGGTCGAGCGGATGTCCGGCCTGGCCGAGCGGGGCGTCCGCACCATCGCCATGGACGTCACCGACGAGGACTCGATGCGCGCTGGGGTGGACCGGATCGTCGCCGAGACCGGCCGGATCGACGTCCTGGTCAACAACGCCGGATACGGCTCGTACGGCCCGGTCGAGGAGGTGGCGCTGGAGGAGGCCCGGCACCAGTTCGAGGTCAACGTCTTCGGCGCCGCCCGGCTGACCCAGCTCGTCCTGCCGCACATGCGCTCCCGGCGCCACGGCCGCATCATCAACATCACCTCGATGGGCGGCAAGATCCACACACCGCTGGGCGCCTGGTACCACGGCACGAAGTTCGCCCTCGAAGGCTTCAGCGACTCCCTCCGCATGGAGGTCAGGCCCTTCGGCGTCGACGTCGTCATCGTCGAACCGGGCGCCATCCGCACCGAGTGGAGCTCAATCGCCGCCGGCAAGCTCCGCAAGCTCGGCGAGGACAGCGCGTACGCCGGGCAGATCGCCTCCATGGCCGGGACCCTTGAGTCGGACAGCAACGCACGCCGCTCCTCGTCCCCGTCGGTCGTCGCCCGCGCCATCGGCCGGGCCGCCACCAGCCGCCGCCCCAGGACCCGTTACGCGGTGGGGATGGGTGCCAAGCCGCTGATCATGGTCCGCCGGATCCTGCCCGACCGGGCGTACGACGCGCTCGTCGCACGCGCCATGGGCAGCCTCGGCGCATAGCACGCGGCCGGGGGCGGGCGAGAGCGCAGGCGGGCGCGCGCAGGCGCGGACCAAGGCGCAGGAGCGCCGGGGCACGGACCGCGGCGCGCCCGGTCACGATCCCCGCGGCCCCATGCGTACGGTGAGGTGGGCGCGGTGCCGGCCGTGCGCCACCAGCCGGGCGTTGAGCTCGTCGGAGTCGCGGACCCAGCGCTCGGCGTCGCATCGCTCCTTGCCGAAGCGCACATGCCGGTCCACCAGCCGGGGCACCCGCACCGCGTCGGGAAGCTCCAGATACCAGACCTCGTCGAGCAGCGCGCGGACCCGCGCCCAGGGCCCTTCGTCGTGCAGCAGGTAGTTGCCCTCGGTGAGGACGAGCGGAACGTCCGGGCCGACCGCGATACTGCCCGCCACCGGTTCCTCGATGCTCCGGTCGAAAGCCGGCGCGTACACGGTCGTCCCCGCCTCGCGGGTACGGAGCCGGGCCAGCAGCGCCACGAAACCGGCCGCGTCGAAGGTGTCCGGGGCGCCCTTGCGCCCCGCCCGGCCGAGCCTTTCCAGTTCGGTCTGCGCCAGGTGGAAGCCGTCCATGGGGACGAGCACGGCACGCTCCGGGCCGAGTCGCGACACGAGTTCCGCGGCGAGCGTGGACTTGCCCGCGCCGGGCGGCCCCGCGATGCCGAGGAGGTGCCGTCCGCCGCGTCGGGCGAGACGGCCGGCGCGGTCGGTGAGCTGCTCGATCGAGGGGTCCATGCGAGGCATTGTGCAGGGCCTCGGCGATACTGGGGCGCCCCCGAGCAAGGAGACCCGATCCCCCGTGTCCGCCGCACCGCTGCCCCGCATCGCCCTCGTCACCCTGGTCGTGCGCGACTACGACGAGGCCATCGCCTTCTACCGGGACGCCCTCGGCTTCACCCTCGTCGAGGACACCGACCGGGGCGACGGTTCGCGATGGGTCGTGGTCCGGCCCGGCGGCGGCGCGGGCGGCACGGATCTGCTGCTGGCGCGGGCGCACGGCGAGGAGCAGTCGGCGAGCGTGGGCGCCCAGACCGGCGGCCGTGTCGGATTCTTCCTCCACACCGACGACTTCGCCCGCGACCACGCCAGGATGACGGCGGCCGGCGTCCGCTTCCTGGAGGAGCCGCGCCACGAGCCGTACGGTTCGGTGGCCGTCTTCGAGGACCTGTACGGCAACCGCTGGGACCTGCTCCAGCCCGCGTAGCGCCCGAGAGATCCCCTGTCCGCGCGGGCACCCGGCGTCCGCGTCGCCCCGGCGCTCCGGACGCTCAGCGTGCCGGCAGGTCCAGCTCGGCGCGTACGGTCTTGCCGACCGGCACCCGGTCGAGGACCGACCACCGGTCGGCGAGCGCCGCGACGAGCACCAGCCCACGCCCGCCCTCCCCCTCACCGGGGCGTTCGGCCGAGGCCCGCATCTCACCGGGCCGGGGCGGGCGGCACTCGCCCCGCGGGTCCGACACGTCCACGATGAGCTTCCCGGGCTCCAGGGCGAGCCGCAGCTCGAAGTCCCGGCCCGGCACGAGGCCGTGGGTCACCGCGTTCGCCGCCAGTTCGGCGACCAGGACGGCGGCCGTCTCGGACGTCTCCGTCCCGTGCGGAACGCCCCAGGAGTGCAGTTGGTGGAGCGCCAGATGCCGGGCGAGCCGGGCACCGCGCGGCGTGGAGCTGAAGCGCTGTAAGAACACACGTACGGTGACGGGCGGTTGGGGGGCGGCGGGGATGGCCGGTGGGGTGGCCGATGCGGTCATGAGCCCCAATTCTGCGGCCGGACCAGGGGTTTCTCCAGCGGACCCCCACGTACGCTGAGTCAGCGTACACGCACTCCTTGTAGACGGTACGGGTCACCATCCGTGACGATGGCCCGATGGCGATGACGGACACCGGCGGAGCCGGTACGCACACCACGGAGCCGGAAGCCTCGGACAGTCTGCGGACGTTCGGGGCGGTGGTCCAGGCCCTGCGGGAGCACGCGGGTCTCAGCCGCGGCGACTTCGCCCCGCTCGTCGGGTACTCCAAGCACACGGTGGCCTCGATCGAGCTGGGCCGCCGGATGCCGGACGACGGCTTCGTGGAGCGGGCGGAGACGGCCCTCGGCAACACGGGCGTGCTGCGGCGGGCCGCGCAGCATCTCTCGCGAAGGCCCGGGCTGGCGGCGTGGTTCCGCAGATGGGCGCGGCTGGAGGCGGTGGCAAGCAGCCTCGCCACCTACGAATGCCGCTTGGTTCCGGGCCTGTTGCAGACGGAGGCGTACGCGCGGACACTGTTCGTCAACCAGCTCCCGCCGCTGGGGGACGAGCAGATCGAGGCGCAGACGGCGGCCCGGCTGGAACGGCAGCGGCTGCTCAGGGAGCGCCCGAACACGGCGTACAGCTTCATCCTCGAAGAGCATCTGCTGCTGCGCCGGATGGGCGGGCCGGCGGTCACCCGCGAGCTGCTCGACCATCTCCTCGAACTGGCCGAACTCCGCAACATCGAGCTCCAGATCATGCCACTGGTACGGGAGAGCCACGCGGGACTCGGCGGACCGATGCGGCTGCTGGAGACCCGCGAGAACAAGTGGTTCGGCTACTGCGAGGGCCAACGAGGCGGCCAGTTCGTCTCCGACCCCCGGGAGATCAGTGTGCTCCAGATGCGCTATGCCAGGATGCGCTCCCAGGCGCTTACCCTGGAGGACTCACTGAGCCTGTTGCGTCGGATGCGAGGAGCCCTATGAGCGGCAGCACAGAACTGGCCTGGTTCAAGAGCAGCTACAGCAGCGGCGACGGCGACGACTGCGTGGAGGTCGCGCTCTCCTGGCACAAGTCCTCCTACAGCAGCGGCGGCGACGGCGACTGCGTGGAGGTCGCCGCCTGCCCCACCACCGTCCACGTCCGGGACTCCAAGCAGGCCCCGGGCCCCCAGCTCGCCCTCTCCCCCACCGCCTGGACCCACTTCGTCTCCTACGCGGCCGGGGGCTGAACCGGTCGGGCCCCGTGCGGGGCCCGACCGCACCCTCCCGGGGGGCCGGTCGCCGCGCTCAGCTGCGGGCGCCGAGCCGCCGCCCCTCCCCCGCCGCGGCCCGCAGCAGGATCTCCACCAGTTCGCCGGGGGTGGACAGCATCGGCCAGTGCCCGGTGGCGAGTTCGAAGAACCCCCAGCGCGGCTCGGCCAGTTGCCGGAAGAGCGGGCTGCCCGTGGCCACCAGCGCCTCGACTCCGGCGACGTCCATGGTGCCGCCGTCCGTACAGAAGACGCCCGTCATGGGCAGCTCGTCCACCGCGCCCGTGAAACGGACCGGCGTGGTGAGGGTGCCCACCGGCTGCGGCGCGGCGAGACGCGCCAGACGCGCGATCCCGTCCTCGGGGACGCCCGCCGGGTTCCCCCACTCCCGCCACTCCTCCGCGGTGGGCGCGGGCACCCGCCAGCCGCCCTCGACCCGGGCGGGCTGGCCCAGCATCCGGTCGCGTACGGGGCCGTCCGGCATCTGCTCGCGTACCTGCTGGAGCACGGAGAGGCCGTCGCGGGGCAGCGGCGCGTCCACGAAGACGATCCGGCCGACCCGTTCCGGGCGCCGGGACGCGGCCCCGAGCACCGGATAGCTGCCGTAGCAGTGCCCGACCAGCACCACCTCCGGCTCGTCGGCGTGGTCCACGATCTGCACCAGGTCCTCGACATGGGTGCCCATGTCCGTGTCCGGGCCGCCGAGATGGCGGCGGTCGCCCATCCCCGTCAGGGTCACCGGGTACGCCACCGCTCCCGACTCCCTCAGTCCGGCGGCCACGTCCCGCCAGACCCACCCTCCGGTGTGGCCTCCCGACACCAGTACGAACGCCGTCATGGGTCCCTCCTCCACGGGGTCGTGTCCCCGCCGGGCCGGCCCCCCGTAGGCCGGCCCGGCGCGGGTACCGTAGGAACTCCCCCTGAGGGAGGTTCAAGCCGTGCCGACGAACGCCCCACTGACCATCGGAGAACTGGCGGAGCGAGCCGGAGTCACGGTCAAGACGGTCCGCTTCTACTCGGACCGGGGCCTGCTCCCCGAGTCGGGCCGCAGCACGGGCGGCCACCGCCGCTACGGCCCCGAAGCCCTGGACCGGCTGCGGCTGATCCGCTCACTTCGGGAACTCGGCCTGCCGCTCCCCGAGGTGCGCCGGATCGTGGACAGCCAGGACGACGACCGTACCGCCGGTACGAACGCCGACACCCGTACGAACGACGTACTTGAGGCAGCCATCACCGGCCAGTTGCAGAAGGTGGGCTCCCAACTGTCCGCCCTGCGCTGGCAGGAGGCGTCCCTGCGGCTGCTGCGGGACTGCGCGGCCGGTGAGCGCGCCGAGCGGCTGCGGCTCGTCGGCGCGGTGGCCGTGCCGCCCAGCACGGCACCGATGGCGCGCTTCTGGCGGTACTGGCTGCCGCCGCGCCTTCCGGCCCGGGTGGTCTCGGCGTTCCTCGACCAGGCCGTGCCGCACCTCCCCGACGACCCGACGCCCACGCAGGTCTGGGCCTTCGCCCGGATGCACGCACTGGTGTCGGCAAACTGCTCCGGTTCCGCCCGGCCGCAGCCAGCCGTCCACCTGCCCGACCGGGGCTACCATCCCGCCGTGCTCTACGACGGTCTCGGCGAGGCGTACGCGCTGGCGTCGGCCGAGCTCCGGGCGGGGCGGCCACCCTGGGCGGGCGAGGCGCTCGACTGCTTCGTCTCCGCCTACGCCGTGTCACGCGGCACACGCGACACCCCGGCGTTCCGCCGGCTCCTGCGCCGCCAACTGGCCGCCGATCCCCGTATCGACGTGTACTGGCAGCTCACGGCCGAACTGTCCACCCCACCGGGCGCCCCACCCGAACCGAACCCCGGCTCCGCCCACGACTGGCTGTGCACGGCGCTGAACGCGGGGACCGCGCGGCCAGCGGGCTGAACCCGGGCGAGCCTCCTCACAGGTACTACAGGGATCTTCGGTCTGTTTAGGGATGGATCGAGTCAATCGAATTCCACGCCTGCCCAAGGATCGGGTTCTCCGGTCCACGGGTCGATTCCGGTGTCCCTGATTCGCTGCTCTTCCTGCATATGCAGAAATCGTGGCGCGGAATTTCCCCATAGCGATAGGTCACTGATGGGGCACTCCGGAAAATCCGCCCGAAAAACCTTCAGCAGGAATTCCACCATTCCACAGTCATAGACCTCCCACCCTCCACCATGGCGTGCCCACACAGCGACCGGCCACTTCTCCGGATCGAGACCGGAAGCCACCCAGCACAGAGCGTCCGCAGCGGCCGTTCCACCCCACCTGATCATATCCTCCAGGCGATAGGCTGCGGCCAACTCCGGCCGCTGCCAGTCCTGCATGCCGGGTGCGATGACAGTGTCCTCGGGCAATCTGTCAACGTACGCGGGTACCGATGCCGCTGACTGCGGAACCAGCACGCTGATACTTTGACTGATCTCCCCCTCTCCATATGCAGCGATAAATCCCTGATAGTCAGAAGGGAAGCCGGGGACTCGACACCCGGCCGCTGCCGCGGTCCAGTCGACTCGACTCCCGGCGCCGTCATGAGGAGGCATGAGTTCCATCATCTGTCGCAGAGAATCCCGCATATGCACCTCTCGGTTGTCATGGAGTCTCCCCGACCGGCATGGAAGCCCCTCATTTCACAGGAGTCGGGAACACCTTGCGCTCGATTCCTCACTGAAGACGGTAAGTCGGATCCGCGATCACTTCAGACGCGAACAACGGCGGATCCAAGCGCCCTTCGAGTGCCCGAATGAAGAAATCACTGAAACTCATCCGGTACTCGTGCCATCCGTGGCGGTCATCAATGACCACGCCCCATTCGACATCACCCGCCAGCCCTCTTGCCATGTGCAGGTAGGCGCCACCACGGAACATGGCCACCGGCAAGAGGCCCCCTCCCTCTGACATCAGTCGATACGGGACACCAGCCGCCCTCTTCGCTCTGCGGCGAGCATAGACACTGCTCAGCAATTCCATCTGAACCAGGGGAGAGCGTGAGAAGTCTCCAGGAGGAGCCTGCGGATGAAAGAAGTCCAGTACGCCTCCGACCTCACACATCCCGAAGGCAGACACGAATTCTTTGTAGTCGACGGGCAGAGAGACCCCCAAAGACCCTTCGGTCGAGCGCCATTCATCGACGACGTCTCCCTGAGCCAGCGGATCCCCGAGAATCTGCCGGAACCTATCCATGTACAAATCAATCGCCACCCTTGCAGAACATCCCAGCACGCACATCGCCGCGCGGATCGCTTCTCACGTCACAGTCCAACCGAGCGACATCTCCGGGAGAATTTCCACCACTGAGCCATTTCAGTCCGGCCACTGACCGAGCGACGGGGCCGATGCCGCCTCCACACCGTGCGCTCCGCGGATTCCGTCCCGCCGACTCGAGGTCAAAGCGTTCTCCTGATCACTTCCAGGGGGCGCGCTGCGACTGAACTCGTGCGGTACCTCGACCGCCGGACCGCAGCGGCGGCGCCTCACACCTCGTAGGTGCCGGCGTCCAGTACGTACCGGCGTCCGGTGAGGGAGTCGTAGGGGAGCTCTCCGCCTCCGGCGCTCCGCTCCACAGGACCGCGATCCTCGAAGCCCAGCTTTTCCAGCACGCGCAGCGACGGCCGGTTCTCGGTGGTGACGTCCGCGCGAACCGAGGTGACGCCGGGAAGCGCGAAGAGGTACGCGAGCAGCAGTCGCACGGCGTCGGTGGCCAGGCCACGCCCCTGCGCGCCGGGGACGATCGTGTAGTAGATCTCCACCACCCCTTCCGTCTCCGTCACGGTGCCCCCGATCGAGCCCAGGTACGAGTCGTCCGCCGCGTCCGCGATGGTCAGGGACAGAACCTCGTGATCGGAACCGTAGGCGGAGATCACGTAGTCGAGCATGGTCTGTGCGCCCTGCGTTGTCTTCTGCTCTGCCGTGAAGGCCATGTAGCGGGTGGCCTCGGGGTCGGTGAGAAAGGCCGCGAACGCCTCCCCGTCCGCGGAGCGGTGCCGGCGCAGGATGAAGCCCCCGCCGGGCAGCAGTTCGGGACAGGGCAGCGGCATGGTGACTCCGGGAAGGGAACGCGCGGGTGAAACGGCCTCAACGACTCCGCATGGTACGCGCCGCGCCCTGCCACCCCCGGCAGTGCGCCCTGCCGGCCCCCAGATCATTCGACCCTCCACCGAGGAACATCCCGGCCGGAGGAGCATCCCGGACCGGCCACCACGACAACGGCGGGTGACATGGTGATGCGGATGAGGGCACACCTCAGTTCCCGCAACGCGACCAACGCGGCGCCGAGTCATTGGTCATCAGCGGCTGGTTCCGCGTCGCAGGGCTCGAATTCGATGTAGTCGAGGCGGTCCTCGTCGCGGCAGCCGAACGGGGGCAGGCCCTCGGTCGCGAACCGGCCGCGCAGCCACTCCAGCAGGGTTTCGGTGAGGTCGGGGTTCAGCGGTGCGCCTTGGTCGGCATGGCGCGGTACAACGATCAATGGCCAGTCGTCCGGCGTGGCGCCTTCGGTCAGCCAGCCCAGTCGGTCGCCGTCGATGGAGTCGGCGAAGGGCAGGAATCCCCCGGGCTCGGGATAGACAGCCAGGGGATGGTACTCGGGGAACTTGGCTCGCTGCCCCTGATAGGTCTCCGCGTGCCACTCGGCCCACGGTGCGAGCGCGTACTCGTCCTCACCGAAGGGGATGTTGAAGCGCAGCCAGCCGCACCAGGAGCCGGCCCCGTACCGCTCCATCAGTTGTATGTACTCGCCGGGCAGACGTGTACCGAGCCGTTCGTACAGCCAGGCCCAGTCGTGCTCACCGAGCACGGGTGTCTCCGGCGGCGGGACGAGTGCGATCAAAGTCTCCAGCCCGCTGCCTGTGGTGAGCGCCGCCCGCCGCCGAGCGGTTGGCTCCGGTCGCCGAGGCGGCGGTGTCCACGGGGCTTGCTCCAGGCCGCTTTGTATGCCGCTTCGGGCGGCCACGGGGCGCATGCCGTCGGCCACGAGACGGGCCAGAGTCGGCACGAGCGGGGTCGCGAAGCGCCGCCAGGGATCGCGGCCCGCGTTCGCGTCATCCTGACAGTGCATGACGACCGGCCACTGGTCGGGGTCGTCGGATGCCGTGGTGTCCCAGTAGAGGGTATCGGCGGTGCGGGTGGCGCCGAAGGGAAGGACGCCGGGGGCGTCACGCCGAGTCTGCTGGACCCAGGCCCCGTAGTCGAACGAACCGCGGTTGACACACGGCATGTGGAGCCAGAGCCAGGCGCCGAGGTCGAGTGGGCCGTACGCGGCGGTGACGGCCTTGTAGTCGGCGGGCAGGCTCGTCCCCAACCAGGACTCGACTGCCGCCCAGTCGACAGGTACGGCGTAGTCGCGCGGCGGATCGCCGAAGATCTCGGCGAAGGCGTCGACGTGCGGATCTGAAGCATTCACGGGGCTATGGACCTTTACCGGGAGCGAACGGGTGTTGACCGGGAGGGCGGGGAAGCACCTGACCTACCCCAACCTGCGGCGCGAACAGGGAGGTTGGGCCGACAACGTGGTGAGGGCCCTGTGAGAACCACTACTTCACGGGTTGGACGCGGAGAGACAGGCCACCAAGAGAAGGTCAGGAGTAGGGCGTGAAATCGGGAGCTTCCTCGGTCGCTCCGAACCCCGCGAACCCCTCAAAAGACCTGTCTGCCAGCAGACGGTACACGAATTCACTCATCGACATGGCAAAGTGCTGAGAGTGCTGTGCATCATCTCGCGCCAGCACAGGCCAGGACTCTGGCGGCATGGAACTGTCGGCCAGCCACGCGAACTCATCACCTTGAACGCTCGTGCCCCACTGAAGAAGCCCGCCCTGACTGTTCGGCCGGAAAAGCCCGTACGGGGCATAATAGTAGCGACCCGCTTCATCCTCTTCGGCGATCTGCCAGTTGCCCTCATACACGTCGGCCAGCCTCGAGTCTTCACCCCCCACCGAGTCATATACGGTGAGGTAGTCGGAGAAATAGCCACTGCCGAATATCTCGCAAAATTCCTTGTAGTCGGCGGGCAGAGCGGTTCCCATACGAGCCTCGATCGCCGACCAGTCGACAGATAGGCCAAGCGGACGCCTACCGACAGCCATCACGAGCCGATCAGCCCAGGACATCAGTTCCTCCCACCGGGCACGTTGCGAACACGCACACTATAGGCACCACCGACACTACCAACCCATTTCAGATCCAAGCTCCTTGTACAGGCGCTCTCCGTGGGCATCGGTGATGTCGACGACCAGGCCGGTCCACTCCTCGGCGGGCTGTTCGGGGACGAGTCCCAGTTCGTACGTGGCGTCCTGGAGGAGGGATTCGGTGATGCGTATGCCGGTGAGTCTCTCTGCCAAAGCGAGGACCGCCGCCTTGCCGTCGACGGCCGGGGCGTTCTCGTCGTGCTCTCCCTCGGGAGTCAGCGGGAAGCCGACTTCCCGCAGCAGGGGAACCAGTTCGTCGGGGCTGCTGCCATCGCGCGCCGATGGGCCCTCGAACATCGTACGGAGCTCACCATCCTCAAACCAGTGGAAGAGGTGGATGGGCTTGCCTCCGTTGCTCGAGTGCGCCACGACCCGGCCGCCCTCCGACAGCGTCTCCGCACACGGCATCCCAAGGCCACCGTCAAAGCCGAGGACGACTGTCCAGTCGCCCTTCTCTCCTGGGACCTTGAAGGCGCCCGCGACGTAGGACTCGTCCCAGTCGTCGTAATCCACCTCGGCACGGTGAGCGTCATCCGCCTCGATCAGCCCGGCCGTCCCCTCCCCGGTGCCGCGCGGTTCCGCCTCCATCGCACGCAGCACCACCTGCGGACCCCGCCCCCGAATCAGTGTCAAGGTGTATCCGCTCTCCATCATGTGGCGGAAGAGCAGCGAGGTGCGGATCCAGGCGTAGTCGTGTGCGGTCACCGAGTTCATACGGCTCAGTGTGCCTGACGCCTCTGACAGTGCCCGATACGCCGGTTCTCACAGCTGGAGCCGGGATTCCGGCTGCGCCCGGTCCGTATCAGCAACGTCCGCATCGTCCGCGATGTCCGCGACGAGCGCCACGGCGTCAGCGCCGCCGACGTCGCCTTGACCAACCCGGTCTTGCGGACGGTCTCCAGCAGTGGCGCCCCACCGACCCGCGAGACCTGCTCACACCCCCATCGCACTGGACGCAGAAGGGCGGATACGACCCGATGCGCCTGTTCACCCGGAGAGGGCTTCTCCTCACAGCTGACGGCACCCTCGACACGTCCCGTCGCTGCAGGTCAGAAGCACGCTCCAGCCATCTGATGAAGACCCGGACAGGCGCTCGCAAGGGCGCGAGGTCAGCCGTTCTCCCGGCCGGGCAGGGGTGCGCCCGCCAGGAAGGCGCTATAGGTCTCGACGGCGTCCGGCTCGATCTCGGGGTTGGAGGGGCCGTAGTGGCTGTCGGTGCGGTCCCGCTTCGGCCCGGAGACCCAGAACTCCTCGTTGGTCTGCACATCGTGGAAGTTCGCATCGAACATCTTCCCTGACCGGCGCAGTGTCCTTCCGCGAAAGTACGCGGTACTCCAGGTCTTCGAGAAGTCCACCCACCCGATCCACGAGGGTCCGCGGTCGGTGTCGTAACCGGTCTTCAACTGCACGAACATGAGACGTTGAGGCATGTGCTCAGGGTCCTGCACAGAACGCACCCGTGACCAGCCGTTTTGCGTCTGCACGCTGGAGCGGAGCTTGACGTTGCCGCCCTTGGGCCAGGGCTGCCGGCCCTGGTTCGTGACGGGAAGGAACCGTTCCGGCCACACCGGATGATCCCGAATCAGTTCTGCCGCACCGTCTCGCCCGCAGGCCGCGCCTCGCCGATGCGTCCGTCATCCGCCGGTACCCGCGGGCCGAAGCCGCGCAGTCGTCGCTCGAGGGGATGCTCCACCCAGCGATAGGCGCACGCGGACAGGGCCAGGCTCACCGCGACGACCACCAGCCACACCATGGCGGTGTCGGACAGCCCCGTGGGCCGGCCGTGGTTCGCCACCCACACCCGGATGACGATTTCGTGGATCAGGTACCAGGCGAACGACCAGTGCCCGAGGTGTATGGCCCACTTTCCGCCGAGTCCCGTCTTCCGGCCGTTCAGGTCCGCGTGCGCGGCCGCGGCCACGAGGAGCGCGAAGAGCGGCGTGGAGAGCAGGTGCGAGGCGTGGTACGGGCCGTACCAGAGAGCGTCGGACACGGCCTCCGACCAGGGAATCAACACGAGGTGCCAGCCGATCGCCAACGATATGGCAGACCACAGACCGATGGGCGGCCGCCAGCCCCGGGCCACCGCGAGTCCGGCCACCACGCCGAGCAGGAACTGCAGAGTCCGGGTCAGCGGCAGATAGTCGAGCGCCCAGACGCGCGGCACCCCGTCGGCGATCAGGGCACCGCTCAGCCACACCAGGACGACGCCGGCACAGACCATCACCCAGATCCGGCGCCGCCCACGGCGTGAACGCACGGCCGGCAGGGCCATCAGCACGGGAAAGATCAGATAGAACCACGCCTCGTCGCTGAGCGACCATGCGGCGGGATTGCCGCCCTGCAGCATGACCCGGTCGGGTATCCAGGCGTTGACCAACAGCAGCGTCGCGGCCACGGCCTTCGCCGACACGGTCTTGCCGAGGGCGAGCCACACCCCTACGGACAGCACCGTCGTGGTGGCGAGGAGCGGCCAGATACGGGCGAAGCGTCTCCACAGAAAGACCTTCGCGGGCACCTGCCTGCCGTCGTACGTCCATGCCAGGACGAATCCGGACAGCACAAAGAAGAAGGTCACTCCGCTGCGGCCGTACCAGGCCAGCTCACTGGCCCCGGGTAGCTGACCGACCTGCCGCGAGAGGTGGTACGCGACCACCAGGAGCGCCGCCCAGAAGCGCAGTCCTGTGAGGGACGGGAGGCCGTCCCTGCCGGACGGGACGGCGGAGGCTCGGGGGCTGGGGACCTTGTGTGGCATGGGGCGATTATCGGGGGCGCGCGACGAGCCCTGGACGGGGGCCCGGCACCGCACCGCCGGGCGCGTATGCGGATGGTCACGCCTCCCCGTCCGGCTCCGGCCGCAGCGGGATCGCGTGGGCGCGGATCCCTGGCCGCTCGGCGCCGGGTTGCTCGCCCTCGAAGACGTGCCCGCGGTGCGAGCCGCAGCGCGCGCACCGCACATGCCGCAGGGCCGGCAAGGGCGAGCCGGAGGGATCAGCTCTCGTCCGGCTCCAGCCGCAGCGAGATCGAGTTGATGCAGTACCGCTGGTCGGTCGGCGTCGGATAGCCCTCGCCCTCGAAGACGTGCCCGAGGTGCGAGCCGCAGCGCGCGCAGCGCACCTCGGTGCGGACCATGCCGTACGACCGGTCCTCCAGCAGTTCCACCGCGTCGGAGTCCTTCGGGTCGTAGAAGGACGGCCAGCCGCAGTGCGACGCGAACTTCTCCCCGGAGGTAAAGAGCTCCGCGCCGCACGCCCGGCAGGAGTAGACACCCTTGGTCTTGGTGTCCGTGTACTCACCGGTGAAGGCGGGCTCGGTGCCGGCCTGCCGGAGCACGGCGTACTCCGCGGGGCTCAGCTCCGCGCGCCACTGCTCGTCCGGCTTCTCGACGTCGTAGGCCATGATCGGTCTCCCTCACCGCTAGGGCCCCGGAGGGCCTCAGTCCGACAGGCGGGCCAGGATCCTCGGACCGAGGTCCGTCACATCGCCGGCCCCCATGGTGAGAACCAGATCGCCCGGCACGGCCATTCCCGCGATCACGTCCGGGACGCTCCCCTGGTCGTGGACGGGGGTCACCCGGGCGCCCGCCGCCTCGGCGGCGTCGGTGATCAGCGCGCTGGTGACGCCGGGGATCGGGTCCTCCCGGGCCGGGTAGATGTCCAGGACCACGGAGGCGTCCGCGAGCGCCAGCGCACGGCCCATCTCGGTGCCGAGCTCCTGGGTGCGGGAGAACAGGTGCGGCTGGAAGACGACCAGCAGCCGCCGGTCGCCCGCCGCGGCGCGCATGGCCTCGAGGTCGGCGGTCATCTCGGTGGGGTGGTGCGCGTACGAGTCGATGACCTGGACGCCGCCCGCCTCGCCCTTGAGCTGGAGGCGGCGGCCGACGCCGGTGTAGGCGGTGAGGGCGTGGGCCAGCCCGGCCGGGTCCAGGCCCGTGCGGACGCCCGCGGCGAGGGCGGCGGCCGCGTTGTGCGCGTAGTGGCGTCCGGGCACGGAGACGGTGAAGGTGATGTCTCCGGCGTCCGGGAGCGCGACCGTGACCTCGCTGGTCATGCCGTGGGGGGTGATCGAGCGGATCCGGACGTCGGCGCCCTCGTCCTCCCCGACGGTGACGACGGTGAGGTCCGCGCGTCCGGAGACCCTGGCGGCCAGTTCGCGGGCTCCGGTGTGCTCGCCGACGACCAGCGTCCCGCCCGCCGGGATCTTGGCGACGAACGCCTCGAAGGACTCGTGGATCTCGTCCATGGAGGCGTAGTTGGCGTGGTGGTCGAGCTCGACGTTGAGGACGATCGCGACGTCCGGGTCGTACTTCTGGAAGCTGCGGTCGCTCTCGTCGGCCTCGGCGACGAACAGGTCGCCGTCGCCGTGCCGGGCGTTGGTGCCGGGCCCGGCGAGGTCCCCGCCGATGGCGTACGAGGGGTCGAGCCCCAGCTCGGTCAGGGCCACGGCGAGCATCGAGGTGGTGGTGGTCTTGCCGTGGGTGCCGGCCACCGCGATGGTGCGCGCGGTGCGCATCAGCGCGGCGAGCGCGTCGGAGCGGTGGACGACCGGTACGCCGAGCTCGGCGGCGCGGGCCAGCTCGGGGTTGTCGGCGCGGATGGCGCTGGAGACGACGACGCAGGAGGCGTCGTCCGCGAGGTGCTCGGCGGCGTGCCCGACGTGCACGGTCGCGCCGAGGGCCCGCAGCGCGTCGGCCGTCGCGGACTCCTTGGCGTCACTGCCCGCGACCTTGGCGCCCCGCTGGGCGAGGATCTTGGCGATCCCGGACATTCCGGCGCCGCCGATGCCGATGAAGTGCGGCCGTTCCATGGCGTGGGGGATGCCGGATGCCATGCGTGTGTCTCCCAGGGTGCGACGTCGTACGAGGGGCCCAGCCTATTCGCTGTGCGCGAAGAGCTTCAGCACCGGTACACCGACCTTGTGCCGGGCGCGGGAGGCCCAGTCGCGGTGGAAGAACTCCTCCACGTAGTGGGGCGCGGTCAGCACGATCACCTCGTCGGCGCCGGACTCGTCGACGACGGTCTTCATCTTGTCGATCGGGTGGCTCTCGACGACCTGGCCGACGGCCTCGGCCCCGGCGGCGCGGAGGGCGTTCAGGGAGTGCACCAGGCCGAGTTCCGCGGGCTGCCGGGCCTCCGCCCCCTCCGGCTCCTCGCCCTCGCGGACGGCCTCCTTGAGCTCGCCCATGGCGACGTCGTCGATGGCCCGCAGCAGCAGATCGGCCTGGTCGCCGCGCGGCTGCATGAGCACGATGAACGACACGGGCTCGTCCCCGTGCAGCGTCGTGACGAACTCCACGTCGGTCGCCGTGAGGGGCCTCTCGATCATCAGTACGCTTGTGAACACGTCAGGTGCCCTTCTGCCGGAACCGTCCTTCCCCGTCTGCGCACGGGGCCTGCGAGTAGTGTGCCCCGCCGGAACAAACCGGTGCATACCCTGCCGCCCATGTCAGGTCCGACGGTATCGGGTGAAGAGGAACCCGGCCTCCTCCAGCAGGGACACCAGGGCGAAACGCTCCGGCACGGCCCGGCCGGACCCGTACGCGATCCGCTGCGCGGTGCCGGAGGTGAGCGTCGGCGACACCGTCAGGCACAGCTCGTCCAGCACCCCGGACGCGACGAACTGGCCCAGGAGCCTCGGCCCTCCCTCCGTCAGCAGCCGCCGCAGGCCGCGCCCGGCCAGCGCCTCGACGGCCCGCGCCGGGTCGACGCCCATCCCCTCACCCGCGACGAGGACCTCCGCCCCGGCCTTCTCGGCGGCGGCGACCCGCTCCGGCGAGGCGGCGGCACCGGTCAGGACCAGCGTCGGCACCAAAGGCGAAGTGAAGAGGGGCAGCGAGAAGTCCAGATCGAGGCTCGCACTGACCACGGCGACGGCGGGAGCGGGGCCCTGTCCGGCGGCCGCACGGCGCCCGGCGAAGGCGTCCCGGGCGCGCGCCGGGCGGTAGCCCTCCTGCCGGACCGTCTCGGCGCCGACGACCACGGCGTCGGCCAGTGCCCGCAGGGTGCCGAAGATCCGCATGTCCGCGTCGGACGACAGCGGCTGCGACGTCCCGTCGTGCTGGGCGGCGCCGTCGAGGGACGAGACCATGTTGGCCCGCAGCCAGGGGCCGTCCGTGGCCGGGTAGGCGTAGGCGTCGGCCAGTTCGTCCAGCCCCCACGCGCGGTCGGTCACGGCACGGGCACCGTCGGGGTCGTTCGGGTCGGGCAGGGGGAACAGGCGTCGCATGCCGAGCAGTCTGGCACGGCCCGCGGGCGCGTGTAGCGGGCCGTGCGCGGTCCCGGCTCCTCGCCGCCCACCGGGCGGGGCGCGGGCCCGCACGCAGGCGTACCGGGGCCGGGGCGTCCATCCGGCGGCCCCCCGACGGCCGCGGCCGGCCGTCCTCGCGGCGGGACCGCGCGGTCACGCCGCGCGCCCGGCCGATCACACACGGCCGGCCCCCGCCCCCGCACCGCGGGCCGTCCCCGCGGCCGGAGGCGCCCGACGTGCCGGCCGGCCGTCCACCCGGACTCAGTGGCCGTCCACCCGGACTCAGTACAGTGGGTGGTTGTGTCGACCACCCCCATGACCGAAGCCGTCCCGCTCTCGCTGTGCGCACGCGAGCCCCGCGTCCCCGCCGACCGTCTGGTCGCGGAGATGGTTCCGCCGCCGCGCTTCGACTCGGTGCGCTTCGAGACGTACGTCCCGGATCCGAACCAGCCCAGCCAGGCCGAGGCGGTCACCGTGCTGGGCTCGTTCGCCGCGGGGCTGGGCGGCGCGCACGCCACCGGCAGCGGCAGGCGCCGCTGGTTCTCGCGGAAGCCCGCCGCGCCCACCGCGCCGCGCGGGGTCTATCTGGACGGCGGCTACGGCGTCGGAAAGACCCATCTCCTGGCCTCCCTCTGGCACGCCACGCCCGCCGAGCCGGCCCTCAAGGCCTTCGGTACCTTCGTCGAGCTGACGAACCTGGTCGGCGCGCTCGGCTTCCAGCAGACCGTGACGACCCTGAGCGGCCACCGGCTCCTGTGCATCGACGAGTTCGAGCTGGACGACCCGGGCGACACCGTGCTCGTGTCGACCCTGCTCGGCAAGCTCGTCGAGGCGGGCGTCGCTCTCGCGGCGACCTCCAACACCCTGCCCGGCAAGCTCGGCGAGGGCCGCTTCGCCGCCGCCGACTTCCTCCGCGAGATCCAGGGCCTGTCCGCACACTTCCGGCCGCTGCGGATCGACGGCGAGGACTACCGCCACCGCGGCCTGCCCGAAGCGCCCGCGCCGTTCTCCGACGAGCAGGTCACCCGGGCCGCGCACGCCACCGAGGGCGCCTCGCTGGACGCCTTCCCCGAGCTGCTGGAGCATCTCGCACGGGTGCACCCCAGCCGCTACGGCGCGCTGACGGACGGGTTGCGCGCGGTCTGCCTCACCGACGTGCGGCCGGTGCCGGACCAGTCGACGGCACTGCGGCTCGTCGTACTGGCCGACCGGCTCTACGACCGGGAGGTGCCGGTGCTGGCCTCCGGTCTCCCCTTCGACCGGCTGTTCGGTGAGGAGATGCTGAAGGGCGGCTACCGGAAGAAGTACTACCGGGCGATCTCCCGGCTGACGGCACTGGCACGGGACGCCAAGGGACTCGTCGCCCCGTAGCCTCCAGTAGGTTGGGCCCGGTTGGAACCGATTCGTTGAGTGCTTTGAGAAAGGGATCCATCATGGCCACCACGCGCCAGGCCCACACCGTCTGGGACGGCGACCTGCTCTCCGGCTCCGGCGTCGTCACGTTCGACTCGTCCGGCATCGGCGACTTCCCCGTCTCCTGGCCGTCGCGCGCCGAGCAGGCGAACGGCAAGACCAGCCCCGAGGAGCTGATCGCCGGCGCCCACTCCAGCTGCTTCTCCATGGCCCTCTCGCACGGCCTCGCGGGTGCCGGTACGCCGCCCACCCGCCTGGAGACCAAGGCCGACGTCACCTTCCAGCCGGGCGAGGGCATCACCGGCATCCACCTGACCGTCGAGGGCCGGGTTCCCGGTCTCGACCAGGAGGGCTTCCAGGCCGCCGCCGAGGAGGCCAAGAAGAACTGCCCGGTGAGCCAGGCCCTCTCGGGGACGGAGATCACCCTGACGGCGAAGCTCGCGTAGCAGGCCTCGCCGCGCTCACGCGACGCCTCACGCCGCGCGGGCGACAGCGCGCCCATGGCTGCGCACGTGACAGCTCGCGTCCCATGGCTGCGCACGTGACAGCGCGCATCCCATGGCTGCGCACGCGGCAGCTCGCGTCCCACGGTTGCGCACGCGACAGCTCGCGTCCCACGGGGCACCGTGACCCGCATGCTTCACGCGTGGCCACACGCCTGGTACACACATGCGGGTCACGTCTCTGTCCGCCAGCAGGGAGTCGCCTCATGACCGCAGAACGCAAGCAGGAAGCAGCGGGGACCGCCGGGAGCGGGGGCGCCGAAGCGCCGGACCGCTCCGGCGCCCCCTCCGCGACACGGCGCCAGGTCCTCGCCGGTACGGGTGCCGCGGTCGCCGGCATCGCCTTCACCGGCGCCTTCTCCGAGTTGTTCGCGGGGACCGCCGCCGCCCGGGGCCACCGCGGATACGGCCCCCTCGTCCCCGACCCGCGGGGCCTGCTCGACCTGCCGAAAGGTTTCCGCTACCGGGTGCTCTCCCGCGAGGGCGAGCCGCTGCGTTCCGGCGAGGGCCCGGTACCCGGCCGCCACGACGGCATGACCGCCCTGCCCGGACGCCGCGGCAGGATCCATCTCGTACGCAACCACGAGAACCGGCACAGTGCCGGCCTCGGCGTTCCCGCCGTCGACGGCCTCACCTACGACCCGGCGGCGAAGGGCGGCTGCACGGCGCTCACCCTCGACGGGCGCAACAACGTCCTGGACGAGCGCGTCGCCATCGCGGGCACCGCCGTCAACTGCGCGGGCGGGCCCACGCCCTGGGGTACCTGGCTCACCTGCGAGGAGACCGAGGACAAGGCCGGCACCAACGGCTACACCAAGGACCACGGATTCGTCTTCGAGGTGGACGGCGCCGATCCCCGCCGGACCGGCGCCGTGCCGCTGACCGCGCTGGGCCGCTTCCAGCACGAGGCCGTCGCCGTCGATCCGCGCCGCGGGATCGTCTACGAGACGGAGGACGCCTTCGACAGGCCGTTCGGGCTGTTCTACCGCTTCCTGCCGGAGAAGCCGCTCGGCGGCACCGGCTCCCTGCGGGCAGGCGGACGACTGGAGGCGATGCGGGTCCCGGGGGTGCCGGACCTGTCCGCGATCCAGGAGACCGGGGCACGCTTCGACGGCGTCGAGTGGGTTCCCGTACCCGATCCGCAGGCCCGTCAGACCCCCGTGCGTCTCCAGGACTTCGGCCCGAAGGGCATCACCCACGCCCAGAAGCTGGAGGGCTGCTACTGGGGCGGCTCGTCCGTCTACTTCGTGTGCAGTTTCGCCCGCAGCACCGACGGATCGGCTGCCGACCACTTCGGTCAGGTGTGGCGGTACGAACCGGAGCGGCGCCGGCTGACCCTGGTCGTGGTCTTCGGGCCGGCGACCGACGTGCGGCTGCCCGGCGAGTCCCCGGACAACATCTGCCTCGCCCCGGGCGGCGGGCTGATGGTGTGCGAGGACGGGAACGGCGCCCAGCACGTGTACGGGCTGACCAAGCGGGGCGAGGTGTACCCGATGGCGCGCAACCGCCAGAACCTCGGCACCCCGGAGGAGCCCGAGTGGGGCGAGTTCGCAGGGGTCACCTTCTCACCGGACGGCGGGACGATGTACGTCAACTGCTACACGCCCGGTACGACGTTCGCGGTGACCGGCCCCTGGCACTGAGCAGTGGGGTTCGCCGCGCCGTGCCTCCGGGGGCCGCCGCGCCACAGGATCCCGGGTCCGCCGCGCCGACGGGCGGGGCCTCCCTCGCCTCGATGCCGCTTCGGGTGGAGGATCGGAGGGTCCATCACCGGACAGTCCACGGCCGGAGAGTCCATCGCCGGAGACCGCCGGAAGAGAGGCCGAGGTGACCAGCATGACCAGGAAGAGCGGCCGCACCGGGGGGCCTCCGGTGTCCGGCGCCCAAGCCTCCGGTGCCCCGGGCTCCCACGGCCCGGCTTCCGGCGGCTTTCCCCACCGGTTCCCCGGCCGGCTCGGTGACGTGCTGCGTGTCCCGGCGGGCGGGCGCGTCGACCTCGCCTCGTACGACCCCGGGGCGATCCCCGCCGGCCCCCGGAGCAAGGCGGCGGGCCTGGAGGCGGCCGCGGCGGCGGGCGAGCGCCTGGCCGGGCTGCAGGAGCGGCTGTACGCGGCGGCGACGGCGGGCGACCGGCGCCGGCTGCTGCTGATCCTCCAGGGCATGGACACCAGTGGCAAGGGCGGCACCGTCAAGCACGTCATCGGCCACTTCAATCCGGCGGGCTGCCGGATCAAGGCGTTCAAGGCCCCCACCGAGGAGGAGCGGGACCACCACTTCCTCTGGCGCGTCGCCCGGGAGCTGCCGCGCTCCGGCGACATCGGGATCTTCGACCGCTCGCACTACGAGGACGTCCTGATCGCCCGGGTCCGCGGCGTGGTGCCGCGGGAGCGGATCCAACGCCGCTACGAAGAGATCAACGCCTTCGAGCGGGCCCTCGCGGAGGACGGCGTCGCCATCGTCAAGGTGTTCCTCCACATCTCCCGCGACGAGCAGCGGCGCCGGCTGCTGGCCCGCATCGACAACCCCGACAAGCACTGGAAGTTCGACCGGGGGGACATCGAGGAGCGGGCCCTGTGGCCCGACTACCAGGAGGCGTACGAACGCGCCCTGGAGCACTGCTCATCCCCCGAGGCACCCTGGTACGTCGTGCCCGCCGACCGCAAGTGGTACCGCAACTGGGCGGTCAGCAGGCTGCTGCTGGAACACCTCGAGGAACTCGACCCGCAGTACCCGAAGGGCGAGTTCGACATCGCCGCGAGCAGGAGGCTGCTGCTGGAGGGCGGCTGAGGCCGGACTGCGGGCGGGCAGCCGTGCGGCCCCGGGCATCCGCCGATGCCCGGGGCCGCGCCGCCGCCTCTCCTCCTCCCTCGCTCTCCCTCGCTCTCCCTTCCGGTCGGGGTTCCGGTCGGGCCCCGGTCGGGCTCCGGTCGAGTTCCGGCCGGGCTCCGCTCGGGGGCCGTGCCCGCCACCACGCCCGGACGGGGCGGTGCTCCTCCGGACGGGCCGGCCGTGCGGTCCGTGAGCGGCCGGGGCGTCAGGGCCGCCCCCGTACGGTCCGCGAGCGACGGGCCGGCGGCGGGGCCGGTCCGGCCGGGTCAGCCGATGCGTGCGCCGACCGCCTCGAGAGCGGTCGTCACCGGCTGGAAGAAGGTCTCACCGCCCGAGGTGCAGTCACCGCTGCCGCCGGAGGTGAGGCCGATGGCGTTGCCGTCCCTGGTGAACAGGGCACCGCCGCTGTCGCCCGGTTCGGCGCAGACGTTGGTCTGGATCAGACCGCTGACGGTGCCCTCGGGGTAGTTCACGGTGGCGTTCAGGCCGGTCACCTGACCGCCGTTGAGGCCGGTGGTGCTGCCCATGCGGAAGACCTCCTGGCCGACGGCCGCGTCGGCCGCCTGACCGATCTCCAGGACCCGCCCGTCGCCCAGGTCGACGGCGCTCGGTGCGTCGGTGTTCGGGTCGTCGTACGTCACGAGTGCGAAGTCGCCCTCACCGGGGAAGACGGACTCCTGGGCGGTGGCGACCGGCTGGCCGCCCTGCTGCTCGGACCACTGTTCGGAGGCGGCGGTGCAGTGGCCTGCCGTGAGGAAGCCGGGCTGCCCGTCCTGGGTCGTGACGTTGAAGCCGAGCGAGCAGCGCGCGCCACCGCTGCTGAAGATGGCGTCCCCGCCCTCCAGCAGGGGCTTGAACTCGCCCTTCGACTTCTGTATCCGGGCGACTCCCTCCCCGAGCGACTCGACGGCCGACTCGACGGTGTTCCACCGTTCGCCGGTGACGGTGCGGTCGGCGGTCACCAGGATCTGGTTGTTCCTGGGGTCGATGGCCCAGGCCGTCCCCGGGACCGCGGCCTTGCCGGAGAGCGTGCGGGTGGCGGACTTCAGCGTGGAGAAGCTGTTCTGCACGCTGCGGGCCACCGCACCGGCCCGCTTGATCTCGATGTCCACATCGTTGTCATCGCCGACGATGTTCACGATGAGCTGCTGCTTGGACGCGTCGTAGTACGCGCCGCCGTAGGAGTCGCCGAGCTGCTTGCCCAGCTGCTGGAGGAGCTCCGCGGCGGATGCGGCACTCATCTTTCTGGGAGCGGTTCGCTCGTCCTCGGACCCGGACTGCGAAGCGTTGGCATTCGGCAGCAGTACGGCGGCTGCGGCGATGCCCACCGCTCCGGCTCCGGCGAGAATCGCCTTCCGCTTGGGTATACGCCTGTGACTCAACTCTTCGCCTCCTGCGGGGGTACGGACTCCGGTCGCCGAAGTGGACCGGGAGGGGGGACGCGTCCGGCCCTTCATACGGACGCCGTCCCCGGATCCGTTCATCGCCCGCGCAAAGAATCTTTCTTGACGCATCGTCAGCCTGCGGCTGCCGCGTGCCCCGGAGGGCGGCGGAGCGCGGCGGGAATTGGGAGGTGAGCAGCGTCTCCGCCCCATACGGCGGTCCCGCCGGGCCCGGCGGGACCCGGCGGGGCCCGCCCGGAGCGCGTCCCCGTGCCGCTCGCGCGCTGCCCCCGTCCAGGCGGGCCGGGCCGGTGTCCGTTTCGCGCCGGCTGGCAGAATACGCGAGTGAACAGCACCGACAGCACCGACAGCTCCAGCAGCACCGACAGCACGCACGGCACCCACGGCACCGACAGCCCCTTCCACCGTGCGGCGGCGGCGCCGCGCGACGAGGCTCCGCAGTTCGTCCTGCCGCTCGTGGTCCGGATCGAGCGGAACGCGCCGCCGTCCCGTACCGACGCGCTGGAGACCGCCGCCCGCGCGGTCGTGCTGATGCTCTCCGACGAGCGCTCGTCCGGGGACGGCGAATGGGCCGCGCGGGTACGGGACTGGCAGGACGGCCGGATCCGCAAGGTGGTGCGCAGGGCGCGCGGCGCCGAGTGGCGCAAGGCGTCGGAGCTGCCCGGCATCACGGCGACCGGGGGCGGCGCCGAGGTGCGGGTGTTCCCGCCGGTGCCGCTGGACGGCTGGCCCAGGGAGCTGTCGAAGCTCCAGGTGTCGGGGACGGAACTCGATGACGCCGAGCAGCCGGCCGGCGACGTCGGACCCGACCGGGCCCTGATCTGGCTCAACCCCGAGCTGCACATGTCGACGGGCAAGGAGATGGCCCAGGTCGGGCACGGGGCACAGCTGCTGTGGTGGGACATGGACGAGACCGAGCGCGCGGCGTGGCGTGACGCCGGGTTCCCGCTCGCGGTGCGGACCGTCGCCCCCGGCCGCTGGGCCGAACTCGCCGCGAGCGGCCTGCCGACGGTCCGGGACGCCGGTTTCACGGAGGTCGCCCCGGGCTCCGTGACGGTCGTCGCCGACCATCCGGTGCGGTACTGAGGCCCTGACGAGCCGCGCGGACGTCCTCCCGGACGGCGACGAGACCCCCGGAACGGCGCACGAGGCTCCCCGCGAACGGGGCCGGGATCCCGCCGCGCGAGGGCCCCGAGGACCTTCCGTCCCGGGCTGAACGCAACCGCTCCCCCGTACGTACCTCCCGGTACTGCCAAGCAGTTCGAACCGCCGGTTCCGTAGCCGGGGTTCCGCGGTACGCACATCGGATCGGGAGGCACACTTGCTGCGTCGCGTCAACGGGACAGCTCTCATCATCGCGGCACTGGTCGCCACAGTGGGCGCGCTCGCTTTCCCCGTATGGTCCTACGCCGACCGGTCCGGGACTGGCCAGGCCAATCTCAACGCCTCGTCCGTGGGCACCCAGTGGGGGCCGCTGACGGCGACCGACCGCGACTTCCTGGTCAAGGTGCGGCTCGCCGGCCTGTGGGAGCTGCCCGCCGGGCAGCAGGCCATCGAGCGCGCCCCGACCCAGGCGATCAAGGACGCGGGCGACCACCTCATCGTCGGTCACACGGACCTCGACCAGCGGGCCCGCGACGTGGCCGCAAAGCTGGGCGTGGAGCTGCCGAACGTGCCCAACGAGCAGCAGCAGGGCTGGCTGAGAGAGCTGTCGGCGGCCAGCGGCCGCGAGTACGAGTACAAGTTCGCGAACCTGCTGCGCAACGCGCACGGCAAGGTCTTCGCCCTGATCGCCCAGGTCCGCCACACCACGCGCAACACTCTGATCCGTCAGCTCGCGTCCGACGCGAACCAGACCGTGCTGGATCACATCACCATGCTGGAGAACACCGGCATGGTGGACTTCGACGCGATCGCCAACGAGGCCGCGGGCGCTGCGACGGCCAGCCCCTCGGGCCCGCCGCCGCCGGACGGGAACCTGCCGCCGGCGCCGACCCCGGTCGTGCCGCCGGGTGAGATCGAGACCACCTCGCGTCCCTCGACCCAGCCGGGTCCGCCGACCGCGGTCAACACCAACCGGCCGGCTCCGGGGGCGAGCGGCTGACACGAGGTTCCGGGATCGGCGGTGCGGGAGCCCCGGTGCGGGATCCGCGGTGCGGGAGTCCCGGCGCGGGATCCGCGGAACGCCCGTCCGGTGCTCCCGGAACCTCAAATGAAGCTCTGAACGTCCCCTCCTCCGGATTGGGCAGGGCCCCACGGGGCCATGACCCCTGCACACGGAGGAGGGGGAACCCATGAAGCACCTCGACAGGCTCGGAACCGGTATCGGCTGGCGCCCGGAGATCGCCGCTGCAGTGGAGCGGCTCCCCGGTCTCGACTGGGTCGAGGTGGTCGCGGAGAACGTCTGCCCCGGCCATCTTCCCGAGTCGCTCGGGCGGCTGAGGGAGCGGGGCGTCACGGTCGTACCGCACGGTGTCTCACTGGGACTCGGCGGGGCGGAACGGCCGGACCCGCGCCGGCTGGCCGATCTGGCCGAACGCGCCGAGGCGCTGGGGGCGCCGCTCGTGACCGAGCACATCGCGTTCGTCCGCGCGGGCGGCGCGCTGACCGCCTCGCCCGCGCTGGAGGCCGGGCACCTGCTCCCCGTACCGCGTACCCGGGACGCGCTGGACGTCCTCTGCGAGAACGTCCGCATCGCCCAGGACAGCCTGCCGGTGCCACTCGCCCTGGAGAACATCGCCGCCCTGATCTCCTGGCCCGGCGAGGAGATGACGGAGGGCCGGTTCCTGGCGGAGCTCGTCGAGCGCACCGGGGTGCGGCTGCTGATCGACGTCGCCAATCTGCACACCAACCGCGTCAACCGGGGCGAGGACCCGCTCCGGGCGCTGGACGAGCTGCCCGTGGAGGCGATCGCGTACGTCCACGTCGCCGGCGGGGTGGAGCGCGACGGCGTCTGGCACGACACCCACGCCCACCCGGTGCCGAGGCCGGTCCTCGACGTCCTGGCCGAGCTGTGCTCGCGCACCGACCCGCCCGGGGTGCTGCTGGAACGGGACGACGACTTTCCCCCCGCGGAGGAGCTGGCAGCGGAACTGGACGCGATCCGCGCGGTCCTCGCCGCGTCCCCGCTGCGGACGCCGGGCAGGCGGGCACCGGGGGCCTCGGCGGGCCGCCCGGACCTCATCCGCGGGACGGCAGGGGAGAACGCGCCGCACGAAGCGCACGAGGCGCACGAACAGAAGGACCCGGATGCCCCGGGCGCAGCGGGTTCCCCGAGCGGAGCGGATGAACCGGATCCAGCAGATCGAGCGGGTGCTGCAGATCAAGCGGGTGCAGCGGATGCACGGGATGAGGGGAGCGCGGCGCACCAGCCGGCGTCCCCTGCCGCTGCGACGGCACCGGGCCGTGCTCCGGCTGTCACCGCGCGGGAGGGTCTCGGCCTCGCGCAGGCGGCTCTGCTGTCCGCGCTCGTCGCCGGGACGCCCGCGCCGGAGGGGTTCGACGCCCGCCGGCTGAGGGTGCAGACCCGGGCGCTCGCCGGCAAGCGGGCCGATGTCGTCGCCCGGGTGGCTCCCGAGCTGCCGCTGATCCTCGGCACCGGCTACCGGACCGCGTACCTCGACTACGCCATGTCCCGGCCGATGCGCGGCGGTTACCGCCGGGACGCGCTGGACTTCGCCGAGCATCTGCTGATCGCGGGGCGTCCGGAGGACCCGGTCGCCCGCCGGCGGCTCAGCCACTGGTGGCAGGACCGGGCGGCGCCCCGTCCGCCGCGCCGCGCCACCCGCTTCGTCCGGGCGGCCCGCGCCGCCCTCGTCAGGAGGTGAGCCGGATGCTGCTCGACGTCTTCGCCGTCGTCGTGTACCTGGCCGTGGGTGCCTCCTCGATCCTGCTGGTCGTGGACCTGGCTCGGGCGCGCCGCGGCCCGGGCGGCCCGGCGCACGACCTGATGGAGGCCGCGTTCCTCAACGGCGGGCCGGCCAGGGCCGTCGACGCGGCACTGGCCGCCATGGTCGCGGACGGGCGGCTGGCGGTCGGGGGTCCGGGCATCGCCGCCGTCCGGCGGCCCGTCGCCCGCGACCATGTCGAACGCGCCGTCCTGGACGAGCTGACGAGGGCGCCGAGCGGGGCCCTGCACCACCTCCGGCTCGCGGTGATGCGCAATCCCGCCGTGCAGGAGATCGGTGACGGGCTCGCGGCACGTGGACTGATGATCGCCCCCGCCGACGCCCGGCGCCGGCGGACCCGGGCCACCTGGCAGCTCGTGCTGTCCCTGGTGCTGCTGCCGGTCTCGTTCGTCGCGACGTTCGCGCAGTACGCGTTCCACTTCCACGCCTACTTCGCCTACTCCGCCGATTTCGCCGACATGCCGTTCCCGTTCGCCCTCACGGTCCTTCCCGCGATCCTGGTGGGCGCGGTCGTCGCCGCGCTCTGCGCCTCCCTGGCCCGCGTCCGGGTCACCGCGGCGGGCCGCCGCGCGGC
The DNA here is from genome assembly GCF_003097515.1 of Streptomyces tirandamycinicus. Taxonomy (NCBI): domain Bacteria; kingdom Bacillati; phylum Actinomycetota; class Actinomycetes; order Kitasatosporales; family Streptomycetaceae; genus Streptomyces; species Streptomyces tirandamycinicus. The sequence continues at coordinate 5,610,843 of NZ_CP029188.1, read as the reverse complement.
CGCGGACTACCGGGCGGCGCACGCCCACCTCACCGACGCCGGCCGTCTGGTGGCGTTCGGCGGGCTGCGCGCCGTGCCCGACCCGGTGCTCCAGGGGCAGTTGACCACTGCGGCCCGGCTGGTTCGCGCCGGCGACGGGCAGCCCTCCCGGAGCGGTGCGCGTAGCGGAGGCAGGAGCCGCGGCGTCACGGCCGATACCGCGGGGTACGTCCCCGTCGCCGTGTGGTGCGCGGCCTCGGGCGACGACCCGGGCGGCGCGGGCGGCGGAGGCTGCGGCGGGGCGGCCGGTGGTTCCTGCGGCTCGCGCGGCGGTTGCGGCGGAGGCGGCTGCGGCGGATCGTCCGGGGGCGGCTCCAGTTGCGGAGGCGGTTCCGGCGGCGGTTCGGGCGGAGGGTCCGGCTGCGGCGGATCGTCGAGCGGCGGCTCCGGTTGCGGGGGCGGATCGGGCTGAGGGCTCCGGGTACCGCGGGCAGACCCCGGCGCCCCGGCACCCGGAGATCGGCAGCGGGGAACGGCCGGACGGGGCCCGGGCGGTGGTACGGCCGGGGCCTGGGCGCAGGGCCTGGGTTCAAGGGGCCCGGGCGCAGGGCCCGCGACCTCACGCCCGTAGCAGCACACCCGTACCGCCGCGCCCCGAACATCAGATGCGCACCGCCGCACATGCCGCAAAAGGGTCATCGGCCGCGACACCCGACCAAGATCCTTTACAAAGTCCGGTGCCGCGGTGACCTTCGAGCCACGACCGGTGGTGCGAAGGGAACGCGATGAGAGCAGCAGCCCTGTACGGAGCCGCCGGCTCCCTGATCCTGTCGGCCCTCGCGGCGGCCCCGGCGGCCGGGACGCCCCGGTACGCCGGCCCGGAGGAGCGCGGTACCGTCGTCGCCGCCGCCCGTGCCGCGGCCGCCGGCGTCACGTTCGGCGCCTGCCCGGCGGAGGAGGACCTGCCGCCGACCGTCGAGTGCGCCGCGGTCCGGGTCCCCCTCGACTACGCCGACCCGTGGGGACGGCAGATCAGCCTCGCCGTCAGCCGGGTGCGGGCGACGGGCGGGCCGTCGGTCCGCCAGGGCGCGCTCCTCTACAACCCCGGTGGCCCCGGCGGCTCCGGCATGTACTTCCCCGCGCTCGCCGGGGAACCCGAGTGGAAGCGGATCGCGGAGGCGTACGACCTGGTGGGCTACGCGCCGCGCGGCGTGGGCCGTTCCGCGCCGATCTCCTGCCAGCATCCGGCGGAGTTCACCAAGGCGCCGACCGCCGCCCCCGTCCATCCCTCCGCCGCGGAGAAGCGGCAGGGCGTCGTGCGTGCCCGGGCGTACGCGCACGGCTGCGCCCGCAGGGCCGGCCCGGCGCTGCGGCACTACCACACGCTCAACAACGTCCGTGATCTGGAGGTGCTGAGGGCCGCGCTCGGCGAACGGCGACTGACCTTCCTCGGCGCCTCGTACGGCACCTACCTGGGCGCCCTGTACGCGGTGATGTTCCCCGAGCGGGTGCGGCGGATGGTGCTCGACTCCCCCGTCGACCCGGACCCGGCGAAGGTCTGGTACCGCAACAACCTGGAGCAGTCACTCGCGTTCGAGAGCCGGTGGGCCGACTTCCGCGCCTGGGTGGCCCGGCACCACGCCACGTACGGTCTCGGCACGACACCCCGGCAGGTGCAGGCGGCCTACGACCGGGCGCGCGCCCTGCTGGCGAAGAACCCGGCGGACGGCACGGTCGGCCCGGGCCAGTTGCAGGCGGCCTTCACCCGGACCGTCTACAACGACCTGTACTGGCCGCGCCGCGCCCTGGCCCTGTCGGCGTACCTGAAGGGCGACCCGCGGCAGCTCGTCAAGCAGGCGAAGCCCCGCGCGTCGGCCGCCGCCGAGGAGGAGAACGGCAACGCCGTCTACACCGCCGTCCAGTGCAACGACGCGCCCTGGCCCACGGACTGGGCGGTGTGGGACCGGGACAACACCGCGCTGGCGCGGCGGGCGCCGTTCGAGACCTGGGCCAATGTCCGGATGAACCTGCCGTGCGCGTACTGGCAGCCGCCGCGGCAGCGGCCGGTCGACGTACGCACCGGGCCGGGGGACGTGCCGCCGCTGCTGATCCTGGCGGCGGAGCGGGACGCGGCCACCCCGTACGCGGGCGCCCTGAGACTGCAGCAGCGCCTCGCGGGTTCGGTACTGGTCACGGAGCGCGGCGCGGGGACGCACGGCATCTCGGGCGGCGACAACGCCTGCGTCAACGGCCATATGGAGGCGTACCTGCTGACCGGCAGGACGCCGGTGCGGCGCGCTTCGTGCGCGCCGCACCCGCAGCCGGACCCGGTGTCGCTGGAGCAGCGGGCGGTCGAGCGCTTGCTGCCGCCCGCTGTCTGATCTTCCGGGTCGAGGGGAGGCGGGCCGCCCTGCGGGGGTCCGCCTCCGGGTCGTAGGGGCCGTCAGGCCAGACCGGCCACCAGGTCCGCGACGCTCTTGCGGCGCCCGGTGAAGAAGGGGACCTCCTCGCGGACGTGCATCCGGGCCTCGGAGGCGCGCAGGTGCCGCATGAGGTCGACGATCCGGTACAGCTCGTCGGCCTCGAAGGCGAGCAGCCACTCGTAGTCGCCGAGGGAGAACGAGGCGACGGTGTTGGCACGGACGTCCGGGTAGCCGCGGGCCATCTTGCCGTGGTCGGCGAGCATCCGGCGGCGGTCCTCGTCGGGCAGCAGGTACCAGTCGTACGAGCGCACGAACGGGTACACGGAGACGTAGTCGCGCGGGGTCTCGTCGGCGAGGAAGGCCGGGATGTGCGACTTGTTGAACTCGGCGGGGCGGTGCAGCGCCATGTTCGACCAGACCGGCTCCAGCGCGCGGCCGAGGCGGGTGCGGCGGAAGAGGCTGTACGCCTCCTGGAGCTGGTCGGCGGTCTCGGCGTGCCACCAGATCATCAGGTCGGCGTCGGCGCGCAGACCGGACAGGTCGTAGGTGCCGCGCACGGTGACGTCCTTGGCCGCGAGCTGGTCGAACAGCTCCTGGACCTCGCCTGCGTACCCGGCGCGGTCCGCGTCCTGCGGCAGCACGTCCCGCAGCTTGAAGACGGACCACAGGGTGTAGCGGATGACCTCGTTGAGGTCCTTCGCCTTCTTACCGGCGTTCGGGATCTTTTCGGGCGCACTCATGGGGCTATTCTCGCCCTTCCCGGACCGTGCCCCGCACCAGGGGGCCCGTGGCGATGATCTCGTCCGCCGCGCGCTGCCCGCTGCCGACGCAGGCGGGGATGCCGACGCCGTCGTACGCCGCCCCGCAGACCCGCAGCCCGGGCAGCGCGGCCACGGCGTCCCGGATGCGGGCGACCCGGGCCAGGTGGCCGACGGGGTACTGGGGCAGTCCGTCGATCCAGCGGGTGACGTCGGCGGCGACGGGGCGGGCGGTGAGCCCGGTCGCCTCGGCGAGGTCCCCCAGGGAGGCGGCGACGAGCTCGTCGTCCTCCCGGTCGAGCTGCTTCTCCTCGCCGTACCGGCCGACGGACGTGCGCAGCAGGAACAGCCCGGGGGCGCGGTCGGCGACCCAGCCCCACTTGTGGGCGGAGAATGTGGACGCCTTGATCGTGCGGCCGTCCACCGGCGGTACGAGGAAGCCGGATCCGGCGGGCAGCGCGGCCGTGTCGGCGGCGCGGAACGCGAGGGTGACGAGCGCCATCGACGCGTACTCGACCCGGGCGAGCTCGGCGGACGCGGCCGGTGCCGTGTCGGTGAGGAGGACGGAGGCCGACCAGGCGGGGGTGGCGAGGACGACACCGTCCGCGGTGAGCTCCGCCGCACCGGTGCGGATCCGCCAGCCGTCGGTGCCGCGGGTCAGGCCGAGCACCGGGGTCTCGGTGAGAATCTCGCCGCCGGCGGCCCGGACGGCGGCCGCGACCGCCGCCGGGAGGGTGCCGACCCCGCCGTCGAGACCCATGAACACGGGGCCCGTCTCGTGCCGCTCGGCGGCCCGGCGCTGCACCTCGCGGACTCCGTCCAGCAGGTTGCCGCCGGCGGCCCGGGTCGCGTCGAAGAGGGCGGGGACGGCGGCGCGCAGCGAGATGCGGTAGGCGTCGCCCGCGTACACGCCGCCGAGCAGCGGCTCGACGAGCCGGTCGACGACCTCGCGGCCGAGGCGGTCGGCCACGAACGTGCCGACGGCGACGTCCTCCCCGAGCTCCGCCGGGGGCAGTTCGCGCTCCCGCCCGATCCGGGCGACGCCCTCGGCGGACAGCAACCCGGACAGTGCCTCCGGGTTGCCGGGGACGCCCATCACATGGCCCTGGGGCATGGGCCGCAGGGCGTCGCGGGTCCACACCGATGCGGTGGTGGTGGCCGGGGCCCGCAGCCGGTCGCCGAGCCCGACGGCGCGTGCGAGGGCGACCGCCTCGGGCCGCCGGGCGAGCATCGACTCGGCGCCGAGGTCGACGGGGGCCCCGGCGATCTCCCCGGTGAGGAGCTTGCCGCCGAGCCGGGCGGCGCCCTCCAGCAGGGTCACCCGCACTCCGGACGTGGCCAGCCGGTGCGCCGCCGCGAGGCCGGCGATCCCGCCGCCGATGACGACGACACGGCCGGCGCGGGCCCGGGGGTGCTCTGACGTGGGCAGCATGCCTCCACTCTCTCAAACCGCCCCGGGCCGGCCGCCATCGGCTCGGGCGCGGCGGCCGGTGTCCCTGCCGTCCAGGAGGCGGTGTGCCGTGCAGGAGGCGGTGTGCCGTCCAGGGGCCCGGTGTGCCGCGAGGGCGGTGTCCGTACATGAGGGCGGGGTCCCGTACAGGGGCCCGGTGAGACCGCGCTCACCCGGCGGCGCGGTCGGCGGTCGGCGGTCCGCGGGCGGCGGTCGGCAGACGGCGGTCGGGGGTCCGCGGTCGGTGGTCGGCGGTCGGCGGTCGGCGGTCGGCGTCGCAGCGCACGGCGGCTCGGCGTGCCGTATCGAGTCCCTACCGTGACCGCTTCGGAACCGGGCGGGGCAACCCCGTTCGGCGGCCGCACGTCGAAACCGGCACCGAACCCATCGCACTCCTCGGGGGGACCATCATGCGTGCACGGCACAGGTCGGCGGCGGCACTACTCGTCGTCTCACTCGCACTCGCCGGCTGCGGCGCCTCCGACGACGGGTCCGCCCCGACCGCCGACCGGGCCGCCGGGGGCGAGGCAGCGAAGGCCGCCGCCCCCGGCGCCGCCGACGCCTCGGCCGGAGCCGCCGGCCCGAAGGCCGGCGCGCCCGGCGACGGCGGCAGGCAGCGCCTGCCCGCGACCCATGTCATCAGGACCGCCGAACTGGCCGTGGAGGTGAAGGACGCCGCCCGCACGCTCGCCCAGGCCCGTACCGCGGTCGAGCAGGCCGGCGGGCATGTCGCCGACGAGTCCACGGAGCGGGTCGACGAGGCCCGCGTCGAGTCCACGGTGGTGCTGCGGGTGCCGCAGGACCGGTACACGGCGGTTCTCGCCCGGCTCTCGGGCACCGGGAAGCTGCTGTCCCGCAAGGCCGACGCCAAGGACGTCACCGACCAGGTCGTCGACGTGGAGAGCCGGGTCGCGACGCAGCGGGCGAGCGTGGCACGGGTGCGGGCGCTGATGGACCGGGCGACGAAACTGTCCGACGTGGTCACGCTGGAGGGCGAGCTGAGTAGGCGTCAGGCAGAGCTGGAGTCCCTGCTGGCCCGCCAGGCGTCGCTGGAGGACCGGACGTCGATGGCGACGATCACGTTGCGGCTGTCCGAGCCCGAGAAGCGGCAACAACCGGACGACGAGGGCGCTCCTGGCTTCCTGGACGCACTGTCGGGCGGCTGGGACGCGCTGGCGTCGACCGCGCGGTGGGTGGCCGCGGTGGTGGCCGCGGTGTTCCCGTTCGGCGCGGCGCTCGCCCTGCTGTACGCGGTGTGGCGGTGGCTGGTCCGACCGCTGCGGACGCGGCAGACGCCGCGGACGCCGCGGACGCCGCGGACGCCGCGGACCGCCCGGGGCTCCGGCGTCTCACCGGCCCGGGGGCCCGGGCAGGAGTCCGGGCAGGACTCCATGCAGAACCCCGCACAGAACCCCGGACCGGACTCCGGACAGGACTGAACGGCCGCTCCCCCGTAGCGTGTTCCGTATGGAACGCATGGTGGTCATCGGCGGCGACGCGGCGGGGATGTCCGCGGCGTCGCAGGCGCGCAGACTCAGAGGTCCCGGAGAGCTGGAGATCGTCGCCTTCGAGCGGTCGCACTTCGCCTCGTACTCGGCGTGCGGCATTCCGTACTGGGTCGGCGGGGACGTGGACCGCCGCGAGCAACTCGTCGCGCGCTCGCCGCAGGAGCACCGGAGCCGAGGGATCGATCTGCGCATGCGCACGGAGGTCGTCGAGATCGACGTCCCGGGGCAGCGTGTCAGGTCCCGGGACCTGGAGTCGGGCACGGAGGCGTGGACCGGCTACGACAAGCTGGTCATCGCCACCGGAGCCCGGCCCGTGCGCCCGCGGCTGCCCGGGATCGACGCGCCGGGCGTGCACGGCGTGCAGACCCTCGACGACGGGCAGGCGCTGCTCGACACCCTCGCGGGGCTGGAGGGCCGCCGCGCGGTGGTGGTGGGCGCGGGCTACATCGGTGTGGAGATGGCCGAGGCGCTGCTGAAGCGCGGTCTCGACGTCACCGTCGTCAACCGGGGCGAGCAGCCCATGGCGACACTGGACCCCGACATGGGCCGACTGGTGCACGAGGCGATGGACGGCATGGGCATCACCACCGTCAACGGCGCCGAGGTCACCAAGATCCTCACAGGCCCGGAGGTGGGGGCGTCTCCCGTGCCCGGCGGGCCGGGCGGGAGGGTGCGCGCGGTCGCCACGGAGGACGGGGAGTTCCCGGCGGACGTGGTGGTGCTCGGCATCGGCGTCGAGCCCGAGACGGAGCTGGCACGCGCGGCGGGACTCCCCCTCGGGACGCACGGTGGCCTGCTCACGGATCTGTCGATGCGGGTGCGGGGGTACGAGGACGTCTGGGCGGGCGGCGACTGCGTCGAGGTCCTGGACCTCGTCTCGGGCCGCGAGCGGCACATCCCGCTCGGCACCCACGCCAACAAGCACGGCCAGATCATCGGCGCGGGCGTCGGCGGCGGCTACGCCACCTTCCCCGGGGTGGTGGGCACCGCGGTGAGCAAGGTCTGCGATCTGGAGATCGCCCGCACGGGACTGCTGGAGAAGGAGGCCCGTGCGGTGGGCCTGCGCTTCGTGACGGTCACCGTCGAGTCGACCAGCCGGGCGGGCTACTACCCGGGCGCGGCCCCGATGACGGTCAAGATGCTCGCCGAGCGCCGTACCGGCCGGCTCCTCGGCGTCCAGATCGTGGGGCGCGAGGGCGCAGGCAAGCGCGTGGACGTGGCGGCGGTCGCGCTCACCGCCGGGATGACGGTGGAGGGGATGACCGCCCTGGACCTCGGCTACGCCCCGCCGTTCTCCCCGGTGTGGGACCCGGTGCTGGTGGCGGCACGGAAGGCGACGGCGGCGGTGGCGCAGGCGGGCTGAAGCCCGCGGGCAGCGCCGCGCCGGCGGCCCGGGGCGGCGCCGTGCGAGCGGCGCCGGACGCCCGTCGGCGGGTCGGCCATGGGCCCGCCCCGGCGAACCGTGGGCCGGGCCCGTGGCCGCCGATCCCGTCGGACCGGGGGGCGGGCCCGTGGCCGCCGCCCTCAGACGAGCCGGGAGGAAGTCCTCGGTGGCCGCCCGCGGTCAGCGCGCCGTACGGGTGTGGACGTACTCCGTCAGCCGGGTCAGGGCGTCCGGGTCGGTGGTGGGCAGGACGCCGTGGCCGAGGTTGAAGACATGACCCTCCAGACCGCGCGCCGCGTCCAGGACCTCGCGGGTCTTGGCCTCGACGGCCTCCGGGGTGGAGAACAGCACCGCGGGGTCCAGGTTGCCCTGGAGCGCCCGGCCCGGCCCGACCCGGCGGGCGGCCTCGTCCAGCGGTACGCGCCAGTCGACGCCGACGACGTCCGCGCCGGCCTCGCCCATCAGGCCGAGCAGCTCGCCGGTTCCGACGCCGAAGTGGATGCGCGGCACCCCGTACCGCTCGACCTCGGCGAACACCTTCGCCGAGGCGGGCATGACCGAGCGGCGGTAGTCGGCGGGGGACAGCGCGCCGACCCAGGAGTCGAAGAGCTGCACGGCGGAGGCCCCGGCCTCGATCTGCACCTTCAGGAAGGCGGCGGTGATCCCGGCGAGCCGGTCGAGCAGGTCGGCCCACAGCTGCGGGTCGCCGTACATGAGCGCCTTGGTGTGCTCGTGGTTGCGGGACGGCCCGCCCTCGACGAGGTAGCTGGCGAGGGTGAAGGGGGCGCCGGCGAAGCCGATGAGCGGTGTGGCGCCGAGTTCACCGGTGAGCATCCCGATCGCCTCGGTGACGTACGAGACGTCCTCGGGGGTGAGGTCGCGCAGCCGGGCGAGGTCCTCGCGGCGGCGCACCGGCTCGGCGACGACCGGGCCGACGCCGGGCTTGATGTCGAGGTCGATGCCGATGGCCTTGAGCGGTACGACGATGTCGCTGAAGTAGATCGCGGCGTCGACCTTGTGGCGGCGCACCGGCTGCAGCGTGATCTCGGTGACGAGCTCGGGCCGCATGCACGACTCCAGCATCGGGACGCCCTCGCGCACCTTCAGGTACTCGGGCAGCGACCGGCCCGCCTGCCGCATGAACCACACCGGGGTGTGGGGCACGGGCTCGCGTCGGCACGCCCGGAGGAACGCGGAATCGCGGAGGGCGTCGGTCGTCGGCTGCTGGCCTGCGGACGGGGCGTCCCCGGCGGGGGAGGTGCTCCGAGCCGGGGGGAGGTCGTTGGCGCTCACGCCCAGAATCTTCGCATGTACGGGCAAGGAGCATGCGCGGGTGGGTGTCCCTCCCTGCGCCGGGCCCGCGTTCCGCCTACTCTTCCCCGCATGGCTGCGGCTCAGGGACAGTTCTCCGATCCATCCGACGGCGCCGAGGGCCCGGACGGCGCCGCGCGGGGCTCAGCGCCGCGGGCGTTCCGGCTCGCGGTCGACGCACTGCGTGCGGCACGGCCGCGTCCCGGGATCGAGGTGGACCCGGCCCGGCCGCCGCAGCGTCTGGCGCCGCACGCGTACGCCCTGGAGGCGGCGGTCGTCGACGGCGGGGAGGACCTGGCGGACGGCCGGCTCGTCCTGCTGCACGACCCGTCGGGTCACGACGCGTGGCAGGGCACGTTCCGGCTGGTGACGCTGGTGCGCGCCGAACTGGAGCCGGAGATGGCGGCGGACCCGCTGCTGCCGGAGGTGTGCTGGTCGTGGCTGACGGGCGCGCTGGAGGCCCGGAACCTCTCGTACGGGGAGCCGAGCGGCACCGTCACCCGGGCGGGGTCTCACTACTTCGGAGGACTCGCCGACCGGCGTCCCGCGACCCAGATCGAGATCCGTGCCTCGTGGACGCCGCGCGAGGGCGGGGACGGCACCCCGGACACCGCGGCGCACTTCGCGGCGTGGTGCGACCTGCTGTGCCAGGTCGGCGGTCTCCCGCCCGCGGGACCCTCGGGCGACCCCGGCGGTACGACGGCGGGCGTCGTCACACTGCCGCAGCGCCGGGGCCCGCACGCGCCGTAGCGTCCTGGGACGGGCCATGACGTCCCGGGGCGGGCCGTAGCGTCCTGGGATGGGCCGTAGCGCCTGGGATGGGGGACGCGCGGTGCCGCGGAGGGGAAACGGGCGGCGCGGGCAGACCGCGCAGACCGGGCGGACCCGGCGGACCGGGTGGCCCGGGCGGGAGTGACAGCGATCGCGGGCGGGCGCCGGACGGGCGGCCGGACGGCGCCCGCCAGGGTTCGTTCGCCCCGGGGTCCGCGACGGCGGGCGACGGTCGCGCCGCGGGGCGCACCCGGGTCGCGGACCGGCGCCGGGATGTCCGGACAGGGTCACAGCATGATCGATCACGCGTCCTAATTGCCGGAATTGTTACTCACCAAATCGTGATCTTTCTCTAAAGGCGACCAGGTTTGCTGCCGAAGAGGTGGTGACCCATCAAGCACGGTTCGCCCCGGCTTCATCCCCGAGCCGGCTCCGTCCCCCACCTTCCCAGGAGGCCTGGTGTCCGTTCTCCTCGAGCAGCCCGCAAGCCTGGTCGCCTACCGCCCGAACAAGCCGACGGCCATGGTCGTCGTGGCCGACCCGCGCGTCCGCTCCACCGTCACCCGCCACCTGTGGGCGCTCGGGGTGCGCGATGTCATCGAGGCGTCGTCCATCGCGGAGGCCCGTCCCCGCGTCGGCAACCCGCGCGACATCTGCGTGGCCGACGTCCACCTGCCCGACGGCAGCGGGCTGACCCTGCTGTCCGAGACCCGAGCCGCGGGCTGGCCCAACGGCCTCGCCCTCTCCGCCGCCGACGACATCGGCGCCGTCCGCAACGCCCTGGCCGGAGGGGTGAAGGGGTACGTCGTGACCGGCACCCGCACCAACCTCGGCCACCCCAGCCGCCCCGGAGCCGCCCCGATCGGCGCCGCGGCCGCCCGGCTGCACCGCCGTCCCCCCGGCGCCCCGAGCCACCCGGGCGGCTACCGCGAGCTCTCGGGCCGCGAGGTGGAGGTGCTCCGGCTGGTCGCGGAGGGGCAGTCCAACAAGGCGATCGGCGTCTCGATGGGCCTGTCCGCACTGACGGTGAAGAGCCACCTGGCCCGCATCGCACGCAAGCTCGGCACCGGCGACCGCGCGGGGATGGTGGCCGTGGCGCTGCGCACCGGCATCATCCACTGAGCCCCGCCTTTACACCGGACCAGCGCCCGTCGACGGAACGTTCCGTCGTCGGGCGCTTGCCGTTGACGGATACCCTTGACAGGTGACCGACGCCCAAGAGACCGCAGCAGAGCCGGACCTGCGCACCACCGGGGGCGGCCCCCCGGACGACGGCGTCACCGCCGACGGGGTGCCGATCCCCCTGCTGGAGCCGCGGGAGGGCATCCCACCGGTGGTCTCCACCCCGGAGGGACTGGAGTCCGTCGTCGCCGCGTTCGCCGCCGGCTCCGGCCCCGTCGCCGTCGACGCCGAACGCGCGTCCGGCTACCGGTACGGACAGCGCGCGTACCTCGTCCAGCTGCGCCGCCAGGGCGCGGGCACGGCGCTCGTCGACCCGGTCGGGTGCCCCGACCTCTCCGCCCTCGGCGACGCCCTCACCGGCAGCGAGTGGATCCTGCACGCCGCCACCCAGGACCTCCCGTGCCTGCGTGAAATAGGCATGCTGCCGACCCGGCTCTTCGACACCGAGCTCGCCGGGCGGCTCGCGGGCTTCCCCCGGGTGGGCCTCGGCGCCATGGTCGAGTCGGTGCTCGGCTACGCCCTGGAGAAGGGGCACTCGGCGGTGGACTGGTCCACCCGCCCCCTCCCGGAGCCCTGGCTGCGGTACGCGGCGCTCGACGTCGAGCTGCTCGTCGACCTCCGGGACGCACTGGAGAAGGAGCTGGACCGGCAGGGGAAGCTGGAGTGGGCGCGGCAGGAGTTCGACGCCATCGCCTCGGCGCCGCCCGCTCCCCCGCGCAAGGACCCCTGGCGGCGCACCTCGGGCATGCACAAGGTGCGACGCCGCCGTCAGATGGCCGTCGTACGGGAGCTGTGGACGGCCCGCGACAAGGTCGCCCAGCGCCGCGACGTCTCCCCCGGCAAGGTGCTCGGCGACGCGGCGATCATCGAGGCGGCGCTGGCGCTCCCGCTGACCGTGCAGGCGCTGACGGCACTGCCCGGCTTCGGGCACCGCATGGGCCGGCGACAGCTGGAGCAGTGGCAGGCGGCGGTGGACCGCGCGCTGGCGCTGCCGGAGGGGGAGCTGCCGCAGCCGGGCCAACCGGTGACCGGACCGCCTCCGCCGCGCTCCTGGGCGGACAAGGACCCGGCCGCGGCCGCGCGGCTGTCCGCGGCGCGGGCGGCGGTGTCCGTGCTGGCGGAGCAGCTGAACCTGCCCCAGGAGAACCTGATCACGCCGGACACCGTGCGGCGCCTGTGCTGGGAGCCGCCGGCGGAACCGGGCCCGGAGGCGGTCGTGTCCGCGCTGACCGCACTGGGGGCGCGGCCCTGGCAGGTCGAACAGGTGACACCACTGCTGACGAGGGCGCTGCAGGCGACTGCGTGACGCCCCGCCCGCGGAGGGTCCCGGATGCCCGGAGTTTCCCCCGCACGCCGGGCGGGCTCGGGGCGTGACGCGTACGCGCCGAGCCGAACATCTGACGCCGGACGTGGGACGTCGGAGGTGGGACGTGTGCGTCGCCGCCTGGGGGCGAGCCCGACGTCAGCCGCCTGACACCGGACACCAGCCCGCAGACACCGGACAACAGACACCAGCCGACAGACGACAGGGGACAGGCGACAAATGTCGGATGACAGATGACGACATCTGTCATCCGTCATCCGCAGGACCGGGGCGCGTTCCCGCCGAGCACCGCGACACCGCACACCGAACGCCGCACGCCGGGACCCGACGCCCCGAAGGCCCGGCCGACGAGACCGAACGCCCCGGAATGGAGCGGCGCAGGGGTGCGACGCCGGGCTGCGGCGCCGGGGGTGCGGCGTCCGGCGACGGAGGCGTCGGCGTGGCGGGAACCTCGCACGGCGGGCAGGCGCGACCGTGTGGTGTGTGACGTTCACCGCTCCCGCGACGAGGGGTGGGCAACCCTGTTACCCGCAAGTAGCATGAGGGCAGCAAGCGCACGCTTAGCCGCGTGACACGCAGCAGTGCCACCCCGCACCCTGGAGGAGAGCCATCGTGCCTCGTACCGTCAGGGACGTCGTCTTCGTCGACGGCGTCCGCACCCCGTTCGGCAAGGCGGGCCCGAAGGGCATCTACCACGAGACCCGTGCCGACGATCTCGTCGTGAAGGCCATCCGGGAGCTGCTGCGCCGCAACCCGGACCTCGACCCCAAGAAGATCGACGAGGTCGCCATCGCGGCGACCACGCAGATCGGCGACCAGGGTCTGACGATCGGCCGCACCGCCGGCATCCTCGCGGGCCTGCCGCAGTCCGTCCCGGGCTACTCCATCGACCGCATGTGCGCCGGCGCGCTGACCGCCGTCACCACGGTCGCGGGCAGCGTCGCCTTCGGTGCGTACGACATCGCCGTCGCCGGCGGCGTCGAGCACATGGGCCGCCACCCGATGGGCGAGGGCGTGGACCCCAATCCGCGCTTCGTGTCGGAGAAGCTCGTCGACGAGTCGGCCCTCTTCATGGGCATGACGGCGGAGAACCTGCACGACCGCTACCCGCACATCACCAAGCAGCGCGCCGACGAGTACGCCGTCCGCTCGCAGGAGAAGGCCGCCAAGGCGTACGCCAACGGCAAGATCCAGCAGGACCTGGTGCCGGTCTCGGTACGCCGCACCAACCCGGAGGCCGGTGAGACCGGCTGGGGTCTGGTCACCGCCGACGAGCCTATGCGCCCGGGCACCACGCTGGAGAACCTGCAGGGCCTGAAGACGCCGTTCCGCGTCCACGGCCGGGTCACCGCGGGCAACGCCGCCGGCCTCAACGACGGCGCCACCGCCTCGCTGATCGCCTCCGAGGACTTCGCCCGCGAGAACGGCCTGCCGGTCAAGATGCGCCTGGTGTCGTACTCCTTCGCGGGAGTCGAGCCCGAGGTCATGGGCTACGGCCCGATCCCGGCGACGGAGAAGGCCCTGGCCCAGGCGGGGCTGTCCATCGGGGACATCGGCCTGTTCGAGATCAACGAGGCCTTCGCCGTCCAGGTGCTGGCCTTCCTCGACCACTACGGCATCGCCGACGACGACGCCCGCGTCAACCAGTACGGCGGCGCCATCGCCTTCGGCCACCCGCTGGCGTCGTCGGGCGTGCGTCTGATGACGCAGCTCGCGCGGCAGTTCGAGGAGCAGCCGGAGGTCCGCTACGGCCTCACCACGATGTGCGTCGGCTTCGGCATGGGCGCCACCGTCATCTGGGAGAACCCGCACCACAAGGACGCCGGAGGCAACAAGTGAGTACCACCGCTGAGCTCCTGAAGGGCGCGGCCGAGCTGTTCCCGGACGAGGTCGTCACCCAGGCGCACGTGCGCCACCTCGACCTCCCCGGCGGCGCGGGCAGGTTCGCCCTCATCACGCTGGACAACGGCCTGGACCACACCAAGCCGACGACGTTCGGCCCGCAGTCGCTGGCGAACCTCAACGCCGCGATCGACCAGGTGGAGAAGGAGGCGTCCGAGGGCGCCGTGGTCGGTGCCGGAATCACCGGCAAGCCGTTCATCTTCGCCGTCGGCGCCGACCTCAAGGGCGTCGAGCTGCTGAAGCGGCACGAGGACGCGCTGGCCATCGGCAAGGGCGGCCACGACGTCTTCAAGCGGCTGTCCTCGCTGGGCGTGCCGACGTTCGCGTACTACAACGGCGCGGCGATGGGCGGCGGTGTCGAGGTCGGTCTGCACTGCTCGTACCGCACGGTCTCCAAGGCCCTGCCGGCCTTCTCGCTGCCCGAGGTGTTCCTCGGGCTGGTCCCCGGCTGGGGCGGCTGCACCATCCTGCCGAACCTGATCGGGGCCGATCGCGCCGTCTCGGTGATCATCGAGAACTCGCTCAACCAGAACAAGCAGCTCAAGGGCGTCCAGGTGCACGAGCTGGGCATCGCCGACGCGATCTTCGAGGGCGCGGACTTCCTGGAGCAGTCGCTGATCTGGACCGCGTCCGTCCTCAAGGGCGAGATCGTGGTGGAGCGCCCCGAGATCGACCGCGGCGAGGCCTGGGACCAGGCCGTCGCCAGGGGCCGGTTCATCGCCGACTCCAAGGTGCACGGCGCCGCGCCGGCCGCCTACCGGGCCCTCGACATCGTCGAGGCGGCCAAGGACGGCGACCTGCAGAAGGGCTTCGACGCCGAGGACACCGCGCTGGCCGACCTCATCATGGGCGGCGAACTGCGTTCCGGGATCTACGCGTTCAACCTGGTGCAGAAGCGCGGCAAGCGCCCCGCCGGCGCGCCGGACAAGTCGCTGGCCCGCCCGGTCACCAAGGTGGGTGTCGTCGGCGCCGGTCTGATGGCCTCCCAGCTGGCCCTGCTGTTCCTGCGCCGCCTGGAGGTGCCGGTGGTCCTCACCGACATCGACCAGGAGCGCGTCGACAAGGGCGTGGGCTATGTCCACGCCGAGATCGAGAAGCTGCTCGGCAAGGGCCGTATCAACCAGGACAAGGCCAACCGCCTCAAGGCGCTGGTGACCGGTGTCCTGGACAAGGCCGCGGGCTTCGCGGACGCGGACTTCGTCATCGAGGCCGTCTTCGAGGAGATGTCGGTCAAGCAGAAGGTGTTCGCGGAGGTCGAGGCCGTCGCCCCGGCGCACGCGATCCTCGCCACCAACACCTCCTCGCTGTCGGTGTCGGAGATGGCCTCGAAGCTCCGCCACCCGGAGCGCGTGGTCGGCTTCCACTTCTTCAACCCGGTCGCCGTGCTGCCGCTGCTGGAGATCGTCCGGGGCGAGCAGACCGACGACGCCTCCCTGGCCACGGCCTTCGCCGTCGCCAAGAAGCTGAAGAAGACCGCGGTGCTCACCAAGGACGCCCCGGCGTTCGTCGTGAACCGCATCCTGACCCGCTTCATGGGCGAGATCCAGAACGTCATCGACGAGGGCACCCCGGTCGCCACCGCCGAGAAGGCGATCGAGCCGCTCGGTCTGCCGATGTCGCCGCTGGTGCTGCTGGAGCTGGTCGGCCCGGCGATCGGTCTGCATGTCTCCGAGACGCTGAACCGCGCCTTCCCGGAGCGCTTCACGGTGTCCCCGAACCTGAAGGCGGTCGTCGAGGCCGGCAAGCGCGGTTTCTACGTCTACGACAGCGGCAAGCCGGAGCTGGACCCGG
This sequence comes from Streptomyces tirandamycinicus, assembly GCF_003097515.1. Classification (NCBI taxonomy): domain Bacteria; kingdom Bacillati; phylum Actinomycetota; class Actinomycetes; order Kitasatosporales; family Streptomycetaceae; genus Streptomyces; species Streptomyces tirandamycinicus. Next base: position 5,595,060 of record NZ_CP029188.1, on the reverse strand, counting down.
AGGTCGCCGCGCTGCTGAAGCAGGGCGACAGCGTCCTGACGGAGGAGCAGGTCCGCGCCCGCGTCCTGGACGCGGTGGCGCAGGAGATCGGGCTGATGCTGGAGGAGGGTGTCGTCGCCGAGGCGCAGGACGTCGACCTCTGCCTGATCACCGGCGCCGGCTGGCCGTTCCACCTGGGCGGCATCACGCCGTACCTGGACCGCGAGGGCGTCAGCGAGCGTGTCAACGGCAAGCGGTTCCTGGCGCAGGGCGTGGCGAGCGTCCCCGCGTGACGGTGCGCTCGGCGTCTCGCGCCGTCTGAGGCGTGACGGGCGGCCGGTGACCTACGGCGTGTGGCGTGTGGCGTGTGACAGTCGACGCGTGACGTGCCGCCGGTCACGGCCACCGTCCGAGGGGAACACGCGCGGGAAGACGGCCGGGACGACAGCCGGGAAGACGGGAACGGGCCGTACGGGAGAGATCCCGTACGGCCCGTTCCCGTAGCGCGTTCCCGCGCGGGCCGGCCGTCCACGGGGCCACGACAGTCAGGGGGCCACGACCGGCCGGGTCGCGCGGTCGCCACGACCGGCCGGGGCCCGGCCGAGGCGGCAGCGCACCCGCGTACGGCGTCACACCCGCGTCCACGCCTCCATCGCCAGACCGGACTCGGACTTCTGCCGCGTCACCCGCAGGGAGCCGTCGCCGCCGAGCGCGGCGAGGACGACGCGGCCGGTGCCGTCGATGGCGAGGGCGGGGGCGCCGACGCAGGGGTCGCCCGTGGGCGTCCAGTCGAGGCCCGCGGACTCCTTCTCCGTCGGGTACGCGGCGAGGGCCGGGCGGCCGTCGGCGCCGCGCTGGGCCAGGATCGTGCAGTCCTGGCCGTCGACCGGTGTCCGGAGCACGGCGACCGGCCCGGAGCCGCCCTCCCCGCCGAGGGCCGCAGGGGCGGCCATGCCCTCGCGCCAGGCGTGGACGGCGCCCGTGGCGGCGTCGCGCCAGAAGTGGGTCAGCCGCTCGCGGCCGGTGCGCTCCGAGCTGACGGAGCCGTCGGCGGCGGAGAACGCGATGTCGCCGGAGCGCCGGAACTTCACGCCCTGGGTTTCCTGGTCCCACCGCAGCACGGCGTCCTCCGCCGGGGCGAGGACCTCCATCAGCCCGTGGTCGGTGACCGACGCGGCGGGTAGGCCGAGCGTCCCGCTGCCCTTGAGGTCGGCCCACTTGTTCCATTTGCCGTTCGGCACCTGCGCCCGGCCGCAGACGCCGCCGCCCGCGTTGCGCACGAAGACGTGGAGGGAGCCCTCCGCGTCCACCACGGCCGCGGGGAGCCCTATGGTCGCCGCGAGGCCGCGGTCCTGGGCGTAGGGGGTGCCGAGCGCGTACCAGTCCCGCATCGGGCGCCCGGACTGGTACTGGATGGCCTGCACCACGTCCGTGGCGACCTCGCCGCCGGCGACCGGGGTGCGGCGCAGTCCGACCAGCTGCACATAGCCGTCGGAGCCCTGGGCGATCGCCAGGTAGGGCAGGATGCCGGGGGCCGGGAACAGTTCGGGGCCGGTCCACCCGGGCCCGCCCGGCCGTTTCTCGGTCCAGCGCAGCACGCCGTCGGCGGCCGGTGTGTACGCGGACAGCCGCCCGTCCTTGCCGCGCAGCAGCCAGCCGGCGGTCGGCGGGAGCGACGGGTCGGCGGGCAGTGTGGCCGAGGCCCGGGCCGCCTTGCGCTGCCTGCCTTCGGCGCCCACGGGTTGGGGGGCGGTGCCCGTGCGACGCTTCGACCTCCGCGCAGACCGCAATGACATGGCCCGTTGCCCACCTTCCCCGAGCGCCGTGCAAGCGCTTGATTTACGTGACGATAACACCCGGTGACACCCCGGTCGGCACGCCTGCGGAGCGGTCCTGTGACACGCTTCCGCCATGGTCCTCCTCCTGATCGTCGATGGCGCGAACGTGGTCGGTTCGGTCCCGGACGGGTGGTGGCGTGACCGCCGGGGCGCGGCCGAGCGGCTGCGCGACGGACTGGTCCCGCTCGCCGAGGAGGGTATCTCCGGGCGCCCCGGTCCGGTCGAGGTGGTCCTGGTCGTCGAGGGCCGGGCGAGGGGGGTCGGGTCCGTCCCGGGCGTGCGGGTCGAGGACGCGCCGGGCAGCGGTGACGACCGCGTCGTGGAGCTGGTCCGGGAGAACGCGGGCCGTTCCGCGGTGGTGGTCACCGCCGACCGGGGGCTGCGGGAGCGGGTGGAGGCCCTGGGGGCGGAGGTCGTGGGTCCGCGGGCGGTCCGCCGCGGCTGACCCGGGCGTACCTCGGTGACGGCGGTGGCTCGGCGAGCAGGCGCACACACCACACGGCCCGGTATGTCCCGTTACGGGGGCATACCGGGCCGTGTGGCGTCGTGGGCGGGCTCGCCGCCGGGGGCCGCGTGCCTGCCGGCGCCCCCGGTCCTCCGGTCCCCCGGTGCGGAATCTAGAACTCGGCGCCCTTGCCGAGCTTGCCGAGGCGGCTGTGGGAGCGGCCGTAGAGGTAGTAGACGACCACGCCCAGCGCCATCCAGACGGCGAACCGCAGCCAGGTCTCGGCCGGGAGGTTCAGCATCAGCCAGAGGGACGCCGCGATGGACAGGGCCGGCAGTACCGGCACCCAGGGGGTCCGGAACGCGCGGTGCAGGTCGGGCCGGGTGTTGCGGAGGATGATGACGCCGAGGGCCACGATGACGAAGGCGAAGAGCGTGCCGATGTTCACCAGGGCGGCGAGTGCCTGGAGGCTGGTGAAGCCCGCGATGATCGCGATGGCCACGCCGAGCACGATGGTCGCGCGGTGGGGTGTCCGGAACTTCGGGTGGGTGATGGAGAAGAAGCGCGGCAGCAGTCCGTCGCGGCTCATGGCGAAGAACACCCGGGTCTGGCCCAGCAGCAGGATCATGCAGACGGTGATGAGCCCCACGGCCGCGCCGACGCTGATGGCGCCGGCGAAGAAGGGCTGGCCGACGGCTTTGAAGGCGTCGGCGAGCGGGGCGGTCGCGGACATCTCGGTGTAGCGCTGCATACCGGTGACGACGAGGGTCACGGCCACGTACAGCACGGTGCAGATCAGCAGGGAGCCGAGGATGCCGCGCGGCATGTCGCGCTGGGGGTTGCGGGTCTCCTCGGCGGCGGTGGCGACGACGTCGAAGCCGATGAAGGCGAAGAACACGATGGAGGCGGCGGTGAAGATGCCCATGACGCCGAAGTTGGTGGGTTCGTAGCCGAACAGCACCTGGACCAGCGGCGCCGTGAGGCCGCTGCCGGTCTCCTGCGGCTCGGCCGGGGGGATGAACGGGGTGTAGTTCTCGGCCTTGATGAAGAAGGCCCCCGCGACGATGACCAGCAGCACCACGGTGACCTTGATCGCGACGACGATCGCGGTGATGCGGGCGGACAGCTTCATGCCGATGACGAGCACGGCGGTGAGCGCCAGGATCAGCAGGAAGGCCAGCAGGTCGAAGTGGCCGCCCGCGTCGGGCCCGGAGAGCGCCGTGGGCATCTGCAGGCCGATGTTGGTCTCCAGCAGGGCGCGCACGTAGCCGGACCAGCCGACCGCCACCACCGCGGTGCCGAGGGCGAACTCCAGGACCAGGTCCCAGCCGATGATCCAGGCGGGGAGTTCCCCGATCGAGGCGTACGAGAAGGTGTACGCCGAGCCGGCCACCGGCACGGTGGACGCGAACTCGGCGTAGCAGAGCGCCGCGAGGGCGCAGACGATGCCGGCGGCGACGAAGGACAGGGCGGTGGCGGGGCCGGCGTTCTCCTTGGCGGCGATGCCCGTCAGCACGAAGATGCCGGTGCCGATGATGACGCCGACGCCGAAGACGGTCAGGTCCCAGGCGGAGAGCGACTTCCTGAGCGCGTGCTCCGGCTCCTCCGTGTCCCGGATCGACTGCTCGACCGTCTTGGTCCGGAACGCCCCGGTGCTCCTGGGGGGCTGCTGCTGTGTGCTCACCGGCGTACCTCCGTACCCATGGCCGTCAACCCATGATCGAGAGGGGTGCGGGACCTCGCCCGCCCACGGAGTGCGTTTCACACGAAAGGACCGGCCGGAAACCTCTTCGGGTACTCCGACCGGTCCAATCGGTCTGCCGGTGCGTGCGCCGGACGGCGCGCGGATCAGTCCCGCGCGGGCTCGGCGGTCCTGCTGGGCTCGTCGTCGAGGCGGCCGTCCAGCGTGGCGACGAGGCCGGTGACCTGGCGGGCGATGTCCGGCGCGGTCAGCCCGATCTCGGCCATGACCTCCTTGCGGGAGGCGTGGTCGAGGAAGCGCGGCGGGATGCCGAAGTCGCGCAGCGGCAGGTCTACCCCGGCGTCGCGCAGCGCCTGGGCGACGGCGGAGCCGACACCCCCGACGCGGCCGTTGTCCTCGACGGTGACGACGACGCGGTGCTTGGCGGCGAGCGCGGGGAGGGCCTCGTCGACCGGCTTGACCCAGCGGGGGTCGACGACGGTGGTGGAGATGCCCTGCTTGTCGAGGAGGCCGGCGATCTCCAGGCACATCGGCGCGAGTGCGCCGACCGAGACGAGGAGGACGTCGGGCCTGGGGGTGTCCCCCGTGCCCGAAGGGCCGTGGGTGCCGGTGCCGGGCTCGCGCAGGACGTCCATGCCGCCGATCCGGCCGACGGCGGGGACGGCGGGGCCGACCACGCCCTTGGAGTAGCGGACCACGGTCGGCGCGTCGTCGACCTCGACGGCCTCGCGGAGCTGGGCGCGGAGCTGTTCGGCGTCGCGTGGTGCGGCCATCCGCAGGGTGGGGACGACCTGGAGGATCGACATGTCCCACATGCCGTTGTGGGAGGCGCCGTCGTCGCCGGTGACGCCGGCCCGGTCCAGGACGAAGGTCACTCCGCACTTGTGCAGGGCGACGTCCATCAGTACCTGGTCGAAGGCGCGGTTGAGGAACGTGGCGTAGACGGCGAAGACCGGGTGGAGCCCGCCGGTGGCGAGTCCGGCCGCGGAGGTCGCCGCGTGCTGCTCGGCGATACCGACGTCGAACACGCGCTCGGGGAAGGTCTCGGCGAACTTCTTCAGGCCGACGGGCTGGAGCATCGCCGCGGTGATGGCGACGACGTCCTCGCGCTCCCGGCCGAGCTTGACCATCTCGTCGCCGAAGACGGAGGTCCAGCTGGCCGCGGCGGTCTTCACCGGCAGTCCGGTGTCGGGGTGGATCGGGCCGATGCCGTGGAAGCGGTCGGCCTCGTCCTGCTCCGCGTGCTGGTAGCCGCGGCCCTTCTCGGTCAGGCAGTGGACGATGACGGGGCCGCCGAACCGCTTGGCGCGGGTCAGCGCGGACTCCATGGCCTCGATGTCGTGGCCGTCGATGGGGCCGACGTACTTCAGGCCGAGGTCCTCGAACATGCCCTGCGGGGCGATGAAGTCCTTGAGGCCCTTCTTGGCGCCGTGCAGGGTCTCGTAGAGGGGCCTGCCGACGACGGGGGTGCGCTCCAGGATGTCCTTGCCGCGGGCGAGGAAGCGCTCGTAGCCGTCGGTGGTGCGCAGGGTGGCCAGGTGGTTGGCGAGGCCGCCGATGGTGGGGGCGTAGGAGCGCTCGTTGTCGTTGACGACGATGACGAGCGGGCGGTCCTTGGCGTCGGCGATGTTGTTCAGCGCCTCCCAGGCCATGCCGCCGGTGAGGGCGCCGTCACCGATGACGGCGACGACGTGGTCGTCCTTCCCCAGCACCTGGTTGGCCTTGGCGAGGCCGTCGGCCCAGCCGAGGACCGTCGAGGCGTGCGAGTTCTCGATGACGTCGTGCTCGGACTCGGCGCGCGAGGGGTAGCCGGACAGGCCGCCCTTGGCCCGGAGCCGGGAGAAGTCCTGGCGGCCGGTGAGCAGCTTGTGGACGTAGCTCTGGTGGCCGGTGTCGAAGAGGACCTTGTCCTTCGGTGAGTCGAAGACCCGGTGCAGGGCGATGGTCAGCTCGACCACGCCGAGGTTGGGGCCGAGGTGGCCGCCGGTCTTGGAGACGGCGTCCACGAGGAAGGTGCGGATCTCCGCGGCCAGCAGGTCGAGCTGCTCCTTGCCGAGCCGGTCGAGATCGCGCGGTCCCTTGATACGGGTAAGCAGCTCCCACCCGTCGCCCACCGCCACATTTGAACGACGCGCTACGCGCGGCTGCGTCACCGTGCCTCCTTGCGTTCGAGCTGGTCGAGCTTGCCGATTTTGTCGAGTCTAATGTTCCGCTCCCGGCGGCTGTCATCGGGCGGTGCCTTGCGCGTCACTCCTTCGGACGACACGGGGGCCCTTGCGTACGGCTGCCCGCCCCTGGGGGAAACACGCGGCAGTGCCCGGCGCCGGTTCCGGCGCCGGGCACTGCCCGTGGGTGGCCGCTATGCGCGGCCGGCGGTCTTCTGCGTCTTGCGCGTGACCGAGTCGATCACGACGGTGGCGAGGAGCACCCCGCCGGTGATCATGTACTGGATCGGGGTGGCGATGCCCTCCAGCGCGAGCCCGTACTGGATCGAGACGATCACCATGACGCCGAGCAGCGCGTTCCAGGTGCGGCCGCGGCCGCCGAAGAGGCTGGTGCCGCCGATGACGGCCGCCGCGATGACGTTCATCAGCAGGTCGCCGGCGCCGGCGCTCTGGTTGGCGGCGGCGATCTTGGAGGCCCAGAACAGGCCGCCGACGGCCGCGAAGGTGCCGGCGATGGCGAAGACCGAGATCCGCACCGCGGTGACGTTGATGCCGGCGCGGCGGGACGCCTCGACGCTGCCGCCGAGGGCGAAGATCTTGCGTCCGTAGGCGGTGCGCCGCAGGACGAAGTCGGTGGTCACCAGGACCGCGAGGAACAGCACCAGGGCCAGCGGGAGGCCCTTGTACTGGTTGAACATGTACGCGGCGGCGAAGGACACGGCGGCGAGCAGCAGGGTGCGGAACACGATGTCGCCGAGCGGCCGGGACGGGATGCCGGCCGCCTGGCGGCGGCGGGTGTCGGCGACCGCCGAGACGAAGAACACGGCGACGGCCAGTCCGGCGAGGCCGTAGGCGGCGGCCACGTCGGAGAAGTAGTACGTGGTCAGCTTGCCGACGATGCCGTCGCCGTCCAGGTTGATCGTGCCCTGGGAGCCGAGGAGCTGGAGCATGAAGCCCAGCCAGAACAGCAGCCCGGCCAGGGTGACGGCGAAGGCGGGGGCGCCGATCCGGGCGAAGAAGAAGCCGTGCAGGGCGCCGATGACCGCGCCGCCGGCGATGGCGACCAGCACGGCCAGCCACTCGTTCATCCCGTGGGTGACGCTGAGTACGGCCACGATCGCGCCGGACACGCCGCTGACGGAGCCGACCGACAGGTCGATCTCGCCGAGCAGCAGCACGAAGATGATGCCGACGGCCATCATGCCGGTGGCGACCATGGTGACGGCGATGTTGCTGAGGTTCTGCGCGGAGAGGAACTGCGAGTTCAGGCTCTGGAAGATCGCGCAGATCAGGATCAGGCCGATGACGACCGGGATGGAGCCCAGGTCGCCGGCGTGGAGCTTGCGCTTGAACTCCGCGATGTAGCCGCCGAGGCCCTGCTCGCGCACCAGGAGCCGGGGGTCGACCGCGGTGACCGCGTCGTGCGCGGCGTCCGGGTTGTCCACCCGGTGGCGGCCGCCGGCGGGTGCCGGAGTCTTGTCGATGCTCACTTCTGCGCCTCCGAGGTGCGCGCCGCACGACGGGTCACGGCGTTGTCCGTGGCGCCGGTGATGGCGGAGATGATCTCTTCCTGCGAGGTGGACTTGACGTCGAAGACCCCGTTGTTCCGGCCGAGCCGGAGCACCGCCACCGTGTCGGCGACGGCCTTCACATCGGCCATGTTGTGGCTGATGAGGATGACGGCGTGGCCGCGCTCCCGGAGGCGCTCGACCAGGTCGAGCACCTGCGCGGTCTGCTCGACGCCGAGGGCCGCGGTGGGCTCGTCGAGGATGACCAGCTTGGGGGCGCCGAGCATCGAGCGGGCGATGGCCACGGTCTGCCGCTGGCCGCCGGAGAGCGAGGCGATCGGGATGCGGACGCTGGGGATGCGGATGGACAGCGTGCTCAGCAGCTCGCGGGAGCGGCGCTCCATCTCGACCTCGTCGAGGACGCCGCGCTTGCGGAGCTCCCGGCCGAGGTACAGGTTGCCGACGACGTCGATGTTGTCGCACAGCGCGAGGTCCTGGTAGACGGTCGCGATGCCCAGGTTCTGGGCGTCGTGGGGCTTGCCGATGGACACGGCCCTGCCCTCCCACTCGATGACGCCCTCATCGATGGGGTGCACGCCGGCGATCGTCTTGACCAGAGTGGACTTTCCGGCGCCGTTGTCGCCCACCAGGGCGACGACCTCACCGGCGTGGACCTCAAGCTCTACGTCGGTGAGCGCCTGAACGGCACCGAACCGCTTGGAGACCCCGCGCAACGCCAGCACGGGCGTAGCGGACACGTGAACCATCTCCTTCGCCGCCTGTCCGGCGGGATGCCGCGCCGGAGGGGTGGCGCGGAAGGGTTGAGCTGATGCTGGAAGAAGCGTTTCTGTCCGGTGCCCCGCCCCGATAGCGGGGGCTGGGAGGGGGCGGGGCACCGGCCAGGCTTCAGGGAGCGTCCCTCGGGGACGTGGTGGCTACTTCAGGCCGATCGCGTCGCAGGCGGCCTTGAACTTCGGGGTGCAGATGTCGGCGGCGGTGTAGACGCCGTCCTTGATGACCGAGTCCTTGATGTTGTCCTTGGTCAGGGAGACGACCGGGACGAGCACGGACGGGATGCCCTTGGTGGTGGGGCTGTCGACCTTGGACGTGGCGATCGCGTCGAGGCTCTGGCCCTTGGCGAGCGCGACGGCCATCTCGGCGGCCGCGGCGGCCTCCGGCGCGTACGGCTTGTAGATGCTCATGAACTGCTCGCCCGCGACGATGCGCTGCACACCGGCGAGTTCGGCGTCCTGACCGGTCACCGGCGGGAGCTTGTCGAAGCCGCCGGCCTTCAGGGCGGTGATGATGCCGCCCGCCATGCCGTCGTTCGCGGAGTAGACGCCGACGATCTTGTCCTTGCCGAGGGCCGAGATCGCGGCCTCCATGTTGGCGTTGGCGTTCTCCGGCTTCCACTCCTTGGTGTCGTACTCCTTGCCGACGTTCACCTTGCCGTCGAGGACGGAGTGGGCGCCCTTCTTGAAGAGCGCGGCGTTCGGGTCGGTGACGGAGCCGTTCATCATGACGATCTGGCCGCTCTTGGCCTTGTCGCCGAGCGCCTCGAGGAGGGCCTCGCCCTGGACCCGGCCGACCTCTTCGTTGTCGAAGGAGGTGTAGGCGTCGACGGGGCCTTCGGCGAGCCGGTCGTAGGCGACGATCGGGATGCCCGCGTCCTTCGCCTTCTTGACGCCGCCGGCGATGGCCTTGGAGTCCACCGCGTCGACGATCAGCGCGTCGACCTTGTTGGTGATCATGGTGTCGACCTGCTGCGTCTGCAGCGTCGCGTCCTGCTTGGCGTTGGCGTAGACGACCTTCGCCTTGCCGTTCGTCAGCTCGCTGATCTTCTTCTCGATGAGCGGCTTGTCGAACTTCTCGTAGCGCGCGGTCTGGTTCTCCGGGAGCAGGAGACCGATGGTGAGCTCGTCGCCCTTGGCGGTACCGGTCTTGGCGCCGGCGTCACCGGACTCCTTGGCGCTGCCGCAGGCGGCGAGGGACACGGCCATCGCGGCCGCGGTGACGGCCACGGCGACGCGACGCATCTGCGTGTTCATTCAGAAACCTCCCTGACGAGGCCGCGTCCTTGCGGCCGAGGTGGCTGGAAGTCAACTCGGCTGTAACGCCAGCGTCAAGGAGTAAATCCTTAACGAGATGACAACGTCGCCATTCGTTATCTAAGTGAAGGCAGGAGTACCGGCCGGTACCGAGCTGTCGAGAAGGGTCGAATCGCCCATTTCGCCGAGCACGAGGGCCAGCGCCCCCAGCACTTCGGCCCGGGCGCCGAGCGCCCCCGGGAGGACGGAGAGCCGCCGGGCGGCGCTGGGGATGGCATACCGGGAGACGGACTCGCGGATCGGCGCGAGCACCAGTTCCCCGGCCTCGGCGAGGCTGCCGCCCAGGACCACCCTGCTGGGATTCAGCAGGTTGCACAGGTTGGCCACGCCGCTGCCGACGTGCCGGCCGACGTCGGCGACGACCCGCCGGCAGCCCGGGTCGCCCTCCCGCGCCAGCTGGACGACCTTCTCCATGGTCAGGTCAGGGCCGTGGCTGGACTGGAGCAGCGGCAGTACGTAGCGGGCCGCCGCGAACGTCTCCAGGCAGCCCCGGTTGCCGCAGCGGCAGACCGGTCCCGACTCGTCCAGGGTGATGTGCCCGATCTCCCCCGCCGTGCCGCCGGGTCCGCGGTAGATCTGGCCCTCGATGACGAGGCCGGCGCCGACACCGCTGGCGACCTTGATGTAGGCGAGGTCCTTCACCCCGCGGCCGCTCCCCCAGACCAGTTCGCCCAGCGCACCGAGGTTGGCGTCGTTGTCGACGTACACGGGCACGCCGAGCCGGCCGGACAGCTCCTGGCTGGGGTTGATGCCGCTCCAGCCCGGCAGGATCGCCGTGGAGCCCAGGGTGCCGGACTCCACGTCGATCGGCCCGGGCACGCCCAGACCCACCCCGACGATCTTGTCGGGTCCGATGCCGGTGGCCTCGATGAGCCGTTTGACCAGCAGTTCGGCCCGGTCGAAGCCCTGGGCGGAGGAGGCGTCCACATCGAGCGGCTCGGACTCCTCGGCGAGGACCTGGTGGGCCAGGTTGCCGATGGCGACGCGCAGGTGCGTATGGCCGAAGTCGACGCCCACGACGATGCCGGCGTCCCCGCTGAGCGACACGCTGCGGGCCCGGCGGCCGCCCGCGGAGGTGGGGGTGACCTCGACGGTCCCGCCCTCCTTCAGTTCCCGGACGATGTTGGAGACGGTGGCGGCGGACAGGCCCGTGCTCCTCGCGATCTCGGCCTGGGTGAGCGAACCGGCCAGGCGCACGGCCCGTACGACCCGTTCGAGATTGGCCCGATGCAGAGATGTCTGCGACCCCGGAGTCTCCATCGACTCACACACTCCTGCTCTTCACTCCAACATGTGAACTCCAAGGGGAGCCTTTCGGGCACCTCTCCGTCAAGACCTGAGCGAAAGCCCGGCCTCTTCCGTTCTCATGCGCGTACCGCCCGCCGGGGGTGCCGGCGGGCGGTACGGGGGCGGTTCGGCGGGCGGTACGGCGGAGGGTACGGGGGCGGCGGCGGAGCGGGCGCGGGCTACTTCAGGGCGCCCGCCGTGAGGCCCGCGACGACCTGGCGCTGGAAGACGACGTACGCGGCGAGCACCGGCAGCATCGCCATCACCAGGCCCGCGAACAGGCCGGACCAGTCGCCCTTGTACCCCTGGCTGACGGCCAGCTGCACCAGGCCCTGGGAGAGCACCTTGTGCTCCGGCTCGGTGTTGAGCACCGTCGGCAGCATGTACTGGTTCCACTGGCCGAGGAAGTTGAAGATCCCGACGCTGATCAGTCCGGGCTTGGCCATCGGCAGCATGACCTGGAAGAACGTCCGGGTGTGCGAGGCCCCGTCGATCAGCGCCGCCTCGGCCACCGAGGTCGGCAGCGTACGGAAGAAGGCGGTCAGGAAGAACACGGTGAACGGCAGCGAGTAGGCGATGTACACCAGGATCAGGCCGTGGATGGTGTTCAGGAGCTGAATGTTGTTCATGACGAAGAACAGCGGGACCAGCGCCAGCATGATCGGGAAGCTCATCCCCCCGATGAAGAGGAAGTAGAGGAAGCGGTTCCCGGGGAAGTCGAACCGGGCCAGCACGTACGCCGCCATCGAGCCCAGCAGCAGGGTGCCCGCGAGGGAGCCGGCGACCACCAGGACCGTGTTCAGGAAGTAGTCGCTCATATGCGCCTGGCTCCAGGCGCGGGACCAGTTCTCGAAGTGGAGCCGGTCCGGCAGCGCCCACGGCGAGCTGAAGATCGCGTTGTCGTCCTTGAAGGACGTCATCACCGCCCACAGCAGCGGCATGACGACCATGAAGGCCCACAGGACCAGCACGCCGTGCGAGAAGGCGTTGAGGACCCTGCCGCGGCCCCGCCCGCCGCCCTTCCCCGGCCCCGCGCCGGGCGGAGCGGCCTTCATCTCGTGCAGGGGTTCCGCGGTGCCCGCGGGAGAGGTCTCGGTCGTCTTCACGTCAGTACTCCAGGCGCTCGCGGCGGCCCAGCCTCATCACGGCGGCCGCGAAGGCCAGCGTGACGATGAGCAGGGCGACGCCGATCGTCGTCGCGTAGGCCGCCGCGCCGTCGCGGAACGCCGACTGGTAGACGTACAGCACCAGCACCGTGGTCGAGTAGTCGGGGCCGCCCGGCCCCGTGGTCATGATCTGCACCACCGCGAAGGACTCGGCGCCGAGCGCGAGGATGCCCATGTAGACCCAGCCCGACTGGATGGTGTCCCGCAGCAGCGGCAGGGTGATCCGGAAGAAGGTGGTGACCCGGCTCGCGCCGTCCAGCAGCGCCGCCTCGTAGAAGTCCCGGGGGATGGACGCCATGCCCGCGGAGAACAGGACGACGAAGAAGCCGACCGTGGACCAGACGAGGACCGCCATCACACACCACAGGGCGAGGTCGGGGTCACCGAGCCACAGCGGCTGGACGTCGCCGAGTCCGATCGCCCGCAGCCCGGAGTTGATCGCCCCGCTCTCCGGGTTGTACGCGAACTGGAAGAGCAGGGCGACGATCGCGATCGAGAGCACCTGCGGGAAGAAGTAGGCGACCTTGTAGAACGACGAGCCGCGCACCCCGGAGACCGCGGCGCCCCTGCGGGGCCGCCCGCCCACATTGATCATGAAGGCGAAGAACAGGGCGAGGCCGATCGTCACCACCGGCAGCAGCAGCGCGAACAGCAGGCTGTGCTGCAGCGACTTCCAGAAGACGTCGTCGTCCATGAGCCTGGCGTAGTTGTCGAGGCCGACCATGGAGAATTCCGGGCTCAGACCGGTCCAGTCCGTGAACGAGTAGTAGATGGACTGGACGAACGGCCAGACGACGAAGAGCGTGTACAGCGCCAGGGGGGCCGCCAGGAACCCCACGATGAACCGGTACTTGCCGTGCTGCATGGTTACCGACCCCGATCCTCCGGAGTGATCCGCCCCGTGCTGCGTGCTCCCGGGGGCGTGCCCCGGGAGCACGGGCCGCTCACTGGTGCTTGTACTTCTTGACGGACGAGTCCTGGGCTGCCCGGTCGGCGAAGCCCTGGATCCTGCTGATGGCCTCGGCCGGGGTGAGTCGTCCGGCCATCATCTCGCCCAGACCGGCGACGCCGATCTGCTCCTTCTGGAGTTTGACGTACCAGTCCTGGAGCCGCGGGTTGACGACGTTCTCGCCGGCCTTCTCCAGCGCGGCGACGCCCGACCTCAGACCCGGCGTCAGCTCGATGCCGTCGGTGCCGCCGTCGAACGCGGTCAGCGACTTCACCTGCCGGGTGAAGTTCTTCGAGGACTCCTCGCTGAGCATGATCCGAAGCTGCTCCATGCCGCCCTCGACGTTCTTCGCCTTCGCCGGGACGATGAAGGGCTCGCCGCCGGAGGCCCAGAGGGTGCCGAAGGGCATCTTGTCCGAGGCGTCGAGTCCGGAGGGCGCGGAGACGGCGAGGTCGAAGTCCTTCGGCATGGTGCTCGCCGCCTCGTTCTCCACCCAGGAGCCGTTGGGGATGAACAGCGCCCTGCCCTTGGTCCAGGCGGTCTGGGACTGGATGTGGTCCAGGCCGGGGGTGCCCTTGAGGATGTAGCCCTTCCGCTGGAGCTCGTAGTACGCCTCGAACGCGGCCTTGACGGCCGGGTGCTTCCAGGCGTTCGGCTCCAGGTTGTCGATGGACTCCAGGACCTCCCGGCCGCCGATCTTGGCGATGAACGGGTAGAGCGAGAACGGCAGGTAGTAGGGGTGCTTTCCGGCGTACGTCCAGCCCGCGATGCCCTGCTTCTTCGCCTTCTCGCACAGGGCGAGCATCTCGTCCCAGGTCTCGGGGTACTGCGCGTCGAGCCGGTCGAGCGCGGTCCGCGAGTACCAGACGCCGTAGACCGTGTAGGCGTAGTAGAGGATCCAGACCGGTGCGCCGTCGAACTGGCCCATCTCGACGATGCCGGGGCGCAGCGTGTCCCGGACCTTCTTGGCCGGATCGTCGATCGAGGGCGCGTCCAGCAGCGGGGTGAGGTCGGCGAGCTGCTTCTTGCCGACGAGGACGCCCATGTCCATCTGCTCGGCGCCGGAGTTGTCGATGAGGTCCGGCGGGGTGCCCCCGTTGAAGCGGGGCTGGAGCTCGGACTGGATCTTCTGGGTGGCCTTGTGCGTGACCTTGGGGGCCTTCGGGAAGGCCGCGTTGTACTTCTTCTCCGCGTCGATGGCGTACTGCTGGCCGAAGCCGCCGTCGAAGATGACGACTTCGAGGGGCGCGGTCTCGTTGACGCCGAGCGGGTTGGCCTTGGTGACCTTGCCCTTCTCGACCTTGGAGCCGCCTGCGCCGCCGTCGCCGCTGGCGCAGGCGGACAGGAAGCCCATCGCGGGAAGAGTGACCAGGCCGAGCGCCGCGGACCGCTTGATCAGATCGCGGCGGCCGAGACCGCCGTTCGGGTGGCCGGAGGTGGATCCCATGCCAGGTCCTCGCCTTCTCCAGGACTCAGGCGGTGAACCGGTCGCCCGTCCTTCCTGGGATGAAGGGCCCCGCCACCGCGGTCGATTGGTAGAGCTGGTCGTGCAGGGGTGTTTCCGTGGCAGTGGGAACGGACTGCCGCCCGGGCCGCAGACGATACTTCGCCTGCCCGTTCCCCTGGCCCTTCGCCGTGCCTTCCGGCGAGGCGGACGCCGACAGGTATAGTCCACTCCCCTCGGCCGGAGCAAGATCGAAAGCAGGGTTGCGCGGCAGTCTTTCCCGAGTTGAGACCTCGCGGGCGCGGACACGGCGGGAACGTGTGCGGGGAACACCCGGGCACAGTACGGCGGCGGCTGGGACGCCCTCGCGGGAGTCGCGCGGAAGCGGCCGGATCCGGACCCGGCACGCCGTCAACACCCTTGACACCAGGGGGCACTTGCCTCCCTACTGGTGCCTGCGCACCACTCCTGACAACGTTGTCCCCCCTCGCGTTCACGCCCTGTCCTCGCCCTTGTCCACCCCTCTCGGCGGGAGGAACGGCTTCCCATGCGGCCACGATCCAGCCCCAGGCACCCCCACGCCCGCTCGGCCGCCCTGGTGGCGGCCGCTTCCCTGCTGGTGGTGACGGCGCACTCGGCGGCCGTCGCCCTGCCCGCCCGGCCCGCGGCCCCCGCACCGGAGTTCTCCAGCTCCTTCGAGGCCGGCGAGACCCAGCCCGAATGGCGCAACACCGTGGACACCGGACCGGACGGGGCGAAGCGGTCCGCCGGGGTCGACGGCGGCTTCACCTCGGGCATCCCGGGCAATGTCACCGACAAGGTCGTCGAGCTGCGCGCCAGCGGCGAGAACGCCGCCGCCGGGGAGACCAAGGAGAACCTGGTCGACCTCCAGCCGTCCACCAAATGGCTCACCTTCGAACCGGCCGGCTGGGTCGAGTTCGGCACGGACGGCCCCGTCAAGGTCGTCACCTACGCGCTGACCTCGGCCAACGACTTCGCCGAACGCGACCCGAGGGACTGGACGCTCAAGGGCTCGGCGGACGGCGAGGACTGGACGGTCCTGGACACCCGCGAGGGCCAGACGTTCGACAAGCGCTTCCAGACGAGGATGTACGGCATCGACGCGGCGAAGGCCGGGCCGTACGCGCACTACCGCCTGGAGATCACCCGCAACAACGGGGCATCGGGCATCGTCCAGCTGGCCGACGTGCAGTTCTCCGACGGCGACACCGGCAGCCCGGTGCCGGAGGACATGCGCAGCCATGTCGACCGCGGCCCGGCGGGCTCCCCCACCGCGAAGGCCAACGCGGGCTTCACCGGCAAGCGCGCGTTGCGGTACGCGGGCACGCACAAGCCGGACGGCCGCGCGTACTCGTACAACAAGGTCTTCGACGTCGACACGGCCGTGCGTCGGGACACGGAGCTGTCGTACCGGATCTTCCCCTCGATGCCCGAGACCGATCCGCTCTACCCGGCCACCAACGTGGCGGTCGACCTCGCGTTCACCGACGGCACCTATCTGAGCGACCTCCGTGCGGTGGATTCGCACGGCGGGCCGTTGACGCCGCGGGGCCAGGGCGCCGCGAAGCGGCTCTACGTCAACCAGTGGAACCACGTGGCGTCCCGGATCGGCTCGGTCGCCGCGGGGAAGACCGTGGACCGGATCCTGGTGGCGTACGACGCCCCCAAGGGCCCGGCGAAGTTCCAGGGGTGGGTCGACGACATCCGGATCGCCCCGAAGGCGCCCCGGAAGCGGCTCGCGCACCTGTCGGACTACGCGTCGACGGTGCGCGGCACCCACTCCAGCGGCTCGTTCTCGCGCGGCAACACCTTCCCGGCGACGGCCGTCCCGCACGGCTTCAACTTCTGGACCCCGGTGACCAACGCCGGCTCGCTGAGCTGGCTGTACGAGTACGCGCGCGGCAACAACGCCGACAACCTGCCCACGGTGCAGGCGTTCAGCGCCAGCCATGAACCGAGCCCGTGGATGGGCGACCGGCAGACCTTCCAGCTGATGCCGTCCGCCGCCGAGGGGACCCCGGACACCGGCCGCGCCGCCCGCGCCCTGCCCTTCCGCCACGAGAGGGAGACCGCCCGCCCGCACTACTACGGCGTGACGTTCGAGAACGGGCTGAAGGCGGAGATCACCCCCACGGACCACGCGGCGATGATGCGGTTCACCTATCCGGGCGACGACGCGTCGGTCGTCTTCGACAACGTCACGGAGCAGGCCGGGCTGACGCTCGACCCGGCGACCAGCTCCTTCACCGGCTACTCCGACGTCAAGAGCGGGCTGTCCACGGGCGCCACCCGGCTGTTCGTGTACGGCGTCTTCGACGCGCCCGTCACCTCCTCCGCGTCCCAGGGCGTCACGGGCCACCTGCGGTTCGACGCGGGCGAGGACCGCACCGTGACGCTGCGCATCGCCACCTCCCTGATCGGCGTCGACCAGGCCAGGAAGAACCTCGCGCAGGAGATCCCGGCATCCGCCTCCTTCGGCCGGATCAAGGACCGGGCGCAGCACGCCTGGGACAGGCTCCTCGGCCGGGTGGAGGTCGAGGGCGCCACCCATGACCAGCTGGTGACCCTGTACTCCTCGCTCTACCGGCTGTACCTCTACCCGAACTCCGGCTTCGAGAAGGTCGACGGCAGGGACCGCTACGCCAGCCCCTTCTCGCCGCAGACCGGCCCGGACACCCCGACCCGTACCGGCGCGAAGATCGTCGACGGCCGGGTGTACGTGAACAACGGCTTCTGGGACACCTACCGCACGACCTGGCCGGCCTACTCCCTCCTCACCCCGAAGAAGGCGGGCGAACTGGTCGACGGGTTCGTCCAGCAGTACCGGGACGGCGGCTGGATCTCCCGCTGGTCCTCCCCCGGCTACGCCGACCTGATGACCGGCACCTCCTCCGACGTCGCCTTCGCCGACGCGTATGTGAAGGGCGTCCGAGGCTTCGACGCGGAGGAGGCGTACGAGGCGGCGCTGAAGAACGCGACGGTGGCCCCGCCGCACCGGGGCGTGGGCCGCAAGGGCATGGAGACCTCGCCGTTCACCGGCTACGCCTCCACCGAGACGCACGAGGGCCTGTCCTGGTCGCTGGAGGGCCACCTCAACGACTACGGCCTGTCGAGGATGGCGGCGGCCCTCCACGCGAAGACGGGGAAGGCGCGCTACCGGGAGGAGTCCGCCTACTTCCTGAACAGGGCCCGCAACTACGTGACGCTGTTCGACCGGAAGGCGGGATTCTTCCAGGGCCGCGACGCGAAGGGCGGCTGGCGGGTCCCCTCGGACGCCTACGACCCGAGGGTCTGGGGCTACGACTACACCGAGACCAACGGCTGGGGCTACGCGTTCACCGCGCCGCAGGACAGCCGCGGGCTGGCGAACCTGTACGGCGGCCGGCCGGGGCTCGCCGGGAAGCTCGACACCTACTTCGCGACCCCGGAGACGGCCTCACCGGAGTTCGTCGGCTCGTACGGCAGCGTCATCCACGAGATGACCGAGGCCCGCGACGTGCGGATGGGCATGTACGGGCACTCCAACCAGGTCGCCCACCACGTCGCCTACATGTACAACGCGGCCTCCCAGCCGTGGAAGACGCAGGAGAAGGTGCGCGAGGTGCTGTCCCGCCTCTACACCGGCAGCGAGATCGGGCAGGGCTACCACGGCGACGAGGACAACGGCGAGCAGTCGGCCTGGTTCCTGTTCTCCGCGCTCGGCTTCTATCCGCTGGTGATGGGCAGCGGGGAGTACGCGGTCGGCTCCCCGCTCTTCGAGAAGGCCACGGTCCACCTGGAGAACGGCCGCGAACTGGTGGTGAAGGCGCCCCGGAACAGCGCCCGCAACATCTACGTCCAGGGCCTGAAGGTGAACGGCGAGCGCTGGGACTCCACCGCGCTCCCGCACGCGCTGCTGGCGCGGGGCGGCACCCTGGAGTTCGCCATGGGCCCGGAGCCGTCGCGCTGGGGCACCGGCGGGGACGCCGCGCCCGTCTCGATCACCCGCGACGACAAGGTGCCCTCGCCCCGCCGGGACGCCATCAGCGGCACGGGCGCGCTCTTCGACGACACCTCCGGTACTCAGGCGGCGCTGGAGGCGGGCGTGGACCTGCCGGTCGCGGAGGGCACACGGGCCGTGCAGTACACGCTCACCTCCGCGGCGCGCGACACGGCTCCGGCGGGCTGGGTGCTGCAGGGCTCCCGGGACGGCACGGTGTGGGCCGACCTGGACCGGCGGTCCGGTGAGTCGTTCGCCTGGGACCGGCAGACACGGGTCTTCACGGTCGCCCGGCCCGGCACCTACCGGGAGTACCGGCTGGTCCCGGCTGTGGGCGCGGTGAAGCCCGTGCTGGCGGAGGTCGAGTTGCTGTCCTGAGCGCTGCCCGCCCCCGGGTCCGGGGCCGTGGTCCTCCGGGGCCGCGGCCCTGGCGTGCGTGCGTGGGGCGGAAGGGCCGGGACGCTGACCTGGTGTGGGGGCGGCGGGTGTGGGGGCCCGGCATGGGACGGCGGGCGTGAGGCCCGGAGTGGGGACCCGGCATGGGGACCCGGTGTGGAGACCCGGCAGGGGGACCCGGCAGGGGGACCCGGCATGGGGGCGGCCGACGCGCAGGCTCCGCGTGGGGCGGCGGGTGCGGGGGCCGCGGGACGGCTGTCAGGCTCCGTGGCCGGCCGGGACCGCGGCCGCGAGCACGAGCGCCGCGGCCGACAGGGCCAGGAAGAGCAGCGGTCCCGCGAGGTTGTGGAAGACACGGGCGCGGACGTGGAACACGAGGGCGCCGATGAAGAAGAGCACCAGCCCGGTGGCGGCGGCCAA
The DNA here is from genome assembly GCF_003097515.1 of Streptomyces tirandamycinicus. Taxonomy (NCBI): domain Bacteria; kingdom Bacillati; phylum Actinomycetota; class Actinomycetes; order Kitasatosporales; family Streptomycetaceae; genus Streptomyces; species Streptomyces tirandamycinicus. The sequence continues at coordinate 5,575,653 of NZ_CP029188.1, read as the reverse complement.
GCCGATGGCGGTGAAGCCGAGGAGACCGAGCAGGAGCCCCAGGGCCGCGGCGCCCTTCAGCGCGCCGAGGGCGGGCAGCCAGGACGGCGCAACGCCGACCGCGGCGGCGTTGGCGACCACGAACCGCGCCCGGAGGAAGTTGGCGACGGCCTCCACGGCGTTGGCCGCGATGGTGACGACGGTGACGACTGCGTAGGCGGTGAACATTGGAGGGCCTCTATTCTGCTCGGCGGGCAGGGACGCGGGACGCACCGGCGCGATCCGGGGACGGCGAAGGGTGCATGGGGAACGGCGATCCGTGGACGGTGAGGAGCGCACCGGCCCCGATCCGGCGAAGGCGACGGGTGCACGGGTACACGGGTGACGACCCGTGGTGCGAGGTGCCGGGCGGCCCGTGTTCGACACGTCCAGCCTGCCGAGCCCGCTGCGGGGCGTCCAATGCCCGTTTCCATAACCTCACGGCATGGATGTCGACACCCGGTTGCTGCGCTCCTTCGTCGCCGTGGCGGAGGAGGGGAGCCTGACCCGCGCGGCGGAGCGGCTGTTCGTGTCGCAGCCCGCCCTGACCAGGCAGGTCCGGCAGCTGGAGACACTGCTGGGCGTGGTGCTGTTCGCGCGCTCCCGGGCCGGTATGGCGCTTACCGAACCGGGCCGGGCCCTGGCGCGGCGGGTCCCGTCGCTGCTGGCGGACTGGGACCGGACGCTGCGGGAGACGAAGGGCGCGGCAAGCCGCTCGGAGCGGGTACTGAGGGTCGGCTTCCTGGCCAGTGCGGCCAACGAGGCGACACCGTCCATCATCGCGGAGTTCGCCCGGCGCCGGCCGGGCTGGCGGGTGGAGATGCGGCAGGCGGCCTGGTCGAACCCGAGCGCGGGGCTGGCCGACGGGGACGTCGACGCCGCCCTGCTGCGGCTGCCGTTCCCCGGCCAGGACGCGCTGCGCGTGGCGGAGTTGCTGGAGGAGCCCCGGTGGGTGGCCCTGCCCTCCGGCCATCCGCTGGCCGCGCGTGCGGAGGTGGCGTTCCGCGACCTGTGGGACGAGCCGTTCGTGGCGGCGCCGCCGGAGACCGGTCCCTGGCGGGACTACTGGCTGGCGGCGGACGAGCGCGGTGGCCGGCCGGTCCGTATCGGCGCCGTCACCGACCAGCCGGACGACTGGCTCAGCGCGATCGCGAACGGCTACGGGGTCGCGCTCGCGCCCGAGTCCGCCGCCCGCTTCTACGCCCGGCCGGGGGTCGCCTACCGGCCGGTGAGCGGTGTCAGCCCCAGCCGGGTCGGAGTGGCGTGGGCTCCCGTGGACGACGGCAACGAGGTGGTGCGGGACTTCGTCGACTGCTGCCGCGAGGCGGTGGCCGGGTTGCGATGACCGGCTCCCAGGCGGGCCGGGCCCGGATCTCGTGTAGCCCCGTGCGCCGGGACGGGCTCACCGGGCCGGGCGGGGAAGCGTGCGCGGCGCCGCTCCGGGAGGAACGACGAGGGGCGTCCGTACGGTCGGGCACGGACCGGCGTCCCGGCGCGAGTCCCGGTGGCGGACGAGCTCCGGCAGCGGACGTGGGCCCGGTGACGGCGAAGGGCCGCAACCTCGCGACGGGTTGCGAGGTTGCGGCTCTTGGCGGACGGCCTGGGCGCCCTACCGCTTGGTCGCGGTGCGGCCGGTCGCCGGGTGGTCCCGCGGCCGGACCGGCCGTGGGCCGACTGCGTGCGGACCGGGATCCGGATTACTTGCGGATCAGGCTCCACAAGTACTCCCGTTGACGTGCTCCCTGGCCTGAGGTCCAGGGATTCCGGCCTGGGTCGTCTGACCGTTCCGGGGGCTTCCTGCTTCACCGCGCTGTGCGGGGCGTACGCCCACTACCGGCTGGTCCTCAACGGTGCGGGACGCCGGTGGAGGTGGAGCTGCCGGCCTGAGCGGGCGGCGGGAGGGGTCGTACCGCCCGCCGCCGGTCCGTGCTGCGTCACGTGCCGTCCGGCCGACCGGTGGTACCGGCCCCCGGTCCGGCGCCGCGGGCCGCGCGGCCCAGGGACTGGAGGGCGAGGGCGCGGGCCGGGACGTCGGGGAGGCGGCGGGCGGCGCACTCCAGCAGGAGCGTGGCGACGGTGAGCCGCATCCGGGAGGCCGGCAGAGCGGGCCCGCCCGCGGGGCGGTTCAGGCCCGGCGGAGCCGGCTGGGGCTGCGGGAACAGCGTCAGGGCCCAGTCGAGCAGGGTGCGGCAGGCGCGGTCCACGTCCGGGTGGCCGGTCGCCGCCAGCGCGGTCGGGAGTTCACCGGCCAGGTCGCCGAGGATCTCCTCGCGGTGGACGCGCAGCAGGACGATGTGGGGCTCGGGTGGTGCCGGTCGGGGTTCTCGGGTGCCGGCCCCGCGGGTCGCCCACGTGGGCGCGACCGCCGAGAGGCCTTCGTGCAGTGCGACCGCGAAAGCGCGGCCGATGAGTGCCGTGGTGTCCTCGAGTGCGCCCACGGGCGCGGGCCTGCTCACCTTTATTCCCCCTTAGTCACACACGTGGGTGGAAGTTGTGTTTACCGCTCGAAATCACACATTCCTGGATACGTCACATTCAGCCAACCGCACCCGACGGTAACCGCGCCGCTCCCGCTTCCGCCCATGCCGCGATCACGCCCGGCTCTCCGTGCGCGCGGGGCAGATGATGGGCCTCGGATTACCCGGCGGTGAACACCGCTCTCCCTCCGACCGCCCGGCCAACCGACCGGAGGGTGGCTGGTATTCGACGGTCGCCTCCGCTCTTCGTGCGTGAGATAGCTGACATTGTCACTGCCCTTTTGACCTGCGAGCTACTGTGACGGCATGCGATTCGAGGTGTTGGGCCCACTTGAAGTACGCACGGTGACGGGTAGGCCAGTCCGTGTACCGGAGGTCAAGGTCCGCGCTTTATTGGCCTGTTTGATCGCAGATCACGGCCGGGTGGTGCCCACGGCCCGGCTGATCGACGCGCTGTGGGCGGGTGCACCCCCCGCCAATCCCACCGCCTCGCTGCAGGCGAAGGTCTCCCAACTGCGCCGCGTGCTGGAGGACGCCGAGGAGGGGGCCCGCGACCTGGTCGTGCACCGGGCCCCCGGCTACGTGCTGCGGGCCACGCCCGACACGGTCGACGTGGGGGAGTTCCGCACCCTGGTGGCCCACTCCCGCAAGCTGGAGGACCCGCGGGCCAGGGCGACGGCCCTGGCGAAGGCGCTGGCGCTGTGGCGGGGGCCGGCGTTCGCCGACTTCGCCGACGGCCCCTTAGTCCGGACGGCCGTCGCAGGGCTGGAGGAGGAGCGGCTGACCGCGGTCGAGGAGCACATGGAGGCCCGGCTCGACTGCGGCGAGCACAGTCTACTCGTGGGGGAACTCACCGCGCTGGTCGCCGCCCATCCGCTGCGGGAGCGGCTGCGCATGGCGCACATGCGCGCGCTCTACCACGTCGGCCGCTCGTCGGAGGCGCTGGACAGCTACACCGATCTGCGCCGGCACCTGGCGGAGGAACTGGGGCTGACGCCGGGTCAAGTCCTTGAGGCGCTCCAGCAGGCCATCCTGCGCCAGGACCCCGCCCTTAACGGGGTGCTCCCCGAGCCCTACGCCGCGCCCTCGATGCGTGCCCGCACCAATCTGCCCGATGTCGCCGACGACCTGGTGGGGCGGGAGGACGCGGTGGCCGAGAGCCGGCGGCTGCTCTCCCGGCACCGGCTGGTCACGTTCACCGGGCCCGGCGGCGTCGGCAAGACCCGGCTGGCCGTGGCGGTCGCCGCCGGGCTGGTCGGCGAATTCCCGGACGGCGTCTGGCTGGTGGAACTGGCCGGTCTCCGGTTCGTCGACGGCGCAGAGGGGTTGTCCTGCGTGTCCCAGCACGTGCTGGCAGCGCTCGACATCCGGGAGAGCACCGAAGGAACCACCGTGCCGGAGGCGGACATCGACCACGGCTGCCGGTCGGAGCGGCGGCTGGTGGAGTTCGCGGCGTCCCGCCGGATGCTGCTCGTCCTGGACAACTGCGAGCACATGGTGGACGACGTGGCCATGCTGGTGGGCCGCCTCCTCGAAAGGGCGCCGGGCGTCAAGCTGCTGACTACCAGTCAGGAACCGCTGCGGGTGCAGGGCGAGACGGTCTGGCCCGTACCGCCGCTGCGACTGCCCGAGTCCACCGAGCCGGAGGCGCTGGAGCAGTCCAGTGCCGTACGGTTGTTCGTCGAGCGGGCGCGCTCCGCCGACCCCACCTTCGTCGTGGACGCGGAGACGGCCCCCGCGATCGCCGCCCTCTGCCGTCGCCTGGACGGCACCCCGCTGGCGCTGGAGTTAGCCGCCACCCGGGTCAGGGCGCTCGGCATCCACCAGTTGCTGGAGCGGCTCGACGACCGGTTCCGGGTGCTGAAGTCCGGCTACCGGGGCGCTCCGCACCGCCAGCAGACCCTGCAGGCGACCATCGACTGGAGCTGGAGCCTGCTCACGCCGCAGGAGCAGACCGTGCTGCGGCGGCTGTCGGTGCATGTCGACGGGTGTGCGCTGGACGCGGCGGAGCAGGTGTGCGCCGGGGGCGAAGTGGCGGCCGACGAGGTAGTCGACATCCTGGCCCGGCTGGTGGACCGGTCGCTCGTGGTCCGCAGCGACGCCCCACACGGCGCCCGCTACCAGTTGCTGGAGTCCGTGGCGGTGTACGCGCAGGCCCGGCTGACGGATTCGGGTGAGGCGGCCGAGGTGGCCCGGCGGCACGCCGACCACTATGTCCGGCTGGCCGAGGAGGCCCGGCCGCACCTGGGCGGACCCGAGCAGCACCGCTGGCTGCGGCGGCTGTCTGCGGAGACCGGCAACGTCCGCAGGACCCTGCAGGAGCTGCGCGGGGCGCGGTCGGCGGAGCCGACCCTGCGGCTGGTGAACGCGCTGGCCTGGTTCTGGATCCTGATGGGACGACTCACCGAGGGGCACCGCTCGCTGTGCTCGGCCCTGGAGCTGGCGGCGGTCCTGCCCGGCCCGGAGGAGGGCGGGCCGGACCGGCCGGCCACTCCGGCGGTGGCCGAGGCCGCCGCCTGGTGCCAGGGCATCCGGCTGCTGCTCGGCGAGGTCAAGCTGGAGGAGCACTGCCGGGTGGCCGGCCAGGACGCCCCGGGCGTCCGCACGGTGGGGCTGGCCCGCGCCAAGTGGTTCACCGGGTACGCGCTGTGGGACGTGGGTGCGCTGGCGGCCGCGGAGCAGCTGGTCAACGAGGCACTGGCGGACTTCCGGGCGCTGCGCGACGAGTGGGGCGTGGCGGCGGCGCTGAGCAGCCGGGCCGCGCTGGCGATGACCCGCGGGGATCTGAACGGCCTGCACGACGACGCACTGGAGGCGCGCGCCCAGTTCACCCGGCTCGGTGACGCCTGGGGCGAGCTGAAGGCGGCGCAGGCGCTGGCCGTAAACGCCGAGATCACCGCCGCGTACGGGCAGGCGACACAGCTGCACCGGGAAGGGCTGCGGATGGCGGAGTCGCTGGAGCTGTGGCCAGAGGTGTCGCGCCAGCTGTCCGGGCTGGGCCGGATCGCGCTGCTGTCCGAGAGCTACGACGAGGCGGACGAGTTCCACCGCCGGGCGATGCGGCTGGCGGTGGAGCAGGGCAACCGGCCCGCCGAGCAGATGGCCGAACTGGGGCTCGCGCTCGGCGCGCGGCGGCGGGGCGACCTGGAGGTGGCGGAGCGCCATCTGCGGCCGTGGCTGGCCTGGAACCGCAGCCGGGGCGCCAACAACGCGCTCGCCCTGATCTGGGCCGAGTTGGGCTTCTGCGCGGAGCTGCGCGACGACGCCGCGGAGTGCCTGGCCCGGCACCGCGACGGACTGGTCGCCGCGGTGGCCTCGGAGGACCCGCGCGCGGTGGCGCTCGCCCTGGAGGGTCTCGCCGGCGCCCACGCGCTGCAAGGCGACGCGGTCCGGGCGGCGCGGCTGCTCGGCACCGCGGAGGCGACCCGGGAGCGCTCCGGCGCGCCGCTGCCCCGGGCGGAGCAGGGCGATGTGCGGCGGGTGTCGGCGCGGGCCCGGGATCTGCTCGGCGCGGAGGTCTTCGCCGCGCAGGTCGCGGCGGGGCGCGAGGTGGACCACTTGGTGGCGGCGGACGCCGAGCTGGGCGGTACGTCCGCAGGGCTGCCGGGGTCCGAGGGGTTGTCGGCGTCCGAGGGGTTGCCGGCCTCCGCGGGCCGGGCCGAGGGCATGGGCGCCGGCTCTGACTCCCGTTCCGACTCCGCCTCCGGTTCCGGGGAACCGGAGGCCGGGCGGAGACCCGACTGCTCCCCGGAGACGTCCGCCGAGGGGCAGCCCGGCGGCTCCGGGCCCGACGCGGCGGAGGAGCCCGCCGACGCGTGTTCGCTGCAGGCTCGCGCCCGGCACCCACCGCAGTGGATCCGCCCCTGCCCCACCGACAGGAACTTCCGCGCCGAGGACGCCGGCTGGCCGGGACGCGACATCCCGGCGTGAGGGGACGGCGGGCGGACCCGGTGCGGGTGAGGCGGGGGCTGGTGCTCAGTGGTGCTACTCATCGGTCCAGATACGGCTGCTCAGGTCCGAACCGCGCAGCACCTGGACGCGCCACGGCTCGATCCGCAGGACGTGGTACTTGGGGTCCGCCGGGCCCAAGTGCCAGAAGTTGCGCGGGTTGTAGCCGACCCCGGCCGGGCTGCCCTTGGCGTACAGGTCCCACGCGTACTTCTTGGTCTCCGGGTCGTCGACCCACCGGGAGACGCTGTCGATGAAGACGGCGTTCTGCCGGGGATTCCAGTATGAGTATGTGGTGTGGGCATTGTTCGCCAGGTGCGCCACCTTGACGGGTGTCTTGTAGGCGGCCAGCCAGCCGACCGGCTTACCGTCCACCGTTTCCCAGATGGGCAGCAGAACGCGCGCCCGGGGGCGGTTCTTCTTGTCGACGGTGATCATCGTGCAATACACGATGTCCTGAATATAGGTCATGAAGGCGTTCTCGATTTCCGAGAACGAACTCACCTTCACAGCAGCCATCACGGCACCTCGGAAAATTCATCGCAGATACCGGGTGAATTCGCACCCGTTGATCTCAGCGTGCCCTATGGGCAGCCTCGGGGAAAGAAGGCACTTTGAAGTCACCGACTCACCGCCGGGGAACCCGGCGTCCATCGCGCTAAGAGCTGTCCCGCAATCCCCAGCGGACGCACGACGACAGCTGCGGCACCTCGCCGTGTTGTCGGATCGCCCGAATACGCCCAGTATGAGGGCGACTCTCCGCCTTGCGATGCACCAGGTTGCGCAGGCCGGTGGCACGGGCGGCACGGATGCGGTCCTCGGCCCTCGCCCGCCGGTGGTGCCGCAGTTCGAGTACGGCGATCGGAAGGTCCGCTGTGTTGGTGGCGAAGCAGGTCAGCCGTAGTCCGTCGGCGTCGGTGATCCGCAATTGGGCGCCGGGATCGGGCCGTTCCTTCCGCACGATCAGCCGCATCCCGCTCGGCCGGCCGTTCAGCACGTCACCGGCGATCTCGGCGACCCGGGCGCCGTCACGGATGTCGCCGCTCCAAACCGGACTTGCGGATCGTCTCCACCAGCAGCACGGCCCCGGGGCCGGCGAGACCACCCCTCGACCACCGCCCTCGGCGCGGACACGCGGGTACGACCCGATACCTTTCTTCACCTGGAAAGTGCCTCCGACAGGGGCGGGAGCGAGGGCCTAGACAATCCTCATTCTCGCTGGTCAGAGGCACTTTCTGCTGTCCTGATCACCAGCTGGACAGCCCACTTCGTGACAGCGCGAGGCTAGAGCGCCCAGGCGCCGTCCGCCGCGGCCTGGCGGGCGAACGCGGCGAAATCGCGGGGCGGACGGCCCAGCACGCCCTCGACGGTGCCGGTCGGCTCGGCGTTGAGGTTGTCGCGGATCTGCGCGACGAGATCGGCGACGAACCGCGCGTAGTCGGCGGGCACTTCGTAGGAGACCAGCTCGGCCACGTACTCCTCGTGGTCGACGGGCACGTAGGCGACGGGGCGTCCGGCGGCGCGGGAGATCTCCTCGGCGACCTCGGCCAGGGTGAGGGCGCGGCTGCCGCTCAGGTCGTAGACCCGGCCGTCGTGCCCGTCGTCGAGCAGGGCCGCGGCGGCGACCTCGGCGACGTCCTCGGCGTCCACGAACGGCTCGCGGCCGTCCCCGGCGGGCAGCCGCAGCTCGCCGGCGCGGACGGCGTCGAGCAGGACGCCCTCGTCGAAGTTCTGGAAGAACCAGTTCGGCCGCAGCACGGTCCACTGCGCGCCGGAGTCGCGCACGCCGCCCTCGCCCGCGCTCAGGTCCTTGCCGCCCACGAGCCCCGTCGTACGGGCCTGGAGCAGGACGAGACGGCGTACGCCGCAGTCGACCGCGCGCTTGGCCAGATCGCGTATCTGGGACTCGGCGTCCCATACACCGGGCTTGTCCTGCCGGTCGACGATGTAGGCCGCATGAGCGCCGGTGAGGGCCGGTGCCCAGGTGCTGTCGTCGTCCCAGTCGAAGCGGACGTCGGTGGACCGGCCGGCGGCGCGGACCGAAGCGCCGCGCTCGCGCAGGGCGCGGACGACCCGACGCCCGGTCTTTCCGGTGCTGCCGATGACGAGGATGTCTGACTGTGACATGGCTTCGCCTCCCTTGCTGATGGGGAACTGGGGTGGGAAGTGCTGAGCCAGTGGCGGAGGAGTGCCGCTGGGCGGGGGGAAGACGCAGGGGCCACCGGACGGCCGTGACGGTCCGGCGACCCCTGCGCCCTGTGCGCGCCGGGCCTGGTCCGACCGCGTGGCCTCGGATGACCGGCCACGGGGTCGATCGCCTGGATCAGAGGAAGGGGGTGTCGGGCGCCAGGCCGAGGATGGACCGGCCGTGCACTTCCTGGTTGGTGTGGAAGGCGAACAGCGCGTGCAGCGCGAGACCGCGCAGGTCGCGGTGGTAGCGCTGGAACGGGACGTCCTTCATGATCACCGAAGCGCCGCTGGCCTCGAACAGCTCGTCCACGGCCTCCTTGGCGAGCTGGATCGCGAAACCGGCTTTGCCGCGGACGGCGGCCCGCTCCTCGACGGAGGGCGCGGTGCCGGCGTCGGCGTGCTCCTGGATCAGGCGCAGCCAGGTCTCCTGCAGCGCCTCGGCGGCGGCGATCTTGTTGGCGGCTGTGGCCACCTGGATCTGTGTCACCGGGGACTGGCTCTGGTCGGTCCACGACGTGTACGTGATGCCGCGTCCGGGGAGCCGCTCCAGGAACAGCTCGTAGGCGCCCCGGGCGATGCCGAGGTAGGCCGACGCGCCCTGGGCCATGAAGAACGGGACGAAGGCGTAGTTGCGGCCGGTCGCGCCGGTGTTGGAGCGGTCGCCGGTGGTGCCGGCGAGCACGTCGAGCAGGCTGACCACGCGGTGCGCGGGGACCTTGACGCCGGAGGCGGAGACGGTGGAGCTGCCGGTGCCCGCGGCGGCCGAGGCCTGCCAGTCGTCGGCGATCTCCAGCTCGGAGAACGGGACCAGGGCGGCGTGCGGCACCGGGGTGCCGTCCGGGGTGGTCAGCAGCGCGGCGAGCAGGCCGTAGTCGGCGCCGCGGGAGCCCGAGATCCACTTCCAGCTGCCGCTGAGGGAGTAGCCGCCGTCCTCGGGGGTGAGGGTGCCGGTTGGCGTGAAGCCGGTGGAGACCTTGAGCGAACCCTCGGCGTACACCTCCTTCTGGGCGGCGTCCGGGAAGAGGCTCGGCACCCAGGAGCTGGACAGCCAGATCATCGCGACCCAGCCGGTGGCGGTGTCGGCGCGGGCGATCTCACTGAGGACCTTGACCTGGTCGGCTACGGGGGCCTCCAGACCGCCGAAACGGGCCGGGACATTGAGACGGAAGACGCCGGCCTTTTCCAGAAGCTCGATGTTCTCGTCCGGAATCCAGCGCCGTTCCTCGGCCTGTGTGCCGGATTCCCGGAACCGGTCGGCCAGGGACTTCACCTCGTCGAGCACCGCAGCGATCGTGCTGTCGTTCGTGGTCATTCTGCCTCCTCAGCGATATACGTCCGGCCGTGATTCCCGGAACGAATCCGCGCACTGTGCGAACTGTGGAACGCATTCTGGCCACCGCCGCTCTTGCGCCGGTAACCGCGGACTCTCGGCCTTCAGTGACCGAAACGCGACCGACGCACAGAGGGTCAGCCACCGGTAATGGACCGGCCCCGGGAAGGGAGAACCCCCAGTTCCGGCGGGGCGAGAGCCCACGAACGAGAGGGCTGGACAAGACGCCCACCACGCCTCCGGCAGCCTCCGCAGCCGAGGGTGGCGTCGGTGGCGGCCGGGGCCCGGGGGTGGCACCGGGGGGCAAGGCCTGGGCCGAGGTCGGGCCGGAGGCGGGCCTGGGCTGGAGGCGAGTCGGGACGAGGCGGCGTGCGGCCGCCTCCTTCGCGGCGCGCAGCGCCACGCGGGCGAGGTCGACACCCGGGGGGCGCCCGCTTTGGTGTTGGTCGGTCGTACGCGCTCTACCGCCCCGCCGGATACCCGCACCGGCCGGCACGCCGGGGACATCGTCGTCGACCACGGCCGACCACGGCCGTCACCAGCACCTGTTCGCCGGGCTCGACCAGCTCGGCCAGCCGCTCCCGGCGGCAGGCCGGGGCCGAGGCCGGCGGCCGGGACCGGGGTGAAGACCGGGCCAGGAGGCGGGACTTGGTCCGGGGCCGAGGGTTGGGCAGAAGCCGGGAGCGCGGGGTTGAGGCCGTGGCCTGGGGTGGGCCCGGGGCTCGGGTCGGGGCCGACGGCGAGCCGAGCCGTCCCCACCCCGCCCAACCGAGCCGAACCCGCCCCGCCCGGGGCAACCCCGTTTGCCCAGCGCGCGGGGAAAGGACTTCGCCCCAGGCCCGGGGAATTGGCCTGAGGCGAAGTGGTGCCGGGGAGTCCGGGCGGTGTGGGGGTCAGCGGGCGGTCTCGACCGACTCGAGGACGGGGTCGTTCGCCGGGACGGCTTCCGCGGTCGCCGCGCCGGACTTCTTGCGCAGGCCGAACATGCTGATCACGACGGCGACGGCGGCGGCCACCAACGGGACGAGCAGGGCAGCCTGGTAGCCGTCCAGCAGCGCCTGGTCGCTCGTGCCGTCGGTCACCGCAGTGAGGACGGCGGTGGCGGAGGACAGACCGAGCGCCGCACCGAACTGGAAGGAGGTGTACAGCAGACCGCCGGCGACGCCCTGCTCTTCCTCCGCGATGCCCTCGGTGGCGACGATGGTCAGCGGACCGTAGGCCAGCGAGAAGGCGAGACCCAGGATGATGAGGCTCGGGAACATCATCATGTAGGTCCAGTCGAGGCCCAGCGGCAGCATCAGCGCGTAGGACAGCGTCGCCAGCAGCAGACCGCCGAAGATGACCCGCGCGTTGCCGAACTTGTTCACCAGCCTCGGGGTGAGCGTCGGCGACAGGATCGCGTCGATGCCGATGACGATCATCGCGAAGCTGGTCTGCAGCGTGGACCAGCCGCGCAGCTCCTGAAGGTAGAGCACGACGATGAACTGGAAGCCGAAGAACCCGGCGGCGAAGAGCAGACCGGCGATGTTCGAGCGGACCAGGCTGCCGTTGCGGAAGATGCCGAGGCGGACCAGCGGGGAGGCCGCCTTGCGCTCGATGAGCACGAAGGCCAGGAACAGCACCAGGCTGGCCGCCACGGTCACCGCGGTGATGCCGACCGTCTCGTGGCTGGCGCGCTCGACGGCGAACACCAGCAGCAGGATGCCCGCGGTCACGCTGATCGCACCGCCGATGTCCATGCTCTGGCCGTTGCGGTCGGGCTTGGCAGACTTGGGGATGAGGGCCGCGCCGGTGACCAGGATGAGGGCCGACAGAATGACCGGGGCGAAGAAGACCCAGCGCCAGTCGACCGAGGCCAGCAGACCACCGACGACCAGGCCGATGGAGAAGCCGCCGGCCGCGGTGCCCGAGTAGACCAGCAGGGCCTTGTTGCGCTGCGGGCCCTCCTCGAAGCTGGTGGTGATGATCGACAGACCGGCCGGGGTCATGAAGGCCGCCGCCACACCGGTGACGAAGCGGGCGACGACCAGCGTCCAGCCTTCGCTGGCCAGACCGCCCAGACCGGAGAAGAGCAGGAAGACGGTCAGCCAGAAGAGGAACATCTGGCGACGGCCGAAGAGGTCGGCGGCGCGACCGCCGAGGAGCATGAAGCCGCCGTAGCCGAGGACGTAGGCGCTCATGACCCACTGGAGGGTGCCGGTGGACAGCCCCAGGTCGGCCCGGATCGACGGCAGGGCCACGTTGAGCATCGCCACGTCGACGCCCTCGAGGAAGATCGCACCACAGAGCACGAACAGCACGCCCCAAGCGCGCCCACTCATGCGATCGGTGCCGCTGTCCTGATGGGATTGCAGTGCGGACACGGAAAGACTCCTTGGAGAGAAAAGAGCGAGAACAGGTATGGGACGGCCGCGGACGGGTCTGACCGAAAACACGCGGATGTGTCGGGACCAAGGCGGTTCCCACTTGTAACCACAGGCATCTTCGGGCAGTCTTGAGGACTATGGAAGAAGGCACTTTGAAGTCACTGACTCACTGCGCGGGTACCGAGGACGAGTACGAGGCGCTGCAGTGGGACACCCGGCAGGGGTGTGAAGTGCGGCATATCCTCGACCGCGTGGCGGACAAGTGGTCCCTGCTGGTGATAGCGCTGCTGGAGCGCCGCAGCCTCCGCTTCTCGGAGCTGCGCCGGCAGATCGACGGGGTCAGCCAGCGCATGCTGACCGTCACGCTGCGTCAGCTGGAGCGTGACGGCCTGGTCAAACGCACGGTGCACCCGGTCGTTCCGCCGCGTGTGGACTACGAGTTGACCCCTCTGGGGGGGACGTTGCACTCCACCATCCGGAGCCTGGTGATCTGGACCGAGGAGCACCAGAGCGAGATCGCGGCCGCGCGAGCCGAGTACGACAAACGGGCGGACCCGGCCGTGGCGTCCTGACCGGCGGCCCGGCCCACGAAGCCGTTTCACCGCGCCCGTTCCGCTGTTGTCCACCCGTTCAAATCCAGGCCGGAATCCCGAGGGGTCCGGCCCTCATTCGTTTCCGATGACCGGAGGATTACCGGCCGATTACCGCACGGTGATCCACCAGGGAAAATTCCTCGTTACCTTTCGACGGAATGCCCGTCTTACCTTCTGGGCGTACCAGGTTCGGAGGAACGTGTGTCAATTCAGGATTCGGCCGAGGTGTTGGCTGCCGTCCGCGAAGCCGTGCCGGTGATCCGGGAACACGGCATCGAGGCGGAGAGGCAGGGGCGGGTGCCGCGGGAGACGCTGCGGCGCCTGGACCGGGCCGGAGTGTTCCGTATGGCCGTGCCCGAACGGTTCGGTGGTCTGGATCTTTCCCTCGAGCGGCAGGCGGAGGTCGTGGGCCGGATCGCCGGGGCCTGTCCGGCCACCGGCTGGAACATGACGGTCTGGCTCACCGGGGCGCTGATCGCCGGCCTGTACCCGGACAAGGCGCAGAAGGAGGTCTTCGACGGGGGCTCGGTGCGGGTGTCGCTGGGCTTCGCGACGACCGGCCGGCTGACCCCGGTCGAGGGAGGCTACCGGCTCAGCGGGCGCTGGGGCTACAACTCCGGCTGCCACGCCGCCGACTGGGACGTGCTGGGCGCGGTGCTGGAGCGGCCGGACGGGACCGAGGAGGAGTTCTTCGCCCTCGTACCGCTGACGGAACTGTCCATCGTCGACGACTGGGACGTCTCGGCGGGAAGCGGCACTGGGAGCGCTACCACGGTCGCCGAGGACGTCTTCGTGCCCGCCCACCGGCTCATCGGGTACGACGCGTCGCTGACCGGGGAGACCGGTGAGCGGTGGAACGCGCAGGTGCCGGGGCGGGGGTACGGCGCAGTCGCGTTCATCATGTCGCTGTACGCGAGCATGGCCCTCGGTCTCGCCCGCGGCGCCCTGGAACTGTTCTTCGAGCGGCTGCCCGGGCGCGGGATCACCTACACCGACTGGGACGACCAGCGCCGGCACCCGCTGGTCCAGCAGCAGGTGGCGGCCGCGGCCAACCGGATCGAGGCCGGCGCCGCGCTGACCGACCGGGTGATCGCGCTGCTCCAGGAGCGCGCCGACGCCGGTGAGCGGCCCACCGACGCGGAGAAGGCTCAGGTCCGCGGGCGGACCGCGTTCGCCGGGGACCTGGCCAAGGAGGCCGTCCAGCTGCTGTATTCGCTCAGCGGCGCCTCGGTGCTCAAGCGCAGCGTGCCCATCCAGCGCTACCACCGGGACATCCTGGGCTTCACCCAGCACGCCCTGGCGCATCCGCTGCCGAATCTGGAGATGCAGGGCCGCGTCCTGATGGGGCTCGCCCCGGGCTCGTACATCCTCTGAGGCATTCGTCGCACGGCGCGGGGCGGCGGCCGCCGCCCCGACTGGGGCGGCGGCCGTCGCCCCACTCGGGGCGGCCGATCAGCCGGCCTGGGCCGTCGCGGGCGGGAAGTGGCCCTCCTGGACGAAGAACTCGACGTACCTGGCGAAGAGTTCCTCGGTCAGCGGCGGGCAGCTGATGCCGGTGCCGTCCAGCGCGGCCTCCGTCTCCCCGGTGTCGAGGGCCGGGTAGAAGGCGTCGGTGTCGGACGTCATCATCTCGAACGCGTGCAGCAGCGGCTGGAGCGCGTTGTCCCGGTCCGCGCGCACCGCCTCGCGCCACCCGTCGGTGTCGGCCTCGTCCAGCCGGTAGCCGAGGCGGCGCAGGTAGGTCACGCAGTCGGCGAGGCTGAGCGAGCTGCGGTTGAACAGGTGGTAGGTGCCGCCTGCGCCCTGCGGCCGAGTGGAGATGCCGAGGATGGCGGCGCTGACATAGTCCACGGGCAGCAGGTGGAAGCGGCCGCCGGTGCCGGAGGGCACCAGGCCCGCCTGGAGCAGTCCCTTGAGGCCGAGCCAGACGAAGTCCCGGGTCTGGCAGGCGCCGTTGTCGCGGTCGCCGGAGATCACGTCCACCCGGTAGACGGAGACGGGCAGGCCCCGCTCCCGGGCCAGCTCGACGACCTGCTCGGCGACCCACTTGCTGCGCAGATAGCCGCTGGGCAGCACCTCGGCGGGCCCGGTCGGGTCGGTGACCTTCAGTGGGACGCCCGGGGTGACCGGCCCGTCGAACACCCCGACCGTGGAGACGTGGTGCACGGGGACCGTGCGGTGCCGGGCGGCCAGCCGCAGCACTTCGCGTGTGCCGCCGACGTTGGCGGTGCGCAGCGCCTCGTAGGGCTGGAGCCAGTGCACGGAGGCGCCGGCGTGGTAGACGACGTCGGCCGTGCGGGCCAGTTCGTCGTAGCGCTCCTCGGTCAGTCCGAGCCGTTCCTCGGCGAGGTCGCCGACGTGGACGTGCAGCCGCTCCTCGTCGATGTCGTCCCAGACGCGGTACCACCGCAGACCGGAGCGCAGCCGCTCGCGGGCGGTCTCCTCGTCGGTGCCGCGGACCAGGCAGTGGATGCGGGCGGTGGTGGTGCGCATCAGGTCGCGCAGCAGGAACGCGCCGAGGAAGCCGCTGGCGCCGGTGAGCAGGATCTCGCGCGGGTCGGAGACGGTGCGGACGACCTCGGCGGCGGGCCGGATGTCGTCGGGCAGGAAGATGTCGGCCGCGTAGTCGACGGCGTCGGCCGCGGCGTCCGGGCCCGTGCCGTCCGCGCCGGGCGCCAGTTCGGCGAGCACGTGGCCGGCCAGGGCCTGCGGGGTCGGGTGGTCGAAGACGACGGTGGCGGGCAGGGTCAGGCCGGTGAGCGCGGCGACCCGGTTGCGCAGTTCCACCGAGGTCAGCGAGTCCAGCCCGAGCTGCGGGAAGGAGCGGTCCGGTGCGATGCCGTCGGGGCCGGAGCGGCCCAGGATGCGGGCGATCTCGGCGGTCAGCGCGGCCAGGACGGCGGCGTACCGGGCGTCCTCGTCGTCGAGGGCGGCGAGCCGGTCGGCGAGCGAGGCGCCGTCCTCGGCCCGGCTGTGGGCGGTGGCCCGCCGTGGCGTCCGCACCAGGGCGCCGAGCACGGCCGGTGTCCGCGGCTGCTCGCGCAGGGCGGCCAGGTCGAGCGGGGTGGCCACCGGGTCGGGCCCGAGCCGCAGGGCCAGGTCGAACAGGCCCGGCCCCTGCTCGGTGGCGACCGGGAGGAAACCACTGCGGGCGATCCGCTTGAGGTCGGTCTCGGTGAGGTCGCCGGTCAGTTCGGAGGCCTGCGCCCACAGGCCCCACGAGATGGAGGTGGCGGGCAGACCGTGGGCCGCCCGGTGCCGGGCCAGCGCGTCGAGGAACAGGTTGGCGGCGGCGTATGTCGCCTGGCCGGGGCCGCCGACCACGGAGGCGACGGACGAGAACGTCACGAACGCCGTGAGCTCGTGGTCGCGGGTCAGTTCGTGCAGGTGCCAGGCGGCGTCGGCCTTGGGCCGCAGCACCGCGGCGAGGCGCTCGGGGGTCTGCGCGCCGATCAGCCCGTCGTCCAGCACACCGGCGGTGTGCATGACGCCGCGCAGCGGGTGCTCGGCGGGGACGGCGGCCAGCAGCCCGGCGAGGGCGTCCGGGTCGGACACGTCGCAGGCGGCGATGGTCACGGAGGCGCCGAGGCCGGTCAGTTCGGCCCGCAGCCGGTCCGCGCCGGGGGCGTCGGCGCCGCGCCGGCTGACCAGCAGCAGGTGCCGTACCCCGTGCCGGGTGACCAGGTGCCGGGCGAAGAGCCCGCCCAGGGAGCCGGTGCCGCCGGTGATCAGGACGGTGCCGTCCGGGTCCCAGACCGGCTCGCCGCCGGCCCGGGTCACCCGTGGGGACCGCTCCAGCCGGGGCACGAGCACGCGCGGCCCGTCCGCCCGGCCGTCCTGCGGCTCCCGTACGGCGGCCTGGGGTTCGCCGGAGGCGACCAGGGCCGACAGCACGGCGTCCAGGCCGGGCGCGTCCGGGTCGGGGACGTCGGCGAGGACGATCCGGCCGGGCGCCTCGGACTGGGCCGAGCGCAGCAGGCCCCACGCGGCGGCGGCGCCGAGGTCGCGGATGTCCTCGCCGTCGGCGGTGGACACCGCGCCGCTGGTCAGCACGACCAGCGGGACGCCGTCGAGGGCGTCCTCGGCCAGCCAGGTCCGGGCCAGTTCCAGGGCGCGGCCGACCGTGGCGCGCACCGCCTGCGGGGGTGTGGTGCCGGCCGGTGTGGTGAGGCGGACGCGCACGGCGTCGACCGGCGTGCCGGTGCCGATCGCGGCGGCGACGGCCCGCGTGTCCGGTGCGCCGCCGTCGATGGCGAGTTCCACCCAGTGCAGCGTGGCGGGCGGGAGCGGCCGGGGGGTCCAGGCGAGCCGGAACAGCGCGTCGTGGTCGCGGGTCCGGGCGGCGCTCAGGGCGGCCGGGTCGTGGGCGCCGAGGGTGACCGCGTCGGCCTCGGCGACGGGGGCGCCGGCGGGGTCGGCCAGGTGCAGGGCGTAGGTGTGGTCGGTGCCGGGGCGCGGGGTGACGCGCACGCGCAGTTCGCGGGCGCCGGTGGCGTACAGCCGGGTGCCCTGCCAGCGGACGGCCGAGGTGCGCGAGCCGAGGACGGGGTGCAGGGCGGCGTCGAGCAGGGCGGGGTGGATGCCGAACCCGTCTGCGGTGTCGGCGAGTTCGTCGTCCAGGCGCAGTTCGGCGAAGTACGTCCCGTCGAGCTGCCACAGCCCGGTCAGACCGCGCAGGCGTGGTCCGTACGACACCCCGGCGGCGGTGAGCCGCGCGTACGGGTCGTCCGGGTCGACGGCGGTGGCGCCGGCCGGGGGCCACGGGGCCGGGTCGGCCGCGGCGGGCGGGGTGAGCGGGGCGGTGCCGAGGACGCCGTGGGCGTGGCGGACCCAGGTCGCCCCGGGGTCGCCGGGCCGTGTGTGCACGGTGACGGCACGCCGCCCATCGGCGTCGGTCGCGCCCACTCGGATCTGCAGGCGCAGCGCGCCGTCACGGGGCAGGACCAGCGGTTCGTCGAGGGTCAGCTCCTCCAGTGCGGTGCCGCCGCTGTCGTCGCCCGCGCGGATGGCGAGTTCGGCGAGGGCGGCGCCGGTCACGACGGCCTCGCCGGCCACCGTGCGGGCGGCGAGCCAGGGGTGGCTGCGGGCCGACACGCTTCCGGTGAAGACGGTCTCGTCGCTGTCGCCGAGGGTCAGGGCGATGCCCAGCAGCGGGTGGTCGGCCCGGTCGAGCCCGAGCCCGCCCGCGTCGGCGGACGCGGCGGAGGCGTCCACCCAGTAGCGCTGGTGCTGGAAGGCGTACGTCGGCAGGGGGACGCGACGGGCGCCGGAACCGGCGTAGAACGCCTCCCAGTCCACTCGGGTGCCGGCGAGGTGCAGTTCGGCGAGTCCCTCGACCAGGCCGGTCGGCTCGGCGCGGTCGCGCCGCTGGAGGGCGAGGGCCCGGGTGCCGGAGCGGTCGGCGAGGACGCCGCGGTTGAGGGCGGTCAGGACGCCGTCGGGGCCGATCTCCGCGTAGGTGCGGACGCCCTGCTGCTCCATCGCGGTGACCGCGTCGGCGTACCGCACGGCCTCGCGCACCTGCCGTACCCAGTAGTCGGCGGAACGCAGGTCCTCACCGGCGGCGAGACGACCGGTCAGCGTGGAGACGACCGGGATGCGCGGGGCCTGGAACTCGACGCCCTTCAGAACCGTGCGGAACTCCTCCAGCATCCCCTCCATACGCGGCGAGTGGAACGCATGCGACACCGACAGCCGCCGCACCCGGCGACCGGCCCCGGCGAACCGGGCCGCCACCTCCTCCACCGCCGCCTCGTCGCCGGAGATCACCACAGCCGTAGGCCCGTTGACGGCCGCGACACCCAACTCGGCCTCCCGGCCCACGAGCAGCGGAGCCACCTCCGCCTCCGACGCCTCCACCGCCACCATCACACCACCCCCCGGCAGCGCCTCCATCAACCCCGCCCGAGCAGCCACCACCCGGCAGGCATCCGCCAACGACAACACACCCACCGCATGCGCCGCCGCCAACTCCCCCACCGAATGACCCGCCACCACCGACGGAACCACACCCCACGACTCCACCAGACGGAACAACGCCACCTCGAACGCGAACAACGCCGGCTGCGCCCACCCCGTCCGATCCAAACGCCCCGAACCGTCCTCCTCGAACATCACCTCCCGCAACGACCCACCCAACAACGGATCCAGCACCCCGCACACCTCACCCAACACCGACGCGAACACCGGATACGACGCAGCCAACTCACGCCCCATCCCCACCCGCTGCGCACCCTGACCCGAGAACACAAAACCCAACGCGCCAGTGCCCGACGCGGAGGACGCGGCCGCGCGGGACGGGTCGGCGGCCAGCTCCCGCAGAGCGGCCTGGAGTTCGTCGCGGCCGGTGCCGGTCAGGGCGACGCGGTGGTCGTGCAGGGTGCGGGTGGTCGCCAGGGAGTAGCCGAGGTCGGCGGCGGTCAGGCCGGGGTGCTCGGACAGGTGGGCGAGCAGCCGCTCCGCCTGGGCGGCGAGAGCCTGCCGGTCGCGGGCGGAGACGAACCACGGCACGGCCGGGAGCGGCGTGGCCGGCTGGTCCTGGGCGGCCGGTTCGGCCTCGGGTGCTTCGAGGATGACGTGGGCGTTGGTGCCGCTGACGCCGAACGCGGAGACCGCCGCGCGGCGCGGCCGGTCGCCCTCCGGCCAGCTGCGTGGCTCGGTGAGCAGTTCGACGGCGCCCGCCCCCCAGTCGACCATCGGCGTGGGCTCGTCCACGTGCAGGGTGCGGGGCATCAGCCCGTGCCGCATCGCCTGCACCATCTTGATCACCCCGCCGACACCGGCGGCGGCGACGGTGTGGCCGATGTTGGACTTCAAGGAGCCGAGGTACAGCGGCTCTTCGCGGTTCTGGCCGTAGGTGGCCAGCAGTGCCTGCGCCTCGATCGGGTCGCCCAACCGGGTGCCGGTGCCGTGCGCCTCGACGACGTCCACGTCCGCCGGGGCCAGTCGCGCGTCGGCCAGCGCCTGCCGGATCACCCGCTCCTGCGAGGGACCGTTCGGCGCGGTCAGTCCGTTGCTCGCACCGTCCTGGTTCACCGCGCTGCCGCGGACGACGGCGAGGACGCGATGCCCGTTGCGCCGGGCGTCCGAGAGCCGCTCCACGACGAGCAGGCCGACGCCCTCCGACCAGGAGGTGCCGTCGGCGGCGGCGGCGAAGGACTTGATCCGGCCGTCGGGGGCCAGACCGCGCTGGCGGCTGAAGTCGACGAACCCGCCCGGCGTGGCGGTGACCGTGGCGCCGCCCGCCAGGGCGAGCGTGGACTCGCCGGCGCGGACGGACTCGACGGCCAGGTGCAGGGCGACCAGGGAGGAGGAGCAGGCGGTGTCGACGGACAGCGCGGGCCCCTCCAGTCCGAGGGTGTAGGCGATCCGGCCGGAGGCGACGCTGCTGAGCTTCCCGGTCATCAGGTAGCCCTCCAGCTCGGCGGGGCCCTCCAGTCCGAGGTAGCTCTGCTCGACCACGCCGGCGAACACGCCGGTGCGCGATCCGCGCAGCGAGGCCGGGTCGATGCCGGCGTCCTCCAGGGCCTCCCAGGCGGTCTCCAGCAGCACCCGCTGCTGCGGGTCCATCGCCAGCGCCTCGCGCGGGGAGATGCCGAAGAAGTCGGCGTCGAAGAGCGCGGCGCCGTCCAGGAACCCGGCCTCGCGGGCGTACGACGTCCCGAGGTCGTCCGCGTCGGGGCTGTACAGGGCGTCCAGGTCCCAGCCGCGGTCGGCGGGGAACGCACTGATCGCGTCCCGGCCGTCGGCGACCAGGCGCAGCAGGTCGTCGGGGCTGCTCACGCCGCCCGGGAACCGGCAGGCCATGCCGACGATGGCGATGGGCTCCTCGGTGGCGGACTCCAGTTCGGTGATGCGCTCGCGTGCCTTCTGCAGGTCCGCGGTCACCCACTTCAGGTAGTCGACGAGCTTCTGTTCCTTGGTCTGCGCCGCCGAGGACTGCGAGGACTGCGCGGACGGCGCGGGCTGGGCGGGCTGGGCGGGCTGGGCGGGCCGGGCGGGCTGCTGTGCGGACATGCGAAGGAAAGCCTCTCCTTGAACGCCGGGACAGGGCAGGTGCGACGGTGGGGCGGGGCCGCCCATGCCGGGCGGCCCCGTGCCGCGTCAGTCCGCCGCCCGGCCGAGCTGGGTGTCGATGAAGTCGAAGATCTCGTAGGCGGACGCGGACGCGATCAGCTCCTGCACGGCCGGGTCGCCGGACGCCGGGTCGGCGGCGGGCGTGCTGCCGGACAGCCGTTCCAGAAGGCCGCGCAGCCGGGCCTCGACCTCGGCGCGGGTGTCGCCGTCGGCGGGCAGCGCGTCGAGCGACGCCTCCAACCGGTCCAGTCCGTCCCGGACGGCGCGGGAGGGCTCGTCGGGTGCCGGGCCGGCCGCGTCGAGTACGAAGGCGGCGAGGGCGCCCGGGTTGGGGTGGTCGAAGACCACGGTGGCGGGCAGGGTCAGGCCGGTCTCCCTGGCCAGCCGGTTGCGCAGCTCGACGCCGGTGAGGGAGTCGAACCCGAGGTCCCGGAAGGGCCGGTCGGGGGAGATCCCGGACGGGTCGCCGTGCTTGAGGACGCTCGCGACGAGGTTGGTGACGATCTGCAGCACGTACTGCTCGCGCTGGGCGACGGCCAGTTCGGCGAGCCGCTCGGGCAGCGGTACGCCCTCGGGCTCCGCCGCCTCCGGCTGGGCGGTCCGCTGCGCGGGCACGCGGGCCGTGCCGCCGTCGGCCGGCACGAGCTGGTCCAGCCAGTAGCGCTGGTGCTGGAAGGCGTACGTCGGCAGGGGGACCCGGCGGGCGCCGGAACCGGCGTAGAACGCCTCCCAGTCCACGCGCGCGCCCCGTCCGTGCAGCAGGCCGAGGGCCCGGACCAGGGACTGCGGCTCGGGCACGCCGGCCCGGACGAGGGCGGTGACGACGGTGGCGTCGGCGTCGTGGACGGACTGCGCGGCGAGGGCGGCGAGCGCTCCGCCGGGGCCGATCTCCGCGTAGGTGCGGACGCCCTGCCGCTCCATCGCGGTGACCGCGTCGGCGTACCGCACGGCCTCGCGCACCTGCCGTACCCAGTAGTCGGCGGAACGCAGATCCTCACCGGCGGCGAGACGACCGGTCAGCGTGGAGACGACCGGGATCCGCGGGGCCTGGAACTCGACGCCCTTCAGAACCGTGCGGAACTCCTCCAGCATCCCCTCCATACGCGGCGAGTGGAACGCATGCGACACCGACAGCCGCCGCACCCGGCGACCGGCCCCGGCGAACCGGGCCGCCACCTCCTCCACCGCCGCCTCGTCGCCGGAGATCACCACAGCCGTAGGCCCGTTGACGGCCGCGACACCCAACTCGGCCTCCCGGCCCACGAGCAGCGGAGCCACCTCCGCCTCCGACGCCTCCACCGCCACCATCACACCACCCCCCGGCAGCGCCTCCATCAACCCCGCCCGAGCAGCCACCACCCGGCAGGCATCCGCCAACGACAACACACCCACCGCATGCGCCGCCGCCAACTCCCCCACCGAATGACCCGCCACCACCGACGGAACCACACCCCACGACTCCACCAGACGGAACAACGCCACCTCGAACGCGAACAACGCCGGCTGCGCCCACCCCGTCCGATCCAAACGCCCCGAACCGTCCTCCTCGAACATCACCTCCCGCAACGACCCACCCAACAACGGATCCAGCACCCCGCACACCTCACCCAACACCGACGCGAACACCGGATACGACGCAGCCAACTCACGCCCCATCCCCACCCGCTGCGCACCCTGACCCGAGAACACAAAACCCAACGCGCCAGTGCCCGACGCGGAGGACGCGGTGAGGGTGTCGAGGGCGCGCAGATCGGCGAGGAGCGCGTCGCGGTCGGCGCCGACGGCCACCGCGCGGTGGTCGAGGGCGGCGCGGGCGGTGGCGAGGGTGTAGGCGACGTCCTGCGGGTCCAGGTCGGGGTGCCGCTCGACGTGGTCGAGCAGCCGCTCCGCCTGCGCCGCGACGGCCTGGGGCGTACGGCCGGACAGCAGCCACGGCAGCACGGGGAGCCGTACGGGCGCCGGGGCGGCCCCGGTGCCGTCGGTGTGCGCGACCGCCTGGGCGGGCGCCTCCTCGATGATGACGTGGGCGTTGGTACCGCCGAAGCCGAAGGAGGAGACGGCGGCCCGGCGCGGCCGTTCGCCGCGCGGCCACTCCCGCTCCTCGGTCAGCAACTCGACGGCGCCCGCCTCCCAGTCGACCATCGGCGTGGGCTCCTCCACGTGCAGGGTGCGCGGCATCAGCCCATGCCGCATCGCCTGCACCATCTTGATCACCCCGCCGACACCGGCGGCGGCCTGCGCGTGCCCGATGTTGGACTTCAACGAGCCCAGGTACAACGGCTCTTCACGCTCCTGGCCGTACGTGGCCAGCAGCGCCTGCGCCTCGATCGGGTCGCCCAACCGGGTGCCGGTGCCGTGCGCCTCGACGACATCCACATCCGCCGGGGCCAGCCGCGCGTCGGCCAGCGCCTGCCGGATCACCCGCTCCTGCGAGGGACCGTTCGGCGCGGTCAGTCCGTTGCTCGCACCGTCCTGGTTCACCGCGCTGCCGCGCAGCACCGCGAGCACCCGGTGCCCGTTGCGGCGAGCGTCCGACAGCCGCTCCACGACGAGCAGGCCCACACCCTCCGACCAGCCGACGCCGTCCGCGCCCGCGCCGAAGGACTTGCAGCGACCGTCGGGGGCCAGGCCCCGCAGACGGGAGAACTCCACGAAGGCGACCGGCGTGGACATCACGGTGACACCGCCGGCCAGCGCGAGGTCGCACTCGCCGTTGCGCAGGGCGTTCGCCGCCAGGTGCAGGGCGACCAGGGAGGAGGAGCAGGCGGTGTCGACGGAGACGGCCGGGCCCTCGAAGCCGTAGGTGTACGACAGCCGGCCGGCGGCGATGCTGCCCGCGCTGCCGCTGAACAGGTAGCCCTCGAAGTCCTCCGGGGGCAGGTGCGGCCGGGAGCCGTAGTCGCTGTACATCAGGCCGGTGAACACGCCGGTGCGCGAGCCGCGCAGGCCGGTGGGGTCGAGGCCGGCGTCCTCGAAGCCCTCCCAGGCGGCCTCCAGCAGCAGGCGCTGCTGGGGGTCGATGGCGACGGCCTCGCGCGGCGACATGCCGAAGAACTCGGGGTCGAAGCGGTCGGCGTCGTGCAGGAAGCCGCCCTCGCGGCCGTAGGAGGTGCCGGTGCGCTCCGGGTCCGGGTCGTACAGGGAGTCCAGGTCCCAGCCGCGGTTCTCCGGGAACGCGGTGACCGCGTCCGTGCCGTCGACGACCAGGCGCCAGAGGTCCTCCGGCGAGCCGACCCCGTTCGGGTAGCGGCAGGCCATGCCGACGATCGCGATCGGCTCGTGGCGCCGTTCCTCGATCTCCCGCAGCTGTCGGCGCGCCTCACGGGCATCGGCGACGGCCTTCTTGAGATAGTCGCGGAGCTTGTCCTCGCCCGCCATGATCTGTCAACTCCCGGGTGTCGTGGGGTGGTGTGCCTGGGATTTCCGAGCCCCTCGGGTGCGCGACGTGTGCCCCGCACCCGAGGGGCTGGACGTGACCGGCTCAGTCGAACTCGTCCACCAGGGCGAAGAGTTCCTCGTCCGTGGCCGAGTCCAGGTCGTCGTCGCCGTCGTCGCCGTTGTCGGCGGGGGCGGTGGCCTGGGCCGCCGTGTCGGCGGCGGCGAGCAGTTCCAGCAGCCGCGCGGTGATCCGGTCGTGGGCGTCGCGGTCCGCGGCGACGGACTCGATGACGGTCCGCAGCCTGCCCAGTTCGGCCAGGACCGGCTCGTCGGGCGTGGTCTCCTCGACCACGAGCCGGGTGGCCAGGTAGTCGGCCACGGCCTTGGGCGTCGGGTGGTCGAAGACCAGCGTGGTGGGCAGCCGCAGCCCCGTCTCGGCGGCCAGCTGGTTGCGCAGTTCCACGGCGGTCAGCGAGTCGAAGCCGAGTTCCTGCACGGGGCGGTCCGCGCCGATCGCCGAGTGGTCGCTGTGGCCGAGTACGGCGGCCACGCGGGCCCGCACCAAATCGCTGAGGAGCCGGCCGCGTTCGGCGGCGGACAGCGGCGCGAGCCGTTCGGCGAGCCTGGGACCGTTGTCCGGGTTGGGCCCGGCGGTGGCCGCGGGCTTCGTGGCCCGGGTGCGGACGAGGCCGCGCAGCACGGCCGGGATCTCGTCGGCGGCCCGGCCGCGCAGCGCGCGCAGGTCCAGCCGGGTGACGCCGAGGACGCTCTCCCCGGCCGCGGGCGCGGCGTCCAGGAGGGCCATGGCGTCGTCGGTGGCCAGCGGCAGCAGCCCGGAGCGGGCGAGGCGGCGCAGGTCGGTGTCGGCGAGGTGCCCGGTGATGGTGCTCGACTGGTCCCACAGGCCCCAGGCCAGCGACAGGGCGGGCAGGCCGTGGGCGCGGCGGTGTGCGGCGAGGGCGTCCAGGAAGGTGTTGCCGGCGGCGTAGTTGGCCTGTCCGGCGGTGCCGAGGAGGCCCGCGATCGAGGAGTAGAGCACGAAGGCGTCGAGGTCGAGGTGGCGGGTGAGGTCGTGCAGGTGCCAGGCGGCGTCCGCCTTGGGCCGCAGCACGGTGTCCACCCGTTCCCCCGTCAGCCCTTCCAGGGTGGCGTCGTCGAGGACGCCCGCGGTGTGGATGACGCCGGTCAGCCTCGGGCCGACGCGTTCGATCAGCTCGGCCACCTGCGCGCGGTCGGCGACGTCGCACGCCTCGACCGCCACCTCGGCGCCCAGTTCGCGCAGCTCGTCGCGGAGTTCGGCGGCGCCCGGCGCCTGCGGGCCGCGCCGGCTGACCAGCACCAGCTCGCGCACCCCGTGCTCGGTCACCAGGTGCCGGGCCAGGACGGCGCCCAGGGTGCCGGTGGCGCCGGTGACGAGGACGGCGCCCCGGTCCCAGCGCGGCAGCGGTTCCTCGGAGCGGCGGACCCGGGCCAGCCGGGGCACCAGGAGGTCCGCTCCGCGCAGCGCGCCCTGCGGTTCGCCGGTGCCGGCCACCCGGGCCAGCGCCGCGCCGAACCAGGCCGGGTCGGCGTCCGCGTCGGCGTCCAGCAGCAGGACGCGTCCGGGGTGCTCGGACTGCGCCGACCGCAGCAGACCCCATACCGGGGCGTGGACCAGGTCGGTCACGTCCTCGCCGGGCGCGGCGGCGACGGCCCGGCGGGTCACCGCGAGGATGCGGGTGGCGGCCAGCCGCTCGTCGGCGAGCCAGGTCTGGACGTCGGTCAGCGCGGCCCGCAGTGCGGCGCGCGCCGCCTCGGGGAGGTCACCCGCGGTCTCGGGGAGGTCGCGGGCGGTCTCGGCGGTGAACGGGACGACCAGGACGGAGGGTGCGGTCGCGCCCTCGTCCAGGGCGCCGCGCAGGGCGTCGAGGTCCGGGTAGGCGGTGGCGCCGGTCAGGCCAAGGGCGGCGGGGCCGGGTTCGCCGAGCACCGCCCATCCGGCGGGCACCGGGTGCGGCGCGGCCCCGGTCAGCGGGGTCCACTCGACCCGGAGCAGGCCGTCGGGCTGCGCGGCCGCGGCGGAGAGGGCCTCGGCGGACAGCGGGCGCAGGGTGAGATCGTCGACGGTGACGAGCGGGGCGCCCGTCTCGTCGGCGACGGTCAGCGCGGCGACCGGGGATTCGGTGCCGCTGACGGCGAGCCGGACCCGCAGCGCCGAGGCCCCGGTGGCGTGCACGGTGACGCCGGACCAGGAGAAGGGCAGCAGCGGGTGTCCGCTCTCCCGGGTGACGCCGGGCAGCAGGGTGTGCAGGGCGGCGTCGAGCAGCGCCGGGTGGACGGCGAACCGGGCGGCGTGCTGCCGCTGGTCGGCGTCGAGGGCGACCTCGGCGTAGAGGTCGTCGCCGGCGGTCCACACGCGGCGCAGATTGCGGAAGGCGGGCCCGTAGGCGTAGCCCTGGTCGGCGAGCCGGTCGTAGGCGCCGGTCAGGTCGGCCTCGGTGGCGCCGGGCGGCGGCCAGGCGGCGAGGGTCGCGGCCGGGGCGGGGGTGTCCTCGGCGTGCAGGGTGCCGTGGGCGTGCAGGGTCCAGTCGTCGTCCGCCGGGCCGTCCTCGGGCCGGGAGTGGATCCGCACCGGGCGGGTGCCGTCGGCCTCGGCGGCGCCCACGGTCACCTGGAGCCGCACGGCGCCGCGCTCGGGCAGCGTCAGCGGGGCGGCGAGGGTGAGGTCGCCGACGGCCGGGACGCCGGTGCGCTCGCCGGCGGCGAGGGCGATCTCCAGCAGGCCGGTGCCGGGCACCAGGACGTTGCCGGCGACGGCGTGGTCGGTCAGCCAGGCGTGGGTGTGCCGGGAGAGCCGTCCGGTGTAGAGGTGTTCGTCGCGGTCGGCGAGGGACACTCCGGCGCCGAGCAGCGGGTGGCCGGCGGCGGCCAGTCCGAATCCGGCGGCGTCGCCGACGGTGGCAGGGGCGTCGAGCCAGTACCGCCGCCGCTGGAAGGCGTAGCCGGGCAGGGCGGTGCGGCGCGCGCCGGGGAACAAGGTCTCCCAGCGCGGCCGGACGCCGCGCGCGGCGAGCAGGCCGAGCGCCGTGGTGAAGGTGCGGTGCTCGGGCCGGCCGCGGCGCAGTGCGGCGGTGACGGTGCCGGACTCGGCGGTCAGCGACCGCTGGACCAGGGCGGTCAGCACACCGTCGGGGCCGAGTTCCAGCCACTCGGTGACGCCGTGCTTTTCCAGCAGCCGAACGCCGTCGTAGAAGCGGACGGCCTCCCGGATGTGCCGCGCCCAGTAGTCGGGTGAGGCGAGCTGTTCGGGGGTGGCGAACTCGCCGGTGACGTTGGAGACGACCGGGATGCGGGGGGCGTGGAAGGTGAGGCCGGCCGCGACGGCGCGGAACTCGTCCAGCACCTCCTCCATGTGCGGCGAGTGGAAGGCGTGGCTGACCAGGAGGCGCTTGGTGCGGCCGCCGCGGGCGCGCAGCTCCTCGGCGAGGGCGTCGACGGCGTCGGCGTCCCCGGAGATCACCGTGGAGCGGGGCCCGTTGACGGCGGCGACGGACACCCGGCCGGCGTACGGCGTGAGGAGGTCGCGCACCTCCGCCTCGGTGACCTCGACGGCGGCCATGGCACCGCCCTCGCGGGCGGCCTGCATCAGCCGGCCGCGTTCGGCGACGAGGACCGCTGCGTCCGCGAGGTCCAGCACCCCGGCCAGGTGGGCGGCGGTGACCTCGCCGATGGAGTGGCCGAGCAGGTAGTCGGGGGTGATGCCGTGGTGCTCGGCGAGCCGGTAGAGCGCGGTCTCCACGGCGAACAGCGCGGCCTGGGTGAACGCGGTCTGGTCGAGCAGCGCGGAGTCGGCGGAGTCCTCCGGGGCGAACAGCACGGTCTTCAGCGGCCGGACCAGGGTGCGGTCGAGGTGGCCGCAGATCTCGTCGAACGCGGCGGCGAACACCGGCGAGGACGCGTACAGTTCGCGGCCCATGCCGAGGCGCTGGGAGCCCTGCCCGGTGAGCAGCACGGCGGTCCTGCCCGGCCGTCCGGACGGGACGGGCAGCGCGTTCGGGCCGCTCTCGCCGCGGGCCAGCACGGCGAGCTGGTCGAGCAGTTCGGCGCGATCGGCGGCGATGACGACGGCCCGGTGGTCGTGCAGGGTGCGGGTGGTGGCCAGGGAGTGGCCGAGGTCGGCGAGCGGCACCTCGGGGTGCGCGGTGACGTGCTGGTGCAGCCGGGCCGCCTGGTCGCGCAGGGCGTCCGGGAGGTGCGCGGAGATCAGGTAGGGCGCGGTCTCGGGGGCCTGGGGCTCGCCCGCCGGGGCGGGGGTGTCCGGCTCCTGGATGATGACGTGGGCGTTGGTGCCGCTGATACCGAACGACGAGACGGCGGCCCGGCGCGGCCGTTCGCCGCGCGGCCACTCCCGCTCCTCGGTCAGCAGTTCGACGGCGCCGGCCGTCCAGTCGACCATCGGCGTGGGCTCGTCCACGTGCAGGGTGCGCGGCATCAGCCCGTGCCGCATCGCCTGCACCATCTTGATCACCCCGCCGACACCGGCGGCGGCCTGCGCGTGCCCGATGTTGGACTTCAACGAGCCCAGGTACAACGGCTCTTCACGCTCCTGGCCGTAGGTGGCCAGCAGCGCCTGCGCCTCGATCGGGTCGCCCAGCCGGGTACCGGTGCCGTGCGCCTCGACGACGTCCACATCCGCCGGGGCGAGGCCCGCGCTCTGCAGGGCCTGCTGGATGACGCGCTCCTGGGAGGGGCCGTTGGGGGCGGTGAGGCCGTTGCTGGCGCCGTCCTGGTTGACGGCGCTGCCGCGCAGCACCGCGAGGACCCGGTGGCCGTTGCGCCGGGCGTCGGACAGCCGCTCGACGAGGAGCAGGCCCACGCCCTCCGACCAGCCGGTGCCGTCCGCCCCGGCGGCGAAGGACTTGGAGCGCCCGTCGGGGGCCAGGCCCCGCTGGCGGGAGAACTCGATGAACACGTGCGGTCCGGCCATGACGGTGACACCGCCGGCCAGCGCGAGGTCGCACTCGCCGTTGCGCAGGGCGTTCGCCGCCAGGTGCAGGGCGACCAGGGAGGAGGAGCAGGCGGTGTCGACGGTGACGGCCGGGCCCTCGAAGCCGTAGGTGTACGACAGCCGGCCGGACACCACGCTGGACAGGTTGCCCGCGAGCAGGAAGCCCTCGTACTCCTCGGGGCTCGCCGCGAGCCGTGAGACGTAGTCGTCGTACATGGCGCCGGTGAAGACGCCGGTGCGCGAGCCGCGCAGGCCGGTGGGGTCGAGGCCGGCGCTCTCGAAGGTCTCCCACGCGGTCTCCAGCAGCAGCCGGTGCTGCGGGTCCATCGCGGTGGCCTCACGCGGCGAAATCCCGAAGAACTCGCGGTCGAACAGGTCGGCCTCGTGCAGGAAGCCGCCGTGGCGAACGTACGAGGTGCCGGTGCGCTCCGGGTCCGGGTCGTACAGGGCCTCCAGGTCCCAGCCGCGGTTCTCCGGGAAGGTGCTGACGGCGTCCACGCCCTCGGCGACCAGCCGCCACAGGTCCTCCGGCGAGCCGATCCCGCCGGGGTAGCGGCAGGCCATGCCGACGATCGCGATCGGCTCGTCGGCCGCGGCCCGCCGGACCGGGCGGGCGGGGACCGCGGCGGCGGTGACGTCGGCCAGCCGGGACAGCAGGTACTCGGCGACGGCCTGCGGGGAGGGGTGGTCGAAGACGACGGTGGCGGGCAGCCGCAGCCCGGTGGCCGTGTTCAGCCGGTTGCGCAGTTCGACACCGGCGAGCGAGTCGAAGCCGATCTCCTTGAAGGCCCGCTGTGGTTCCAGGCGCTGCGGGTTCGGGTGTTGGAGGACACCGGCGACCGTGTCGCGCACCAGGTCGAGGACCGTCTCGCGGCGCTCGTCCGCGGGCAGCGCGGCCGTGCGCGTCGCCCAGTCGGAGCCGCCGCCCGCGGTGGCCGCGGCGGCGGTGCGCCGGGGCCGGGTGCGGACCAGGGCGCGCAGCAGGGGCGCGGGGTGGGCGTCCGCCGCGCGCAGCGCCGCCAGGTCGAAGGCGGCGGGCACGCGCACGGCCTGCTCGCCCGCGAGCGCGGCGTCGAACAGGGCGAGACCCTGCTCGGGGGTGAGAGGGCGGATGCCGGCCCGGCTCCAGCGGGCGAGGTCGGCCTCGCCGAGGGTGCCGCCCATGCCGTACGTGGCGTCCCACAGGCCCCAGGCCAGTGACAGCGCGGCCAGGCCGTGGGCGCGGCGGTGGGCGGCGAGGGTGTCCAGGAAGGCGTTGGCAGCGGCGTAGTTGGCCTGTCCGGCGGTGCCGAGCAGACCGGAGACAGAGGAGAACAGCACGAACGCGGCGAGGTCGAGGTCGCGGGTGAGGTCGTGCAGGTGCCAGGCGGCGTCCGCCTTGGGCCGCAGGACCCGCTCCAGCTGCTCGTCCGTCAGGCCTTCGACGGTGGCGTCGTCGAGGACGCCGGCGGTGTGGACGACACCGGTGAGCCGCTCGCCGATGCGGCCGATCAGCTCGGCGAGCTGTGCGCGGTCGGCGACGTCGCACGCCTCGACCGCCACCTCGGCGCCCAGTTCGCGCAGCTCGTCGCGGAGTTCGGCGGCGCCCGGCGCCTGCGGGCCGCGCCGGCTGACCAGCACCAGCTCGCGCACCCCGTGCTCGGTCACCAGGTGCCGGGCGAAGAGGGCGCCGAGTCCGCCGGTGCCGCCGGTGATGAGCACCGCGCCGTCGGCGAGTGCGCCGGGCAGCTGCCCGCCGGTCGCGGCCCGGACGAGCCGCGGAGCGAGGAACCTGCCTTGTCGGATCGCGAGTTGGGGTTCTCCGGCGGTGAGCGCGGCACGCAGCAGCGCGGTGTCGCCGTCACTGTCGCTGTCGCTGTCGACCAGTACGATCCGGTCCGGGTGCTCGGACTGGACGGTGCGGGCCAGGCCCCACACGGGGGCGGTGGCCAGGGAATCGGCGTCCTCGCCGGGTGCCGTGGCGACCGCTCCGCGGGTGACGACGACGAGCCGGGTGTTCTCCTGCCGGGGGTCGGCGAGGAAGCGCTGGACGAGGCCGAGGAAGGCGCTCGCCGTGCGGCGCGCGGCGGCGGCCCGGTCCTCGGCCGCTTCCGCGACGAGCAGTTCCGGGCGCACGACCAGGGCGTCGGCCTCGGGCAGTTCGCCGTCCGCCGCCTGAGCGAAGGTCAGGTCGGGGGCGTCGGGTACGGCGACCGGCTGCCACTCGATGTCGTAGAGGGTGTCGGTCCGGCGGGTGACGGCGGCGAGCTGGTCGCGGGCGATGGGCCGCAGGGTCAGCCGCTCCAGGGAGACCACGGGCGCGCCGGCCGGGTCGGTGGCGGTGAGGGTGTAGCCGTCGGCGCCGGTGGGGGCGATGCGCACGCGCAGCGCGGTGGCGCCGCCCGCGTGCAGGGTGAGGCCGGACCAGGCGAAGGGCAGCCGGATGGAGTCGGCGCCCGTCGCGTCGCCCGCCGCGTGCAGGACCAGCGGGTGCAGCAGGGCGTCGAACAGCGCGGGGTGCAGGCCGTACCGGTCGGCCCCGGCGTGCTGGTCGGCGGGGAGCGCGACCTCGGCGTACAGCTCGTCGCCGGAGCGCCACAGCGCGGTCAGCCCCTGGAAGACCGGGCCGTACCCGTAGCCGAGTCCGGCCAGCCGGTCGTAGGCGTCGTCCAGCGGTTCGGCGGTGGCGTGGGCGGGCGGCCACTCGGCCGGTACGGCGGCCGTGGCGGCGTCGGCCGGGCTGCCGCCGAGGGTGCCGGAGGCGTGCCGGGTCCAGGCCTCCGCGTCGCCGGACCCGGTGTCGGGGCGGGCGTACACGCCGAAGGCGCGGGCGCCGGTGGAGTCGGGGGCGCCGACGGCGACCTGGACCCGCACCGGGGTGTGCTCGGGCAGCACCAGCGGGGCTTCCAGGGTCAGCTCGTCGACCCGGTCGGCGCCGAGGCGTCCGCCCGCGGCGAGGGCGAGTTCGAGGAAGGCGGTGGCGGGCACCAGGACGGTGCCGCCGATGGCGTGGTCGGCGAGCCAGGGGTGGGTGTCGGTGGAGAGCCGGCCGGTCAGCAGCAGGTCGTCCTGGCCCGCCACGTCCACCGCGGTGTGCAGCAGCGGGTGGTCGGCGGGGTCCAGGCCGAGGCCGCGGGCGTCGGCGGGGCCGTCCGGGGCGAGCCAGTAGTGGGTGCGCTGGAAGGCGTAGGTGGGCAGGTCGACGCGCCGGCCGCCGGGGTGGAAGGCGGTGGCGTCCAGGGGCGCGCCGTGCGCCCAGGCGAGGGCCAGCCCGCCGGTGAACGCCTCCGGCTCGTCCCGTCCCGTCCGCATCAGCGGGACGGCGGTCGCGGTGTCGCCGAGCGCGGAGCGGGCCAGGGACGTCAGCACGGGGTCGGGGCCCGCCTCGACGAGGACGGTGACACCGTGCCGGGCGAGGGTGCGCAGCGCGTCCAGGAAGCGCACGGGGCGGCGGATCTGGTCGGCCCAGTACTCCGGTGAGGTGAGCTGCTCGGTGGTGGCGATCTCACCGGTGACCGTGGAGACGACCGGGATGCGCGGCGGGTGGAAGGTGAGGCGGTCGACGACCGCGCGGAACGCGTCGAGGACGTCGTCCATGTGCGGCGAGTGGAAGGCGTGGCTCACCTGGAGCCGGCGGGTGCGGCGGCCTCGGCCCTCCCAGCGCGCGGCGAGTTCCACGGCGGCGTCCGCGTCGCCGGAGACCACCACGGAAGTGGGGCCGTTGACGGCGGCGAGGGCGAGCCGGCCGGTCAGCTCCGCCAGCTCCGGCGCGAGTTCGGCCTCCTCGGCCTCGATCGCGACCATCGCGCCGCCCGCCCGTGCGGACTGCATCAGCCGGCCGCGCGCGGCGACCAGCTCGGCCGCGTTCTCCAGGGAGAGCACCCCGGCCAGGTGGGCGGCGGTGACCTCGCCGATCGAGTGGCCGGCCAGCAGGTCGGGCACCGTTCCGTGGTGCTCGGCGAGCCGGAACAGCGCGGTCTCCACGGCGAACAGGGCGGGCTGGGTGTAGGCGGTGCGGTGCAGCAGCTCCGCCTCGGGGCTGCCCTCGGCGGCGAACATCACCTCGCGCAACGGGCGCTCGAGGTGCGGATCGACGGCGGCGAACACCTCGTCGAGGGCGGCGGCGAACACCGGTGAGGATGCGTGCAGTTCGCGGCCCATGCCCAGGCGCTGGGCACCCTGGCCGGTGAAGAGGAACGCGGTGCGGCCGGCGCCGGCGGCGCTGCCGGTGAGCACGTCCGGCGCGGTGCCGCCGTCGGCGAGGACGGCGAGGGCGGTGTTCAGCGCGTCCGGGGTGGTGCCGGTCAGGACGGCGCGCTCGGGCAGGGCGGTCCGGGTGGCGGCGAGGGACCAGCCGATGTCGGCCGGGCGCGGGTCGCCTTCGGAGGTGAACTCCCGCAGTCGCGCGGCCTGGGCGCGCAGTGCCTCGGGGCTGTGCGCGGAGAGCAGCCACGGGCCGGTGGTCGCCTCGGCCACGGCGGGGGCAGTGGGCGCCTCGGCCGCGGCGGGGCCGGTGGGCGCGGCGGGCTGGAGATCCGGCTCCTCGATGATGACGTGGGCGTTGGTGCCGCTGATGCCGAAGGAGGAGACGGCGGCCCGGCGCGGCCGTTCGCCGCGCGGCCACTCCCGCTCCTCGGTCAGCAACTCGACGGCGCCGGCCGTCCAGTCAACGTGCGGCGTGGGCTCGTCCACGTGCAGGGTGCGGGGCATCAGCCCGTGCCGCATCGCCTGCACCATCTTGATCACCCCGCCGACACCGGCGGCGGCCTGCGCGTGCCCGATGTTCGACTTCAACGAGCCCAGGTACAACGGCTCTTCACGCTCCTGGCCGTACGTGGCCAGCAACGCCTGCGCCTCGATCGGGTCCCCCAGCCGGGTACCGGTGCCATGCGCCTCGACGACATCCACATCCGCCGGGGCCAGCCGCGCGTCGGCCAGCGCCTGCCGGATCACCCGCTCCTGCGAGGGACCGTTCGGCGCGGTCAGTCCGTTGCTCGCACCGTCCTGGTTCACCGCGCTGCCGCGCAGCACCGCGAGGACCCGGTGCCCGTTGCGGCGAGCGTCCGACAGCCGCTCCACGACGAGCAGGCCCACACCCTCCGACCAGGAGGTGCCGTCGGCGGCGGCGGCGAAGGACTTGATCCGGCCGTCGGGGGCCAGACCGCGCTGGCGGGAGAACTCCACGAACATGCCGGGCGAGGACATCACGGTCGCGCCGCCCACGATGGCCAGGGTGGTCTCGCCCGAGCGCAGCGAGCGGACGGCCAGGTGCAGGGCGACCAGGGAGGAGGAGCAGGCGGTGTCGACGGTGACGGCCGGGCCGACCAGGCCGAGCTGGTAGGCGATCCGGCCGGAGAGCACGCTCGGGGTGGTGCCGGTCAGCACATGGCCCTCGACGGTGTCCGGCGCCTCGTGCATGCGCGGCCCGTACTCCAGGGCGGTGGCGCCGACGAACACGCCGGTGCGGGTGCCCTTGAGCGCGGCGGCGTCCAGGCCGGCCCGCTCGACGGCCTCCCACGCGGTCTCCAGCAGCAGCCGCTGCTGCGGGTCCATGGCGAGGGCCTCGCGGGGCGAGATGCCGAAGAACTCGTTGTCGAAGTGGGCGGCGTCGTGCAGGAAGCCGCCATCACGGACGGTGCTGTGGCCGCCCGCGGTCGGGTCGCCGTCGTAGAGGCCGGGGTCCCAGCCGCGGTCGGTGGGGAAGCCTGAGATGGCGTCGCCGCCGTCGGCGAGCAGCCGCCACAGGTCCTCCGGGGAACCGACGCCGCCCGGGTAGCGGCAGGCCATGCCGACGATCGCGATCGGCTCGTCGGCTCCGGCGGCCGGGGCGGTGAGGTCGTCCTCGTCGGCGGCGCCGGTGTCGGCGAGCCGGGCGTCGAGGTAGGTGATCAGGGCGGCCGGGGTCGGGTGGTCGAAGAGCAGGCCGCTGGGCAGGCGCAGGCCGGTGGCGGTGGACAGCGCGTCGCGCAGCTCGACCGACATCAGCGAGTCCAGGCCGAGGTCCTTGAAGGTGGCGTGCAGCTCGACGCGGCGCTCCGGGCCGTACTCCAGGACGGCCGCGATGCGGTCGAGTACGACGGCGGTGGTGTCGGTGCCGGCGGCCGGGCGGCGTGCGGGCCGGGCGGCGGGGGCGGGCTGTTCGGTGGGGGCGGGCAGCGCGGCGGCGGCACGGGCCGGGCCGCCGATCCAGTAGCGCTCCCGCTGGAAGGCGTAGGTGGGCAGCGGGACGCGGCGGCCGGCGGCCGGGGCGTGGACGGCGGTCCAGTCCACGTCGGTGCCGCGGGCGAACGCGCCGGCGAGCGCGGTGAGCAGGGTGCGCGGCTCGGGGCGGCCGGCGCGCAGCGCGGCGATCGGTGCGGCGGCGGCGGTGTCCTCCAGGCAGTCGGCGGCCATCGTGGCGCAGACCGCGTCGGGGCCGATCTCCAGCAGGGTGGTGGCGCCCGCGGCCTCCAGGGTACGGACGGCGTCCAGGAAGCGCACGGGGCGTCGGACCTGCTCCACCCAGTAGTCGGGCGAGGTCCACTCGCCGGGCAGGACCGCCTGTCCGGTGACGGTGGACACGGCGGACACGCGCGGCTCGTGGAAGGTCAGCCGCTCGGCGAAGCGGCGGAACTCGTCGAGCATGGGC
This sequence comes from Streptomyces tirandamycinicus, assembly GCF_003097515.1. NCBI lineage: Bacteria > Bacillati > Actinomycetota > Actinomycetes > Kitasatosporales > Streptomycetaceae > Streptomyces > Streptomyces tirandamycinicus. The sequence continues at coordinate 5,539,683 of NZ_CP029188.1, read as the reverse complement.
ACCATCAGCGGCGAGTGGAAGGCGTGCGAGACGGTCAGCCGGCGAGTCCGGCGACCCTCGGCGGCGAGCCGGTCCGCGATCCGGGTGACCTGCTCGGCGACGCCGGAGATCACCACCGAGCGGGGGCCGTTGACGGCGGCGATCGCGACCTCGTCCTCGAGGCCGGCGAGCAGCGGCAGCACCTCGTCCTCGGCGGCCTGGACGGCGACCATGGCGCCGCCTTCGGGCAGCGCCTGCATCAGCCGGCCGCGCGCGGCGACCAGCTGCGCCGCGTCCTTCAGGGAAAGCACCCCGGCGACGTGCGCGGCGGCGATCTCGCCGATGGAGTGCCCGGCGACCAGGTCGGCGCGCACGCCCCAGCCGGCCACCAGCCGGTGCAGGGCCACCTCGACGGCGAACAGCGCGGGCTGGGTGTAGCCGGTGTCGTCCAGTCCCTCGCCGGAGTCGACGACCTCGGCGAGCGGGCGGTCCAGCAGCGGCGCGAAGTGCGCGCACACCTCGTCGAAGGCGGCGGCGAACGCGGGGAAGGCGGCGCGCAGTTCGCGGCCCATGGCGATGCGCTGCGCGCCCTGCCCGGTGAACAGCAGGGCGGTGCGGCCGGGACGGGCGACGCCGGTGACGACGTCCCGGGCGGGCGTGCCGACGGCCAGCGCGTCCAGGCCGGCCAGCATGCCGTCGCGGTCGTCGGCGAGAACGACGGCGCGGTGGGTGAAGACGGTGCGGGTGGCGGCGAGGGAGAAGCCGACATCCGCGGGGCGCGCGGTGCCGTCCGCGACGGCCTCCCGCAACCGGCCGGCCTGCGCCCGCAGGGCGTCCTCGCCGCGGGCGGTGACGATCCAGGGCAGCAGAGCGCCGTCTTCCACCGCGCCGCCCGGCACCTCGGCAGCGCTGGACACCCCCGCCGTGTCCGGCACCTCAGCAGTGCCCGGCGCCTGCGCGCCCGGCGTCGTCCCGGTCGTGCCCGGTGCCCCCTCCAGCACCACGTGGGCGTTGGTGCCGCCCATGCCGAAGGAGGAGACGCCGGCGATCAGCGGCTGGTCTGGCGCGGGCCAGCCGGTCAGCTCGCGCTGCACGCGCAGGCCCAGGTCGGCGAGGGGGATGGCGGGGTTCTCGGTCGCGAAGTTCAGGCTCGGCGGCAGGGTGCGTCGGGAGAGCGCGAGCAGGGTCTTCACCAGGCCGGTGATGCCCGCAGCGCCCTCCAGGTGACCGACGTTGGTCTTCACCGAGCCGACACGCAGCGGCCGGTCGCCGGGGCGGGCGGCGCCGAGTACCGCACCGAGCGCGGCGGCCTCGATCGGGTCGCCGACCGGGGTGCCGGTGCCGTGGAGTTCGACGTACTGCACGGCGGCGGGGTCGACCCCGGCCCGCGCGTACGCCTCGCGCAGCACCCGCTCCTGCGAGGCCTGTCCGGGGACGGTGAGGCCGGGGGTGGCGCCGTCGTTGTTCACCGCGCTGCCCCGGATGACGCCGAGGACGGGGTCGCCGTCGGCGAGCGCGCGGGACAGCGGCTTGAGCACGACGGCGGCGCCGCCCTCGCCGCGGACGAACCCGTTGGCGCGGGCGTCGAAGGTGTAGGTGGTGCCGTCGGGCGACAGGCCGCCGAAGCGCTCCTGGGTGACGGCACCCTCGGCGAGGAGGTTGAGGTTGACACCGGCGACGATCGCCGCGTCGGATTCGCCGCTGCGCAGCGACTCGCAGGCCAGGTGCACGGCCAGCAGGGACGACGACTGGGCGGAGTCGACGGTGAGGCTGGGGCCGTTCAGGCCGAGGTGGTAGGAGACCCGGTTGGCGATGACGCCCCGGTTGACGCCGGCCATGGTGTGCTGGGTGACCGCGGCGGCGCCGTGCTGGTAGAGCAGGGCGGCGTAGTCGTCGCGCAGGGTGCCGACGAACACGGCGGTGCGGCTGCCGCGCAGGGCGGCGGGCACGATGCCGGCGTGCTCCAGGGCCTCCCAGGCGAGTTCCAGCACCAGCCGCTGCTGCGGGTCCATGGTGACGGCCTCACGGGGGGCGACCCCGAAGAACGCGGCGTCGAAGTTGTCGACCCGGTCGAGGAAGCCGCCGCGGCGCATGCCGGGGACGGTGTCCTCGGGCGTCTCCTCGCCGATCGCGGAGCGCCAGCGGTCCTCCGGGACCGGGGTGATGGCGTCCGAGCCGGTGCGCAGCAGCTCCCAGAACGCCTCGGGCCCGTCCGCGCCCGGCAGGCGGCAGGACAGACCGACGACCGCGATCGCCTCGCCCTCGCTCCGACCCGTCACGGTTGTTTCCACGTTCTGCTGATTCGTCATCGCGCCCGACTGCCTTTCCGGCCGAATTACCAAGACTTCCGATCAGATGCCGAAACCTGTGGGCCGATCATAGCCAGCGCATTCTCTCCCACCCCTCAGCAGGCAATCTCGAACGGGTAATTCCGGGATGCGAGAGCGCGGAATTACCGACCGATGGGCGATCCGCAGAACGACCTCGAATACCATCCGTACCGGAAATGACCCGAACGCCGACATCCAGAAGGCAGGTCGACAGTTCCTATGTCACAGCTGCACGAGACCGTGGAAAAGCACACCGCGCAATATGTCGACGCGTTCAACCGCGGTGACTTCGAAGCCATGGACTTCTTTTACACGGACGAGGCCGTCGCGGTCTGGGAGCCGGGCAAGCCGCTGACCGGTGACGCGCGCCGGGAATACCAGCGGGCGTTCCTGGCCCGCGGCCCGAAGATCAGCACCAAGACCCGGCAGATCTTCGTCACCGGGGACACGGCGCTGCTGATCGTCGACTGGGAGATCGACTCGGTCGACGACGAGGGCAAGCCGGAGCACCTGACGGGCACCGGTGTGGACGTGCTGCGGCTCGGCGAGGACGGCATCTGGCGCTACGCCGTCGACGACCCGTACGGCCAGAAGTAGTCCGGCCCGGACGGCCCTCCCCGCCTCTCGCCGTCCTCCCGCTTCCCGCATCCCATCCGTCGGGCCGTCGTCAGACGTGCACCAAACATCCCTGTGGAAGACATGAGACACCTAAACGACACCAGCGCAGAGGCTACGACATCGCGGCGTCCTTCGCGCCGGACTCTGCTCAAGGCGATCGGCGGCACGGCCGCTCTGGCGGCGGCCCCCGTGCTCGCGGCCGGCCCGGCCGGGGCGGCCGAGGGGGGCCCGTACGACGTCATCGTGATCGGAGCGGGATTCGCGGGGATCACGGCCACCCGCGAACTGCGGGCCCGCGGCAAGCGGGTACTGCTCCTGGAGGCGCGGGGCCGCGTCGGCGGCCGCACCTACGTCGACACCTTCGGGGGCCACCAGGTGGAGATGGGCGGCACCTGGGTGGAGACCACCCAGCCGCACATCGCCGCCGAACTGACGCGGTACGACATCGCCCTGACCGAGGAGCACCCGGTGGACCGGGTCCTCCTGCCGACGCCCTCCGGTCCGAAGGAGTTCACCCCGGAGGACGCCTTCAACCGCACGGGCGCGGTGCTGGAGAGGCTCTTCGACGGGTCCCGCCAGTACTTCGAGCGCCCCTTCGAGCCGCTGTACCGGTCGGACCTGCTGCAGAGCCTGGACCGGCTGTCGCTGCGCGACCGGCTCAACCAGCTCGGCCTCACCGCCGAGGAGGAGCTGCTGGTCAACGGGCAGACGGCGATCTACTCGGGCGGCTCCAGCACGCAGGGCGCGCTCACCATGCTGTCGCACTGGTGGTCGCTGGCGGGCTGGAGCAACCAGGGCTGGGCCGACACCCAGCGCTGGCGCATGACCAACGGCACGTCCGGGCTGCTCGACGCCATGCTGGCGGATGCCAAGCCGGTGCTGCGGCTGAACTCCCCGGTCGCGTCGGTCACCGACACCGGTTCGCTGGTGTACGTGACGCTGAAGTCGGGGGTGCGCTACAGCGCGACCCGCGCGGTCGTGGCCGTGCCGGTCAACGTCTGGCCCACCATCAGGTTCTCGCCGTCGCTGCCGGCTGCGCACACCACGGCCGGCGCCCAGGGCATCGCGGTGCCGAACGCGTACAAGATGTTCATCCACGCCAAGGCCGGGGCGGGCAAGTTCTCCGCGCAGGGCGCGGAGGGCGGTTCGCCGATCCCCATGCTGATGCCCTTCAAGGAGACGAGCCAGGGTCTGCTGTACGTCGCGTTCAGCACCGATCCGACGCTCGATCCGGCCGACAAGGCCCAGGTCGCCAGTGCCGTCCGCCAGCTCGGCGCGGAGCTGGACATCATCGAGGTGCGGGCGCACGACTGGGGCCGGGACCCTTACGCGCGCGGCGGATGGGCCTTCCGCAAGCCGGGGCAGCTCACCTCGCTGTACCCGTCCATCCACAACACCAGCGGCCGGGTCGCCTTCGCGAGCGGTGACGTGGCGAACGGCTGGTCGGGCTTCCTGGACGGGGCGGTCGAGTCGGGGCTGCGCGCGGCCCGACAGACCCTCGGCCTGGAGTAACCGAGCGACCTCGGCCGCCGGGGGGCGGAAGTCTTCCCGGCCCCCGGCGGCCGAGTCCCCACGTCCCTTCACGTCCCAGTCACCTTCACAGAGAGGCGGGCCGGTTCACGATGGCCTACAACTTCAGCACCGACTTCGACCCGAACAACCCTGACCTCACCGACGACCCCGACACCCAGAACGAGGTCTTCCTCCAGGCGTTCAACACCGGCGACGGGGCGATCTTCGACAGCCTCTACCGCAAGGACTCCATCTCCAACTTCTCCGGCGAGCCCCTCACCGGAGGGGCGCGGCTGGCCTGGTTCAAGGAGTTCCTGGCCGCCAAGCCCTCGCTGAAAGCGGAGCTGACCCACTCGTACGTGGCCGGCGACGTGGCCCTGGTCGGCGTCCGGTACAGCATCGACACCGTGGGCAAGGACGGCGAGCCGGTCCACCTCGAGGGCGTCTGCACCGACGTGCTGCGCCGCATCGAGGACGGCCGCTGGCTGATGGCCATCGACCGTCCGGTGGCCTCGACGGGCCTGGTGGCCGCCGAGTAACCGAGCACCCGCGCCGGTGATACGACACCGGACGCCCCCGGGTCCCGACCCGGGGGCGTCCGTGTGTCCGGCGGCAGCCGGTTCGGCGCGCGGCGGCCGATCAGCGCTCGGCGGCCGGCAGCGCGTGCTCCGGCCGGTCAGCGCGCGGTGCCGTCCCAGCGCCAGTCCGTGCGCCGGGGCAGGCCGGGCAGCGCGATCCGGCCGGCGCACCACAGCAGGGTGTCGGCCGGCCGCTGACCGCTCGGCGCCTCGGGGAACAGGCGGTCGACGACCGGCGCGCACAGCTCGCCGTCCAGGGCCGCCTCGATGCCGAAGCCCTGGGCGATGTCGCGGCTGTGCACCAGGAGTTCCAGGGCTCCGGCGGCGGCGAACGCGCTCGCGTCACCGGGACCCCAGGGGTGCCAGGCCCAGGCGCCGGGGTCCGTGGTGCGCACGGTCTGGGCGAGCAGGGTGCCGCCGATCCTGACGCTCTCCGCGATCTCGTCGGCGGGCGCCGACGCGTCCATCGCGACCCGCAGCGCCACATAGCGGTCGGTCGGGCGGGCGATCAGCAGCGCCGCGTAGCCGTACACCGCCTGGGAGAGGTGGTCGACGGTCTGCGTACAGCTCCAGGTCAGTTCACCGGCGGGCCGGGACCAGTCCCCGGCGCATTTCTCGAGAAGTGCCGCGCTGTCCTCGGCGGCGGCGGAAACAAGGGAGTCCCAAGGCTCGTTCATGGGCTCATAGTGCCAGACGGAACCGGGCCGCCGAAAAGCCCGCCCACCGCCCGGCAATCCGCTGGTAATCGTCCGGTAATCCAGTGTCCTCACAGCGGTCTCGGCGCACCTTCCGCGGGTTCTCGAGGCGTTACCGGGGTGAGATCACGGATTTTCCGTTCCGCGAATTCCCGGGCATAACGTGAACGCACAGAGCGACTCGCACCTTTTGAATCCCGCGCGACGAGGAGAAGTCCCATGGCCACCGAAGAAGAACTCGCCTCCGTGCTCGACGGCGTGCGCGCCGCCGTGCCGGTGCTCCGCCGCAACGGGGAGGAGAGCGAGCAGCGGCGCTGGATCGTCGAGGAGAACGTCCAGGTCCTGGAGAAGGCCGGGGTCTTCCGCTCCGCGGTGCCCAGGACGTACGGCGGTCTCGACCTGGACGCCGCGCAGCAGGCGCGGGTCATCTCCGAGGTCGCACGCGGCTGCCCGTCGACCGGCTGGCTGACGATGGTGTGGCTCACCAGTGCGTGGGCGGTCAGCCTCTACCCCGACCGGGCGCAGGAGGAGGTCTTCGCCTCCGGCTCCACGCGGGTGTCGATCGTCTTCGCGCCCAGCGGCACCCTCAAGCCGGTTGACGGCGGCTACCGGCTGGACGGCACCTGGCGGTACAACTCCGGTGTCCGCGGCGCCGACTGGGACCTGCTGGCCGCTCTGGTGGAGCTGCCCGACGGCACGCACCAGGAGCTGGTCGCGCTGGTGCCGACGGCCGAACTGGCCGTGGAGGACGACTGGTACGTCTCGTCCGGCGCGGGCACCGGCAGCTGCACGGTCAAGGCCGCCGACCTGTTCGTGCCGGCGCACCGCACGGTGCCGCTGGAGGAGGCCATGGTCAGCGCGACCGGCAACCGCTCCAACACCGGGGCGACCGGGCGCAACTACGGGCTGCTCGGTTACATCCTGTCCAGTGTGGCGGCGACCCTCGTCGGCATCGCCGAGGGCGCCTACGGGCTGTTCCTGGAGCGGGTGCCGGGCCGCGGCATCACCTACACGGACTGGACGGACCAGCGCGAGCACCCGCCGACCCAGCAGCAGCTGGCCGTCGCCGCCAACAAGATCGAGGCGGCGCGCGCCCTGTCCGAGCGCTGGCTGGAGGTGCTCCAGCGGGCGGCCGACGCGGGCGAGCAGCCGACCGACGAGGAGAAGGCCGTCATCCGCGGCCAGACGGCGTACGCGGGCCAGCTGGCCAAGGAGGCGGTCGAGACGCTGTACGCGGCCAGCGGCGGCTCGGTGATCCGCACCGATGTCGACCTCCAGCGCTTCCACCGCGACATCCAGGGCTTCTCGCTGCACGCCCTGGTGCAGCTGGGCGCCAACCTGGAGGTGCAGGGCCGCGTGCTGATGGGCCTGGAGCCCGGCACGTACTTCCTGTGACGGACGCGCCCGCCCCACCGGCCACTGTGTGAGCGGGAGCCGGTGCGGCGGCCCCCGGCCGGCGGCGGCCCGTACGCCCCGGACGACCGGGCCGTACGGGCCGCCGCGGTCGTGTGCGCGGGAAGAGCGCGCGGGCGTGTGCGCGGGCGCATGTGCGGGCGACGCGAAGCCCGGACCGGGGGTACCGGTCCGGGCCCTCGGCCGGTGTGGCGGCCCGCCTACTTCTCCGGCGCGCGGAACAGCTCGATCATGCTGGCGTAGCTGTTCTGCCCGAAGCCCGCGGCGATGGTGCGCTGCATCAGGCCCTGGACGAAGCGAGGCAGTTCGGCGTTGACGCCCTGGGACTCGCTCTCGTGCAGCAGGTGCTTCAGCGCGCCGGCGTGCACGTCCATGGTGGCGTCCCGAGCGGGATAGGCGCCGTCACCGGCGTCGATCTGCCCAGCGTAGTCGGTGGCGAACATCTTGACGGCGTCCACCCACTTGATCGCCCAGGGCAGGAACTCCGACGCCTTGACGTCCGCCGTGGCCAGCAGCGCCGCGCCCTGGAGGAAGCTGTTGAGCGTCCCCCACATCATGCCGAGCAGCGCCACGTCGTACAGCGGGGCCAGGGCGTGGTCCTCACCGAGGTAGGTGGTGCCGCCGCCGAGCAGGGCCAACGCCTCGGCGTGGCGGTCGTAGGCCTTCTGGGGACCGGCGTAGAAGAACACCGACTCGGGGGCTCCGACGCCCGCCGGCACGGTCATGATGGCGCCGTCGAGGTAGTCGAAGCCCCACTCGGCGGACCACGCGGCGTTGGCCCGCGCCTGGTCCGAGGAGCCGGAGGTCAGGTTGGCCACCACGCGGCCGCGCAGCTTCTCGGCCACCGGGTCGAGTACGCCGTGCAGCGCGTCGTCGTCCGACACGCAGACGACGATCAAGTCGGCGGCCGAGACCGCCTCGTCCGGGGTGTCGGCGAGCACGGCTCCCGAGGACACCAGATCCGTCGCCTTGTCGGCGGACCGGTTCCAGACGGTGGTCGGGTGGCCGCCCTTCAGGAAGGCGGCGGCCAGCGCCTGGCCCATCAGCCCGAGGCCGATGACGGTCACCGGTGAACGGCCATTGCCAGTCATGTACGACTCCATTTCCCACTCCGTGGTGCTCTTGCAGAACGGCCATGAAAGCAGGAGCGGGGAACGAACAGTTCACGGTCATGGCATTCGGCGATCTCATCACGGTCATGAACGGGTCATCGGATCGCCCTGCCGCTTTTTCACCGGCCCCGCGGCGGGGGCCGCGCTTCAGCGCGCGGACGACTCGGGGCGACCGAATCGGCCGTCGACGAACAGCAGTCCATGGCCCTTGGTGAACTGGCCCGCTCCGACCACTGTGCCGATGAAGATGGTGTGGTCACCGAACTCGTGCGCGGCGGTGAGTTCGCATTCCAGCCAGGCCAGCGATCCGCCCAGAAGCGGGGCGCCGGTGTGCTCGCCCGGCGTCCACGGGACGCCGTCGAACTGGGTGGCGCCCAGGGTGCGCTTCTTGTCGGCGAAGTGCCGGGCCAGCGGCTCCTGGTCGACGTCGAGTATGTTGACGGCGAACCGCCCCGCCGAGGTCAGCGCCCCGTGCATCACCGCGCTGTGCCCCACACTGCACAGCACCGAGGGCGGTTCCAGGGACACCGAGCTGAAGGCGTTGGCGGTCATCGCGTGCAGGTGTTCCCCGCCCACGGTGATGACGGTGACTCCGGTGGCGAAACGCGACATCACGGATCGCAGCACCGCGGGGGTCACCGCGTCGTGGGCGGGCGGGCTGGGCACCGCAGTGACTGCGTCGAGGTCAGCGGGCGCGGAATTCATTCCGTATTCTCCGATCCTTTTCGCGGGGCACGCTCAGGCCCTGCCGTTGGCGAACCAGGGCCCGCGTTCGTCAACGTACCGCCACGTTTCCGAAGGAGCCTCATCGGCCGGTAATCGCCTGCTCCCGCCGGCCCGTGCGGTGCTTATGAGCCAGCAATGACCGGGCGTTGACCCGAATGGCGCAATCTGTGCTCATGGACACCAACAACTCCGCGGCCGAAGGGCCGGAACTCGCCGAACCGTATCTCCGCGAAGTGCTGGACATGGCCGGTCTGGCCGTCGAGTACGTGCGCGCCGGGGGAAACACGCTGTACCAGCGCGGGGCGGACGGTGGCGAGATCGCGATCGCCGACTTCGCCGGCGGCTACGGGTCGGTGCTGCTCGGCCACAACCATCCGGACATCGTCCGGTGCGCCCGGGAGCTGCTGGAGGCGGGAACCCCCGTGCACGCCCAGTTCTCCCGCCACCCCTACGCCAACCGTCTGGCGTCCGAGCTGAACCGTATCGTCCACCGGGAACTCGGCACGGACGAGCCGTACTACGCCATCTTCGCCAACACCGGTGCCGAGGCCGTCGAGGCGGCCGTCAAGCACGCCGAGATGGACCGGGGCATGCGGATCGTCGCGCTCGGTGAGGAACTCCAGCGGTCCGCGGACTCGGCGCGGGACGCCGTGGCCGGCGGCTCGGTGGTCGCCGACCGGGTCCTGCGGCGGTTCGGTGTGAGCGCCGCGGCGGGTCCGGCCGCGGCGTTCGCGGAGCTGGAGCGGCACCTCACGGAGCACAACACCGCCCAGCTGGAGCGCCCGCCGCTGTTCCTCGCCCTGGAGGGCGGCTTCCACGGCAAGCTGGGCACGAGTGTGCAGCTGACGCACAACGAGGCCTACCGCACGCCGTTCCGCTCGCTGGCCGCGCAGGCGCGGTTCGTGCCGTGGGAGCGGCCCGAGGCGCTGAAGGAGATCCACGAGCGCGACCGCGGCGTCTGCTTCGAACTGGTCGTCGCCGATGGGCAGGTGGACGTCGCGGAGCGGGAGTTCCCTGTGTTCTGCGCCTTCCTGCTGGAGCCGATCCAGGGCGAGGGCGGCATCCACGTGCTGACCGCAGAGTTCGCCGAGGCGATCCAGCGCTTCTGCGAGGAGATCGACTGCCCGGTGATCGTCGACGAGATCCAGGCGGGCATGGGCCGCACCGGCACCCTGCTGGCCTCCTCCCAGGTGGGCCTGCGCGGCGACTACTACACGCTTGCCAAGACGCTCGGCGGTGGCATCGCCAAGACGTCGGTGATGCTGGTGCGCGAGACCCGCTACCGGCGGGAGTTCGAGATCGTGCACAGCTCGACCTTCGCCAAGGACAGCTTCTCCTGCACCGTCGCGCTGAAGGTCCTGGAGCTGCTGGAGACCGACGGCGGCGCCTACCGCCGGGTCGAGGAACGCGGCGCGGCCCTGCGGGCCATGCTGGAGTCGGTCCGCGCCGACTTCCCCGAGCAGGTGCAGGAGGTCCGCGGCAAGGGGCTGATGCTGGGCCTGGAGTTCCGGGACCAGTCGGACGCGGAGTCGGAGGCGGTTCGCGGGCTGGCCGGGTCCGGGCTCTTCGGGTACTTCCTCGCCGGACACCTGCTGCGCGAGCACCGGGTACGGACCTTCCCGACGGCCAGCGCGGTCAACACCCTGCGGTTCGAGCCGTCGATCGAGCTGGCCGACGAGGAGATCGCCCGGCTGGAGACCGGCCTGCGGGACATCTGCGCGCTGCTGCGCGACGGTGACGGCTCGCGCCTGGCGGGGGCGGCCACCGGCTGACCCGGCGAGAACAAATGTGCGCGGCCGGATGTTGGCCCCGCTGGGGCCACCCGGCCCGCACATCACCGTCGGCGCGCGTCCCGCGCCGACGCAGACGACGGGGGAGACACATGGAGTTCCGACTGCTCGGACCACTCGAAGTGGGGAGTACGGCCGGGCCGGTCCGGCTCGGCGGCACACGGCAGCGCGCGGCCCTGGCCTATCTGCTGCTGCACGCCAACCAGGTGGTGTCCGCGCGGCAGCTGACGGCTGCGCTGTGGCCCGCCGACCAGGTGCCCGATACCGCGCGCAAGATCCTGCAGAACGCGGTGTGGCGGCTGCGCCGGTCGCTGACGGTGCCGAACGACGAGCCGGACGCGGCGCAGCTGATGACCCGGGCGCCGGGGTACATGGTGCGGGTGCCCGCCGAGCGGGTCGATCTGCTGCGGTTCCAGCGGCTGGCGGCGCAGGGCCGGGCGGCCCTGTCGTCCGGTGACGCGGAGCGGGCCCGGGGTGCGCTGCGGGAGGCGCTGGCCCTGTGGCGCGGTCCGGCGCTCGCGGATCTGGCCGAGGTGGGGCTGGAGTGGCCGGAGCTGATCGCGCTGGAGCAGAAGCGGCTCGACGTGATGGAGGACTGCTTCGAAGTCGAACTCCAATGCGGTGAACACAAGTCCGTACTGCGGGACCTGGACGGGTTCGTCCGCGCCGAACCGCTCCGGGAGCGCGCCGCGCAGCAACTGATGCTGGCGCTGTACCGGTGCGGACGCCAGGCCGACGCCCTCGGCGTGTACACCCGCATCCACGCCGCCCTCGTCGAGGGCCTCGGCCTGGAGCCCGGCCGGGGCATCCAGCAGCTCCAGCGCTCCATCCTCGCCCAGGACCCCCAACTGGACCTGCCCGTCCGGCCCCGCCCAGACTCCGTGTCCTCCGCCGCCGTCGCCCCCGCGGCCCGCGCGCGGCCCGAGCCACACGCCGGGCAGGGCGGCGGCCCTGCCAACGCGTACCACGGCCGGACGGGACACGCCTCCCCCGCCCCGGCCGGGCCGGCGCCGGCCGCCGCGTCCGGCGGCCGGACCACGGGCGCGTTGCCGGCCGCCGCGCACGCCCATGCCCTCTTCACTCCATTGAGTGCTCCCTTGAAGGCTCCCTCGAGCGCCGGGACCGGTACCGAGGAGGCGCAGACCCAGCAGCTCAGCAGTGTGCTGATGCTGCGGTTCGGTTTCGGCACGTGCGACGGCATGTCACCGGATGACGTCGACCACGTCCTCGACAGCGTCTGCGAACTGGCCCGCCAGGAGGTCGCCGGTGCGGGCGGCATGGTGGCGACCTCGATCGGTTCGGTGCTGCTCGGGCTGTTCACGGAGGACCGGCGCGCCCTGGAGGACGGCGCCGAACGCGCGATCCGGGCCGCGCTGGCCGTCCGGGACTGCCTCATCACCCTCGGGTCCCCGCCCGGCCGGCCCGCACCGGTGGTCCAGGGTCTGTCCGTGCACGCCGCCGTCGCCACGGGCACGGCCCTGGTGTACAGGTGGCCCGCCCCGGCGCCCGGCACCGGCCGGCCGTGGACCGGCGGCGACCTCGTCGACCAGTGCGACGCGATGCTGAGCCGCACTCCGGCGGGCAAGGTCCACGTGTGCGACGTCACCCGCCGCCGCACCCAGCACCGCGTCGACTACCGCCGGGTGGCCACCTCCCCCGCCCGCTGGCAGGTCCTGGCGATCGAACAGACCCCGGACGACGAGCCCGCCCCCTACTACACCCTCCCTCACTCCCCCCGGTGACCACCTCCGACCGCCCCCGGCGGCACCGCCCCACCGGTGCCCCTCGGTCAGCCCCTCCACCCACCGCCGACCCGGCCACGCGGCAAGCCCCCTGATACGGGGATCCGACCGCGCGGAAGGCCCGCACGGGCAACCCCGACCGCGCCGAAGGCACGCCGCGGGAGAAGACCGTCAAGCGAAGATCCGCCCCACGTCCCGCCCCGTGCCCCGCCGCATCCCTCGCGCGGAAGGCCCGCCGGGCCGAGGCGCACCGCGCGCACCACGCCTTGCGCGCAGACCCCCGCCGGCAGAGCCGGGCCCCCGGAGACCACCTGGCGATGGTCTCCGGGGGCCCGGCTCTCGTTTCCCGCTCAGCGGCCGGTCGTACGCCCGCCCGACTACTGGCGCACGGCGGGCTCCCGTACCCAGCCGGCGCCGAGTTCCTGGTCGGCCGGTCCGGGCATGCCTTCCAGGGTGAGGGTGCCGGCGTGGCGCAGTCCGGCGCCCCAGAAGGGCCGCCGCTTCAGCAGGGCCGGCCGGGCGCACACCACCATGAACAGCGGCGCGTCCTGCGGCTCGGAGGCCAGCCACTCCAGCAGGTCCAGGACGGCGTGCTCGGCGAGGTGGGCGTCGTCCACGCACAGCACCAACGGCTGTTCCCGGGCGAGCAGCACCAGCAGGTCGCGCCAGCTCTCCAGCGCGTCGCGCTCCCGCTGGAGAGCGTCACCGGCCTCGGCCCCGCACTCCTGAGTCGCGCGGATCTGCCGCAGCAGCCGTGCGGCGGTCGTGCCGCGTCCCGCGACCCTGCGGACGACCTCGGCGAGCCGGTCGCTCTCCGCGTCGGCCGCCCCCAGACCGCAGCACAGCCGCAGCAGGTCGGGCACAGTCCACCAGGTGTCCTGACCGGCCCGCACCCGCACCACCCGGGCGGCCCCGCCCTGGATGTCGCGGAGGAAGTCGGTGAGGAGCCGGGTCTTGCCGGTGCCCTGGTCGCCCAGGATGGTCACCAGGTGCGGCGCGTCATGCCGGCGGGTGCGGTCCATCAGGCCCTTGAGCACGGTGCGTTCGGCTCCGTGGTCGCCGGGCGAAGCGGGCAGCGCGGCGTCGTCGTCGGACCGCAGCCCGGTCACCACCCGTACGCCGGGACGCTCGTGCGGGGCCTGCCGGACGAGTCCGGCGGTGTTCCGCACCGCGTCGCCGGTGAGCTGGATTTCGCCGGCCGGGACGGTGGCGAGCAGCGAGCGCGCCTCGTCCACCAGCCGCCCGACGACGGACACGGAGGTGTACGCGTCCTGCGGGTCGCGGCGGACCAGCACCTCGCCGGCCGAGACGACCGCGTGCCAGGTCGGTCCGGGCACCTGGCTCAGCCGGGCCCGCAGCTCGATGGCCGCAAGCACCGCGTCGAACGAGGCGTCGCGCCCGTCGCCCTCCAGCCCGAACACGGCCATCGAGATGTAGCCGAGCGATCCGGCGAGGGTGCCGCCGAGTTCGACGACGCTCTCGGCGACGGCGGTGACGGCGTCGTGCAGGGTGACGGACGAGCGCAGCTCGGCGAAGGCCGTGGCCTGGTCGGGGAAGCCGGTGCGCACCAGCAGCAGCGCGACCTTCCGGCGCTCGGTGCGCAGGACCGGGTCGGCCCGCGGGCCCTGCTCCGGCCGCGAGCCCTGCTCGGGCCTGGCGGACGGCGGCACCATCGCCAGGCGCCGCACGGGCCGTTCGGTGCCGCGCTGCTCCGGCACCGGCCGGGAGTACGACGGCGGCAGGCCGCGCTCCGGCGCCGCGGCGAGCCGGGGGGTGGGGGTCAAGGACAGGTCGTGGGTGAGGATGTTCTGCTGCAGCAGCTGGAGTTCGCGCGACGGCTCCAGTCCGTGCTCCTCCACCATGGACCGGCGGACTCGGCTGAAGACGTCCAGCGCCTTCGCCTGCCGGCCGCACCGGTACAGGGCCAGCATCAGCTGGCCGCAGAGCCGTTCGCGCAGCGGTTCCTCCTCGGCGAGGGAGACCAGTTCGCCGAGGATCTCGTGGTGCCGGCCGCTGCGCAGCTCGGCCTCGAAACGGTCCTCCATGACGTCGAGGCGCGACTGGCTGAGGGCGGTGAGCTCGGGCCAGTCGGTGCCCGCCTCGGCGAGGTCGGCGAGCGCGGTGCCGTGCCACTCGTCGAGGGCCGCGCGCAGCAGCCCGGCCGCCTCCTCGTGGCGTCCGGCGGCCAGGCAGGCCCGGCCCTCCGCGACCCGGTGGTTGAACCTGTACAGATCGATGTGCTCGGGGTCGACGCGCAGGACGTAGCCGGGGGCCTGGGTGACGAGGGCGGGCGCGGCAGCGTGCTGTTCCCCGGTGTCCTCGGTGAACAGCGCACGCAGCCCCCACACCGCGTTCTGCACGATCTTGCGGGCGGTCGTGGGCCGGTTGTCCTCAGGCCACAGCGCTGCCAGCAGTTCGCTGGTCGCGACGACCCGGTTCGCCCTCAGCAGCAGCATCCCCAGCACCGCTCGCTGCTTGTGTCCGCCCAGCGCCAGCTTCCGTCCGTCTGCCGACGCTTCCAATGGGCCCAAGATCCGGAATTCCACTGCTTCCCCCACTCAGGGTCGTCAAGCGGCCGGTGACGATCGCGCACACCTCGTCCAGCCGCTCGCTCAGATAGAAGTGCCCCCCGGCAAGAACCAGAACATCGTTGTCCTGTCGCGTATGCCGTGCCCAGCCGTGCACCGACGCGACCGGTACGACCGGGTCGGAATCGCCCACGAGCACGGTGAAGGGGCTGTTCAGCGCGGGACCCGCCGTCCAGCGGTACGCGGCCAGGGCTCCGTAGTCGGCGCGCAGCGTCGGCAGCACCATGGCCAGCAGTTCGGGATCGTCCAGGAACGAGGCGTCGGTGCCTCCGAGGTTCCGGACCGCGGCGAGAACGGCCGCGTCATCTGTGAGCAGGTCGTGCGGGTTCGGGGCGGGTCCGGGCGCGCCCCGCCCGGACAGGAAGAGACGGACGGGTGCCCGGGCGGACCGGCCGTGCAGGACGCGTGCGGTCTCGAAGGCGACGAGGGCTCCCATGCTGTGGCCGAAGAAGGCGAGAGGCCGGGGGTCCTCGAGATCGATCCCGTCGGCTATGCGGGTGGCGAGGTCGAGGATGCCGTCGGCCGGTGCCTCGTTGCGTCGATCCTGGCGGCCGGGGTACTGGATGGCCACTACGTCGATCACCGGGGACAGTCGGCGGGCCATCGGCGCGTAGGCGCTGGCCGCTCCGCCGGCGTGCGGGAAGCAGAGCAGCCGGGGCGCCTCGGCCAGCGGTTCACCGAACCGCCGGAACCACCTGGTGTCCATTGCTGTCACTCCTCCGCGTACACAGGGGTCGGATCCTCGTACGGCTCCAGCGCGCGGGCGCGCCGCAGGGCGCGGGCCCACCATTCGAGCCGGTCGAGCATGGCGGCGGCCTGCGCGCGGCAGGCGGCCGAGTCGAGCAGCTGGCCCTCGGGGCCCCAGCGCTTCTCGTAGTGGTGGAAACTGATGGTCTCGGTGACCGTCATGGCGTGGACCTCGGCGAACGCCTGCCGTAGCTGGGCTATGGCGCCGAGTCCGCCCGAGGCCTCGCCGTAGCTGACGAAGCCGACGGGTTTGGCGTGCCACTCGCGGTCGTACCAGTCGATCGCGTTCCTGAGGGACGCCGGACAGCCGAGGCGGTAGTCCTGGGTCACCACGGCGAAGGCGTCGGCGGCGACGAGCCAGGGCGAGAGGTCCCGTACCGCGGAGGGCCGCGGCACGGCGGGGTCGGCGGTCATGAGGTCCGGGAGCCAGGCCGTGGCCAGGTCGATGACGTCGACTTCGACGTCCTTGCGCAACCGGGCGCGGACGGCGAGCCATTCGGCCGCCGCGAGGCCGAACCGGCTCTCTCGTGCCGCACCGACCAGGATCACCAGCCGCAGCCGGTTCTCGCCATCCATCACAAGCCCCCTCGGCCTCACCCCGCCGCTCTCACGCACGCCTCCCACTGTGCGGCACGCCCCTTCGGATCCCCCTCGGGTCTCCTTACGGTCCCGCTTACGGCCCTGCGGACACGCTTACGGCGATGCGGCTCCGGCGGCCGACGACATGGCGCGGCCTGCGGCGAAGCGGTCCGCAGCGGTCGGGTTCCGGCCACGGCCGCACACCGCCGCGGGGGGTGCGGGTCCGCGTACCCCGCGAGACACGGTCGATGCCCGTGCCGTCGGGATGGCGGGATCCGATCGGCCCACGCCCCGGCGCGCGCATGACGAAGGGCCGTACCCCCGTCACCGGGGATACGGCCCTCTACCGCCCTTCCTGATGCGAATGGGCACCAACCTCGATCGTCACGTGGTCGTCGGCCGCAGATGCAGCAGGCCACTCACGTGGCGACGCACCCGCCGCCGCGCCTGACGCTGGCCCGCCGCCCGTACGACGTGACCGGCGTCGCCTCCAGCGTGGGATACGACAGCCCCTCGCAGTTCAGCCGCGAGTACAAACGGCAGTTCGGTGCGCCGCCGCGGGCGGACGCGGCACGCATGCGCACCCGTACCGATCACGCTGCGGCCGCGTCGGCCTGATCGCGCCGGTACCGCTGCCCGGTCGGGACCGGCGACCGGCACGGCAGATGAGGCCGCGAACTCCCTGGACGATCGCTCGTTCGCTGGAGCGATGTCGCCGGGGTTTGTTCTTTCCAGGGCGTGCCCGGGTGTCCGTGTCCCGGACCTGAACGAGATGAGCGAGAGTGTCGGGACGTGCTGGGCGCTGCGGGTCGCCGCGACGGCGAGCGGCACACAGCCCGGCAGCACGAGGCGAGGCGGGCGGTCGCGAGCCAGAGCAACTCGCGTCAGCTGGACCGTGTACCGACCACTACGCAGTCAGCATGCACGGGCAAGCGCCCCGTCAGGCTTCGGCCTGACGGGGCGCTTGTGCGGGACTCCGGTGCGACGCCCGCTGGCAGCGGGTGCGACCGGATCCTCTGACATCCGAGCCGATCAGCCCATCAACCGACAAGCTGGCGAAGCACGTACTGCATGATGCCGCCGTTGCGGTAGTAGTCCGCCTCACCGGGGGTGTCGATGCGGACGACCGCGTCGAACTCCACACCGGTGTCGGTGGTCACCTTGACCGTGCGCGGCGTGGTGCCCTCGTTGAGCTCGGTGACACCGGCGATGGAGAACGTCTCCTCACCGGTCAGGCCGAGGGACTCGGCCGACGCGCCCTCGGGGAACTGCAGCGGGAGGACGCCCATGCCGATGAGGTTCGAGCGGTGGATGCGCTCGTACGACTCGGCGATGACGGCCTTGACGCCGAGGAGCGCGGTGCCCTTCGCGGCCCAGTCGCGGGACGAGCCGGAGCCGTACTCCTTGCCGGCCAGGACGACCAGCGGGATGCCCTGCTCGATGTAGTTGCGGGAGGCGTCGTAGATGAACGACACCGGACCGCCGTCCTGCGTGAAGTCGCGGGTGTAGCCGCCCTCGGTGCCCGGCGCGATCTGGTTGCGCAGGCGGATGTTGGCGAACGTGCCGCGGATCATGACCTCGTGGTTGCCGCGGCGCGAGCCGTAGGAGTTGAAGTCGCGGCGCTCCACACCGTGCTCGGTGAGGTACGTGCCCGCCGGGGTGTCGGCCTTGATGGCGCCGGCCGGCGAGATGTGGTCGGTGGTGACCGAGTCGCCGAGCTTGGCCAGGACGCGGGCGCCCTCGATGTCGCCGACCGGGGTGGTCTCCATCGTCATGCCCTCGAAGTACGGGGGCTTGCGGACGTAGGTCGACTCGGCGTCCCACTCGAAGGTGTTGCCGGTCGGGATCGGCAGCGCCTGCCACTGGGCGTCGCCCGCGAAGACGTCCTGGTAGGACTTGCTGAACATGTCCTCGCCGATGGCGTTGGCGACGACGTCGTTGACCTCGGCCTCGGAGGGCCAGATGTCCTTGAGGAAGACCGGGTTGCCCTCGGTGTCGGTGCCGAGCGCCTCGCGGGTGATGTCGACCTTCATGGAGCCCGCGAGGGCGTAGGCGACGACCAGCGGCGGGGACGCCAGGTAGTTCATCTTGACGTCGGGGTTGATCCGGCCCTCGAAGTTGCGGTTGCCGGAGAGCACCGAGGTGACGGCCAGGTCGTGGTCGTTGACCGCCTTGGAGACCTCCTCCGGCAGCGGGCCGGAGTTGCCGATGCAGGTGGTGCAGCCGTAGCCGACGAGGTTGAAGCCGACCTTGTCGAGGTACGGGGTCAGGCCCGCCTTGTCGAAGTAGTCGGTGACGACCTTGGAGCCCGGGGCGAGGGTGGTCTTGACCCAGGGCTTGCGGGTCAGGCCCTTCTCGACCGCCTTCTTCGCCACCAGCGCGGCGGCGACCATGACGTACGGGTTGGAGGTGTTGGTGCAGGAGGTGATCGCGGCGACGGTGACGGCGCCGTGGTCGATCTCGTACGTCGAACCGTCGGGGGCGGTGACCGTGGTCGGCTTCGAGGGGGCGCCGTTCGGGGAGATCGCCGGGGCGTCGGACGCCGGGAAGGACTCCTTGCCCGCCTCGTCGACGTCGTCGACGTAGTTGCGGACGTCCTGCGCGAACTGCTCGGCGGCGTCGGCGAGGACGATACGGTCCTGCGGGCGCTTCGGGCCGGCGATGGAGGGGACGACCGTGGAGAGGTCCAGCTCCAGCTTCTCGGAGAAGTCGGGCTCGGCGGCCGGGTCCAGCCACAGACCCTGCTCCTTGGCGTACGCCTCGACCAGCGCGACCTGCTGCTCGCTGCGGCCGGTGAGCTTGAGGTAGTTCAGGGTCTCGCCGTCGATCGGGAAGATCGCGGCGGTGGAGCCGAACTCCGGCGACATGTTGCCGATGGTGGCGCGGTTCGCGAGGGAGGTGGCGGCGACGCCCTCGCCGTAGAACTCGACGAACTTGCCGACGACGCCGTGCTTGCGCAGCATCTCGGTGATCGTGAGCACCAGGTCGGTGGCGGTGGTGCCGGGCTGCAGCTCGCCGGTGAGCTTGAAGCCGACGACGCGCGGGATGAGCATCGAGACGGGCTGGCCGAGCATGGCGGCCTCGGCCTCGATGCCGCCGACGCCCCAGCCGAGCACACCGAGGCCGTTGACCATGGTGGTGTGCGAGTCGGTGCCGACGAGGGTGTCGGGGTACGCCTGACCGCCCCGGACCATGACGGTGCGGGCCAGGTGCTCGATGTTCACCTGGTGGACGATGCCGGTGCCGGGCGGGACGACCTTGAACTCGTCGAACGCGGTCTGGCCCCAGCGCAGGAACTGGTAGCGCTCCCTGTTGCGGCCGTACTCCAGCTCCACGTTCTGGGCGAAGGCGTCCGGGGTGCCGAACCTGTCGGCGATGACGGAGTGGTCGATGACCAGCTCGGCGGGGGCGAGCGGGTTGATCTTCGCCGGGTCGCCGCCGAGCTCCTTGACGGCCTCACGCATGGTGGCGAGGTCCACGACACAGGGCACGCCGGTGAAGTCCTGCATGATCACGCGGGCCGGCGTGAACTGGATCTCCTGGCTCGGCTGCGCCTGCGAGTCCCAGCCGCCGAGCGCACGGATGTGGTCGGCGGTGATGTTCGCGCCGTCCTCGGTGCGGAGCAGGTTCTCCAGGAGGACCTTGAGGCTGTAGGGGAGGCGCGCGGAGCCCTCGACCTTGTCCAGCCTGAAGATCTCGTACGACTCGTCGCCCACGCGCAGCGTGCTGCGGGCGTCGAAGCTGTTCGCCGACACGACAGTCTCCTTCATCAATATGCGCGTACCGACCGCATCCTGCCGCCTGCGACTCCACACCATCCGCTAAGGTAAGACTTAGTTAGGTCACCCTTACCCAGCGGTCCGGCGGAAGGTGGCTGCGGTTCGTCTTCTGCAGATATCTCGATATCGAGATAACTCTAGTACATGACCGCCGACGGGTCATGTCCGGACGCGAGTGACGGACGCCGCACCGGGCCCGCGAGACGACACCGGTACGCCCCGGAACGGGTGGATAGCGACGGGTATGCGCCCGCGGCACGCACCCGCACCCGCCGGGCGGGACCCGAGGGGCGACGGGGGCGGCCGGACGGCGCGACGGCAGGACCGGCGGGGCGGCGCGACCGCGCGACGACGGGCGACGGGGTGACGACGGGGGACGACGGGGCTGTACGACGACGTGACGGCGGCGGCCCGCCACGAAGACGCCGGGAGCGCAGCCGGACCGGCAGCACCCGCATCCCTCCGAAGGCCGGGCGGACGCCACCGGGCACCCGGCACCCGGCACCCGGCACTCGACACTCGGCACTCGGCACTCGGCACCCGAACGGGCTAACCCACTTTGTCCCGGTTGGGCGGGTGATAGACCATCAAAACCCAGGCATCACCCGCATGGCCCACCCCAGTGGACTCCTCATCTCATATCTGAGATAGCCTGCCCCTATGGCAGACGACTACCTCGTACGCATCGGCAAGCTCATCCGTGACGCCCGTCAGCATCGGGGCTGGACACAGTCGCAGCTCGCCGACGCACTCGGCACCAGCCAGAGCGCCGTCAACCGCATCGAGCGCGGCAATCAGAACATCAGCCTTGAGATGATCGCCCGGATCGGCGAGGCGCTCGACAGCGAGATCGTGTCACTGGGCTACGCCGGTCCCATGCATCTGCGGGTCGTCGGCCGGCGCCGCCTCTCCGGCGCCATCGACGTCAAGACGAGCAAGAACGCCTGTGTCGCACTGCTCTGCGGATCGCTGCTCAACCAGGGACGGACCGTCCTGCGCCGGGTCGCGCGCATCGAGGAGGTCTACCGGCTGCTGGAGGTGTTGCACTCCATCGGCGTGCGCACCCGCTGGATCAACGACGGCACCGACCTCGAGATCATCCCCCCGGCCCGGCTCGACATGGACGCCATCGACGCGGAGGCCGCGCGCCGGACCCGGTCGATCATCATGTTCCTCGGTCCGCTGCTGCACCGTATGGACCGCTTCCGCCTGCCGTACGCCGGCGGCTGCGACCTCGGCACCCGTACCATCGAGCCGCACATGATCGCGCTGCGCCGCTTCGGCCTGGACATCACCGCGACCGAGGGCCAGTACCACGCGGCCGTGGAGGGTTCGGTCGCACCGGACCGCCCGATCGTGCTGACCGAGCGCGGCGACACGGTGACCGAGAACGCACTGCTGGCGGCCGCCCGCCACGACGGGGTCACGGTGATCCGCAACGCCTCCTCCAACTACATGGTCCAGGACCTGTGCTTCTTCCTGGAGGCCCTGGGAGTACGCGTCGACGGCATCGGCACGACCACGCTGACCGTCCACGGCGTGCCCGAGATCGACGTGGACGTCGACTACTCCCCCTCGGAGGACCCGGTCGAGGCGATGAGCCTGATCGCGGCCGCCGTCGTCACCGAGTCGCAGCTGACGATCCGCCGGGTGCCGATCGAGTTCCTGGAGATCGAACTCGCCGTGCTGGAGGAGATGGGCCTCGACCACGACCGCACGCCCGAGTACACGGCGGACAACGGACGGACCCGGCTGGTGGACCTGACCGTGCGCCCCTCCAAGCTGGAGGCGCCGATCGACAAGATCCACCCGATGCCGTTCCCGGGCCTCAACATCGACAACGTGCCGTTCTTCGCGGCGATCGCGGCCGTCGCCCAGGGCCAGACCCTCATCCACGACTGGGTATACGACAACCGCGCCATCTACCTCACCGACCTCAACCGCCTCGGCGGCCGGCTCCAGCTCCTCGACCCGCACCGCGTCCTGGTCGAGGGCCCGACCCGCTGGCGGGCCGCCGAGATGATGTGCCCGCCGGCACTGCGCCCGGCCGTGGTCGTCCTGCTCGCGATGATGGCGGCCGAGGGAACCTCGGTGCTGCGCAACGTCTATGTCATCAACCGCGGGTACGAGGACCTGGCCGAGCGCCTCAACTCGGTCGGCGCCCAGATCGAGATCTTCCGCGACATCTGATACGGCGATGCCGCCCGTCATACGTTGTGTCCCGTATGGCGTGGGCGGAGTTCGTCAAAGAGGCCTGACGGCCGTACGTCAGGCGTGAGCCCTGCCGCCCGATGGAGGACGGCGGGGCTCTTTGATTCGATCAGTGTTCCGGCGTCCGGGACATCGAGCCTGATCGACCTGGACCGCCGGCCGGAGCGACACCTGCCTGCGGCCCTCTCATGGATTCCACTCCGCGGAAGTGGGAGACAGCTCTGGGCGACCAGCCGGCGCAGAGTGTGCCGCCGGGCGACCGGCCGCCCGCGGGCGGACCTGCGAGGGTGCTCAGCCGGTGCCGGAGCCCGCCGGTGGGTCGGCGTAGACGCCCCGCAGTATGCCGGTCGCCTGGCCGACCTCGATGAGGCGGCCGTCGGGATCCCGCATGTAGCAGCGCAGTTCGGCCTTGCGGTCGATGGGCTCGGTCAGGAACCGGGCGCCCTTCTCCTTGGCGCGGGCGCAGAAGTCCTCGATGTCCGCGACGCGGATGTTCATGAACGCCGATACGGGGTCCCCCGGTTCGGGCGCGGTGAGGGTGATGCCGGGCTTGTCCGGGGTGGGGCCGCCGCCGGGGTTCATGATGATCCAGCTGTTCGCGGCCTTCACGATGGCCGGGTTCTCCTCCAGCACCACCTCGCCGCCGAGGACGTCGGCGTAGAAGTCCCGCGAACGGGCCACGTCGCGCACGGTCAGGAAGTGCGTCAGCAGCAGCCCCGTCTCGGGCGCCGGGAGAGCGGGCAGGTCGGGCGTCTGGGGCCGGTCGGGCATGTCAGCTCCCTTGGCGCTGCCGTCGGGGGTGGCGCGGCCGCCGGTGGGCCCACCGGTCCGGGTCGTCCTCGAGTGCCGCCCGGTCCCACCCCCCGTGCACGGCTGCCGCCTCGTAGGTCGTGTGCAGGAAGGACGCGAGGGCCCGATCGGGGTCGTCCGCGGTGCGGACCGCCTCGTAGGGCAGGAGGAACTGGCCGTGGTCCTTGCTGTAGAACGCCTCGTCCGGTGCGACCGCGTGCCCTGCGAAGCCCTCGGGTTCGGGGTAGGCGTAGGAGTAGAAGGCCCCCTCCTCGCCGCCGCCGGGCCAGAAGCCGCAGCTGCTCAGCTCGCGGGAGTAGCCCTCCTCCATCACCCAGTCGCCGCAGTTCGGCGCGCCGCCCGGGTGGGGCGGTGCAGGCCTGCCGGAGAAGCGGGTGCAGGCGAGGTCCATCGCGCCCCAGAAGAAGTGCACCGGGCTGACCTTGCCGACGAAGTACGAGCGGAACTCGCCGATGCCCCGGTCCGCCTGCAGCAACTGCCGCCAGAACAGGCGAGCGGCAGCGGGGTCGTAGGTGTCGTGCCGGTCGTCCTCGGCGAAGGGAACGGCCTCCTCGACCTCGTTCGGCGACGCCTGGATCCTCGTCTGGATCCCGAGTTCCCGGAGGGCCTGCATCGTCTCGCGGTAGAAGTCCGCCACCGGCTTGGGTTCCAGCGCGACGGTACGGACGCCGCCGTCGCTGGTACGGACGACCAGCCGGTGGTCGACGAAGTCGAACTCGACGTCGAAGACGCCCGAACGGTACGGGATCGCGGACGTGGTGAGCCCGCGGGGGCTGACATACGACGTGACCTGCCACCAGTGGTTGACCAGCGGCGCGTGCGCCAGCCTGACCTTGCCCACGATCTGCATCCACATGTGCAGCGTGTCCCGTGTGGCGGTCCAGTCGTCCACACGCAGCGCGGGCCAGGCGCTCGGCGCGCCGGCCGAGGATTCCCCCGTCATGCCCTCTCCTTCCGTCGTGACGGAGTGAGTCCGACAACCGTCCCATCACCGGAGGTGGCGGGCAACCGCGCGGCGCCGCCGTCCTGGGCCGGGGTCCGCAGGGGGCGCCGGCGGGTGGCCCGCTGTGACGGCCCCGGCGCGTAGGGCCACGATGCGGGTACCGGGGACGCGGCGAGTCGGGACGGGCCGTACGGGACGCACGGGACGCACGCGGTGCCGTGTGACTCAGTGCCTGCCCGGTTGCGCCGGTCCCGTGGGGCCCGGCCCGGTGGCGCCCGGTCCCGTCGGTCCCGTGGGGCCCTTCGGCCCCGTGGCGCCCGATCCCGCCCTGCCCTTCAGCCGCTCGATGTCCGAGGGGCGCACCTGGATGACGAGAAGCGCGATCAGCGCGGCGACACCGGTGAAGACGGCGGCGAGCACGAACGCGGCGCTGGTTCCGGCGGCGAGGACCTGCTCGCCCCAGGGCGGCGGCAGCTGTCCGGTGCGTTCGTGGAGCAGCCGTTGCGCCGGGGTGGCCCGGGCGAGGAAGTCCGGCGCCTGGCGGGCCGCCTCATGGGCGGCCGCCGCCCCGAACACCGTGACCAGGACGGACAGGCCGAGCGACCCGCCGATCTGCTGGCTGGTGTTGAGCAGTCCCGAGGCCGCGCCCGACTCGTGCGGCGGGACGTGGGAGAGCGCCATGAGGGTGAGGGAGACGAACTGCAGCCCCATGCCGGAGCCGAAGACGATCATGGGTCCGAGGACGTCTCCCGCGTACGTGGCGTCGACGCCGACACCGGTCAGCCAGGCCAGACCGGCCGTGGCGAGCAACGACCCGGTCACCAGGAAGGGCTTGGGCCCGAACCGGGGCAGCAGGCGCGACGCCAGCCACGCGCCGGTGGCGATCACCGCGCTGACGGGGAGGAAGGACAGCCCTGCCCTCAGCGGGGAGAAGCCGAGGACGTTCTGCACGAAGAGCGTCAGGAAGAAGAACATCCCGAACATGGCCGCGGCGAGGCTGAGCATCATCCCGTACGTGCCCGCACGATTGCGGTCGGCGAACATGTGCAGCGGGGTGATCGGCTGCCGGGAACGGGTCTCCACCAGGATGAACGCCGCGAGCACCACGGCCGCGGTGGCGAACGACGCCAGCGTGAGCGCGTCCCGCCAGCCGTGCTGCGCGGCGCGGATGAAGCCGTAGACGAGCATCACCATGCCGAGGGTGGACGTCAGGGCACCCGCGATGTCGAAGCGCCCGGGGTGGCGCGCCGACTCGCGG
Organism: Streptomyces tirandamycinicus; assembly: GCF_003097515.1. Taxonomy (NCBI): domain Bacteria; kingdom Bacillati; phylum Actinomycetota; class Actinomycetes; order Kitasatosporales; family Streptomycetaceae; genus Streptomyces; species Streptomyces tirandamycinicus. The sequence goes on along the minus strand of NZ_CP029188.1, from coordinate 5,514,273 downwards.
ACGCGGCGCGGGGTGGCGAGGACGATGAGCAGGCCGATGGGGACGTTGACGAAGAACACCCAGCGCCAGTCGAGCCATTCGACGATGACACCGCCCGCGAGGAGCCCCAGGGCGCCTCCCGCCGCGGAGACGGCGGCGAAGACGCCGAAGGCGCGGTTGCGTTCGGGGCCCTCCCGGAACGTGGTGCTGATGAGGGCGAGCGCGGTGGGGGACGCGACCGCCCCGCCGGCGCCCTGCAGGGCGCGGGCGGCGAGGAGTTGGGGCGCGTTCTGGGCCAGCCCGCCGAGCAGTGACGCGAGGACGAAGACCAGCACGCCGGTGATGAACACCCGCCGCCGCCCGAGGATGTCGCCCATCCGGCCGCCGAGGAGCAGCAGTCCGCCGAAGGTGAGCGTGTAGGCGCTGACCACCCAGGCCAGACCGGTCGTGGAGAACTGCAGCGACCTCTGGATGTGCGGCAGGGCGATGTTCACGATGGTGGCGTCGAGGACGACCATCAACTGGCAGGAGGCGATGAGCAGCAGGGCCGTGACGTTTCCGTCCCCTCGGGAGGGGACGGCGGCGCTCGGTGCGGGGGTGGGCCGGGGCGTGGTCATGGCGTGGCTGCCTGGTCGGATGTCGGGCATCCGCCCTTCGACCGTAAGCCCGGACGGGAGGGCTGACCAGTTGATCAGAGAAGCGGTCGGCCTCGTCGGGCGTGGTCGACCGGCGTGGTCTGTTCGCGTCCGGCCCGTGTGCGGGTCGGTGGACGGCATGGGGCTGCCGGTGGAACGCGGACGGTCACGAACGGTGACGGGCGACGAACGGTGACGGGCGGCGAACGGTGGCCGGACGCCACCCAGGGCAGGATCGCGGACGGCGGGCAGGTCACGGACGGCGGGGGTGCCGGCGGCCGGACGGTCAGCGGGCGCCGAGCGTCCGTTTGCCGCGCGGTTCCGGCTCCACCGCTTCGTCCGCGGGCCGCGCCCACAGGGAGCGGACATGGCCGAGATGGCGGGCCATGCACTCCTCGGCGGCGAGTCCATCCCCCGCGGCCATCAGGTCGAGCAGTTCGTGGTGCTCCTCGGCGGAGGCAACCAGCAGACCGAGTTCGTCGAGCCGGGTCAGTCCGTAGAGCCTGGAGCGCTTGCGCAGGTCGCCCACGGTCTCGACGAGGCGGTCGTTGCCGGCCAGGGCGAGCAGGCCGAGATGGAAGCGTCGATCGGCGTCCAGATAGCCGATCAGATCGTGGTTGCCGGCGTGCTCCACGATCTCCTCGGCCACCGGGCGCAGCGCCTCCAGTTGGGCCCCGGTGGCGATCTGCGTGACCCGGCCGACGGTCGGCACCTCGATCAGGGCGCGCAGTTCGGTGTACTGGTCGAGGTCGTGCTCGCTGACCTCGGTGACCCGGAAGCCCTTGTTGCGGACGGGTTCGACCAGGCCCTCGCGGGCGAGGTCCAGCATGGCCTCGCGGACCGGTGTGGCGGAGATTCCGAAGTCCGCGGCGAGTCCCGGCGCGGAGTACACATGACCGGGGCGGAGTTCGCCGGCGACCAGCGCGGCCCGCAGGGCGTGGGCGACCTGATCGCGCAACCGCGTCTGAGCGGTGATCAGGCCGATTTGCTTCAGGTCCCCCATGGCGCTCCTCCGAGAATCCAGCGGAGGGCCAGCGTACAATGTCACGTTTCGCTGCCCTGTCCGGTCCTGGCCGCGTGATGGACGGCAGCGGCCACGGCAAGATCATGTCGGCGGCGCCGAGGTGGAGTGGGTCCCGTTGGTGCGCCGGGGTGGCCGGAGCGTTCGGCGGGTTCGGCGGGTTCGGCGCGATCACAGAAGGAAGCCTCCGGGGAACGGGTCGGACGGATCGAGGAAGTACTGGGCGGTGCCGGTGATCCAGGCGCGGCCCGTGACGGTGGGGACCACGGCGGGCAGTCCCCCGACGGCGGTCTCCGCGACCAGGCGCCCGGTGAACTCGGTGCCGATGAACGACTCGTTGACGAAGTCCCGGTTGAGGGGGAGCTCACCCCGCGCGTGGAGCTGTGCCATCCGGGCGCTGGTGCCGGTGCCGCAGGGGGAGCGGTCGAACCAGCCGGGATGGATGGCCATGGCGTGCCGGGACCGTGCGGCGTCCGAGCCCGGGGCGGTGAGGTAGACGTGCTTGACGCCCGCGATGCCGGGGGTCTCGGGGTGCACGGGGCGGTCGGTGGTGTTGACGGCGTCCATGACGGCGAGGCCGGCGGCGAGCAGGTCGTCCTTGCGGTCGCGGTCGAAGGGGAGGCCGAGGTCGTCCAGGGAGACGAAGGCGTAGAAGTTGCCGCCGTACGCCATGTCGTAGGTGACGGTGCCGTACCCGGGGACGTCCGCCGTGAGACCGAGTCCGAGGCAGAACGACGGCACGTTGGTGAGCGTGACGGAGCGCGCTGCGCCGTCCTCGACGTGGACGTCGGCGCAGACGAGGCCGGCGGGGGTGTCGAGGCGGACGGTGGTGACCGGTTCGACGACGGTCACCATGCCGGTCTCGACCAGGACGGTGGCCACGCCGATGGTGCCGTGGCCGCACATCGGCAGCAGTCCGGACACCTCGATGAACAGCACGCCGTACTGGGCGTCGGGCCGGGTGGGCGGTTGCAGCACGGCGCCGCTCATGGCGCGGTGGCCGCGCGGCTCGTACATCAGCAGGGTCCGGACGTGGTCGAGGTGCTCGGCGAAGTGCAGTCGGCGCTCGGCCATGGTGGCGCCGGGCACGACACCGACCCCTCCGGTGATGACACGGGTCGGCATCCCCTCGGTGTGGGAGTCGACGGCGTGGTAGACGTGGCGGGTGCGCATGGGTGTCCCCTTCTCGTGCTGCCCGGCCGATGCCGGCTGGTGCCGCAACGCGCCCTAGCGGTGGCCTTCCGCGAGGGCCTTCTCGGTCGCTGTGCGGACGGCGGCCTCCGGTTCGCCGGTGAGGGGCGAGCGGGGCGGGCGGGAGGGGCCGCCGTGCCGTCCGGCGAGGTCCATGGAGAGCTTGACGGCCTGGACGAACTCGGTCCGGGAGTCCCAGCGCAGCAGCGGGTGCAGGGACTTGTAGAGCGGCAGCGCGGTGTCGAGGTCGCCGGTGCGGGCGGCCCGGTAGAGCCTGGTGCACGCTGCGGGGAAGGCGTTGGGGTATCCGGCGATCCAGCCGACGGCGCCGGCCAGGGCGAGTTCGAGCAGCACGTCGTCGGCCCCGATCAGCAGATCGAGACCCGGAGCGAGTTCCGCGATCTCGTAGGCGCGGCGGACATCGCCGCTGAACTCCTTGACGGCGACGATGTTCTGCTCGCCGTGCAGTCGCGCGAGCAGCTCGGGTGTGAGGTCGATGCGGGTGTCGTGCGGGTTGTTGTAGGCGACGACGGGGAGTCCGGACCGGGCGACCTCGGCGTAGTGGGCGGCGACGGCGTCCGGGTCGGCACGGTAGGCGTTGGGGGGCAGGAGGAGGACGGAACCGGCGCCGGCCTCGGCGGCCTGGTCGGCCCAGCGGCGGGCTTCGGCGCTGCCGTAGGCCGAGACGCCGGGCATCACGCGCTGCCCGTCGCCCGCCGCCTCGACGGCGGTGCGGACGACGCGGGCGCGTTCGTCGTCGGTGAGTGTCTGGTACTCGCCAAGTGAGCCGTTGGGGACGACGCCGTCGCAGCCGTTGTCGATCAGCCGGGCGACCTGGGCGGCATAGGCGTCGTAGTCGACACGGAGGTCGTCGCTCAGGGGCAGGGCGGTGGCGACCATGACGCCGTGCCAGGGACGTGTGCGAGGTGCGGATGCCATGGCGACTCCTGGTGTGAGATAGGACGACTTGCTGATCGCCGTGCCGGCGGGCACAGGGCGCGCGGCGCAGGCAAGGGGCGAACGGCACGGGGGCGAGGACAGTGGCAGGAACAATGGCGGGGACGGCGGCTGCTGATGATCCGTCGGCAACCGGCCCCAGCCCCGTGCACGGGCGGCCCGTTCTCGCGCCAACGGCCCGGCGCGAGGGGACGCGTCCCGCGCTCCCCCGGCCCGGATGCCGCTCCCCCGGCCCGGATGCCGCTCCCCCGCTCAGCGGTCCACCGGGTGCGGCGGTGCGGCCCGGTTGGGCGGCCCCTCCCGGGGCAGGGCGGCGAGGTGGCCCAGTGGCACCGGGCAGGACAGGGGTCTGCGGTCAGGGGCGGGATCAGTACCGGCCAGGCGGGCGAGCGCGGCACCGCACACCCGCCCCTGGCACCAGCCCATGCCGGCGCGCGTCAGCAGTTTGACGGCGCGGGCGTCGCGGGCGCCGAGTTCGCCGACCGCCTCCCTGATCACCCCGGCCGGTACCTCCTCGCAGCGGCACACGGGGGTGGTGTCGTGGAGCCATGCGGTCCAGCCCTCGCCCGGCCGGTGCACACCGGCCATCACCTCGCCGAAGGCACGCAGCCGGTCCCGGCGTGCACGCAGCAGCGCGGTGCGGGGCGGCAGCGGGGTGCCGTGCAGGACGCGGGCGATGGTGCGCGCCGCCAGCTCCCCCTCGGCCAGGGCGAGTTCGGCGCCGCCGATCCCGCCGGTCTCACCCGCGGACCAGACGCCCGGTACTGAGGTGCGCTGCTCGCCGTCGAGGACGAGTGCGGGGGTGCCGTCGGCCGTGCGGCGCGTGGCGCAGCCAAGCCCGGTGGCGAGTTCGAGTTGGGGGACCAGCCCGTGGCCGGTGGCGACCGCGTCGCACGGGACGCGGCGGGCGCTGCCCGGCACCGGCCGCCAGGCGCGGTCGACGCGTTCGACGGTCACGGCCTCGACCCGGGCGGCGCCGTGGGCCGCGGTGACCGCGTGGCGGGTGAGGACCCGTACGCCGTGCCGGAGCAGTGTGGCGCCGTGCGCGGCGCCTTCGGCGAGCTTGCCTGGATTGCGGAGCAGGGCGCCGGGACGGCGTCCGTAGGCGGGGTACGCGGCTGCTTCGACGACGGCGGGCACGGTGGCGCCCGCGGTGGCGAGGGCGGAGGCGACGGCGAGCAGCAGGGGCCCGCTGCCGGCGACGACGGTTCTCCGGCCGGGGAGGACGAGTCCGGACTTGAGCATGGCCTGGGCCCCGCCGGCGCCGACGACGCCGGGCAGGGTCCAGCCGGGGAAGGGGAGCTGGCGTTCGTGTGCTCCGGTGGCGAGGAGGACGGTGCGGGCCCGGACGGTGACGGCGGTGCCGTCCCGGTCGTCCCGGTCGCCCCGGTCGCCCCGGTCGCCCGGCGTATGCGCATCCGCGTCCTCGCCCGCGACGGCGTGCAGTCGCCAGACCGGGGCCGGCTCGCCGGGTCGCGCGGGTCGTTCGGGCAGGACGGTCCAGACGTGGTGGACGGGCAGGTGGCGCAGGCGGCCCGCGGCGCTGTGGGCGCGCAGCCGGCGTGCGAGGCGGGTGAACGTCTGCCAGTGGTGGTGCAGGGCCTGGGGCCGGGCGGCGCGGAGGCCGGGTGCGGGGTGGCGGTAGTACTGGCCGCCGGGGCGCTCGCCGGCGTCGAGGAGCGTCACACGCAGCCCGAGTCCGGCGGCGGTGACGGCGGCGGCGAGTCCGGCGGGGCCGGCGCCGACGACGGCGAGGTCGCAGGGTGCTTCCTCGGTGGTGGTGGAGGCGGTGGCGGGTGGTGTGCCGCGTTCAGACCGCGAGGTCGTCATGGCCGGTCCCGTTCTGCGTGGTGATCGCGTCGCCCGGGCGGGCGGGGGTCAGGCAGGCACGCCGGTTGGGGTGCCCGTTGACGGTGGCGAGGCAGTCGTGGCAGGTGCCGATCCAGCAGAAGGCGCCCCGGGGTGCGCCGCCCTGGCGGGTGGTTCGCCAGGCGACGATCCCGGCGGCCCACAAGGCCGCGGCGATGGTCTGTCCGGGCAGGGCGGGCACGGGGCGCCCGTCGAAGGTGATCTCGTACGGGGGGCCGGGGTCGGCGCGGACGAGCCGGGCCGGTGTGGTGGTCATGTCTCTGCTCCTGCTCGGTCGAAGCGTTCGGGCCGGAACGGCCTGAGGTCCAGGGCGGGCCGGTCGCCGGCGAGTGCGGCCGCGACGAGAAGCCCGGTCGCGGGGGCGAGGCCGATGCCCGCGCCCTCGTGGCCGCAGGCGTGGAAAAGTCCGGGGACGCGCGGGTCGGGGCCGATGGCGGGGAGGTGGTCGGGGAGGTAGGGGCGGAAGCCGTGGTAGGCGCGAATGGCGCTGGCGCCGGCGAGTACGGGGAAGAGGGCGGTGGCCTGGCGGGCGAGCCGGCGGAGGGCTTCGGCGGAGAGTGCGGTGTCGAACCCCACGCGTTCGCGGGTGGCGCCGATCAGGACCGGACCGGCGGGGGTGCCTTCGACGACGACGGAGGACTGGAGAGCCGCGGATCCGCTGGCGACGTCGGAGATGTAGTCGGCCGCGTAGACCTTGTGGCGGACGACGCGCGGCAGGGGTTCGGTGACGAGGACGAAGCCGCGCCGCGGGTGGACGGGCAGGTGGGCGCGGGCGAGGCGGGCCAGCCGGCTGGCCCAGGGGCCCGTGGCGTTGACGACGGCGGGGGCGTGGAGCCGGCGGTGGGTCGTGCGGACCCCGCCGAGGGTGCCGTCGGGGCGGGTGAGGATGCCGGTGACCGCTTCACCCAGGTGTACGGAGGCGCCGGATCGCCGTGCTGAGAGCAGGAGTTGGGCGGCGGCACGGGCGGGCTGGAGTTGTGCGTCCTGGGGGTAGTGGAAGCCGCCGGCGAGGCCGGGGGCCAGGTGGGGTTCCACGTCGGGCAGCGCGTCGGAGGGGACTTCGTGTGTCTCGACGCCTGCGGTGCGCTGGGCTTCGGCGAATCGGCGGAGCGCGGTGAGGGCGGTCTCGTCGGGCGCCACGACGAGACCGCCTTTGGGCTCGTACTCCGTCTTCGGCGGGAGGAGGCCGGCGAGTTCGCGCCAGAGCCGGAGGGACAGCAGCGCCAGGTCGAGCTCGGGGCCCGCCTCCTTGTCGGAGACGAGCAGGTTGCCTTCCCCGGCGCCGGTGGTACCGCCCGCCACCGAACCGCGGTCGACGACGGCGACGGCGAGGCCGGCGCGGCTCGCGTAGTGGGCGCAGGCCGCTCCGACGACGCCGGCGCCGACGATGACGGCGTCCAGGGGACCCTGACGGTTTCCAGTGGGCACGGCAGTAATATGTCACATTGTCAGATGCCCGGGAAGGGAAACCGCGGCAGCGGGTCCGGTCCGCACGGCTCAGCTGCGCAGGGGCCCTTCACAGCGGTAAGAGGACGTTCCGGCAAGGCCGTTGGTCCAGATCTCGACCGGCCCGAAGGAGCAGTTCATGTCGGCGAGGTTGGTGGAGGCGGCTGCGGCGCGGTCGAGGATGAAGTAGTCGACGGTCTCGGACATGTCCTTGAAGACGGCGTCCGGGGACGCGGCGTCGGTGAGGTTGGCGGTGATCCGGCCGGTGCAGGTGAAGCGCCGCTTCCCGGGGTCGCCGTTGTCCCCGCAGACCGGGTGGGACCGGGTGGCGGTGACGAAGGACTGGCGGACGGCGTCGGCCGAGGAGTCCCTGAGGAGGTCGTTGGGCACGTAGCCGGTGTGGGGCACGAACAGCTCGTCGACCTTGGCGATCTGCGCGTCGAGGAAGGTGTCGTAGGCCCGCTGGAGTGCCGGGTCGCCGCCGAGCCGGCTGCGCCAGGCGTCGAAGCCCGCGGGATCGTCGGCGCGGAGCAGCCCGTACATCTCCCGGAGCAGTGACGGCCGTTCGGTCCACAGGAGCGAGAAGAAGGTTCCCGCGTAGCCGTAGAAGCGGAAGCCGTCTCCGTCGTAGGTGGCGTGCAGGAGCCGGTCCACGGTCATCCGCGGGCGGCCGCCGGCGGTGTCGGCGATGATGCCCCGGACGAGGGACCTGCGGACGGCTGTGCCGTCGTCGCGGGTGGCGCCGGCGAAGAACTCGGCCGTTCCCTCGTCCATGGCGGTGGTGCGGTCGCCGCTGTACCAGGGGCCCTCGCCGAAGTACCCGGGAACGGCCCAGCGGCCGTTGAGGTAGTGGACGTACTCGTGCCGGAAGAGCTCTTCGAGGGTGAGGGAGGAGTCCTGCGGGACCCGGCGCTGGTAGGTGTAGAACGTGGCACCGCGCTCGATGTAGACACCGCCGTTGCGGGTGCCCATGCCGGTGAGGAGGGGGTGGTAGACCTCGTAGTCGGCTCGGGAGGCGTAGAGCACGATGCGCAGTGAGGTGTTGGTGTCGCCGGCGAGCGGGTCCTCGGCGCCGAGGACCCGGTGGAACTGCGCCTTCACCTGCTTGCTCGCGTAGTAGAGCTGGTCGACGGTGGCGCGGTCGAGGCCGGTGCGCACCGTGATGGCGCCGTTGTCGTAGGTGAGGGTGCTCGGGAAGATCTTCCGCTCGATGTCGTCCTTGCAGACCGCGTAGGGCCTGCAGGCCTCGTAGAAGTCGAGCCAGGAGACGAGTGAGGCCCAGGGGCGGCTGCCGTCGCCGAAGTTGGCGCGGGCGACGGGCAGCAGGGCCCCCAGGTCGGGGACGATCCCGGAGTGGAGTGCGGGGATCTGCCCGAAGCGGCCGTACTCGCTGAGCGCGTCGCGTACCACCCACTCGTTGACGGTGCCCTTGAGATGGGTGTGACCGGCGAAGGCCCGGAAGGCGGCGCGGTACGAGACGTTCCCGGTGACGGCGTCGTGGAACGCGGTGTCCTTGTTGCCCGGGTGGACGCCGAGGTAGTTGACGGAGAGGGCGGCCAGTGCCGCGCCGCCCCAGGAGGCGTCGCCGTACTGGTCCTTGTGGCGCCTGCCCATCGTGGCGAGGACCCTCTTGACCAGTCCGAGCCGGCCGTGCCGCAGACCGGGAGCGCTGCTCGTGTAGAGCGCCTCGCGGAGGGTCTCGGCATTGGCGCGGGTGACGTCGAAGGTGCGGGCGGCCCGGCCGAAGTCGCTGACGGCGCGCCGCAGGACCGCGGTGGTCGGGGCGTCGGTGATGTCGATCTCGGGGCGGGAGAAGTCGTGGTACGCGGTGGCGTGGAGGTAGGTGAACATCTCCAGCAGATGGGTGCCGTTGGTGCCGTCGTGCGAGGCGGCGAGCGAGGATATGCGCCGGCCCACGGCCTGGACGTGGGCGTCGGACATGACCGGGACGAGGCGGGCGTCCCAGCTCCAGAGGAGGCCGGAGAGGTAGCCGTCGGCGGTGACCGCGGGGTCGGCGAGGAAGTCGGCGAGTTGCCGGGGGGCGAGGCGGGTGAGGCCGTCCAGGGTGCAGGGCACGCCGGCCGCGGTACGGGGGGCACCGGCCGGGTCCGGGCCGGTGCGGGCGGCGGGGCCGGCGCTGTGGCGGCCCGGGGTGCGGCCCTGGGCGAGGCCGTCGAACCCGGCCCCCGAACCGGGCGCGGCGCCCGCCTTCTTCATGGACCCCGCCCGGGCGCACAAGGAACCCCCGCGACCGAGTCTTCACGCAGTTCCCGGTACTGGCCGAACGCCGACGGCAGGCCGCCGGGCTGATGTCCGGCGGAGAGCAGCAGATGCTCGCGATGGGCCGCGCGCTGATGGCCGGGCCGCGCCTGCTCCTCCTCGACGAGCCCTCGCTGGGCCTCGCACCGCTGATGGTCCGGCGCATCGCGGAGATCATCCGCGAGATCAACGCCCAGGGGACCTCGATCCTGCTCGTCGAGCAGAACGCCGCCATGGCGCTGGAAGGGCGCGGGCGAGGCGGTCGACCCGGTCGTGGGGGTTCGTGCCGGGCGTGGCGGGTGCGGCGGACGCCGGCCGGCCGGTGGTGGCGTGCCCGGCACGGGCCGGGGGGCCGCCGGGTGCCGCGGTGGCCGCGGTGGCGGTGGTGGCGGCGGTGGCGGGCGCGGTCTGGCCGAGCGGGGCGAGGAGGGTGACGGCGGCGGCTGCGGCGAGCAGGGCTCTGCGCCGGGATCCGGGCCGTGCGCATCGGGGCTGGAACACCGGTGTCTCCTGTGTGGGAGGTGGCTGGGGGTGGTGTGTCAGCGGTGCGGGGTGGTCGTGAACTCCGCCGAGGTGCGCGGGGATTGGCCGTACCAGAGAGATGCGATGTGACCCGTAACATAGTAATGTGAAATTGCACTGACAACCCCTCAGCACCCTTCCCTGTGAGCAGGGTTCGCTGACCCGTGGGTCCCGACGAGCCGAGGAGTCGACATGGCCGGCAGTGTTCCGCTCCCCCAGCACCTCCACACCGGCAGCCATGACCTGCCGGTTTCGGCGGAGTTGGCGGCATTCATGGGCACCGGCTGGGAGGAGCGGGCGCTGCCCGCCGATGCCCGGGTACCGGCGCGTGAAATGACTCCGGCCCGGCGGGACCGGCTCTCGGCGCGCTTCCCGGGGGAACGGCTGCTGGTTCCGGCCGGGGAGGTGAAGGTCCGTTCCGGCGACTGCGACCACCGCTTCCGGCCCCACAGCGCCTACGCCTGGCTGACCGGGCTGACCGGCGAGGACCAGCACGGCCATGTGCTGGTGCTGGAACCGTCCGGTCCGGGCGGCGGGCACGAGGCCGTGCTGTACATCCACCCCCGGCCGGAGCGCGCCTCCGGCGACCGCACGTTCTACCGGGACCGCCGGTTCGGGGAGTTCTGGGTGGGCCGGCGGCCCGACCTGGCCGAGGCCGAGCGGTTGACGGGCATCCGGTGCGTCCGCCTGGAGGGCACCCGGTCGCTCCCGCCGGGCCGTGACGCCGTGTCCGACCCCGTGCTCGCCGCGGTCCTGGCCGAGCTCCGGCTGGTGAAGGACCCGTGGGAGGTCGACGAGTTGCAGCGTGCGGTCGACCACACGGCGGCCGGCTTCGAGGACGTCGTGCGCGCGCTGCCGCGTGCGCTCGCCCATCCGCGTGGCGAGCGGTGGATCGAGGGCGTCTTCGGCATGCGGGCCCGGCTGGAGGGCAACGGCACCGGCTACGAGACCATCGCCGCGTCCGGTGCCCACGCGTGTGTGCTGCACTGGACCCGCAACGACGGCCCCCTCGACCCTTCCGAACTGCTGCTGCTCGACGCGGGTGTGGAGAGCGACACCCTCTACACGGCCGACATCACCCGCACACTGCCGCTGTCCGGACGCTTCTCGCCCGTGCAGCGGCGGGTGTACGAACTCGTCCTCGCCGCACAGGAGGCGGGCATGGCGGCGCTGCGGCCGGGTGCACGGTTCCGCGACTTCCACCGCGCCTGCATGGGGGTGATCGCCGAGGGGCTGGCGGACTGGGGGGTGCTGAAGGACCCCGAGGGCGACCGGCACCGCCGCTACACGCTGTGCGGCAGCGGGCACATGCTCGGGCTCGACGTCCACGACTGCGCCCGGTCCCGCGCGGAGGCGTATCTCGACGGGGTGCTGGCGGAGGGGCAGGTGCTGACCGTGGAGCCGGGGCTGTACTTCCAGCCCGACGACGCGACGCTGCCCGCCGAGCTGCGTGGGATCGGGGTGCGCATCGAGGACGATCTGGTCGTCACCGCGGACGGCGCACGGCTGATGTCGGGGGCGCTGCCGCGTACGCCGGAGGCCGTGGAGGAGTGGATGGGCGCGCTGCTGGGCGGCTGACGCCGGAGGTTCCCGGAGACCGGAGTTCCCCAGTCCCTGAGTTCCCGGCGCCCTTCGGGGCACGGCCCGCCACCCGCACCGTCACGAGCACGGGCCGGCCACGCGCACCCCTCCCCTGCCCGGCCCTGAGGAGCGGTCAGGGCAGTACGGCGATTCCGTCGAGTTCGACGAGGGCCTCCTCGTCCCAGAGGCGTACGGCGCCGATGACCGCCATGGCGGGGTAGTCGCGGCCGGCGAGCCGGTGCCAGACGCGGCCGAGTTCGGCGGTGTGGCGGCGGTAGTCGGCGACGTCGGTGGCGTACACGGTGACGCGGGCGAGGTCGTGGGGGGTGCCGCCGGCCGCGGCGAGGGCGGCGAGGAGGTTGGCGAGGGCGGTCTCGAACTGCTCGACCAGACCGTCGCCGATGACCTTGCCGGTGGTGTCGAGTGCGGTCTGGCCGGCCAGGAAGATGATGCGGGAGCCGGTGGCGGCGACCGCGTGGGAGAAGCCGCCGGCGGGTGACAGCCCGGGCGGGTTGATGCGTTCGAGGCTCATCGGGCGGTCTCCTCGGTGCGGACGCCGGCGTACAGCTCCTTGGCGATGATGCCGCGCTGGACCTCGCTGGCGCCTTCGTAGATGCGCGGGGCGCGTACTTCCCGGTAGAGGTGCTCGAGCAGATGGCCGCGCTGGAGTGCGCGTGCGCCGTGGAGCTGTACCGCGGTGTCGACGACGTACTGGGCGGTCTCGGTCGCGAACAGTTTGGCCATGGCGGAGCGGCGCGGCACGTCGGGGGCGCCGGCGTCGTGGGCGCAGGCGGCGGCGTGGACGAGGAGCCGGGCGGCCTCGGTGCGGGTGGCCATCTCGGCCGTCTGGTGGGAGACGGCCTGGAGGTCCTTGAGGGGGCCGCCGAAGGCGTGGCGGTGCGCGGTGTGGTCGAGGGTGGCGTCGAGGGCGGCCTGGGCCATGCCGACGGCGAACGCGCCGACGCTGGGCCGGAAGAGGTTGAGGGTGTCCATGGCGACGCGGAAGCCGGCGCCGGGCCGGCCGAGTACGTCGTCGGGGGTGACGGGGACGCCGTCGAAGGTGAGGGCGCCGATCGGGTGCGGGGAGAGCATGTCGAGGGGCCGGCCGGTGAGGCCGGGGCGGTCGGCGGGGACGAGGAAGGCGGTGATGCCGCGGGCCCCGGGGGCCTCGCCCGTGCGGGCGAAGACGGTGCAGAAGTCCGCCTCGGGGGCGTTGGAGATCCAGAGTTTCTCGCCGGTGAGCCGCCAGCCGTGGCCGCTGGGTGCGGGCGCGGCGTGGAGGGCGAGCGCGGCGGCGTCGGAGCCCGCCTCGGGCTCGCTGAGGGCGAAGGCGGCGACGGTGCGGCCGGACACGACGCCGGGGAGCCAGCGGTCGCGCTGGGCGGCGGTGCCCGATCGGAGCAGCGGGTGGGCGCCGAGTCCCTGGAGGGCGAGGGCGGTCTCTGCTTCGGTGCAGCCGTGGGCGAGGGATTCGCGCATCAGGCAGAGGTCGAGCGCTCCGGCGGTGAAGAGCCGCTCCAGCAGCCCGAGTTCGCCGAGCGCCGCGAGGAGCGGGCGGTTGACGCGGCCGGGTTCGCCCTTCTCCGCGAGGGGGCGCAGCCGCTGCGCGGCGAGGGTGCGCAGTTCGGCGCACCAGGCGGTCTGTGCCGGTTCGAGCGAGAATGCGGGCATCCGGTTCCCCACTTCCTGCGGCCGGGTTACGGGGCGGGCGGCGGCGCCGCGCGGCGGCCTCCCGAAGCAGGTTATCGCGAACCGTTGACTGTCGTCACCATCACGCTACGCTCGTTGCGCGACCCCACCACGACAAGGGGGCGGAATGGTGCTGACACCCTCGGCCGGCCCGGAGCTGACACCCTCGGCTCATCACGACACGTTCGCGCGGGACCGGCTGCCGCCGCCCGGGCAGTGGCCTCGGCTGCTGTTCGAGCTGCCGGAACTGCGCTACCCGCAGCGGCTCAACTGCGGCGCGGAACTGCTGGACGCCACGATCGAACGCCACGGGGGCGGCCGTGCCGCGTTCCGCGACGGGAAGGGCGCGGTCTGGACGTACGCGGAGCTGCGTGAGCGGGTCGATCGGATCGCGCATGTGCTGACCGGCGAACTGGGCGTGGTGCCCGGCAACCGGGTGCTGCTGCGCGGTCCGACGACTCCGTGGCTGGCCGCGTGCTGGCTCGCGGTGATGAAGGCGGGCGCGGTGGCGGTGACGGTGCTCGCCCAGCAGCGGGCCCGGGAACTCGCGGTCATGTGCGACATCGCCCAGGTGACGCATGCGCTGTGCGACATCCGCTCCGTGGACGATCTGGTGAAGGCGGAGGTGCCGGGGCTGCGGGTCACGGCGTTCGGCGGGGACGGTCCCGGCGATCTGCTGCGGCTGGCGGAGGGCAAGCCGGCCGTGTACCGGGCGGTGGAGACGGCGGCGGACGACGTGGCGCTGATCGCGTTCACCAGCGGGACGACGGGCCGGCCGAAGGGGTGCATGCACTTCCACCGGGACGTACTGGCGGTGGCCGACACGTTCTCGGCGCGGGTGCTCCGGCCGACGCCGGACGACGTGTTCGCGGGCAGCCCGCCGCTCGGCTTCACCTTCGGCCTGGGCGGCCTGGTGGTGTTCCCGCTGCGGGCCGGGGCGTCGGCGCTGCTGCTGGAGCAGGCGGGACCGGGGCAGTTGCTGCCGGCGATAGCGGAGCACCGGGTGTCGGTGCTGTTCACCGCGCCGACGGCGTACCGGGTGATGCTGGACGGTGTCGGCGGTCACGACGTCTCCTCGCTGCGGCGCTGCGTGTCGGCCGGGGAGAACCTGCCGGCCGCGACCTGGGAGGCGTGGCGGGAGCGGACGGGGCTGCGGATCATCAACGGCATCGGGGCGACCGAGCTGCTGCACATCTTCATCTCGGCGGCGGACGGGGACATCCGGCCGGGGACGACCGGCGTCCCGGTCCCGGGCTGGGAGGCCCGGGTGGTGGACGGCGGTTCCGGGGAGCCGGTGCCGGACGGCGAGCCGGGGCTGCTGGCGGTGCGGGGGCCGGTGGGCTGCCGCTATCTGTCGGATCCGCGGCAGGGTGTGTACGTGCGCGACGGCTGGAACCTCACGGGCGACACCTACGTGCGGGAGCCGGACGGGTGGTTCCGCTATGTGGCCCGGGCCGACGACATGATCATTTCGGCGGGCTACAACATCGCGGGACCGGAGGTGGAGGACGCCCTGCTGGCCCATCCGGACGTGCGGGAGGCGGCGGTGGTCGGCCGTGCCGACGAGCTGCGGGGCCAGATCGTGGCGGCGTACGTGGTGCTGCGGGAGGGCGCCGAGCGGGGCGAGGCGGCCGCCGAGTCGCTGCGGGAGTTCGTGAAGACGCGCCTGGTGCCGTACAAGTGCCCGCGGGCGATCGTCTTCATGGACGCGTTGCCGCGCACGCCGACGGGGAAGCTGCAGCGGTTCCGGTTGCGGGACAGCCCTTAGAGTGATCACGTGGCCGAGCAGCACACTCCCCGTTCCCTGATCGTCACCCTGTACGGCGCGTACGGACGCGAGACGGCGGGGCCGTTCGCGGTGGCCGAGCTGATCCGGCTGCTGGGCGCGCTGGGGGTGGACGCCCCTTCGGTGCGCTCCTCGGTGTCGCGGCTGAAACGGCGGGGGCTGCTCGTCGCGCAGCGGACGGCGGCCGGGGCGGCGGGCTACGCCCTGTCGGCCGATGCCCGGCAGCTGCTGGACGACGGCGACGAGCGGATCTTCGGCCGCCGCGCGGCGCTGCTGTCGGACGGATGGGTGCTGGCGGTGTTCTCGGTGCCGGAGGCGGAGCGGCACAAGCGGCATCTGCTGCGGTCGCGTCTCGGCAGGCTGGGCTTCGGCACGGCGGCGCCGGGGGTGTGGATCGCGCCGGCGCGCTTCTACGAGGAGACCCGTCACACGCTGCGGCGGCTGCAGCTGGACCCCTACGTGGATCTGTTCCGGGGCGAGCATCTGGGCTTCGCGGCGACGGCCGAGGCGGTGGGGCGCTGGTGGGACCTGGCGGGGGTGGCCAAGCAGCACGAGGAGTTCCTGGACGCGCACGGCCCGGTGCTGCGGGCGTGGCAGGCGCGTGGGGCGACGCCGGCCGAGGAGGCGTACCGGGACTACCTCCTGGCGCTGGACTCGTGGCGGCGGCTGCCGTACGCGGATCCGGGCCTGCCCGCGGAGCTGCTGCCGGCCGACTGGCCGGGTGGGCGTTCCGCTGCGGTGTTCTCGGGGTTGCACGAGCGGCTGCGGGACGCTGGGGCGGGGTACGTCCGGCCCGGCGCCGGCTGAGCGGCGGGTACGGCCGCCGGTCTCCTTCGCGCCCCGACCCGGTGGGTCACGGCCGCGGTGTCCCGGGGCCGGGCCCGGTATGTCACGGCCGCGGGGTACCGGGCCCGGGGCCGGTATGTCACGGCCGCGGTGTACCGGTGAGGGTGAGGCGCGGCTTGGGGGCGTCGGTGCGGCCGGTGGGGGGAGTGCGGCTGCCGGCGCGGTACGGCGCGGGCCAGGGCGCGGCGGGGCCCGCGTAGTTCTGCTCGGCGGCGGCGTGCAGCGTCCAGTGGGGGTCGTAGAGGTGGGGCCTGGCCAGGGCGCACAGGTCGGTACGCCCGGCGAGGAGGAGGGAGTTGACGTCGTCCCAGGAGGAGATCGCGCCGACGGCGATGACCGGCACCCGGAGGGCGTTGCGGATGCGGTCGGCGTAGGGGGTCTGGTAGGAGCGGCCGTACTCGGGGCGTTCATCGGGCACGACCTGGCCGGTGGAGACGTCGATGGCGTCGGCGCCGTGGGCGGCGAAGGCGCGGGCGATCTCGACGGCGTCGTCGGCCGTGGTGCCGCCGGCGGCCCAGTCGGTCGCGGAGATCCGCACGGTCATGGGCCGGTCGTCGGGCCAGACCGCCCGGACGGCGTCGAAGACCTCGAGGGGGTAGCGGAGGCGGTTGGCGAGGCTGCCTCCGTAGGCGTCGGTGCGGTGGTTGGTGAGCGGGGAGAGGAAGCCGGAGAGGAGGTAGCCGTGGGCGCAGTGGAGTTCGAGCAGGTCGAACCCGCTGTCCGCGGCACGCCGGGCGGCGGCGGCGAACTGGTCGCGGACGAGGGTGAGTCCGGCGCGGTCGAGCTGGTGGGGCGTCTGGTTGACACCGGGCCGGTACGGCAGGGGTGAGGCGGCGACGAGGGGCCAGTTGCCGTCGGGCAGGGGCTGGTCGATGCCTTCCCACATGAGCCGGGTGGATCCCTTGCGGCCGGAGTGGCCGATCTGGACGCCGATGGCGGTGCCGGGGGCCTGGCCGTGGACGAAGTCGGTGACGCGGCGCCAGGCGGCGGTGTGGGCGTCGGTGTAGAGGCCGGTGCAGCCGGGGGTGATGCGGCCCTGGGCGCTGACGCAGACCATCTCGGTCATGACGAGTCCGGCTCCGCCGAGGGCGCGGGCGCCGAGGTGGACCAGGTGGAAGTCGCCGGGGTCACCGTCGGTGGCGGAGTACATGTCCATGGGTGAGACGACGACGCGGTTGCGCAGGGTGAGTCCGCGCAGCCGCAGGGGCGTGAACATGGGCGGGGTGCCGGGCGGGCACCCGAAGTCGTCCTCGACGGCGCGGGTGAACGCGGGGTCGCGCAGCCTGAGGTTGTCGTGGGTGACGCGCCGGCTGCGGGTGAGGAGGTTGAAGGCGAACTGCCGGGGTGGCTGGCCGAGGTAGGTGGGGAGGTCCTCGAACCAGCGGAGGCTGGCGGCGGCGGCGCGCTGGGTGGATTCGACGACGGGGCGGCGTTCGGCCTCGTACGCGGTGAGGGCCTCGGGGAGGGTGGGGTGCTCCTCGACGCAGGCGGCGAGGGCGAGGGCGTCCTCGACGGCGAGTTTGGTGCCGGAGCCGATGGAGAAGTGGGCGGTGTGCGCGGCGTCGCCGAGGAGGACGGTGCTGCCGTGGGACCAGCGTTCGTTGACGACGGTGCGGAAGGCGGTCCAGGCGGAGTTGTTCCCCCGGAGGGGGCGGCCGCCGAGGGCCTCGGCGAAGATCTTGGCGCAGCGTTCCGCGGACTGCTGTTCGTCGCAAGCGTCGAGGCCGGCGGCGCGCCAGACCTCTTCGCGCATCTCGACGATGACGGTGGAGGCGCCGGTCTCGCCGGGCTCGCCGGAGTGCCCGGCCGGTGGGTGGGGGCCGGGTGCCGGGCGTTCGAAGGGATAGCCGTGGAGTTGCATGACGCCGTGTTCGGTCTCGGCGATCTCGAAGCGGAAGGCGTCGAAGGCGAAGTCGGCGGCGAGCCAGATGTAGCGGCAGCGGTGGGTGGTGACGCGGGGGCGGAAGACGCCGGCGTGCGCGGTGCGGGTGCTGCTGTTGACGCCGTCGGCGGCGATGACGAGGTCGTGGCGGCCGGCGAGTTCGGCCGCGGTGGGGGCCGGGGTGCGGAAGTGGACGCGTACCCCGAGTTCCTCGCAGCGGTCGTGGAGGATGCGCAGCAGGGTGCGGCGGCCGAGCGCGGCGAATCCGTGCCCGCCGGAGGTGAGGGTGTGTCCGCCGCGGACGATGTCGATGTCGTCCCAGCGGACGAACGCACGCTGGAGTGCCCGGTGGACGGCGGGGTCGGCGTGCTCGATGCCGCCGAGGGTCTCGTCGGAGAGGACCACGCCGAAGCCGAAGGTGTCGTCGGGGGCGTTGCGTTCCCAGACGGTGATGTCGCGTGCGGGGTCGAGGCGTTTGAGGAGTACGGCCGCGTAGAGGCCGCCGGGGCCACCGCCGATGACGGCGACACGCAGCGGGGCGCTCCGGCGTGGCGGCGTGCCGGGGCGCGGGGTGGTGCGCGGGGCGCCGGGGCTGGCGGGGGTGGTGGTGGCGGCGGCGGACGGCGGGGTTCCGGGGGCGGTGGCGCCGGTACGGGCCGGGGTGTCCGGGGTGCGGGGCGGGGTGTCCGGGGTGCGGGGCGGGGTGTCCGGGGTGCGGGCCGGGGTGTCCGGGGTGCGGGGCGGGGTGTCCGGGGTGCGGGCCGGGGTGTCCGGGGTGCGGGCCGGGGTCATCGTCCCTGCCAGTTCGGGGGGCGCTTCTCGGTGAAGGCCGCGTGGAACTCGGCGTAGTCCTCGCCGTTCATCAGCAGGGCCTGGGTGGCGGCGTCGAGTTCGACGGAGGCGGCGAGCGGCATGTCGAGCTCCGCCGTGAGCAGCGCCTTGGTCTGGGCGTGGGCGAGGGCGGGACCGTCGGCGAGGCGGCGGGCGAGGTCCGCGGCGGCCTTCTGGGCCTGGCCTTCCTCGGTCAGTTCGCTGATGAGCCCGATGCGCTCGGCCTCGGCGGCGCCGACGGGTTCGCCGAGCATCAGCAGCCTGGTGGCGTGGCCGAGGCCGACGACCCGGGGCAGCAGATAGGCGGCGCCCATGTCGCCGCCCGACAGCCCGACCTTGGTGAAGAGGAAGGAGAACCGGGCGGTGGGATCCGCGACGCGGAAGTCGGCGGCGAGGGCGATGACGGCCCCGGCCCCGGCGGCGACGCCGTGGACGGCGGCGATCACGGGGAAGGGGCATTCCCGCAGGGCGCGTACGACCTGGCCGGTCATCCGGTTGAAGTCGAGGAGCTGGGCGGTGTCCATGGCGAGGGTGGCGCCGATGATGTCGTCGACGTCGCCGCCGGAGCAGAAGCCGCGGCCCTCACCGGCGAGCACGAGGGCGCGCACGGAGCGCTCCCGGGACAGCTCGGCGAGCAGGTCGCGCAGGTCGGCGTAGGCGCCGAAGGTGAGCGCGTTGAGTTTCCCGGGGCGGTCGAGGGTGACGGTGGCGACGCCGTCGTGCCTGGTCAGGCGGATGTGGCGCCACTGCTCGGTGCGCGGTGCGGAGCTGGGAAAGGGGCTCATGGACGTGTGGCCTCCTTCGGTGGGGCGGGTCTCGTCCCACGTCTGCCTGCCACTCCAACTTATCACTCTTCCGTGACCTCCGTCACGAGAACGCGATAGGACGTCAGGGTGTCTCGGCCGGGTGGGAGTGTCTCGGTCGGGTGAGGGTGTCTCGGCCGGGTGGAGGCCCTGCCCCGGCCCGGCCGGGGGCTGCGACCGGACCGGACGGCCGCTTCCGGCCCCGCCGGGTACATCTCGTAAGGTGGGGCCGGCACCAGACGCAGTACCGGCCGCATGCGCGGCGTGATCGGAAACCAGACCCTTGCCCCACTCCCCCGGAACCGCTCCTGCCGCCGAGGCCACCGGCCTCTGGCGGATCGCGCTGCCGCACACCACCGCGGCGGTGCCGATCGCGCGCGCCCTGGTGCGTACGGCGCTGGCGGACGTGGACAAGGGCGCCGACTGCGACACGGCGGAGCTGCTCACCGCGGAGCTGGTCGCCAATGCCGTGGAGCACACCGACGGCGCCACCCCGATCGAGCTGGCGGTGGAGCTGCTGCCGGAGGGCTGCCGGGTCGAGGTGCACGACCCCGACCCGTCGCCGCCCGGCGATCTGGCGGGTCCGCCGCCGCACCGGATGCCCGACCCATGGCAGGAGAACGGCCGCGGGCTGCTGCTGGTGCGCACGCTGAGCGCGGCGTGCGGGCACCGCCCGACCGCGCGCGGCAAGGCGGTCTGGTTCAGGCTGCTCGGGGCTCCCGCCCAGGCGTGATCCCGGCCCTTCGAGGCCGCCGACCCGGCCGGACGGACCGGCGCGGGAGGTGGGCGAGGTCCCGGCCGGCACCGTCCGAGCGGGCGGTGAAGGTGCACAACCGGACGCCTGCCATGCCCCGGCTGCCAGATTCGGCACCCGCGCGCCGCCCCTATCCCCTATCCCCGGTGCGGCTGTCCGGCCCGGGCCATGGTCGCGACGAGGACGGCCTTGACCGTGTGCATACGGTTCTCGGCCTCGTCGAAGACGACCGAGTGAGCGGACTCGAAGACTTCGTCGGTGACCTCGAGCGCGGTCAGGCCGTGCCGTTCGTGGAGCTCGCGGCCGATGAGGGTGCCGAGGTCGTGGAAGGCGGGCAGGCAGTGGAGGAACTTGACGTCCGCGTTGCCGGTGGCGCGCAGGACGTCCATGGTCACGGTGTAGGGGGCGAGGGCCGCGATGCGCTCGTCCCACACCTCCTTCGGCTCGCCCATGGAGACCCACACGTCGGTGGCGACGAAGTCCGCTCCCGCGACTCCCCGGGCGACGTCGTCGGTGAGGGTGACCGCCGCCCCACTCGCCTTCGCGGCCTCGCGGGCCGCGGCGACGACCTCGTCGGAGGGCCAGTAGGCCCTGGGGGCGACGATCCGGACGTCCATGCCGAGCAGGGCGGCGGTGACGAGGTAGGAGTTGCCCATGTTGAAGCGGGCGTCACCGAGGTAGGCCAGGACGATCGAGCTCAGCGGCTTGTCGGTGTGCTCGGTCATGGTGAGGACGTCGGCGAGCATCTGGGTGGGGTGCCAGTCGTCGGTGAGCCCGTTGAACACGGGCACCCCGGCGTACGCGGCGAGCTCCTCGACGGCCGCCTGGCTCTCCCCCCGGTACTCGATGCCGTCGAACATCCGGCCGAGCACCCGGGCGGTGTCCCTGACCGACTCCTTGTGCCCCAGCTGGGAGGCGGCCGGGTCGAGGTACGTCGTCGACGCGCCCTGGTCGGCGGCGGCGACCTCGAAGGCGCAGCGGGTCCGGGTGGAGGTCTTCTCGAAGATCAGGGCGATGTTCTTGCCGCGCAGGCGCTGCACCTCGGTACCGGCCCGCTTGGCGGCCTTGAGCTCGGCGGCCAGGTCGATCAGGCCGCGGAACTCCTCGGCCGTGAAGTCGAGCTCCTTGAGGAAGTGGCGGCCTTCGAGTTGTGTCGCCATGGTCGGCTGCTCCCGGATCGCTGACGAGGACTTTGGAAGTCTATACGTACTCCCGTATTGCTATACGACGGGGTGGGTGCGGCGGGTGTCAGGTGCCCGCCCGGACGGCGTCCCGCTCCACCGGGCAGCTCATGCAGCGGGGACCGCCCCGGCCGCGGCCGAGTTCGCTGCCCGGGATCTCTATCACCTCGATCCCCTGCTTGCGCAGATGGGTGTTGGTCGTCACATTGCGGTCGTACGCGACGACGACGCCGGGCTCGACGGCGAGGACGTTGCAGCCGTCGTCCCACTGCTCCCGCTCCGCCGAGTGCACGTCCTGCGTCGCGGTCAGCACCCGGATGTCCTTGAGCCCGAGGGCCGCCGCGATCGCGCTGTGCATGTGCTCCGGCGGATGGTCGGTGACCCGGAGGGACACGGCCTGGTCGCCCGCCGCCGGCTCGATGGTGTACGAGCGCAGCATGCCGAGCCCCGCGTACTGGGTGAACGTGTCGTGGTCCACCATCGTCATCACCGTGTCCAGGTGCATGAACGCGCGGCGCTTGGGCATGTCGAGGGCGACGATCGTCCGGGCGGAGCCCGCCGCGAACAGTCCCCGGGCGAGCATCTCCACGGCCTGCGGGGTGGTGCGCTCGCTCATGCCGATGAGCACGGCTCCGTTGCCGATGACGAGGACGTCGCCGCCCTCGATGGTGGAGGGGTAGTCGTCCTGGCCCTCGGACCAGTGGTGGAACTCGCCCGCCTCGGGGCCGGTGAACAGCGGATGGTGCTTGTAGATCGCCTCGAAGTGCACGGTCTCGCGCCGGCGGGCGGGCCAGCGCATGGCGTTGATGGAGACGCCGTCGTAGATCCAGGCGGAGGTGTCGCGGGTGAAGATGTGATTGGGCAGGGGGCCGAGGAGGAAGTCGTCGAGATCCATGACGTGGAAGCGGACGGACGACGGCTCGGAGTGCCCGGCGAGGAACTCACGTTTCGTCATGCCGCCGATGAGCGCCTCGGTGAGCGCGCCGGTGTCCATCTCGTCGAAGGCGGCCCGCAGATGGTCCGTGGCGAGCGGGCCGTACTCCTTCTCGTCGAAGACCCGGTCCAGGACGAGTTTGCGGGCCGCGGGGAGCTCCAGCGACTCCCGCAGCAGATCGCCGAAGAGATGGACGGCGACCCCCCGGTCGCGCAGCACGTCGGCGAAGCCGTCGTGCTCCTGGCGGGCGCGCCGGACCCAGAGCAGGTCGTCGAAGAGCAGCGCGTCCTTGTTGCTCGGCGTGAGCCTCTTCAGCTCCAGATCCGGCCGGTGGAGAACGACCCGGCGCAGACGCCCGGTCTCGGAGTCGACATGGAATCCCATGCCCCCATCCTGGCCGCCCGGAGGTCACTTCACTCGGCGAACGCCGGGACCGTCGCGGTCGTCTCGGTCAGCACGCGGCCGCGCGGAGGGTTCGGCGGAGGGTTCGGCGGCGGGCTCCCGGGCGAGGGGGCGCCGTCGGCCGGTTCCGGCGGCCGGCCGCCGATCCCGCCGCGGCGAGCATGTCGGTGCGCACCCCCTGCGGGCAGACGGAGTGCACCTCTCCCGGCCGCGCGGCACGGACGCGGGCCACCGGGACCGGCCGACGATCGCCATGGGTCCTTCGGACCCGGTCCGAGACCGGGACCGGGACCGGGACCGGCGGGCCCCTTTACCCGCGGGGCCCGCGGGCCCACCAGCGTGCGGCCCCGTGGATGCGGCGCCCGTCCGGGCGGCGCCGGCGCAGGCCCCCGGGGGCGGCTCAGGTGTCGGCACAGGTGTCGGCACATGTGTCGGCACAGACGCAGACGTCGGCCCAGGCGTCCTGCCTCCGGCCTCCGGCGTCGGGGCACGGCCACCGGCGGCAGCCGGTGGCCGCCGACGCGGTGGGCCTCCCCGTCGTGAGCCGCGGGCACATGGCGTCCGCCGCCGGGGCCGGGTTCCCGGAGGGACCCGCCCCCGAGCTGTGGCCGGCCCGTGCGGGAGGCCGGGCCGTGCCTCCCGCGCTCGGGCCGCGCTACAACCGGGGGTCGACCGGCTCCGACTCCAGCGCGAGGACCGCGAACACGGCCTCGTGGACGCGCCACAGCGGCTCACCTCCGGCGAGGCGGTCCAGGGCCTCGAGACCGAGTGCGTACTCGCGCAGGGCCAGTGAACGCTTGTGGCCGAGGAAGCGGTCGCGCAGCCGGGCCAGGTTGTCCGGGCGGGTGTACTCGGGGCCGTAGATGATCCGCAGGTACTCCCGGCCGCGGACCTTGACGCCCGGCTGGACGAGCCGCCCCTTGGCGTCGCGCGCCAGGGCATGCAGGGGCTTGACGACCATGCCCTCGCCGCCCGCCGCCGTCATCTCCAGCCACCAGTCGGTTCCGGCCTTCACCGAGTCCTCGTCGCCGGTGTCGACGACGAGGCGGCGGGTGCGCTGCAGCAGCCCCGGGCCGTCTGCCGTGCCGTCGGCGTCCACCAGCCGGTCCAGCAGGGCCAGTTGCTCGTCGTGGGCCACGCCGGCCAGGGAGCGGCCCTGCCCGGCGAGGATCTGGAAGGGCGCGAGGCGCACGCCGTCCAGGCCGTCGGTGGTCCAGCAGTACCGGCGGTAGGCCTCGGTGAACGCGGCGGCGTCCGTGGCGCGTT
Source organism: Streptomyces tirandamycinicus (assembly GCF_003097515.1). Lineage (NCBI taxonomy): Bacteria > Bacillati > Actinomycetota > Actinomycetes > Kitasatosporales > Streptomycetaceae > Streptomyces > Streptomyces tirandamycinicus. The sequence goes on along the minus strand of NZ_CP029188.1, from coordinate 5,490,439 downwards.
CGCGCTGGCGCGCCAGCAGGCCGCCGGCGTCGACACCGCGGGCCACGGCCGCCTCGAGGGCGGCGGTCGCGCTGGGGAGCACCGCTCGGGACGCGGCGCCGACGGCGGCGTACTGCCTGCGGAGCAGTCCGGAGGCCTTGAGCGACCACGGCATCAGTTCGGCGTCCAGGAGCAGCCAGTCGGTGCCGAGTTCGCCCCACAGCCCGGCCCCGGTGATCGCCGTGCGCAGCCGGTCGAGGATCCGCTCGGTGACGGCGGGGTCGTCGAAGAAGGGGCGGCCCGTACGGGTGTGCAGGACGCCGCCGACGCCGTCCGCGCCGAAGCGCTCGTACGCGACGCCCGCGTCGCGGCACACCAGGGCGACGGCCCGGGAACCCATGTGCTTCTCCTCGCACACGACCCGTTCGACGCCGTCGGCCCGGTACTGGGCGAACGCCTCCTCCGGGTGCTCCAGGTAGCCGTCCCTCCGCGAGGTCGCGGTGGGCGCCATGGTCGGCGGGAGGTAGGCGAGCAGCCGCGGGTCCACCGCGAACCGGCTCATCACCTCCAGTGCGGCGGCGGCGTTCTCCTCGCGCACCGCGACGCGTCCCATGTGGCCGGTCTCCACGATGCGGCGTCCGTGGACGTCGGCGAGGTCCAGCGGGCGTCCCTCACGCCCGCCGGGCGCCTCGGTGAGGAGCGGCCTGACGGGCTCGTACCAGACCTGCTCGGCGGGGACGTCGACGAGCTCCCGCTCGGGCCACCGCAGTGCGGTCAGCCTGCCGCCGAAGACGGCGCCGGTGTCGAGGCAGATGGTGTTGTTGACCCAGGAGGCCGTGGGCACGGGAGTGTGTCCGTACACCACCGCGGCGCGGCCGCGGTAGTCCTCCGCCCAGGGGTACCGTACGGGCAGGCCGAACTCGTCGGTCTCGCCGGTGGTGTCGCCGTACAGGGCGTGGGAGCGGACCCGGCCCGAGGTGCGGCCGTGGTACTTCTCGGGCAGGCCGGCGTGGCAGACCACGAGCCGGCCCTCGTCGAGGACGTAGTGGCTGACGAGCCCGTCGATGAACTCCGCCACCCGCCCGCGGAACTCGGGGTCGGCGGCGTCCTCGCGGTCCAGTTGCCCGATGGTCTCGGCGAGCCCGTGGGTGGGCTGGACGTTCCGGCCCCTGAGCCAGCGTCCCAGCTTGTTCTCGTGGTTTCCGGGCACACAGAGGGCGTTGCCGGAAGCGACCATACCCATGACACGGCGCAGCACGCCGGGGCTGTCGGGTCCGCGGTCGACGAGGTCGCCGACGAAGACGGCGGTGCGGCCCTCGGGGTGTGCGCCGTCCACATAGCCGAGGCGGCCGAGCAGGGTCTCCAGTTCGGAGCTGCAGCCGTGGATGTCGCCGACGATGTCGAACGGACCGGTGAGGTGGCGCAGGTCGTTGTAGCGCTTCTCCAGCACGACCTCGGCGGCGTCGGCCTCCTCGACGCTCCGCAGGACGTGGACCTTGCGGAAGCCCTCCCGCTCCAGGCCGCGCAGGGAACGGCGCAGTTCGCGCCGGTGGCGCTGGATGACATGGCGGGGCATGCCCGCGCGGTCCGGGCGGACCGCGTTGCGTGCGGCGCACACCTCCTCGGGCATGTCGAGGACGATGGCGATCGGCAGGACGTCGTGCCGGCGGGCGAGCTGGACGAGTTCGCGGCGGCTCTCCCGCTGCACGCTGGTGGCATCGACCACCGTCAGCCGGCCGGCGGCGAGGCGCTTGCCGACGATGTAGTGGAGGAGGTCGAAGGCGTCGCCGCTCGCGCTCTGGTCGTTCTCGTCGTCGGCGACCAGGCCGCGGCAGAAGTCCGAGGAGATCACCTCGGTGGGCTTGAAGTGCTTGCGGGCGAAGGTGGACTTGCCGGACCCGGTGGCGCCGACGAGGACCACGAGGGACAGGTCGGTGACGGGCAGTCGGCGGGTGGTGGTCATACCGCACCCTCCTTCATGGTGTTCGTGGTGTTCGTGGTGTTCGTGCTCTGCGTGGTGGGCGTGGCGTCGGTGGCGGGCGCGGCGGATGTGCTGGGCATGGTGGGCGTGGCCTCAGTGGAGGGCGCGGTGTGCGTGGCGGGCGTGCTGTGAGTGGGGTGCGTACGGGACCCCTGGGCCGGGTGCGTCTCGGCGTGCCCGGCGCTCCCGGCGCTCCCGGCGCTCCCGGCGTTCCCGGCGTTCTGGGCCCGGCCGGTGCGCGATGGGGCCGCCGCGCCGCCCGCAGCGGGGCCACCCGCAGCGGGGTCGGCGGACGCCAGGGTGAAGACGGCCATCTGCGTCGGCGGGCCGACCTCCGGATCGTCGTCGCCGACCGGTACGTACACCACGTCGTAGCCATGCCGTTCCGCGGTGCGCGAGGCCCAGCCGCGGAACTCCTCGCGGTTCCACTCGAAGCGGTGGTCGCTGTGGCGTGCGTGCCCGGCGGGCAGCGTCTCCCAGCGCACGTTGTACTCGACGTTCGGCGTGGTGACGATCACCGTACGCGGGCGGGCGGCCCCGAACACGGCGTACTCGAGCGCGGGCAGCCGCGGCAGGTCGAGGTGCTCGACGACCTCGCTGAGGACCGCGGCGTCGTAGCCCGCCAGGCGCTTGTCGGTGTACGTGAGCGAGCCCTGCAGCAGGGTGACGCGGCCGGACTGCCGCTCGCCCAGGCGCTCCAGGCGCAGCCGGCGGGCGGCGACCGCCAGGGCCCGCACGGACACGTCCACGCCGACGATGTCGGTGAACCGGACGTCCTGCAGGAGCTCCTGGACGAGCCGGCCCTGGCCGCAGCCGAGGTCGAGCACACGCGCGGCACCCGCCGTGCGCAGGGCGTCCAGGATCGCGGCGCGCCGCTGCACGGCGAGCGGTACCGGGCGCTCGTCGGTGTCCTTCGTCTCGTCCACCGCGTTGTCCAGCGCCTCCGCCTCGAGGTCGTCGCTCTCGGCGAGGCGTGCGAGTTCGAGCCGCTCCGCTGCCTGCCGGGTGAGGCCCCGGCGGTGGGACAGATAGCGACTGGTGATCAGCTGCTGCTCGGGGTGGTCGGCCAGCCAGCCCTCGCCTGCCCGCAGCAGCTTGTCGACCTCGTCGGGCGCCACCCAGTAGTGCTTGGCGTCGTCCAGGACCGGCAGCAGCACATAGAGCTGGCGCAGGGCGTCGGCGAGGCGCAGCTCCCCCTGGAGTGCCAGCCGTACGTAGCGGGAGTCGCCCCACTCCGGGAACCGTTCGTCGAGCGTGATCGGCTCGGCCTCCACGCTGTCCCAGCCCAGCGGCCCGAACAGCCGGCGGACGAGGTCGGGGCCGCCGCGCGCGGGCAGTGCGGGCACCTCGATCCGCAGCGGCAGCGGGCTCGCGGCCCGCTCCGGCATCGCGGCGCACACTCCGCGCAGCGCGCTCTTGAAGACGGTGCTCATGGCGACGGAGACCAGCGAGGACGCGGCGTAGGGGCGGTCGTTGACGTACTGGGCCAGGGCGGAGTCGGGTGCTCCGCCGCTGCCCCTGCCCCTGCCGCGCCGCACCAGCGCCACGGGGTCCACCTCCAGCAGCAGTGCGGCGGTGCAGCGTTCGGCGCTCGCCTCGGGGTAGAGGATGTGCGCCGTGCCGTGCGAGGTGGAGAACGCCTGCGCCCTGCCCGGGTGCTTGTGGAGCAGGAAGCCCAGGTCGGTGGCGGGACGTTCGGGGGTGCCGGTCGTACTGATCGTCAGGAACACGCGTCCGAGTATCACCGACCCGCCACCGCCCCGAACAGCGGTTTTCCACGGTCCCGGACCGCCGGCGCGGGCGGGCCGGGTGTCCGGGCGGGGCTCAGTGGTGCGACGTCCGGGCGAGCGCGGCGAGGGCGGCGATGCGGTCCGGGCCGACCCGGCAGCATCCCCCGACCAGGCGGGCGCCGGCGGCGGCCCAGCCGGGCAGCCGCGCCGGGTCGAAGGTGATGCCGCCGGACCAGGCACGGGCCCGGGCGTCCCACCGCTCCCCGCTGTTGGGGTAGACCACGACCGGTCTGCCGCTCTCACGGGCGGCGATCTCCACGGCGCGGTCCGCGTCGGCGGGCTCGCAGCAGTTGACGCCGACGGCGATGACGTGGTCGTGGCCCGCGGCGAGCGCGAAGGCCGCCCCGAGGTCCTGGCCTGCGCGGGTGCGTCCGCCGTCGATCGTGTAGGAGAGCCACACCGGCACACCGGTGTCCGCCGTGGCGCGCAGCAGGGCCGCCGCCTCGTCGGTGTCCGGCACGGTCTCCAGGGCGAGGACGTCCGGGCCGGCCTGGGCGAGGGCCTCGGCGCGGGGCCGGTGGAAGGCCTCCAGTTCCCGCACCGTCAGCCCGTAGCGGCCCCGGTACTCGCTGCCGTCCGCGAGCAGCGCGCCGTACGGGCCCACCGACGCGGCCACCCACACCTCACGCGCCGACCGCTCCGCGGCTCCGCGTGCCAGCGCCACACTGCGGGCGAGGAGCGCGGACGCCTCGTCCCGCCGGATGCCGCGGCCGGCGAATCCCTCGTAGGTGGCCTGGTAGCTGGCTGTGATGAGCACCTGGGCTCCCGCCCGCACATACGCCGTGTGCGCGGCCGCGATCTGCTCGGGCCCGTCGGCGAGCAGCCGTGCCGACCAGAGGGCGTCGGAGAGGTCGCAGCCCTGTGCCTCGAGCTGGTTGGACAGTCCGCCGTCGAGGACGAGCGGGCCGCCTTCGGCGAGGGCGGCGGCGAGGCTGCGGGCGGGCTTCACTGGCGGCTCCGGTGGCGGCGTCCGGTACGGCGGTCGGCTTCAGTTCAGCTGGGACTGGATCTGCGAGGAGATGAGCTCCAGGTGGTCGAGGTCGTCCAGGTCGAGGATCTGGAGGTAGACACGGGAGGAGCCCGCGTCGGCGTATCGGCCGAGTTTGTCGACGACCTCGGCGGGCGAGCCGGCGAGGCCGCCGGCCTTCAGCTCGCCGACGTCGCGGCCGATGGCGGCGGCGCGGCGGGAGACCTCCGCGTCGTCCCTGCCGGCGCAGACGACGAGGGCGTTGGAGTAGACGAGGTCGTCGGGGGAACGTCCGGCCTGCTCGGCGGCCGCGCGGACGCGGTCGAACTGGCGCTCCGTGTCCGCCGGCGACGCGAAGGGGATGTTGAACTCGTCTGCGTACTGCGCTGCCAGCCGCGGGGTGCGGGTGGCGCCGTGGCCGCCGACGAGCACCGGGACCTTCCGCTGGGCGGGTTTGGGCAGCGCCGGCGAGTCCTGCAGCCGGTAGTACCGCCCGTCATAGGTGAAGGTCCGGCCGGTCTCCGTGCCCCACAGGCCCGTGAGGATGGCGAGTTGCTCCTCAAGGCGGGCGAACCTCTCCTTGGGGAAGGGGATGCCGTAGGCCTGGTGCTCCTCCTCGAACCAGCCCGCGCCGAGTCCGAGTTCGACCCGGCCGCCGGACATCTGGTCGACCTGGGCGACCTGGATGGCGAGTACACCGGGCAGCCGGAAGGTGCCGGCCGTCATCAGTGTGCCGAGCCTGATCCGTCGGGTCTCGCGGGCGAGTCCGGCCAGGGTGATCCAGGCGTCGGTGGGTCCGGGCAGGCCGTCCGCCGACCCCATGCTGAGGTAGTGGTCCGAGCGGAAGAAGGCCCCGAAGCCCAGGTCCTCGGTGGCTCTGGCCACGGTGAGCAGGGTGTCGTAGGACGCGCCCTGCTGGGGTTCCGTGAAGATGCGAAGGTCCATTCGTCCATCCTGCACCTCGGCCGGCGGCTCAGCCCCCGGCGGTGGCATCGGGGACGGACCGGCCGCGCCCCGCGAACCGCCCCGCACAGGTCGCTTGTGCGAGGCCGGGCCGCGCGTGCAGGCCGGGGCACGTGGCGCGAGGCCGGGCCACCTGGCGCCAGGCCGGGGCCGCGCGTGCGGGTCTTGGGGCGGAGTGGACGCGCGGCGGGATGGACGCACGACGGAGTGGACGCACGGTGAAGCGACACGGCCGCATGGCGCAGCGAACGCGGCCGCGCGCCGGAGCGGCCCTGCGACGACGCGCCGGAGCAGCCGCGCGACGACGCGGGTGCGGTGCGCAGGCTCAGGGCGGGCTCGCCGTCGGCTCCGCAGGGTCCGGACGGCGGGCGGCGCCCTCACGGCCGAGCACCCCGCCGCCTTCCCACTGCAGGTCGCGGTCTCTTCGGCGCTCCCGGTCGCGCTCGCACAGGGCGAGGCGGTGGAGCATGGCGCGGACGTGGTCGCTGGACTCGTCCGCGGCGTCGATCGCCTCGATGCACTGCCAGTAGAGTCCCTCCTCGTCCGTGGCGCAGGCGACGCCGACGAGCGCTATGCCGACCTCGCCGAGCAGGGTCCCGAGCGCGTCCAGCGACCGCCAGGGATCCGTCACTTCGGTGAGCTGCGCGGCTCTCGGGCCGCCGGATCTCAGGACGGCCGGGTCGGCGAGTATGCCGGCCCGGCCGCCTGCCTCGCTCAGTCCGCGCGCCTCGCCTCTCAGCTCCTGGGGTCCGCTCACCGCCAGCCGGCCCCCGATGGCCTGTGCGAGGGCCTGGGCCTGCCAGGCCTCCGCCACGACGTCGAACGCTACGCGGCACTCCGCGAGTGCCCGCCTGCCGATCGCCACGAGTCGTTCCGCATCCATGGACGCCGCCCCCGTTCGTACGACTTTCTGCCCACTGAGTCACTACCCAGAGTGAAGGAGCTCCAGACGAAAAGCCAGGGGAATTCGGAAATCTGTGGACAGCAAGCCGCTTGAGGGAAGATCAGTCACTCCGGAGAGTGACCATCCCGCGCTGAGGGACCGTCGGACGCCCGTTCGGCGGGAGGGAAGCGGAGCTCGTTCCGGTCGATCTTGTCCGAGAGCGCCCGGAGCACGTCGACCCCGACCACCTCGCAGAACTGGAGCAGATACGCGAGTACGTCGGCGACCTCGTCGGCCACCCGGTGGGCCCGGTGCGGATCGTCCATCACCCGTGCCGACTCCTCCGGCGTCAGCCACTGGAAGATCTCCACGAGTTCCGCCGCCTCGACGGTCAGCGCCACGGCGAGGTTCTTCGGTGTGTGGTACGGCTGCCAGTTCCGCGCCGCGGCGAACTCGGCAAGTCTGCGCTGCAGCGCCCGCATGTCCAGTTCCGTCATCGCACCAGGTCTACCACCGTCACGCCCCGGACCTCCCGAGCGGCCGCGGCCTCCCCCACCTCCCCCACCAGCCGCAGATGCCCCTCCGCGCAGACGGAGGCGGCCAGTGCGAGGAGGGTGCCCAACTGGGCGGTGTCCAGGGCGTGGTCCAGGTTCCCGGCGAGTACGGTCAGCGACTGCAGGGCCCGCGGGACCTCCGCGGCCTGATCCACCGCCAGTACACCGGGGCCGGTCAGCAGGACCAGGGCGAGGGCCAGGAAGCGCAGTTCGCCGTCCCCCAGCCTGCCCAGCGGCGTGGCCCGGGCCGGGCCGGCGCCGGACGCGCCACCGCGGTCGAGGACCGCGCGGACCGTACCGTCGGCGAGTTCCTCGACCCCTACCTCGCCGACGGGTCCGGCGCATCCCGCGCGGGCGACGGACGCCAGCCTGGCGTGACGGCGGGCGCACTCGTGCCTGGTCCGGTGGAGCACGGCGGCCAGGTTGCCGCAGCCGGGCCGCAGCCGCCCGTCCCCCGGCGCGACCGGCGCACGCATCCCGTCGGGCCGGGGATCGCAGGGGAACACCGACCGCAGCGCCACCACCACCTGCTCGGCGGCCGCGAGCACCTGCCGCTGCCCGTGCGTGGTGCCCGCGACCCGCAGCGGCAGCAGCGCCGTGCCGAGCAGGTCGCCGGGGAACGGCGCGCGGGTGACCCGGGAGTCGCCGGCGGTGTGCCAGGCCGCCTGGACGCGGGGGCGCCCGGGGTCGCGCAGCGCGGTGCTCAGCAGCGTACGCCCGCGGGCGGTCAACCGCTCACCGGCGATGCGCAGTTCCGGGTCGGCCTGCACGGCGACGTCGAGCCGGACGGGCCCTTCCGGGCCGTCGGCCGTGCAGCCGATCCGGAAACCCCGCCGGCCCCGCGCGTCGCGCGACGCGTCCTCGGGCACACAGCCCACCGGGTCGGGGAACACCTCGCCGAGCGTGGCACCGGCCCCGAGCCGGGCCAGCGCCTCGTACGCGCGCAACGCGGTCGACTTGCCGCTGCCGCTCGGCCCGGCGAGGAGGGTCACCGGGCCGAGCGGCAGCACCCTGCCCCGGTGCCCGGCGAAGGAGGAGAGGCGCAGTTCGGTGACGGCGGGGCGGATGGCGGGTACGTCCATGCGGCGGACGCTACGCAGGGCCCGGCACGCCGAACCGTTCCCTCTGGAAGCGCTTCCTACGAATGGGGGACGGCGGTCGCCGCGAGCCCGTCGACCTCCGTGCCGACGGGCGCGAGCAGGAACACATTGCGGTCCACGCGGTGCATCCCGCAGCCGAGCCCGAAGACGACTCCGCTGCTGAAGTCCAGGACGCGTTGGGCGACTTCGGCGTCCGCGCTCGTCAGGTCGAGCAGCACCGGCACCCGGGCGACGAGGTACTCGGCGATCTCACGGGCGTCCGCGAAGACCTGCACGCGCAGCACGACCATCCGGCGCTGCTCCGCCTCGGCGGCGGACGCGGCGAGCCGGTCCCGGGGGATCGTGCGGTGGTCCACGCGTGACGGCCACGCGTCGCGGCCCCGCAGCGGCACGACCTGGGCCAGGCCCTCCCACTGCTCGTCGGTGACGTCGAACCTCTCGTACCTGCTCATGCGACCATCTTCGCGTCCCTCACCCGTTCGGCCCAACAGCGACACGGGCAAGTCGCTGCCGGCCCGCCGCGGCACCGCACGCCGGGAGCGCCGCCGTATCACCGCACGCCACCGCACGCCGGCGCACGCCGGGAGCGCCGCCACGGCACCGCACACCGGGTGCGCCTCCGCGGCCCGGGATCCGGGGAGGACGAGTGTGTGCACACCTGTTGGCAGCCGCACATGACCGGGAGCACACTGCACGGGCGGACGGCCGCCCTGGCTCCAGGGTGCGCCGGCGTGCGGTCGGGACCGCACGTCGGCGTGCCCCGCCGAGGCCCCGTCCGCCGTCGCGCCCGCGCCGGTCCGCCGCGGCGTGCCCGTGGGTGCCGTACCGGGAACCGCCCGGTGAGGCGGTGTCGGACGGGCCACGGGGCGTGCGCAACCGTCGGAGCCGGTGGAGCATGAGAGTGATGACCGGATCCGTGACCCTGATCAGTGAGAGCCCGGAGGACCCGTTCTCGCTGGGGCGGGCCGTCTCCGTCGTGCTGGACGAGCGGGGATCGGTGGTCGGCTGGAGCGAGCGTGGACGCGAACTCCTGGGCTTCACCGACGAGCAGGCACTCGGCCGCCGCGCGGTGGACTTCCTCGTCGACGTCCGCGACCTCGGCCTCGTGCGGGAGGCCGCGGCGGGATGCGTACGGGACGGCGGCTGGTTCGGGGTGGTCCCGGTCCTCGACCGGGAGGGCCGCAGGTCCCGTTTCGGCGTCCGGGCCGCGCGGGTGGCGCGGGCCGGCCGGGAGCACGAGTGGCTGCTGGTGGGCGCCCCGGCGGAGGAGGTCACCCAGTGGGAGATCGACCGCTCGGTCATGGAGGGACTGTTCCGCCGCTCCCCCATCGGTCTGTCGGTGCACGACCCGAGTCTGGCGATCCTGCGGGTCAACCGGCCGATAGCGCACATCGGCGGCATCACCTCCGACCAGGCGCGGGGGCAGCGCATCGGTGACTTCCTGGTGGCCGCGGACGCCCGGACGATCGAGTCCCGGCTGAGCGAGGTCCTGGAGACCGGGACGCCGATGATCTTCACGGAGCAGTCGTGCCGGCTGCTCGCCGAGCCGGGGGCCGAGCGCTATGTCGCGGTGTCGGCGTTCCGGATGGAGGACTCGGCCGGCCGCACCCTCGGGGTGACGCAGCTGGTGGAGGACGTCACCGACCGGCACCGGGCCCGCCGCCGGCTGGCGATGCTGAACGAGGCGAGCGAGCGCATCGGCACCACGCTGGACGTGGAGGCCACGGCGCAGGAGCTGGTGGACGTCGCCGTGCCCGGTATCGCCGACTGCGTGACCGTCGACCTGCTGCCGGCGGTCGGACTCGGCGAGGCGCTGTTCCCGGAGCGCGGCGGACCGCTGCGCAGGGCCGCGTTCAAGTCGGTCGCGCCGTACCCCGAGCGGGTGATGTACCCGGTGGGAACGCTCAGGTCGTTCCCGAAGGACTCGCCGCAGGCCCGGTGCCTGGTGACCAGGCGCCCCGTGCTGGTGGCCCACATGGACACCGACGGAGCGGAGCTGGGCCTGGACCCCGATCGGGCCGGGCACGCGCGTGCGCTGGGCGTCCACTCGATGATGGTCGTGCCGCTGACCGCCCGGGGCCTGGTGCTGGGGCTGGTCTGCCTGTGGCGGTACGTCGTCCCGGAGCCGTTCGAGGAGGACGACCTGACGCTGGCGAACGAGTTCGCGGCCCGCGCCGGCGTCGCCATCGACAACGCCCGCCGGTACACCCAGGAGCACCGGACGGCGCTCGCGCTGCAGCGCCGGCTGCTGCCGCGCGAGGTGCCCTCGCAGCCGGCGGTGCGCGTCGCGCACCGGTATCTGCCGGCCGGCGGCTCCGCGGGGGTGGGCGGTGACTGGTTCGACGTGATCCCGCTCTCCGGGGCCCGGGTGGCGCTGGTCGTCGGCGACGTCGTCGGCCACGGCATCAACGCCGCGGCGACGATGGGGCGGCTGCGCACCGCGGTGCACACCCTGGCCGATCTGGACCTGGAACCGGACGAGGTGCTGTCCCACCTCGACGACCTGGTGACGCGGCTGGCCGGTGAGCAGGAGCAGGGCGACGACGGCGGTCCCGGCGAGCAGGTGGTGGGCGCCACCTGCCTGTACGCCGTGTACGACCCGGTGTCGCGGATCTGCTCCGTGGCCCGCGCGGGCCATCCGCCGCCCGCGCTCGTCGCGCCGGACGGCCGGGTGAGCCTGCCCGAGCTGCCCGCCGGGCCCCCGCTGGGCCTCGGTGGGCTGCCGTTCGAGTCCGAGGAGCTGGAGCTGCCGGAGAACAGCGTGCTCGCCCTCTACACCAACGGGCTCGTCGAGGGCGACGCGCACGACATCGACGCCGGTCTCGACCGGTTGTCGGAGGCGCTGAGCGGCCCGGACCGTCCGCTGGAGGACATGGCCCAGTCGGTGGTGGACACGCTGCTGCCCGCGCGGCCCGCCGACGACGTGGCGCTGCTGCTGGCCAGGACCCGCACCCTGGCGTCCGAGCAGGTCGCGACCTGGGTACTGCCCGCCGAGCCGACCACTCCGGCCCGGGCCAGGGCGCTGACCGCCCAAAAGCTCGCCGAATGGGGTCTGGAGGAGATGGTCTTCACGACGGAGCTGGTGGTGAGCGAACTCGTCACCAACGCCTACCGCTACGCGGGCGGCCCGGTGACCCTGCGGCTGATCCGTCTGCACCGGCTGATCTGCGAGGTCTCCGACCCCAGCAGCACCTCGCCGCATCTGCGGCGGGCCCGCAGCACCGACGAGGGCGGCCGGGGACTGCTGCTGGTGGCACAACTGACGTCACGATGGGGTACACGACACATGCATGAGGGCAAGACTGTCTGGACCGAGCAGGAGCTGCCCGGCTGACCGGCGTGGCCGGAGCTGCGCTGACCGGCGTGGCCGGAGCTGCACGGAACGTGGCGCGGAGGGACGATGGAGAGCGCGAGCGCCCGGGTTTCCGGCGGGGTGGGCATGACCTGCACAAAAGCCCTGTGACGGTGGCGGGAGGAGCGGCTGCGGATGGGTGGCACCGAAGCGTTCCCCGGTGACCTGGTACCGAGCGTGGAGGCCGGCCCCGCCCCGCCCGGCGGGCTGCTCGACGTGCTCGGCCTGGCACCGGTGGTGCTGGACGCGGAGGGGCGGATCGCCCTGTGGAGCCGTCAGGCGGAGGAGCTGCTGGGCTACACGGCTCAGGAGGCGCTCGGGCAGTACGCGCTGCGGCTGCTGGTCGAGGAGGAGCACTTCGAGACCGTCCTCGACCTGTTCTCCAGCGTGATGGAGAGCGGTGAGAACTGGGCCGGGGTGTTCCCGGTCAGGCGCAAGGACGGCGCGGTCCGGCTGCTCGAGTTCCGCAACATGCGGCTGCAGGACCGGCACGGCGGCTTCTACGCCCTGGGGCTGTCCACCAGCCAGGAGGCCCTGCGGCAGGTGGAGCGGGACCTGGCGCTGTCGGTGCGGCTGGTGGACCAGTCGCCGATCGGTCTCGCCGTGCTCGACCCCGATCTGCGCTGCGTGACGGTCAACCCGGCGCTGGCGGCCGTCAGCGGGCTGCCGGCGGAGCAGCATGTGAACCGCCGGGTGAGCGAGACCCTGCCGTTCCTGGACGCCACCCGGCTCGAGGCCGCCATGCGCCGGGTACTGGAGACGGGCACGCCCATGGTGGACCGCCAGGTCGTGGGGCGTACGCCGTCCGACCAGGACACCGAGCACGCCTGGTCGGTGTCCCTGTACCGGCTGGAGGACCCTCGCGGCCGCATCCTCGGCGTCGCGGTGTCCGTGGTGGACGTGACGGACCGGCACCACGCCGCCAGGGAGGCGGAACGGGCCCGGCACCGGCTCGCCCTGGTCGCCGACGCGTCGATGCGGATCGGCACCACCCTGGACCTGTGGGAGACCGCCAGGGAGCTGGCCGACGTGGCCGTGCCGGAGCTCGCCGACATCGCCGCGGTGGACGTGCTGGACTCGGCGGTGGAGGGGCGGCGCGAGGCGGTGCGGGCCGACGGCACGGCGGTGTTCCGCGCGCTCGCCGTGTCGGCGGCGCACCCGACCGTCGCGGTGCAGGCTGCGGATCCGCCGGGCGAGCTCACCCGCTACGACGCCGACCGGCTGGTCACCCAGTGCGTACGGACCGGCGAGCCGATCGTGGTGCCGCACGTCGAGAGCGAGGACCTGCCGCGGATCGCGCGGGACGCGGCGGCGTCGGTGCTGCTGGCGGCGGCAGGGGTGCACTCGTACCTGGCGGTGCCGCTGATCGCCCGCGGGGAGGTGCTGGGTGCGCTCGACCTCAAGCGGTTCCGCAACCCGGTGCCGTTCGACTCCGACGACGTGCTGCTGGCCGGGGAGCTCGCCAGCCGGGCGGCGGTGTGCATCGACAACGCCCGCTGGTACCAGCAGCAGCGCGACGCGGCGCTCGCCCTCCAGCGCAGTCTGCTGCCGCGGCATCCGCCGAACCTGGTCGGGCTGGAGGTCGCCTCCCGCTACCAGCCCGCGGGAGCGGTCAGCGAGGTCGGCGGCGACTGGTTCGACATCCTCCCCCTCACCGACGGCAAGACCGCGCTGGTGGTGGGCGATGTGATGGGCAGCGGGATCAACGCGGCGACGGCCATGGGGCGGCTGCGCACCGCCACCCAGACCCTCGCCTCCCTGGGTCTCGGGCCCGAGGAGGTGCTGCGGCACCTGGACTCGATCACCGCCGGGCTGGAGCCGTACATCGCGACGTGCCTGTACGCGCTGTACGACCCCCACCGGCACCGGGTGTGCGTCTCCACGGCCGGGCACCTGCCGCCGGTGCTGCTGCGGCCCGGTGAGGCGCCGGTGCTGCTCGACCTGCCGACCGGGGTGCCGCTGGGCGTCGGCGGGGTGGAGTTCCGCTCGGTCGACTTCTCCCTGTGCCCCGGGGACACCCTCGTCCTCTACACCGACGGCCTGGTGGAGACCCGTGACCAGGACATCGACACCCGGCTGCATGTGCTGCTCACCCTCATGGCGGGCCCGGCCGCGGGGCTGGAGGAGACGTGCGACCGCCTGCTGGGCTCGCTGCGGCGGGGCACCGTGGAGGACGACGTGGCGCTGCTCATCGCGCGGGTGCGGGAGTGAGCTTCCCGGCGCTCCCGGCCACCCCCGGAGACCGCGTCCCGTCCGGAGCCGGCCCGGAGGCCGCGCGTCCTGTCCGGAGCAGGTCCGGAGGCCGTCCGAAACTGTCCGGAGCCGGGCCGGAGCCCGCGTCCTGTCCGGAGCCCGTCCGGAACCGACCGGCACCTGTCCGGCGCCTCTCGGCAGCCCCGTGCCGGCGCCCCCCGGTCAGCCGGGGCGGCCCGCTTCCCCGGTCAGGCCGCTCATCCGGTGGCGGAGAGCCACCAGCATGCTCGCGCTGCCGAGGGCGAGCAGCCCCGCGTTGACCAGGAGAACGGTGAGGAACCCCGCGGTGTAGGCCCCGCTCGCGGTGTCGAGCACGGCCTGCGCCGACGGCGGGGACAGCGAGTCCAGCAGCCGGCGGCCCCGCTCGCCGTCGGCGACCAGGCTGTCCAGGTCGTGCTGCTGCACCGAACCGAGCCCCTCGGTACGGGTGAGGCGGGTGAGCGCGCCCGCCTGCACCTGGGCGAAGAACATCCCGGAGACGGCCAGGCCCAGGACCCCGCCCAGCTGGCGGGCCGTCGTGGTGAAGCCGCCGATCAGCCCGTAGGCGGCGGTGGGCACGGCGGACATGGCGAAGCTGTTGGCCGGTGTGTAGACCAGGGGCGTCGCGAAGCCGAAGGCGAGCAGCGCCAGCATCAGCGTCACGAGGTGGCCCCGGTCGACGGCCAGGGCGACCAGCATGAGGGACACCGCGCCCAGAAGCGCTCCGCCGACGACGGTCCACCAGTTGGGTGCGTAGTCGTGCAGCCGTCCCACCAGGCGGGGCAGCAGCAGCGGCCCCAGGGCTCCGGGCAGGGCGACCAGTCCGGCCTGCAGGGCGCTGTAGCCGAGCACCTGCTGCAGATAGAGGCTGAGGTAGATCGACAGCGCGAGGCTCGCCCACTGGGTGAGCGCCAGGCCGGCGCCGGCGGCGATCACATTGGGGCGCCGGCACATCCCGAGGTCGATGAGCGGATCGGCCGTCGCCCGCTCGACGAGGGCGAACAGCAGCAGAAGGGCCGCGCCGGCGAGGAGCAGCAGCAGGGCCGGAAGGTCCCGGTGCCCCCAGGCCGCCACTCTCTCCAGCGAGACCACGACCAGGGTGAGTCCGCCCGTCAGGGTGAGCAGTCCCTTCCAGTCCATGGGAACCGCCGTCCGGCCCGTCCCGTAGCGCTCGCGTCCGGCGAGGACGAGCAGGACGAGCCCCGCCGCCGTGTAGACGCCGAAGCCCCAGCGCCAGTCGGCGAAGTCGGTCAGCGCCGCGACGAGGTACGGAGCCGTCGTACTGGTCAGGGTGATCGACAGAGCGAGCGTGCCGAGGGCCCACCCGCGCATGCGCAGGGGGATCTCCCTGGCCAGCAGGGCGATTCCCAGCGGAGCGGCCAGGGCCACGGCGACCCCTTGGAGGACCCGCCCGGCGATCAGCCAGTGGCCGGTGGGCCCCACGGCGCAGAAGGCGGAGGCGACGGCGAAGCAGAGCAGGGCGGAGCGGAGCACCGTCCGGTATCCCAGCAGGTCGGCGAGGCGTCCCGAGGCCGCCGCCAGGCAGCAGAGCGGGAGCTGCGCCGCGATCACGATCCAGCGCAGGGTGGACGCGGTGGCATCGAGATCGCGCTGGATGGTCGGCAGGGCCAGTGTGATGCTCGGGGCGCTGGAGAAGAGGACGGAGGTGGTGACGCACGCCAGCGCCATCGTCATGCGTTGCCGCTGATCGAACGCACGGGAACGCCTCACCGGCCCATCACAGCACGGGCCGGGTCGCCATGCACCTCCGCCGGCTCCGGTGACTGGGGGGCCTCCGGTGGGTGCGGTGGGTGCGGTACTGCTGGTGGCTGCGGTGGCCATGCGGTGGCCATGCGGTGGCCATGCGGTGGCTCCGGTACGTCCGGTGACCGTCGGTGGCTCCGTGCCCGCCGGGGCGGGTGGGAGGCGGTCGGCGCCGTGCGGGTTCGGGTTCGGGTTCGGCCACGTCGCGGTCGGCGACCGGCGGTTCAGCGGTCCGGTGCACTCCGATGCGCCGGGGGTGGTTCGGGGATAGTGTGCGAAGCGGGAGGGCGGAGGTACCGCAGGGGGCCGAGCACCGGGGTCCGTGGCCCGCGACCCGTGGCCGCACCGGACCGCACCACCCCGGGCACAATCGCATCCGGAGCCCGCCGATGGCACACGCGCAGACGCTCCCGGGGCCCGACGTCGACCCGCCGGTCCTCGTGGAGCTCGCCCTGTACGTCAACGGCGAGGCCCGGCAGCTCACGATCGACACCAGGATGTCGCTGCTGGACGTGCTGCGTGACCGGCTCGGCCTGACCGGTGCGAAGGCCGGCTGCGACCGGGGGCAGTGCGGCTGCTGCACCGTGCTGGTCGACGGCCGGCGCGTCTACAGCTGCCTGAGACTGGCCGTGACCTGCGACGCCGTCGGCGTGGTGACGGTCGAGGGCCTTTCCACGGCGGAACTCCACCCTCTGCAACGGGCCTTCATGGCACACGACGCCCTTCAGTGCGGGTTCTGCACACCCGGGCAGCTGTGCTCGGCGGCCGGAATGCTGGACGAGGCCGCGCACGGCTGGCCGAGCGCCGTGACGGACGGGCCCACCGGTGCCCCCGAGCTCACCGACGCGGAGATCCGGGAGCGCATGAGCGGCAACCTCTGCCGGTGCGGCGCCTACCAGAACATCGTGGCGGCGATCCGGGACACACTGCGATGACGCGCATGCGGCGGACCGGACCCGGGCAGGGACCCGAGCAGGGACCCGAGCAGGGATCCACCGGCGGTGGGGCGCCACCGGCCGCCCGGGACGGGCTGCCCGTATCGCCCGGGAGCACCGCCGCCCCGCCCCCAGCCCCGACCCCGACCCCGACCCCGGGCGAACGCTCCGCCGGTGTCTCCGTGCCACGGCGGGAGGCCGGGGAGAAGGTCACCGGCCGTGCGCGCTACACGGGTGACGTGAGGATGCCGAGGGCGGCGTATGTCGCGGTGGTCCCGGCGACGGTCGCCCACGGTCGGGTTCGGGCGGTCCGTCCCCAGCGGGCCCTGGCCCTGCCCGGTGTGACGGCCGTGATCTACTTCGCCAACTGCCCGCGCCTGCGCAGGACGGGCGACGGGGAACTCTCCCTGTTCCAGTCCCCCGGCATCGCCTACCGGGGGCAGTTCGTCGCGGCGGTCGTCGCCGAGTCCCCGCTCCTCGCCCGGGAGGCAGCGCTCCGCGTCGGCGTCGAGTACGCCGCCCGCCCGCACGAGGTCCATCTGGCCACGGAGGGCCCCTCGCTGCACCCGCCTCCTGAGCACGGCCCGTGGTTCCCCACCGACTGCGTGCACGGCGACCCGGAAGCCGCGCTGCCGTGCTCCGACGTACGCGTGGACGCGGTGTACCGCACGCCGCCGTACCACCACCATGTGCTGGAGCCGCACGCGTCGCTGGCGTACTGGAACGACGGGTTCCTGACCGTCCACGACACCACGCAGGGGCCGTCGGGAACACGTGACGTCCTGGCCCGCCTGTTCGGGATCAGGCCCGACCGGGTGCGGGTCGTCGCCCATCACATCGGCGCGGGTTTCGGCTCGAAGGCGGCGCCGCGCGCCCAGGTGGTCCTGGCCGCTCTGGCGGCCCGTGTCGTACGGCGGCCGGTCGTCACCGCCCTCAGCCGGGAGCAGCTCAGCGCCGTCGTCGGGTACCGGACGCCGACCATCCAGCGGATCCGCCTCGGGGCCGGGACGGACGGCCGTCTGGTGGCCGTGTCCCATGCGGCGTTCGAACAGACGTCCATGATCAGGGACTTCTCCGAGTGCTCGGCCGCGCCCACCCGCACCATGTACGCGGCGCCCCACCGGATGACCAGCCACCGGCGGGCGCGCCTGCACGTCCCGTCCCCCACGTGGCTGCGGGCGCCCGGCGAGTGCCCGGGGATGTTCGCGCTGGAGTCGGCGATGGACGAACTCGCCGAGGCGTGCGCCCTCGACCCCGTCGAACTCCGGCTGCGCAACGACACGCCCGTCGACCCCCACAGCGGACGGCCCTTCAGCTCCCGGAACCTGGCCGCCTGCCTGCGCCTGGGCGCGGAGCGCTTCGGGTGGGCCGAGCGGGACCGGCTGCGGGCGCGGCGCAGCGACCGGCGGCAACTGGTGGGCCTGGGCGTCGCCGCGTCGACGTTTCCGCAGTACCGGTTCCCCTCGCGGGCGACCGTGCACGCCGACCCGCACGGCCGCTATGTGGTGCGCATCGCGGCGGCGGACGTCGGCACGGGAGCCCGGACGGTGCTGGCGCAGATCGCCGCCGACACCCTCCGGGTGCCGCCGGACCGCGTCACCGCGGAACTCGGCGACAGCGCCTACCCGTCGGCGAGCTGGGCCGGGCGCTCCAGCGGGACGACCTCCTGGGGCACGGCGGTGGTGCGGGCGTGCGAGGCGCTGCGCACCGAGATCGGGCGGCGCGGCGGCGACGTGCCGCCCGGCGGCGTCGAGGTGTCCTGGGACACCTCCGACGAACTCGCCCCGCCGCGCGCCTTCTCACAGCACGCCTTCGGTGCGCAGTTCGCGGAGGTCACCGTGGACAGGGCCACCAGGGAGGTACGGGTGCCCCGCCTCCTCGGCGTCTTCGCCGTGGGCCGGGTCATCAACCCGGCCACCGTGCGTTCGCAGTTGATCGGCGGCATGGTCATGGGCGTGTCCATGGCCCTCTGCGAGGAAGGCGTCATGGACCCCGCTCACGGTCACTTCCTCACCCGGGACCTCGCCGCCTACCGCGTCGCGACGTACGCGGACGTCCCCCACGTCGAAGCCGTCTGCGTCGACGAGGAGGACTTCCACACGAGCCCCATGGGAGCGAAGGGAGTCGGCGAGATCGGCATCGTCGGCACGGCGGCCGCGATCGCCAACGCGGTGCACCACGCCACCGGGCACCGGTTCCGTGAGCTGCCGCTGAGTCCCCGGCGGCTGGTGGAGGTGATGGGTCCGGGGGTGCGAGCGGGGCCTCCGGGGGCGCCCCCGGAGGCCCCGCCGTCGCGGTCGCCGGAGCAGCCGTGACCGGGCCGGGCCACGGTGGGCACGGTGAGCGCCGTCGGCACCGTCCTCGCCGTGAGCGATGTGAGCGCCGCGATCACGATGAACGCCATGAGCACGGTGGACGCCGTGGTTCACCGGCCGGCCGCTCGCGCCCCTCGCCGGGACCGGCCGTCCCGGGCGCCGCCCACGACCGCGGAGGCGGATGATGCGGCCCTTCGCCTACGAGCGCCCCGCGACGGCCGAGGAAGCCGTCGCGCTCGTCGCGACCCGCCCGGGCGCGGTGTTCCTGGCCGGCGGGACGAACCTGGTCGAGCACCTGAGACTGGGGATCGCCCGGCCCCAGGTGCTGGTGGACGTCACCGGACTGCCGCTGGACTCCGTCGAGGAGCTTCCCGGCGGGGGCCTGCACATCGGGGCGACGGTACGCAACGCCGACCTGGCGGCTCACCCGGCGGTGCGCGAGTGCTACCCCGTGGTCTCCCAGGCGCTGGTGTCGGGCGCATCGCCCCAGTTGCGCAACGCCGCCACCATGGGCGGGAATCTGATGCAGCGCACCCGCTGCGCGTACTTCCAGGACCCGGACACCCCCTGCAACAAGAGGCAGCCCGGCTCGGGCTGTTCGGCGCTGAGCGGTGTCACGGCCGACAGCGCGGTCCTCGGAGTCTCGGAGCAGTGTGTGGCGGTGCACCCCTCCGACGTGGCGGTCGCGTTGTCCGCCGTGGACGCCGTCGTCCTGACGGTGGGCCCCTCGGGCCCCCGCAGGGTGCCGCTGACCCGGCTGCACCGGCTTCCCGGCGACGCGCCGGAGCGGGACACTCGGCTGGAACACGGCGAGCTCATCACGGCGGTCCAGTTGCCGCCGCTGCCACCGGGGACCCGCTCGCGCTACCGCAAGGTGCGGGATCGGGCCTCGTTCGCCTTCGCGCTGGTCTCGGTCGCCGCGGTGCTCGACCTGGACGGCGGCACGGTCCGCGACGTGCGTGTCGCGTTCGGAGGGGTCGCGCCCAAACCGTGGCGCGCGACCAGGGCCGAGGCCGCCCTGCGCGGTGCTCCCGCGACGGCGGACTCGTTCGCCGCCGCGGCCTCCGCGGAGCTGGCCGCGGCACGCACCGTACCGGGGAACGCCTACAAGGTCCCTCTGGCGCGCGACACGTTCGTCGCCACGCTGCTCGACCTCTGCGAGGCAAGCCGAACTCCGCCCCGCTGACGACGGGCCCGGCGTGCGGACGCGCGAGTGGGCTTCCGGCTGCACGGGTCCACGGGCGTACGGGCGTACGGGCGTACGGGCGTACGGGCGTACGGGCGTACGGGCGTACGGGCATGGTGCGGAACGGCGCGAGCGCCCGCCGGCGCCCGCTAGCGCTGGATCGTTCCCGGAGTGATCGTCACCCGTTCGCAGTCGACGAAGTCGTCCATCACCGACGCTTCCCGGGCGGCCCCGTCGAGGGCGCACGGCACATCGGCGGCGGCGACCAGATACCGGGCGCCCGCGCCGTCCTCCTCCGTGAAACCGTTCACGACGCCACGGGGCAGCGACTCGGTCTCGGAGAAGATCCCGAAGACCAGGGCGTTGACGCGGGCCGTCTGGCTCGGCATCCGCACCACGCTGGTCGTACCGGCCGCCAGGGCCGGGGCCAGGGAGCAGATGAGCAGGACGACCGGTGACCGGCGCGGCACGACGATTCCCGCGACGCCGCGGGGGCGCCGCAGGACAAGGGAGCACTGTCCCGAGGCCGCTTCCAGGGCGCGGCCGTGCTCGGTGCGTACGAGCGAGGCGAAGTACCGCAGCCGCGACGGCACCGTCTCCGCCTCGAAGCGCGCGCGCCGCCTGCTTCCGTCCACCTGGGCCAGCGCGTCGGTCAACTGCCCCCGGCGCGCGGCGAACAGGTCGGCCATCTCGTGCAGGGTCCTGGCGCGCAGGTGCCGGTCGTCCTTCCAGCGCGTCTCGCCGAAGGCCCGCCGGGCGGCGGCGAGCGCCCGCGCCGCCATCTCGCGCCCGTCGGACCTCTGCTCCCCCGGTGCCGGACGGGCTTCGGCGCCGTCCCGCTCTCCTGGACCGACCCAGGTTCCGTCGATCCAGTGCAACGCGGTCCCAGTGGTCATGGCTCACTCCCAGCTTCGTCCGGAGCGATGAGTGAACGGACACGTCGTTGTTCGGTGCAGTGCCGGTCCGACATGGCCGCCGTACCGGACGGCGCCCGGCGCGGTGCTACCGCGCCGCGGCCCGTGTCGGCCGCCTCGGCGACGCCGCCGGTGTACCCGAGTGGCAGATCCGTCTCGTGCAAGAACGCTGATCGGTCTCGTGGTGGAGTCGCTCGGACTTCCGTGGCGCCCGAGGCGCCCGCTCAGCCGGTCCCGGGGTCCGTCCGGCTGATCTGGGGGAATCGCCGCATCGCCTGCACGCCGGGGGTTCCGGCGGTCGCCGCCGGCTCACCGGCGGGGGCCCGTGCCGCGGGCCGCCTCACCATGCTGCCGCCCCCGGGTGGCGTGCGCAACGCGAGCCCGCGACGCCCCGGTCCCGGGGCTTGCGCCGCACACCGGTCCCCGCGGGGCCGGCCGTCGGGCCCGCCCCGGCCCGGGGCGGGCCGGTACTCGCTGCCGGGGCGGGGGCGATACCGGTACCGGCTGCCGCACCGCGCAGGGGTCCGCTTCGGTCGGTGCCGAGAAGGGCGGCCGCGGTGGGCCGCGGCGGGCCTCAGCCCGCGCCCGGCGCGCCGCCGCCTTGCGCCGTCAGGGCGACGGCCGCGGGGACCTCCCACCCGGCGGGCGGCGCCCACTCCCGCCACCGCTCCCACCAGCACTCACCGCGTTCGACGAGATCGGCGACCCGAGAGGCGGCCGCCCGCACACCGGCCGCCTCCTCCGCCGTGAAGCCGCCGGTGCGCACCCGCTCCTCGAAGGCCTCGACGTCCTTCCAGCGGTACGGGGAGCCGTCGCCGGGAATGATGAGGTCCAGTTCGTGGTCGAGCGTGTCGAACCCGCGCTCCGTACGGATGAACGGAGCCTGGAAGTTGACGTACCACTCGCGTAGTCCGTCCCCGTCCCAGCGGCCCCACACCGCGTAGCCGTCGCCCGGGCGCTGGAGTTGGAGCACGCCGCCCGACTGCCATTCGGGCGCGAGCGCCCGCCAGGGGTGCGGGCCCCAGCGGAAGTCGCCGTGGCCGAAGGTGAGGGGCGTGCCCCGGGCCAGGTACACGGCGAGGGCGTGCTCGTCGTCACCCGCGACCCGCACGGGGTGGACCAGCCACTCGAGTCCGTCGAGCATCTCTCGGCGGACGATGACCTCGCCCACGCGGAATCGTGTGTCCATCCGGCGCAACCGTAGCACCCTCCCCGGCGGGCGGACCTGGCCGGGGCGCGGGCCCAGGCGGGGCGCGGGCGCGGGCGCGGGCGGGATCAGTGGGGTGGCGGGCACAGCCGGACCCGCACGACGCCGTTGCCGCCGGGGCCGTACCCGGGGAAGGTGACCGTCGCGCCCGGCTGGGCCTCGCGACAGGGCACTCCGGTGCCGTCGGTGTACTCCACCGTCAACCGGTACGCGGTGTCGCAGGCGTTGGTCACGTGGGTGTAGCGCCAGGTCGCCGCGTAGTGGACGCACTCGGGCGCGGGCTCGTCTCCTCCGGCCGCCGGCGCTGCCTGGGCCGCACCGGCCGCCGTCAGCACCGTCAGCACCGTCAAGACCGTCAGCCCCGTCAGCACCGACAGCACCGCCGCACCGACAACTGAAGCGGCCGTCCGCAACATCGAAGCTTCTAATTCAGAAGTTGAATGCATGGAGACAAGTCTGCCCCCAACCCGTGCGAGTGGGGCCGGATTTGGCCAGCTCGGCGACTTCAGTTCATGAACTGTTCGAGTCGATCTCCCTGAACCGCTCCCATCCAGGCGAACCCGCCGCCGCGCGGCGACACCATGCGCCGCGGATCCCCGGGGCCTCCCGCACCGTTCCGTTCCGCCCAGCCCGGCCCGGTGCGGCCCGGTGCAGGGCAGTGCAGGGCAGTGCAGGGCAGTGCAGGGCAGTGCGGGGCGGAACGGTGCGGAACGCTGCGGGAGACTGGGGTCCGGACAGAAAGGACATGGGACATGACTTCCCGAACCGAGAAGGCCGTTCTGGCGGGCGGCTGCTTCTGGGGCATGCAGGACCTCATCCGCAGGCAGCCGGGCGTGCTGGCGACCCGAGTCGGCTACACCGGCGGCGACACCCCCGACGCGACGTACCGGAACCACGGGGACCACGCCGAGGCGATCGAGGTGGTGTACGACCCCGAGGCGACCGGCTACCGCGATCTGCTGGCGTTCTTCTTCCAGATCCACGACCCGACCACCAGGGACCGCCAGGGCAACGACATCGGCCGGAGCTACCGCTCGGCGATCTACTACGCGGACGAGGAGCAGCGGCGGATCGCGGTCGACACCATCGCCGACGTCGAGGCGAGCGGCCTGTGGCCGGGTCCGGTGGTGACCGAGGTGGAGCCGCTGGGCGACTTCTGGGAGGCGGAGCCGGAGCACCAGGACTACCTGGAGCGCTACCCGGACGGGTACACCTGCCACTTCCCGCGCCCCGGCTGGAAGCTCCCCCGCCGGGGCGCCGGGGCGGCGAGCTGACCGACCGGCCCCGCCGCCGTCCCCCGCCCCGGGAAGGCGCGGCGGCGCGGGTCCCCGGCGTCCCCGGACGCCGCGCGGACGCGCCTTCGGGGCGGCCCCGCCGAGACCGGAAGCGACTCCGGCCGGCTCGCCCGGACCCGGGCGCGGCACCGTGCCCCCACCGGGGAACCCGTGCCCGGCACCGGGCCCCACCGGGGAACCCGTCCCGGGCCGCGCCGCCGTGCGGTCTACTGCGGGACGGGGGTGGCCTGGTGGTAGTACATCCGCCAGCCGGTACCGTCGCTCCGGTCGCGCCAGAGCGAGCTGCGGCGTGCCCGCCGGCCGTCGAGCGAGGTCTCGTACGTCAGGTGCACCACCCCGGGCGCCAGAACCGCCCCCGTGATGTCCGACGGCCGGTACCGGGGGCCTTCCTCGGAACCGCACGCCATGTCCGGCAGCGCGGCGAGCATCTCCTCGCGGGTCCAGCGCCGGCCTGAAGCACCGACCTCGACGAACTCGGGGTCCAGCAGTTCTCCGGCGAGGGACCGCGACGCCCGCACGCGGGGGTCCATGAGCCGCAGCTCGCCCGCGACCGCCTCGTTCACGTCGTTCGATGCATGCTTCACAGCGGCATTCTCGCCCCGGCCGCCCCGGCCACGGCCATCGCCCCACCCCGGCCACGGCCATCGGGTTTCCGCCGGCCGGCCCTGGCGACGCGGCTGCGCCGCGGGGCGGGCCGAGGCGCGGCGAGATGGCCGAGGTCCACGCCCTCCTCCCGTACCCGCTTCTGGAGGTCCACGAGGTTCTTGGGGTCGAGGGGGTTGGCTTCGTGGTTGGGGAACGTACCGTCCAGTTCGAAGTACATCGGGATGAGCTCGACCGGCAGGGACGCGAAGACCTTCGGCACGGTGTGGCCGCCCATGCCGTTGCCCGCGTCCACGACCACCCTCAGCGGGCGGATCGTCGCCAGGTCCACCAGGGAGAGCAGGTGGGAGGCGTAGTCGTCGAGGGTGTCGCGCTCGGTCACCGAGGTGCGGGCGGCGCGGCCGTCGCCCGGGCGCGCGGGCGACGGGCCCGCCGCAACCGGGCCAGCGCCACCGCCGTGACCAGCAGGGCCGCGAACAGGGCGGCGACGCCCGCGGGGCCCACCGTGTCCAGGGCGTCGGCGATGGTGCGCTGGAGGGCGCCCGCGGCGTCGATGACCGGATCCCGGGTGGCGGGGTCGCGCTGGACCCGGATCTCGTACCAGCCGTAGTACGCCACATACGCGCCCACGAGGAGCAGCAGCGCGCCGCCGAGGCGGGGGGCGGCGGCGCCGAGGCGGCGCAGCCGCGTGACGGCGGTGGTGCGGGTGAGGGCGACGGTGAGGGAGGCGGCTCCGACGATCAGGCCCATGCCGGCGGCGTAGGCGACGAAGAGGGCGACCCCCTCGCCGGTGGAGCCGCTGCGGACGGCGGACACCACGATCGCGAGGAACGGGGCGATGGTGCAGCCCAGGGAGGCCGCCGCGTACGCCATCCCGAACAGTGCCATGGAGGGCACGGAGCGGGTGAGGCCGGGCGCCCGGCGGACCTTGGGCGCCGGGGAGGGCAGCCGGCGGCCCGCGAGCAGCCAGGCCCCGGCACCCGCCATGAGGAGCCCGAAGGCGATGGTGAACCAGGGCAGATGCTGCTGCACCTGACCGGCGACGGGCTGCACGGCCAGTCCGAAGATCCCGAAGAGGGCGGCGAATCCGGCGGTCATGGCGGCGGTCGCGGTCAGGGCCCGGCCGATGGCGACGGCCCGGCTGGGGCTGTCGTCGCCGAGGACGAGGAGGGACAGGTAGGCGGGGAGCAGGGCGAAGCCGCACGGGTTGACGGCGGCGAGCATGCCCGCGGTGAGCGCGAGGGCGAGGGGCAGATCGGGCATCGCGGTTCAGCCGGTGAGTCCGGCGACCTTCTCGGCCAGTCCGTCGCCGCCGGGCAGGACGCCCTCGTAGACGGTCTTGCCGTTCTTGTCGAGGATGACGTAGTGGCTCTGCTCGGTGACCTCGAACCGCTTCCACACGTCGCCGGCCTCGTCGGACAGGTGGGGGAAGCCCGCCGTCTTCGTGTCGGCGACGAAGTCCTTCATGGCGGCGTTCCCGTCCAGACCCGCCACACCGACCACGTTGGCCTTGCCGGTGTACTCGGCCGCGACCCTGGCCGTCTCGGCCGCCTGCGCCCTGCACTTGGGGCACCAGGGCGCCCAGAACCACAGCACGGTCGGCTTGCCCGCGAGGGTCTTCGCGTCGAACGGCTCGCCGTCCACGGTGGTGCCGGTGAACCTCAGCGCCTCGGGCGCATCGGCGCCGCCGCCGGTGTCACCGCCGTCCGACGCGGGGGGCGGGGCCGGTGACGGCTCCGCCGAAGGCACCGCCCCGGTGTCGCCACCCGGGCCGGAGCCGCCCGGGGAGCCGCCTTCGGCACCGCATCCGGCGACCGTGAGCAGCGTGGCGGCCAGGGCGGCGGGGAGGAGGGTGCGGGCGCGCATGGCGGACTCCTGTCGGGTACTCGGCTCGGTTCCGGTGCGACTGTAGGTCCCACCGGACCGGCGCGGGCGGAGTGCGGTCCTTACGGTTCGATGACGGCGGTGTCGGTGGCGGCCGGGTCCGGCGGTCGCCCGGCCCGTGACGGCCGGGTCCGGCGACCGCCCGGTCCGGTCCGGTGCGGGACCGGACCGGCGGAGGCCCGGCACCGCGAAGGCCCGGTCCGGTGACCGCCCGGCCCGTGACGGCCGGGTCCGGCGACCGCCCGGTCCGGTGCGGGACCGGACCGGCGGAGGCCCGGCACCGCGAAGGCCCGGTCCGGTGACCGCCCGGCCCGTGACGGCGACGGCAGCGCGGCGGCTCGCGGGCGTCAGCCCCCGGCGTCCCTGAGCCGGGCGGCGTCGAGGACGGTGATACGCCCGCGGGCGAGGCGGATCATCCCCTGGTCCGCGTAGTCGTGGAGCACCTTGGTGCAGGTCTCCCGCGAGGTCCCCGCGAGAGCGGCGATCTGCTCGTGGGTGAGCGCGATCTGCGGGTGGCGCCCCACGGGACGCAGCGGACCGGCGGGGGGCTGGGCGGCGGTGAGAGTGCCCAGGGTGGTGGCGATGCGCTGGGCTACGGTCTTGAAGACGCTGTCGGACAGGCGCTGTTCCAGCTCGGCCAGGCGGCGTCCCAGGATCGCGGTGATACGGGCCGCGATACGGGCGTCGGACAGCAGCAGCCGGTTCACGTCGGCGCGGCTCATCACGCAGACGATGACGTCGTCCAAGGCCT
Source organism: Streptomyces tirandamycinicus (assembly GCF_003097515.1). Lineage (NCBI taxonomy): Bacteria > Bacillati > Actinomycetota > Actinomycetes > Kitasatosporales > Streptomycetaceae > Streptomyces > Streptomyces tirandamycinicus. The sequence goes on along the minus strand of NZ_CP029188.1, from coordinate 5,463,784 downwards.
CGGCGTAGTTGTCGTACATGTGCTGCCCGAGCAGGACCATCTCCCCGAAGATGGTGCCCGGGGTGATGATCGCGGTGGTCAGCGCCCGCCCGTCGGCGGACACCCGGAACACCCGCACCCGGCCCTTCTTGAGGATGAACAGCACCTCGCTGGGCTGGTCCGGCGAGTGGAGGATCTCGCCCGCGCCGTAGGTCTTCATCGGCGCCGCCTCCGCGATGGCGGCCATCTCCTGCTCCGACAGGTCGCAGAAGATGTCCACTTCGGCCATGCACCACGTCCCCTGCCCGCCCGCGTCGCCGTCCGTGTAGGCGTGGGTCATCGTGTGCGTCTCCTCCCGTCGTCCCGGGGCCCAGGGCGGGGGCGCGGCGCCCCACGCCGGGCCGGCCAGCGCGTCGGCGCTGTCGGCCAGACAGTAGGACACCGCGATGCCGTCGTCGCGTGACCGACGCGGCGCGGCGCCCGGCCCTGGGCCATCGGGGCGCGGGGCCGGCGCGGACGGTGCAGGGTTCATCGGACGGCCGGACCTGTGTCCCGGTCGCTCGCGGCCTGGGCGATCGCGGCGTAGGTCAGACCGGCGAGCAGCCCGAAGACCAGATGGGCACCGAGGCTGGAGGCGGTGACGGCGTTCCACTCGAAGACCGGCATGCCCATGTTGGCGGGCATGATCCACAGTGCGCCGACGAACCACCACAGCACGCCGTAGGCCAGCCCGAGGACGGCACCGGCGGCGAGGCGCCGGGCGTACTGCCCGGCCAGCACGCCGAAGACGCCACCGGCGAAGAGCGCGATGGCCAGGTGCACGATCCAGCCGACGAAGGCGTTGGTCGAGCCGAGGAGCCCGGCGACCATGGTGATCATCGCGGTGTCCGCCATCGGCCGCGACACCGACATCCAGATGCCCATTCCGACCCCGCCGACCAGACCGGCCGCGGCTCCCCACACCGCGTGGACCGGGATGACGGCCGTACTCGGGGATACGTGCGTGGTGGCTGCCATGGTGAGCGCCCCCTCATGTGGGAGTGGTGTGTGTCTCTGGCGATCCACGCTATGGGCGGCACCGGGGGCGGGTATGTGAGGCCGCTTACGTACCCGGTGGTAGCTCGGCGCCGGGGGCCGGTACACGGTGTCGGTTTCACGGGGCCGGTTTCACAGGGCCGGCTTCACAGGGTCGGTGCCATGGACCGGTGTCACGGGACCGGTGTCACGGGACCGGTTCCATGCGCCGGTTCCATGCGCCGGTTTCACGGGGCCGGTTTCACGGCGGTCAGCAGGGCGTAGCCGAGGGCGCCGTCGGCCACGGCGGTGCGCGCCGCCCCCAGCACGGCGGGGGCCGCGCCCGGGTCGACGCCCGCGTCCGCGAGCCTGGCGGGCGAGGTGATGCGCAGCAGGTTCAGCCGGGCCTCGATCTGGTCGATCATGCGGAGCATGGCGGCGTCGTGGCGCTCGGTGGTGACGGTGCGCAGGCCTGCGCCCGCCAGGACGGCGGCGTACGCGGTCAGCGGGCGGGCGTCGGCGACGCAGGCGATCCGGGCGCCGACGCTCCTGAGTTCGGGCGGGAGCCGGTCCGGGGCGGCGGTGACGTCGGTGATGCCGACCCGGCCCCCGGGGCGCAGTACCCGGGCGAACTCGGCGGCCGCCCGGGCCTTGTCGGGGAAGGTGCACAGGGCGCACTCGCACACCACCACGTCGAACACGCCGTCGTCGTACGGCAGGTTCTCGGCGTCGCCGGTGACGAACCCGGTCCGCTCGGCGAATCCGGCCGCCTGGGCCGCTCCCTGGGCGAGGGCGGTGTTGGCGGCGGAGTAGTCGACGCCGTCCACCCGTACGCCGTAGACGCCGGCGAGCAGCAGCGCGGTGGTGCCCCGGCCGGAGGCCACGTCCAGCACGCGGCCGTCGCGGGCGAGCCCCAGCGTGTCGGCGAGGCGGCGGGTCAGGGCGGTGCCGCCGGGGTGGTAGGAGTCGCCGAGCAGCAGGGCGACGACGTCCCTGGAGTAGGCGTCGGCGCAGCAGCTCTTGATCTCTTCGCTGTTCACGGCTGCTCCTGGGCGGCGGTGGGGACGGTCTTCGAGCCGTACGGGGTCGTGGTGAGCCGGGGGGCGAGCGGCAGGGCGTTGGGGACGACCTGGGCGACGGGCACCCCGGACATCTCGGCGCGCACCTGCTCGCGGTAGCCGACGGAGTTGTACGCGCAGAACGGGATGAGGCGCCCGTCGGGGGTGATCTCCTCGACGCAGCACTTCATCAGCTGCTTGACGTTGAGGGTGTAGGGGTCCTGGAAGTCCTGTACGACGATCATGAACGCCTTGTCGTCGAGCTGCTTCACGGCCCGGGGCAGGTCGATGCCGCAGCTGTCCGCGCAGTCCAGCGCCTCGGCGGCGGCCCGCAGCTTCTCCTCGGTCGTCGCCGTGCCCATGAACGCGGAGGCCGACCACAGCTTCTCCAGGGCCTCGCGGATGCCGGTGTCGGGCATCACGCGGTTGGTGACGTAGTCGAGATGGTCCTCCACGTTCAGCAGCCTCGGGATCGGCACGACGGTGCGGTCGCCCGGTTCGCCGTCGACGATCAGGTAGGTGATGGAGCGGCAGGTGGGGAAGCAGCAGGGGACGGGGAAGAAGTCGCCCTTGCGGAACCAGTCCGGGCGCTGCTCGGTGATCAGCCGGATGACGTCGGGGTTGGTGAGCCGGTCCAGCGGGTCGAACTCGACGTGCCGGCCGGAGTGGGTGACCGGCTGAAAGGCCACGGAGCGCACGGCGGGATGGTCGATGCCGTACTCGACGACGGCCCCGAGCTCGTGCTCGTTCAGGCCGCGCTCGACGGCGGCGACGAGGGTGACGGTGAGTCCGGCCTCGGCGCAGTTGTCCAGGGCCCGCCGCTTGAACGAGCGCAGGTCGCGGCCCCGGATCTCCAGGTGGGTGCGCTCGTCGAAGCCGTCGAACTGGAGGTAGACGTTCACCGACCGGCCCGGGGTCCGGTTGCGTTCGCCGAGCCTGGCGACGAAGTCCCGGTCGGTGGCGAGCCGGATGCCGTTGGTGTTGAGGTTGACGCACGCGATGGGGCGGGCCTGGGCCAGGTCGATGAAGTCGAGGATGTGCTTGTGGATGGTGGGCTCCCCGCCGGAGAACATCACCACCTCCGCCTCGCCCTCGGATGCCACGAAGGCGTCGAGCATCCGCGCGCACTGCTCGTGGGTGATGGAGTAGCCGTCGCCGTGGTGTCCGGAGTCGGCGAAGCAGATCGGGCAGTCCAGGTTGCAGCCGGTGTTGACCTCGATGATGCCCAGGCAGGCGTGCTGCTTGTGGTCCGGGCACAGCCCGCAGTCCAGCGGGCAGCCGTCCTTGACCTCGGTCTGGAAGGCCAGCGGGATGGTGCCGGGCTTGTTGAACCGCCCCGAGCCGAGGTACTCCTCCGCGTCACCGTAGACCAGGGCCTCGAACTCGCCGTGGTCGCGGCATCGCTTGCGCAGGTAGACCTTGCTCTCGCGGATGTTGACCTGTGCGTCGACGGGCGTCTTGCACACGGGGCAGATCGACTTGGTGAACTCCACGAACACCTCGTCGCGGTCCGCCTTGCGCCGGGGCGCGGATGCACGGGACGGCTGGGGCATGGCCGGCTCCTCACTCGGAAGGGTCTTGTCGGTCGGGCGTCCCGGCCCCGGATCCGGCTCCGGTTCCGGCCCCGCCGCCGGAGGCCGCCGCGGGCGGTGCGGCGGTCGCGGGCGCGGTCCCGAGGGCCGTGCGGAGCAGCACACCGGCGTAGAGCAGCAGCAGCGCGTCCTGGACGAGGACGAACCAGCTCAGGCGCTGGACGAGGTAGATGCCGAAGCAGCCGCAGTTCGCCACCGTGAGTCCGCGGGCGAACGCCTGGACGGCCAGCAGAGCCCACACCACCGCGACGCCGGTGAACACCAGCACCGGTGCGAGCGCGCGGGACCGCGGGCGAGCCAGGAACCACACACCGCACACCAGCTCGCCCACGATCAGTGCCACGGCGAGCACGGCCGCCGCCGGACCGGCGACCAGTCCGTACTCGGCCAGGATTCCGGGCATCTGCCGAAGGGAAGCGAGCTGCCCGGCCGCCATCGCGACGAACAGCGCGCCCAGCACGAGCCGCAACACCATGCTCCGCACGCTATGCCGACGGCGCCGCCGGGATCTGTAAGCGCGCTCACCGAAGCGGCAGCGCGGCGCGGGGATCCCCCGGACGTGTGCGCACCGCCGCCGGCGGCGGGTCAGCGGCGGGTCAGCGGAGGGTGTACGGCGGCCGGCGCCGACACAGGGCGGCGGCGGGCGGCACCGGCACGGATCGGCGGGCACCCGGGTCGGCGATCACCGGGGCAGCGGGGGGCGGGTCGGCCGGTGGCGGCGCGGCGGCCGCTCACGCCGCAGGGCCGGGCTCGCCCTCGACCCGCACGCCCCACCCGAACGCGACATGACCTTTGATCCGGCGGGCGAAGGGGCTGGGGCGGGGGTAGTACCAGGCCGCGTCCGGCATGGTCCGCCCGTCGACGGTGACGTCGTAGTACCGGGCGAGCCCCTTCCAGAAGCACAGAGACCGGGAACGGCTCTCGGTGAAGTACGCGCGGCGCAGCGCCTCGGGCGGGAAGTAGTGGTTGCCCTCGACGACCACCGTGCGCTCCGCTTCCGCGATGACGGTGCCGTTCCAGATGGCACGCAGCATGGGCATGCTCCTCGTCGTGCGCCGGCCGGGACGTTCCCCCGGTGTCCCTTGTTCCGGTTCACGCTATGCCCGGCCGGCGGCCCGGTTCCGTGACGGCGCTCACCGTCTGCGGGGTCCGCAGCAGCCGGAGACGCGGCGGACGGCGGCGTTCATGCCGGCGGCCGCGCTGCGGGGGCGGTCACGCCCACGAGTCGGGGCCGGGGTCGCCGCCCTCCGCTCGTACGGCCAGGCGCTGGACGTAGTGCGTCCAGCCCTCCTCGTGGGCGGCGCACGCCTCGGGAGTGGGCAGTCCGCTGTGCACCAGGCGCAGCCGTGTGCCCTCGGCGACGGGCTCGAGTGTGATCTCCACGGTGGTGGAACCGGGCGGCACGGGCATACCGCTGCCCTGGGCCCAGCCCCAGGTGAAGACCAGGCGCTTGGGCGGGTCGACCACGACGAAGCGGCCCTCGGCGACGTTTCCGCCCGTGACGTTCGTCCGGTAGGGCCCGTCGGGTTCGAAGGAGAACTCGCCGTCCTTGCCCATCCAGGACAGCCACTTGTCCCGGTCGGTGAAGAAGGAGAACACCGTCTCCGGGCGGGCCGCGATGCGCCGCTCCACGGTGACTGCGCCTGTGCTCACTGGGTCGTCCCTTCGGACTTCTCGTCTCGCTCCGCCGCTTCCGCCGCTTCGGCCGCTTCCGCCAGTTCGGCGAGTGCGTCGAGCCGGGCGGCCCACATCGACGCCAGATAGTCGGCCAGCGGGCCCATGCCCTCGCGGTCCGCGCGGTAGAAGCGCCTCTTGCCGTCCCGTCGCAGCGTAACCAGACCCGCGTCCCTGAGCACTTTGAGGTGCTGGGAGACCGCGCCGAACGTGACGTCGAACCGGTCGGCGATCTCACCGGCCGACAGTTCCTCGTCCCAGACGAGGCGCAGTATCTCGCGCCGTCTGGGCTCGGCGACCGCCCGTACCGCATCCATGCAGATCATTTTAGCCACCACTTCAGCTTGCGGGCGCGGCGAACTTATTTTAGTGTCGACTAAAGCAAGGTCCGGGCGCCGCTCCGGACCCCGACGAAGGGACTCCTCATGGCCGACATCGCGCTTCAGATCCGGGTGGACGCCGACCCGGACACCACCTACCGGGCGATCTCCACCCCCGACGGCGTCGCCGGCTGGTTCACCACCGGTGCGGAGGTCGGAGAGGGCGCGGGCGCCCTGCACCGGCTGTCCTTCCCCGGCAGCACCCCGGCGACCTGGGACTTCCGCGTCGAGACCGCGGATCCCGGCAAGCGCCTGACGCAGACCGTGGTCGCGGGCCCGCCGCAGTGGATCGGCACGGAGATCGTCTACGCCCTGGAGGCGCACCCGGAGGGCGGCACGGTCGTACGGTTCGACCACACCGGCTTCGCCGCGGTCGACGACATGTTCCGCGAGGTCACCATGGGCTGGGCCGGCATGTTCACCCGCCTGAAGGAGTACGTGGAGACCGGAACGCCGGTGCCGTACTTCACCGTCTGACCGGGCCCCACCCGCCACCGAGCCCCCACCGAGCCCCCGCCGAGCGCCTCCATCCGGGCGCTCTCCGCTGCAACCCCCCGGCCCGCGGCGGCCGGCCCCGCAAGGAGTACGACCCATGTCCGAGATCACCTTCCAGGTCGACATCGCTGCCGACCGCACCAGGGTCCATGAGGCCCTCAACTCGCACGACGGCCTCACCGGCTGGTGGACCACCGCCGTGAACCGCGAGGACGAGATCCTCTTCTTCGACTTCCCCGAGGCCCCCGAGCCCTTCCGGCTCCGCCGCGACCGCGCGGACCGGGACGAGGTCCGCTGGACGTCCGTCGGCGCCTTCCCGCCGCACTGGTCCGGCACCGTCATCGCCTGGCGGCTCTCCGACGCCCCCGCGGCGGACGGCACCCGCGTGCTCTTCCGGCACACCGGGTGGCCCGACGAGGACCCCGACCTCCCGCCTGCGGCGTACACCTGGGGCATGCTCATGACCCGGCTCAAGCAGTACGCCGAGACCGGCACCCCGCAGCCGCTGTTCACCCTGTGAGGTCACCGTGGCATACGACGAAGGGCTCGCCCAGCGCATCCGCGAGCACCTCGGCGCACAGGACCACATCACCGAGAAGCGCATGTTCGGCGGCCTGTCGTTCCTGTGCGGGGGCAACATGGCGGTCGGCGTCATCGGGGACGAGCTGATCGTCCGCGTCGGTCCGGACGGCGCCGCCGCCGCGCTGTCCCGGCCCGGCGCACGCGTCTTCGACTTCACCGGGCGCCCCATGCACGGCTGGGTCGCGGTCGCCGCGTCCGCGCTCGCGGAGGACGCCGCCCTGCACGGCTGGCTCGACCAGGGCCACGGCTACGCGCTCGGCCTGCCGCCCAAGTAGCGGGTACCGCATGCCGTCCGGGAGGAAGCACACGCAGTGTGCGCAGCACCGCGGAACACCACATACAGGGCACAGCACACAGGACACGACATGACAGAACGGGAAACGACACGGTCATGACGATCGACGAAACGGCGGAGCGGGTCATTCCGCTGCCACCCGAGCAGGTGGCGGACTACGCCGTGGACTGGCGCAACGACCCCGAATGGACCCAGGGAATCCGCGAGTCGGCCCTGACCCGGGAGGCGGACACGGGCGGGTTCGGCGTCGGCGCCGAGGTGACCCGCACCGCGTACTTCCTCGGCAAGCGCATCGACTACGTGCTGCGCGTCGCCGCGTACGAGCCCGCCGGGCTGCTGGACATGGTGTCTGTCGCCGGCCCGATGGCCATGCACGTCACCTACACCTTCGCCCCGCATCCGCGCGGCACGCTCGCCCGTATCCGCGTCCGGGGCGACGCCCGCGGCTACTACCGCCTCGCCGCGCCCGTCATGGCGCGACAGGTCCGGTCCTCCCTGGCCAAGGACCTGCGCGACCTCGAGCGCAGGCTGATCGAACGCGGAGGGGCCGCGGAGGCCTGACAGACGCCACCGGCCGCTGCCCGAGTACACCCGGGGCACCCTCTCGGCGACTCGTGATGCGGCCGGCCGGCACCGCTTGACCTTGACACGGTGACAAGGTTTTCACTGCTTCCCCAGGAGGTGGTCCCGATGACCGTGGCAAGGCGGGACTTGGATGCGATGCGAGCGCTCCGGGCACTGGAGGACGGCCGCTCGTCCGTGCGGTTGCGGGCCGCCCTGGCGGTCGGTACGGAGCCTGACCCGCGCTTCGTCGACAAGCTCGTCGAACGATGCGCGATCGAGCCGGAGTTCTTCGTCCGCGACATGCTGACCTGGGCGCTCACCCGCCACCCGGTGTCCCTGACACTCCCCGGGCTGCTGCGCGAGGTCCGCTCGGAGCGTGCGCAGGCACGGAGCCAGGCGCTGCACACGCTGTCCAAGATCGGGGACCGGCGGGCGTGGCCGGCGATCACATGGGAGCTGCTGTCCGACGCCGAGGACGACGTGGCGAGGAGCGCCTGGCGGGCCGCGGTCGTGCTCGTTCCCGGCGGCGAGGAGTCCGCCCTGGCCACGATGCTGACGACGCAGCTCGGGCGCGGTGAGCGGGAGACGCAGCTGAGTCTCAGCCAGGCGCTGGTCGCGCTCGGGGAAGTGACCGCACCGGCTCTGCGCGCTGCGACGACGGCCTCCGACCCGCGTGTGCGTGCGCACGCGATCGCCACGCAACGGCTGTTGCGCGACCCGGACGCCGGATTCGGGTTGGCGATCGAGGAGGCCAAGCGCGTCGTGGCCCTCGCCGGGGCCCCGGGGACGGACGATGAGAACCGTGCTGATCGGTGAGGTGTCGAGACGGTCCGGGGTCAGTGCCCGCATGCTCAGGCATTACGAATCGCTTGGCCTGGTGCGGCCGTCGGGGCGCACGGGCTCCGGCTACCGGGAGTACTCCGCGGAGGACATCCGGCGGATCTTCCACATCGAGAGCCTGCGGTCGCTGGGGCTGTCGCTGCAGGAGATCGGACGCGCGCTCGACGATCAGGGCTTCACGCCCTCGGCACTCGTCGACGACCTCATCCGTCGGACACGCGACCGCATCGCGGCCGAGACCGAGTTGCTCACCCGGCTGCGCCGGATCCATGCCGCGGAACCCGTTGGCTGGGAGGACGTCCTCCAGGTCGTCGCGCTCCTCCGGGCACTCGCGTCCCAGAGCGCCGCAGAGCGCCAGCGCGCGGCCCTCTCCTCGGGCGACGAGGTTCCGGTGCCGGTGGATGCCCTGGTCGAGGCTGTGCTGGGTGAGCCGGAGCCGAACGTCGCCGGAGCCCTCCGATGGGCGCTGGCGCGATCGGGCGGCGGCACGGCACTGCTCGCGGAGGGCCTCGACTCACCGGTGGCCGCGGTGCGGGAGCGTGCCGTTCGGGCCCTCGCCGAGATGCCCGGCGATGAGGCCACCGCACAGCTCCGCGGCGCCCTCGCGAACCGCGACGGCACGGTCCGCGGGCATGCGGCTCTGGCGCTCGGGACACGTGGAGTGGCCGATGCGGTGCCGGCGCTCATCGACATGATCGTGGAGGGGAGGAACGACACCGACGCGGCCGACGCACTCGGCGCGCTGGCGTCCGACACCGCGACGGCCGATCGGATCGCGACCAGGCTCGTCGACCGCCTCGCCCACGACGTCACCGGAGCGCCCGCACGCGGACGGTTGACCCAGGCGCTGGCGGACATCCCGGGGGCCACGGCGTCACGTGCCCTCGTGGATCTGTCGCATGACGGAGACCGTGCCGTCGCGCTGACGGCCGCGTACCTTCTCCGGCTACGCGACGCGCGGTGACGGATCCCTCCCCGGGTGCCCCGCACGAGGCCCGCCGGGAGCGGAACGGTCGCGCGCATGTCGCCGTCCGCCGACGGACCGCTTCCGGAGGCGGGGCGGCCGCACGACGCGGGGTGGCGCCGGCGGCCTCATGCGACGAGCAGCCCGATGCCGCACAGTGTGTAGCCGATCATGAGAACCAGCAGCGGAACGCCTCCCGCCACCGCGCGAGCCGGCGGGAACAGGCGTACCGACCGGTCGTGCGCCGCGACGACACCGAGGACGTGGCCGGTGACCACCGCCGCCACCTGGAGGGTGGCCAGGCCCGCCGGCCCGAGCGGCGGGTCCGGCGCGGTCGGCGCGCCGGTTCCGGTGCCGTCGATGGCGAGCACCACCGTCCGGGGCCCCTCGGTGGTCAGCAGGGAGAAGTAGTGGGCGACCAGGTAGCCGGCGGCGATCGGCAGCAGGGAGTGGGCGAAGGCCCCGAACGGGCGTGGCACCGGCCCGGCGATCAGCCGGGCGCTGCCCGCGCACACGACGTAGAGGACGGCGATGCCGCCCACGGTCCCGATCAGGCCCGCGGTCGCGGTCGCGGTGCGGCCCAGCGGTGACGACTGCAGCGTGTTGATCCACCACGGTGTGTCCGAGAAGCCGTCGTAGGCCGTGCTGCCGAGCAGCACGCACACGGTGGCCACCAGGCCCGGGATCCGGGGGGTGCCGTCGAGTCCGTGCAGCGGGTTGCGGAGGACCAGCCGCCGGTCGGCTCCGCGCCCCAGGGGGGCGAGCCGGGCGAGCAGTGCGGAGTAGACCTCGAACGCGTCGCACCGGTCGAACCAGGCACGGCCGCAGACGGCCGCACCCGCCAGTTGCACGGCGGCGTAGCACAGCAGGAAGACCAGCAGAGCGGTGCGGGAAGCGGGCGCGGGGGAGGCGAGTTCGAGCCAGGTGAAGGCCAGCAGCCCGGCCGCCGCCGGCCAGTGGCCGAGCCGCCGGGCCGGCTCCCGCCGGTCGGCGTCGGGTGACCGCCGAAGGGCACGGCAGCCGAGCATGTGCACCGTGCGCAGCGGGTTGAGCAGCCGCCACACGGGGCCGAGGAGCATCGAGGCCGGGACCAGGCCCACCCAGAGCAGCACGTAGACCGCGCCGGGCGCCGGGTTCCGCTCCGGGTCGTCCGGTCCGGCCAGCAGGTGGACCAGTACGGCGGTGGCGGCGGCGAGCCCCAGTGCCCGCAGACCGCCGCGCAGGGTGCGGGAGTTCGCCGCGCGCTGGAGCACCGCGGGCAGCGGGTGGCCGGACCGGTCGCCGCGGAAGCGGGACTCCGGCCAGAGCAGGCCCAGCGCCAGGAAGGAGAACAGCAGCGCGGCGAACGCCCCCGCGTAGGCGTGGAAGGCCGATACCGGCAGGTCGTGCCGGGAGCCGACACCGTGCGCGAGAACGTGCACGCCGCTCACCGGACCGCGAGTTGCGCCAGCACCAGCCCCGAGCGGTGCGTCTCGACCTCGAACAGCCCCGCCCGGTCCATGACGACGCGGAGGGTGGTGGTGCGGCCGGCCTTGAGGTCGGCGGAGCGGTCCACCCCGTGGACGTGCAGTTCGTCGTCGGTGTCGCTGGTGACGCGGAGGTCGAGGGGCCGGCCCTTCCGCACGTCGATGCGCCCGGGCGCCGGACTGATCCTGCCCCGGACGATGGTGATGTCGACGGCCTGGGCGCTCTGGGTGGGCTGGGTGCTCTGGCCGTTCCGGTCGGTCTGGTCGGTCTGGTCGGTCTGGTCGGTCTGGTCGGTCTGCCGGGGTCCGGGCTCCGGAGTCGCTGCGGGCGAGGCGCCGGGCAGCCGCACGCTGTCCTGGACGGGGCTCCCTTCCACGGCCCATGTGGTGTGGTCGTCGGCGACCAGCCGGGCGGTGAGCGTCCCGCCGCCGGGAGGTATCCGCTCGGCGGACAGGTGGTGCCGGCTGCCGTACACCCGGGCGATCTTCCTGCCGTCCAGGAGCAGATGGGCGTGACCGGTGCCCAGGACGGCCGCGCCGCCCACGCTGTCCGGGGTGAAGCGGAAGCGCCCGACGTCGAGCCGGACGTTCCAGCCGTCCTCGGCGTCGGGCCGGACGGTCAGGGTGACGGTCGGGGCCTCGTCCCGCACCGGGACCTGCCGCAGGCGGTCGTGAGAGCCCTCCCCGTGGCCGGGCAGCAGCGTCCCCGCGGGGCCGGTGACCACCTCGTGGCCCGTGCCCGGCCCGTGGTGCGTGGTGGGGCGTTCGGTGCAGGAGCCCACGCCGAGGACCAGGGCTGCCGCGACCACCGCCGGGGCCGTTCGCCGGGTGCGGCGGCTCCGACCCCGGCTCATGACACCGCCCTGGGCCGCACCGCACCGGCTTCGCCCGGGCCGCCCGCCGCGGCGGCCCGGGAGGCGTCCACGGGCCGGGCCGCGGCCACCACGGCCCACACGACCCACACCAGACCCAGCAGCCCGCGCAGCCAGGCCGGGCCGAGCGGCGTCCACGGGACCATGAGGACCGCCTGGTCGAAGGCGTCCAGCAGGGTCAGCAGGCCCAGCGCCACCGTCGTCCAGCCGAAGGCGGGGCTGCCGGCGCGCAGGGCGAGGCCGGTGACGGTCCACCAGATCCCCAGGAGCAGCAGGGCGAGCGCCGGGACCAGCGTGGTGGAGAGGGAGAGCGTCTCGCCGGCGACGTCGAGGACCAGTCCGGCCGCACCGAGCGCGGTGGCGATGGCGGCCCGGCGGTTCCCGCGCAGTGTGCGCCACCACAGCAGGCCGCCGACCAGCGCGAGCGCGGCGGCGACGGCGAGGGCGGTCTGCACTTCGATGCGCTCGATGCCGCGTGCCCCGTACCAGTCGCAGCCCGCGGGAAGCCGCCGCGCCCCGACGCTGTAGTCGGAGCAGACCATCAGCTGCGCGAGTTTGACCGGCTCGCCGAGGATCCGGTGAGACCCGCCGGACACCGCGCCCGGCTCGTCACCGCACACCGGCAGGGCGCGCGGGCTGCTGCCGGACGCGGCGTCCTGCCAGCAGTTGCCCTCGCCCTGGCCGTCCCACCAGACGTCGGCGCGGTTGGGGGCCGCCGCGCCGTCCCGGTCGGTGCCGAGCTTGTTGGCGTGGAAGCGGTTGTGGTGGGAGGTGTCGGTCTGCCGGGACCAGGACTCCTCGCCGCGGATGAAGGCCGGAACCGCGTTGAGGTGGAAACCGACGCGCTGGTGCCCGTAGACCCAGTTGCCCTCGAAGACGTTCCAGTTGCCGCCGGCGACGATGACGCCCGTGCCGGGTGGTACGGACGTCTGGGGGCAGACCACGCCCTGTTCGTAGCCGCGCTCGGCGGGGGGCTTGGCGCACGTGCCGTCCACGACGTGCCGGTAGTAGTTCTGGTTGTTGCTGTGGATGAGGTTGCGCTCGAACCGTGCGTGGTTCTGCGGCAGACCGGGGTGCCCGGGGAAGACGCTGTCCATGGACGCGCCGGCCATGTTGTGGTCGAACTCGTTGTCGTGGGCCCAGACCGAGTCGCCCGCGGTGCCCGAGTAGCCGAGCAGGTTGTGGTGGCTGCGGCAGCCGGTGATCTCGATGGAGTAGCGCGGCACGTCGTACCCGCGGCCGTCGTTGATGTCCGAGGCGCTGCCCGGATAGATGCCCGAGTCGCCGTTGCCGTACGACTCGCAGTCGCGGTACAGGCCGTGGTCGCTCGCGAAGGTGAGGAACCCGTACTCGTCGTTCCAGCGGGTGAGCACCCTGTCGATGACGAAGCCGTCCACGGCCAGTACGTAGAGCGCGTTGAACGTCGTGCGCTGGGCGGTGAAGTTGCGGAAGTAGACGCCGTCGGAGCCGTCCGCGCGGACGGCGTTGAGCTTGCGGTACCCGGCGTCCACGACCACGTCGAGCGGCCCGGCCCCGGTGCCCTCGATCTGCAGGTCCCGCTTTCCGAGGATCGCCACCAGGTTCTGGTTGTGCGGGCACTGCTGCTGCTGCGCGTAGGACAGCACCTGGTAGCCCTGGGCGGCCCGGGGGGCCTTCAGGCGGGCGCAGGCCCCCGTCGGCTCGGGCTGCGAGGGTTCCTCCTCGTAGCGCCCGGGCAGCACGGCGATGGTCATTCCCGGCCGGTCCACGGCGTCCACCGCCTGCTGGAGATGGCGGTAGCCGTCCCGGACGCAGCGCTCGTGGAGCCGGAGGTTGTGTGCGCGCAGCGCCTCGGGGAAGCGGGCGACACGCCGCTGGAAGTCGCCTGCGTCGGTCTTGCAGACCAGCAGGTCCGGTGGGCCGCTGCGGTACTCGGGGACGCTGCCGGTGCCGTCGGGGAAGGTGACCTCGCGCTCCTCGTGGGCCGGCGCCGCCGACGCGGTGCCCAGCAGGAGCGCGGCCACGACGGCGAGGGCCGTCATGACTCGACGTGTCCACGTCATCAACATGGGCTGCAAAGTAGAACCGGTATCAGAAATTGGGAAGGTCACGGTCCGGCCGAATTGCGGCCGGAGCCGCGGCCTCGCCCGGCGGCCGGCGCCGGTCGGCCGTGAGCACCGCTCGGCGCTCGGCGGTCGCCCCTCGCCGGTCGGCGGTCGGCGGTCGGCGGTCGGCGGTCGGCGCTCGCCGGCGCCGGTCGGCGTGAGCACCGCTCGCCGGTCGCCGGTCGCCGCTCGGCGGGAGGCGGGCCCTCGCCCGGCTGCGTTCCGCTGACATCCCCACGCGGCCACACCCAGCGCGGTCACGCCCAGCGCGGCCACACCCAGCGCGGTCACGCCCCGCGGCACCCTCCCACTCCCGGACGATGACCATGGGGAACGCACAAGCACCCCACCGCGCACGGGAGTCCACGGCCCCGGCCCGGGAGGACACCAAGGGCCCAGGGGCGCCAGACACTTCGGGGGTCCTGGGGCCCCGTAGATCTCGGGGCGCCGGGGATCTCGGGGCGCCGGGACGGATGGCCGGAACGGGCTGCGCATCGGCTGCCGACCGCGTGCCGCGGGCTCCGGGGCGGGGGGGCTGGCCCGTACCCCGGCGGACGGCAAAAGCAAAGGCAAGGAGGTCACCCACTCCTTGCCACTCTCAACTTATAGCGGAGGCGGGGCCTTGCGGCAAGGCCCGGGTCGTGGCGCAGAATCGTCGACCCAGGCCGGAACTTGGGGGAAATCAGGGATTAGCGACGTACATGCACCCCTGTCCGTGTACATGCACCCCCGTCCGCTTCGGGTGCCGCGGGACGGGAAACCGCCGGTGGGACCCGTGGTGTGGTCGCGGGCACGGGGCGCGGAGAGCCGGCCGCGCGGCGCGGAGGTCCGGACGCGCGCCCCGCCGCACTGCGCGGAGAGCCGGCCGCACAGAACCCGTACCGAAGGGGGATTCATGATCGATGTGATCGTTGCCGGCGGCGGACCGACCGGCTTGATGCTGGCCGGCGAGCTGCGACTGCACGGCGTGCACGTGCTCGTGCTGGAGAGGGACGCGGAGCCGACCAGGATCGTGCGCTCGCTCGGCCTGCACGCGCGCAGCGTCGAGGTGATGGACCAGCGGGGTCTGCTGGAGCGGTTCCTCGCGCTCGGGACGCGGTACCCGGCCGGCGGCTTCTTCGCCGGCATCGCCAAGCCGGCGCCGGACCGGCTGGACACCGCGCATCCGTACACCCTCGGCATCCCGCAGACCATCACCGATCGCCTGCTCGCCGAGCACGCCGCCGAGATGGGCGCCGAGATCCGGCGCGGCCGCGAACTCGTCGGGCTGAGCCAGGACGAGCACGGGGTGACCGCCGGGCTCGCCGACGGCACGCGACTGCGCTCTCGCTACCTCGTCGGTTGTGACGGCGGCCGCAGCACGGTGCGCAGGCTGCTCGGCGTCGGCTTCCCCGGCGAGCCCTCCAGGGTCGAGACGCTGCTGGGCGAGGTGGAGGTGACCGCACCGCCGGACGTGCTGCACACCGTGACGGCCGAAGTGCGCAAGACCCACAAGCGGTTCGGCGCCATGCCCCTCGGGGACGGGGTGTACCGCGTCGTCGCGCCCGCCGAAGGGGTGGCCGAGGACCGCACGGTCCCGCCGACTCTGGACGAGCTGAAGCGGCAGCTGCGGAAGCTCGCCGGCACCGACTTCGGCGTGCACTCGCCCCGCTGGCTCTCCCGCTTCGGCGACGCCACCCGGCTGGCCGAGCGCTACCGGACCGGCCGGGTGCTGCTGGCCGGCGACGCGGCGCACATCCACCCGCCGGCCGGCGGGCAGGGGCTCAACCTCGGCATCCAGGACGCGTTCAACCTCGGCTGGAAGCTGGCCGCCGAGGTCAACGGCTGGGCGCCGGAGGGACTGCTGGACAGCTACCACACCGAACGGCACCCGGTGGCCGCCGAGGTACTGGACAACACCCGCGCGCAGATGGAGCTGATGTCCGTCGAGCCGGGACCCCGAGCAGTGCGCCGGCTGGTGTCGGAACTGATGGCCTTCGAGGAGGTGAACCGGTACCTGATGGAGAAGATCACTGCGATCGGCGTCCGCTACGACCTCGGCGAGGGGCATGAACTGCTCGGCCGACGGCTGCGGGACGTGGGGCTGAAGCGGGGCCGCCTCTACGAGCTGATGCACGGCGGCCGCGGGCTGCTGCTCGACCAGACCGGCCGGCTCTCGGTGGCGGGCTGGGCGGATCGAGTCGACCGCGTCGCCGACACCAGCGAGGAACTGGACGCGCCCGCGGTGTTGCTGCGGCCGGACGGCCATGTGGCGTGGGCCGGTGACGATCAGCGGGAGCTGCTCGACCGGCTTCCCCGGTGGTTCGGCGCCGCGGCCTGCTGAGCGCGCGTTCGGGCACGACCGGCCCGACCGATCCCGACGCGCCCGGAGGACTCCGAGATCCTGAGGCCCACCGCTGCCGGCACGGACCTCGACGTCCACTGGCGGATCGCCGACAGCACGGTCGACTCCGCCGACTTCATCGCGGGCATCGAGATCGGCTTCGGCCAGAGCCTCGACAAACTCGTGGCGGCCCTCGCCGCAGACCCGCATGGCACCGACAGCACCGACAGCACCGACAGCACCGACACAAGGAGCGCGCAGTGACCCACTCAGCCGGCGACCGCAGGGTGACCGCAAACCTGGCTCTCAGCCTCGACGGGCGTTACCACGGCCCCGACGGGGCCGGCGATTTCCGCGCGTTCGCCCCGTACGTGACCACCGAGGTCGCGCGCAACCACCTCACCCGCATCTGGGAGGGCGCGACGACGGCGCTGCTCGGCCGGGTCAACGCCGAGGGATTCCTGGGGTACTGGCCGTCGGTCGCCGCGGACGAGAGCGCCGATCCGCGTGATCGTGGATATGCGAAGTGGCTGGTCGAGACGGAGAAGGTGGTCCTCTCGACCACCCTGGCCGAGGCACCGTGGGAACACAGCCGCGTGGTGAACGCTCCCGCTGCGGACGTCGTCGCCGGCCTCAAGTCCACCGGCGCGGGCGACATCCTCGTCAACAGCAGCGTCAGCGTCATCAAGGCGCTTCTCTCGGCGGACCTGCTGGACCGGCTGTATCTCATGGTCCTCCCCGAGATCGTCGGGGGCGGGCGGCGGCTGTTCGACGACGGCCTGCCGAGCTCGGCATGGAGGCTCGCCCATCAGGAGACCGGCGATCTGGGCGAGATCGCCCTGGTCTACGACCGAGCGCGCTGATCCGGCCGATCGGCGCGGGCAGCGGGCGAGGCGGCCGCCCCGGCAGTCCGAGGGGAGCGGCACCGCGACGCCGTGCGGGCGCGGCCGCGCGTCGGGCGCCCCGTTCATCGCGCGGTCGGCCCACGCGGCGGGGCACGGGCCCGCCCCCGGTGCGAGGGCCGGGGGCAGACCGCGGACCTACCGAACCGCCTCGGCCAGCGCGCCGTGCAGTTCGCCGTACGTCGGTGCGAGCCGCCGCAGACCGGTCACCAGCGCCGCGTCGTCCCCGGTCACCAGCGGGTACTGCAGGCTGCCCAGGAGCCTGGCCTGCGCGCGCAGCAACCTGGCCGGTTCCGGGAATCCGGAGCCGGCCAGGGCCACGGCGGCGTCGGACAGTCGCCGGGCGCCCACCCGCACCGAGAACTTCTCCATCATCTCCCGGATTTCCGGGCTGAGTTCACCCTCTTCGATCTGCTGCGCGAGCCGCTCCAGACCCTGCGCGTTGGGCAGCGAGCCGGGGGGAACGTCACGATCGCCGCGGACGCCGAGCCAGGCCACCGCGCCGGGCAGCGACGCGCGCAGCGCCTCGTCCACCGTCACCTCGCGGCGGCGCACGAACGACGTGCGCAGCACGAAGCCCCGCTCGATGTAGGCGACCTCCTCGGCGCTCCAGGCCCGGAGGAACTCCGCCGTCGGCAGCGTCGCGTACGGGTGACCGTGCGGGTCGTGGAAGACCACCGTGCCGCCGTCCACCGCCACCACGACCACGTAGTGGTCCGCCCCCGTGGCACTGCCGCTGCCCGGCTGGTGCAGCAGCAGCCCCATGTCCAGCGGTCCGACCAGCACCGGTCCCCGCGCCGTCGCCGCACTCAGCCTCAGCAGCGCTTCGCCGGCGTCGTCGCCGTCACTGCGCTCGCAGGTGTAGCCGAGCAGTTCGATCGCCGCGTCCAGGCCGGCTTCCGGGTCCCAGCCGAACGGATCGAACAACGGCACCTCGCCCAAGAGCAGTTGGAAGCCAAAGGGCGACCCGGTCAGCACCTCGAGGAACGGCGACGGCGGCGCGCCCTCACCAAGCGTCATGGCGAGGGAGTTGGAGAAGCAGTACGGACCGGAGCCGGTGTAGGGAAGCAACGCGACCTCATAACTCACGACGGTGGACGGTTCTCGCTGCCAAGGGGGGTCCCGGCATCCCGGAGGATCGGCGCGCGGCGTCGGACGCCCCGGGGCCTTCCCGGACCCGAAGAGCCGGGGCCGAGGGGACAGCTCGCGGGGCCGGGAGTCCTCCTCGTACGGGACGTACACGGATGATTCGGCGCCGCAGCGAAGTGCCGTGGCCGGCATCGTGTGCCCACCGGGATAACGCAACAGCCCTGAGGCAGGGCCCGATTCTAGTGGGTGCCCGGCGCGGGCACCGGCGCTCGGCCGGCGCGATCCTGCGCCGGGAGCCGGCCCGCCGCCCGCCACCAGGTGGTTCAGCAGGGGCGGTGGGCGGGAGCGGGCGGCCGGTCCCCCTCCCCCGGCAGACTTCATGTCGCCGCGGTCGCACTGCCGTGCGAGGCGTCCTCCGTGCCGCGCGAGGCATCCTCGCTGGCATGCGAGGCGTCCTCCGTGCCCTGAGAGGCGCCCTCCCCGCCATGCGAGGCACCCTTCCCGCCATGCGGCTGCCGGGCGCCCCGCCCGCCCTTACCGTCCATCTCGCGCCACTCCGGCCGAAGTCCGGCCAGATTCGTGGTGAGGAAGTACGCCGCCCCGCAGGCGAGCAGCACCGGCACGAGTCCGGCAGCGGCCACCGTCGCCCCGGCGAGCAGTCCGCCGAGCGGGATACCGGCCCAGGACAGCGAGCCACCGAGGGCGTTGACCCGGCCCAGCAGTCGGCGCGGTACCCGCTCGATGAGAGCGGCTCCCAGCACGGGGTTGACGAAGCCGCCACCGAAGCCGCTCACGGCGAAGACCGCCAGTACCACCTCCAGCGGGGCGCCCGAGGCGAGGACCAGGAATCTCGGCGCCCCGACGAGAAGGAATCCGGTGAGGACGACCGTCCTGCGCCGGAGTCTGTGGGCCGCTGCGGCGGCGATCAGACTCCCGGCGACCGCCGCGGCTCCCATCACGCCACCGGTCAGGCCGATAGCGGCCGGCCCGTGGCCGGACTCCCTTGCCCAGACGGGGATGAGCACCGTGCTGATCGCCGCGTCCAGCAGATTGGTGATCCCCACCGTGACGACGACGGTGAGCAGCAGGGAATCACCGCGGAGGAAGGCGAGACCTTCGCCGAACCGCCGCCAGTAGCCCGGTGACGCTCCGTCGGCCGGTGCCGAGTCTGCCCCGCTCAGGTGCCCGGTACGGCGCGGGAGCGCCAGCCCGACGATGACCGATCCGGCAGCGAAGCAGACCGCGTTGAGGGCAAGCCCGGTCAGGGGGCCGAGCAGCGCCACCAGGGAGCCGCCGGCCACCGGACCGAGGGTGGAGGCGAGGCGCTCGACCACGCCGGACAGACCGGTGACCCGCTCCAGCGGTACTCCGCCGCGCTCGGCGGCTTCCGGCACCATGACCTGCTTGGCCAGATCGCCTGGGCCGCGTGCCGCGCCGATCACCGCGACCAGGGCCAGCAGAAGCGGAAAGGACAGCAGGTGCAGGGCATGGAGGAGGGGGATCACTGCGGCGGCGACGGCACTGGCCGTGTCCGCGGTCCAGGAGACGGTTCGCGGGCCGGCACGGTCCACCAGGGGCCCGGCGAGCGCCTTGACCACGACATAGGGAGCCATCTCGCAGAAGGCGACCAGCCCGGTCTGGGTGGCGCTGCCGGTGGTGACGAGCACGAACCAGGGCAGCGCCACGGCCGAGATCCGCGTACCGGTCAGCGACACACCCATGGCGGCCAGTACCCCGGCCAGCGGCCGTAAGGACCGCTTGCCGGATATGCCGCCGGCGTCCGGGGCATCCTCGGTCATGGCGCCTCCGTTCCCGCATCGGGGCCGCTGTGCTCCTCGGGCGTGGCGGGCGAGTCCAGCTCGGGCAGGATGAGCGTGATGACTCCGAACCGCTCGGCGCCCTTCGGGGCACCGGCCGCCGCGTCCGGGGTGTCCCTCCGGTAGCGGGCGATGACGGCCCTCAGCTCCTGCCGCAGGGAGACGGCTTCCTCAGGGGTGAGCCGCAGCGGCCAGTCGCTCATGTGGAAGGTGTCCCGCCACGCGTCGGGCAGCGTCTGCAGCTCGTGGAGCGTCTGCTGAGTGCGCAGGGTGTAGGTGGCCGCGACGGACTGCAGAAACGCCAGCGCGGCCTCGGGCTCCCGATGGGCCAGCTCGCGGTCGTTGAGCTCCGTCGTCTGGTGGACCGAACGCCACCAGCGCTCCCGCGCGTTGCCGCGTTCCGCGTCCTCCTCGACGAAGCCGGCCGTACCCAGCTGGCGCAGGTGGTAGCTGGCCGTACCGGAGTTCACGCCCAGTCGCTCGGCGAGGCGGGTGGCCGTCGACGGGCCGTACTTCCGCAGCAATCCGACCAGCTGCACGCGCAGCGGATGCGCCAGGGCACGCAGCCCTTTGGCGTCCAGGGCTACCGAGTTCTCTTCGGTGGAGCCGTCGGCTCTCTCCCTCGCATCAGTCACACGGCACACGATAGACCGCAAAGAACTCTTCGCAAAGAGACCTTCGCAACGAGTTCTTCGCAAACAGCCCTGGGTGAACGGCTGTTGGCGATGACCACCTATCGAAGGGCCGTTGGCGAGCGGCTGTTGGCGAAGAGCCGTCCGGCGGCCCGCTCGACTCGTGCGTACGACGGCCCGGGCCCGGCGCGCTCATCCCACCACCACCCATGACTCCCAGGGCCGCCGGTTGCCGTGGCCCGGTCGCGCCGACCGCATGGATCGCACCGCACACCAGGCGGGCGGCCGGAATGCCGTGCCGGGCAGAGCCCCGGCCCGGCGACCTCTCAGGGCGGAGGCAGCGGGGCCGCCGTGGCGTCCGCGAGGTGGTCGAGCAGGGCTGCGACGGCCGGCGGGTCCGGCGGTTCGCCGTGGACGGCTGCGCTGATCGCCCTCTCCTGGCCCGGCAGACGTGCCGTCCTGACGGCGGGGTTGCGCTGGGCCGCCAAGGCCAGGCCGGGCAGTGTGGTGACACCCAGTCCGGCGGCGACGAGGGCCTGGACGGCGACGTAGTCGTCGGTGGTGAACGCGATGTCGGGGGTGAAGCCGGCGGCCTGGCAGGAGCGCAGCAGGTGGGTGCGGCAGCGTTCGCACCCGCTGATCCACCGTCGCGTGGCGTGGTCGGCCAGTCGGTCGCCCGCGAGGCCGCCCGGCGTCACCAGGTAGATGGGCTCGGTGAGCAGGGGCGTTCGGCGCAGCCCGTCGTCGTCGGCGGGTGGTGTGTCGGAGTAGCCGAACAGCAGGGCGATGTCGACCTCGCCCGAGCGCAGCAGCCGCGCCGCGTCGGGCGGTTCGGCCTCGGTGAAGCGCAGTTCGACGCCGGGGTGGGCGGCGGTGAACGCGGCCGCGGCGCGCGGGACGAAGGTGCCGAGGGCCGAGGGGAACGCGGCCAGGCGCACTCGTCCGGCGTGCAGTCCGGCGTGGGCGGCGAGCTCCTCCTCGGCCGCCTCCAGGCGCCCCAGGATCTCCTCGGCTCGCTCGGCCAGCATCCGGCCCGCATCGGTCAGCCGGACGCCGCGCCCCACGCGCTGGACGAGCCGGGTGCCCGTCTCGGCCTCCAGCCTGGCCAGATGGTGGCTGACCGACGGCTGCGCGTAGCGCAGGGCGCGGGCGGCGGCGGTGACCGAGCCGTGGCGGTTGACCGCAGCGAGCACGCGCAGGCGGGTGACGTCGAGCATGGAGACAATCTATCAATGAGATCGATAGGTGTCCGAGAGAACTGGCATTGGACCGATGGATCGGTCGGCCAGGACGATGGCCGCATGCCACAGCCTCCTGCCTTCGCCGACATCCTCGCCGCCCGGGAACTCCTGGCCGGGTACCTGCCCGCCACGCCGATGTGGTCGTACCCCGTGCTCGACGCGGTGACCGGTGCGACCGTCCACGTCAAACACGAGAACGTCCAGCCCGTCGGAGCGTTCAAGGTGCGCGGCGGGCTCACCCTGCTGTCCGGCCTGACGCCGGCGCAGCGCGCCCGCGGCCTGGTCACCTACTCCACCGGAAACCACGCGCAGTCGCTGGCCTACGCCTGCGCCGCCTTCGGCGCCTCCTGCACGGTGGTGATGCCGGAGACGGTCCCCGAGGCGAAGGCACGGGCGGCACGGGCGCTCGGCGCCGACGTGGTACTGCACGGTCCGGACATGGGCGCCGCACAGGAGTGGGCCGAGAAACTGGCGGCCGACGGCGACCGGCACCTGGTCAGCCCCGGCGACACCCCGGCCCTGCTGGCCGGCGTCGGCACCCTGTACCTGGAGATCTTCGAGGCCCGGCCCGACCTCGACGCGGTGGTGGTGCCCGTCGGCTCCGGCACCGGAGCCGCCGCGGCCTGCCTGGTCGCCGCGGAGCTCGCCCCGAACTGCCGGGTGATCGCGGTGCAGTCGTCCGCGGCACCTGCGGCGCACGACTCGTGGCGGGACGGCGTCTGCGTCCGGCGCCCCAACCGCACCACCGTGGAGGGCCTGGCCACCGGACGGGGCTTCACACTGCCCCAGCACGTCATGCGCTCCGGACTCGCCGACTTCCACCTCGTCTCCGACACGCAGATCGCCGCGGCGCAGCGGCTGCTCGCCAGCCATGCGCACACCCTCGCCGAAGGTGCCGGAGCCGCCGCCCTGGCGGCCGTACTGGCCAGGCCGCAGGAGTTCACCGGACAGCGCGTCGCCGTGGTCTGCTCCGGCGGCAACGCCTCCACCGCCGAAATCGCCGCACTGGGCGAGGGCGCCGCACCGGTGCTCGGCGAATGATCACGTAGTGGCGTGGCACAGGCGTGCCCCCTGACCATCGCCAGGGGGCAACCTCATCAACTACCGTGCCGCGAAGTTCACGAACGCGGCCCACGCAGCTCCATCGACCGTGAGCCCCATACGCGTTGTGTCCTTGGAGTCACGAACGTGGACGGCCTCGTGGCGGGCGGCGACCTCTACGCACTCGCCGCCCGCCCCGCTGCTGTAGCTGCTCTTGAACCACGTAAGACCAGGATCGGATGGGTCAGGCTTCATGGTCATCTCTCTCCCAGCAGCTTCTCAACGAAGGCAAGCGATTCCCGTGGAGTGAGTCCTTGCGCGCGCAGGACTCCATACTGCTCCTCGAACTCACGCACTGAGCCGCGCTCCGTGTGAAGGCGGCTCTCCTTGTGTGCTTCCACGTATGCGATCCTGCGCCCTTCCCGCGTCTCGATCAAGGTGAACGGCCCGCCGAGCGCTGCATGCTCCTCACGCTGGGTCGGCATCACTTGCAACTCAACGTTGCGCTGCTGCCCCACAAGAAGTACCTGCTCCAACTGCCCACGCAAGACGCTCTCGCCTCCCAGCGGGCGCCGCAGCGTCACCTCCTCGATGACGAAGCTGATGGTGGGCATCGGCCTACGGGCGAAGATGTCCTGGCGAGCGAGTCGAGCCGTCACGCGCTGGGCGATCGTCTCTTCGTCCAGCAGCGGCCTCCACATCCCGAACACCGCCCGTGCGTACTCCTCCGTCTGCAACAGCCCCGGCACTCCTTGGTTGGCGTACACGTGCAATTCGACCGCCTCCCCCTCCAACCGCGCCGCGTCCCGGAAGAACGCCGGATACTGCGCCCGGGCCACCTCCTCCTTCATCTCCTGGAGGACCCCGCCCGCGTCCAGCACCTCGTCCGCCCGGTCGATGAACCTCGGCGGCGGCACCCGCCGCCCCTGCTCGTACGCGGCGATGGTCGAGACCGAGTACCCCGTCAGCGAGCCGAACTCGGGCCGCTCCAAGCCCGCCCGCAACCGGAACCGCTTCAACTGCCGCCCGAAGACCCGTAGGACTCCGGAACCCGCTTCCGGTTCCGCCCGCCACTCGTCACCGCCAGCGCCACCGCCACCATCGCCGCTGCCGGTCGCCCCGCCCACCAGCCCCGTCGCTTCGCTCATCCCCGTACCACCTCCCCCGGCCAACGCGCCCCCGCACCGGCCGTCACGCTCCGTGCCGCCTACACCCGCGTACCACACACCTACAGCGACTTCCCGTGTGCGCGTCGTGCCTGTTCACGCTAGGACGGCACCGACAGCGTGGACCACGTGAACAGCCGAACTTCCCCCACACGACGACCCGACGAGTCCGAGGCCGAAGGCGATGCCGAGTCCATGGGCGCCTCCAAGACCAGGACCGAGTCCGAGACCAGGACCGAGGTCGAGTCCGAGTCCGAGTCCGAGACCGAGTCCGAGACCGAGACCGAGGCCGGGACCGCAAGCCCCCTCCACGAGTTCGCGATGGCCTTCACCTCCTCCCCGCGCGGCGCGCGCCTCGCCCGCAGGCTGGTCTCCCACCGCCTCGACGCGTGGGGGCACCCCTACGGCAGCCGGGTCAACGACACCCTGACGCTGATCACCGCGGAGCTGACCGCCAACGCCGTACGGCATGGGCACGTCGCCGGGCGGGACTTCCGCGTCCGGCTCACCCAGGGCGCCGCCGGCCTGCGCGTCGAGGTCACCGACACGCGGACCGAACGCGTCCCGGTGCTCTCCGACCGGGAGCCGCCCGGCGACGCGGAGTCCGGCCGGGGTCTGCTGATCGTCGCGGGGCTGGCGACCCGCTGGGCGGTCGCCCCGCGCGCGGGCGCGCCGGGCAAGACGGTCTGGGCGGAGCTGCACCTGACGTGACCTGACAGACGGCAGATCGCGCACCGCTCCGCCACCACCGAGTGTGCGCAGGGCCGTTCATCCGACGGACTCGTGCACTCTCTCCACGGCAGGGCCTCTCGGTGCGACTCCCCGAACCCCCTCCACTTGTCACACCATGCGATCATCCGACTACTAAGCGTTTTGATCTTTCAGGCTCATTCGTCCATGCTGAGGCCGTGACCATCCTGATTACGGGTGCCACGGGATTCGTCGGTTCCCGTCTCGCCCATGCCCTGCTCACCACGCGCAATCAGCGTGTCATCGCGCTGGGACGCGGCGACCTCGCCGACGTGCGGCGGCGCGTGGTGGCCGCGGTCAGCCTGCACGGCGGAACGGACGCAGACGCCCTGCGGCGTCTGCAGTGCGTCAAGGGCGACGTGACCCTGCCGTGGCTGGGGCTGTCGCCGGGGACGCACGCGCGGCTGGCGGAACAGGTCGATGCCGTCTGGCACTGCGCCGGCGACATCGCGCTGGCCGGGGAGAGGGAGCGGCTCTTCCTGGTGAACGCCCACGGCACGGCCCAGGTACTCGCCTTCGCCGACAGGACGCGGCCCGACTGCCGTCTGGTACACGTGAGCACCATGGCGGTTGCCGGGAACCGGCCAGCCGGCCTGGTACGGGAGGACGACCTCACCGACGCCCACGGCTTCGTGACGCACTACGACGCTTCCAAGTACGAGGCGGAGCAACTGGTACGCGCCTGGACCGCGCGCCGTGGCCGGCCGGCGGTGGTTCTGCGGCCGGGCGTCGTCGCCGGCGACCGGCCGCTGCCGGAGACCGCCGCCGGTCACCCGCTGGCTCTGCTGGGCCGCATGATCGAAACAGTGGCGAGCGGAGGTGCCCCCAGCATTCCGTCCGCTGCCGAACGCTCTTCGGGGGCTCGGCTCCACCTGCGGCTCAAGGCGTCACCTTCGGCGACGTTCAACATCGTGCCGAGCGACTACGCGACGGCGGCGATGGTCCGGATCGGACACGACACGCCGCACGAGCGCGCCGGGGCGCACACCTACCACATCGTGCACCACACACCCACCCAACTGGGCGACGTCATCGGCGCGTTCGAGCAGGCCTATGCGGGCCTGCGACTGGAGTGCACGGAGGAGATCGACGACGCGACACCGGCCGAGCGGTTCATCGCCACGCATCTGACCGGATTCCTCAGCTACTGCCGGCTCCGGCACACCTTCGACCGTACCGGTGCGCTGGCCGCCACCCCCGGCCTGCCCGAGCCCGCACCGCTGGACACGGGGTTCCTCCGCCGGGCTCTCGGACTCGGCTCCCGCGCCGTCGTCGACTCGGCGGCCGGCGCTCTCTGACCGGCGGGCACCCCCGCCTGCTACTTCTCACAGCCGTCGAACGCGCCTGCCCGCGTGATCCGATGCCCGCCCCGGATTCCCTCCGCTTCCGCTTGGAGCACAGTTGTCTCTGCGTATGCCGTTGCTGCCCGACGACGCCATTGCCGTGGTGGGCTCCGCTTGCCGCCTACCGGGGGGCGTGCACCACCTGGACGACCTGTGGACGGTCCTGACGGCCGGTACGGACCTGGTGACCGACGTACCGTCCGATCGCTTCCCCCTCGCGGACTTCGTCGACGTCGGTCGGCGCCCCGGCCAGTCCTACACGGCGGCGGGCGGGTTCCTCCGGGACCTGTCCGGCTTCGACACCTCCTTCTTCTCCGGCATCTCCCCCAGGGAGGCGGCGCACATGGATCCCCAGCAGCGACTGCTGCTGGAGATGGCCGTGGAAGCGATGGACGACGCCGGCACCGACGCCACCGCGCTGGAGGGCTCCGACACAGCGGTGTACATCGGCTGCTCCAGCCGGGACTACGGCGAACTCCAGTCGATGTCACCGGAGTCCGGGAACGCCTACACCATGTCGGGGATGGCCGGGGCGATCGTGGCCAACCGGCTGTCGCACTACTTCGACTGGCACGGGCAGAGCGTCGCCGTCGACACCGCCTGCTCCTCGGCCCTGACCGCGGTGCACCAGGCGTGCGAGCACCTGCGCGGCGGCGGTACCCGCCTGGCGGTGGCAGGCGGCATCAACGTCCTGCTCAACCCCCATGTCTACGGGGGCTTCTGCAACGCGTCCATGCTGTCGCCGACCGGGCGGTGCCGGCCGTTCTCCGCGGAGGCCGACGGCTTCACGCGCGCTGAAGGCGGCGGGCTGGTCGTGCTCAAGCGGCTGGCCGACGCCCGGGCCGACGGAGACCGCGTCCACGCGGTGATCCTGTCCAGTGGCGCCAACAACGACGGCCGGACTCCCGGTCTGGCGCTGCCCAGCAGCTCTGCGCAGGAGGCGCTGCTGCGCCAGGTGTACGAGCGGGCCGGTCTGGGGCCCGACGACGTCGCCTACCTGGAGGCCCACGGTACGGGCACCCCGGCGGGGGATCCGCTGGAGGCGGAGGCCATCGGACGGGCCCTGGGTGTCGACCGCGGCCGGGGTCCGCTGCCGATCGGGTCGGTCAAGAGCAACCTCGGTCACCTGGAGGCCGCAGCCGGTATGGCGGGCCTGTTCAAGGCGCTGCTGGTCCTCAAGCACCGGCAGATCCCGGCGACCCTGCATGCCGATCGGCTCAACCCGGCCATCGCGTTCGACGAGCTGAACATTCAGCCGGTCACACGGCTGCAGCCCCTGGACGCACCCGGCAGGGCCGTCGCGGGCGTGAACTCCTTCGGCTTCGGTGGTGCCAACGCCCACCTCGTCCTGGCCGACGTCCACCCGGCGGCACCGGATGCCGCTGCCGTACCGGGCCGGTCACCGGCAGCCGGGGTGCCGGTGGTCGTCTCCGCCCGCACCCCGGTGGCGCTGACCCGGGCGTGCGAACGGATGGCGGAGCACCTGCAGTTCACCGGGGACGACCTCTACGACATCGCCTACACCGCGACCCGGCGCCGCACCCGCCACGAGCATGCCGCCTGCGTCTGGGCCGAGGACCCGGCGCAGGCGGCCGAGGCGCTGCTGCGACTCGCCGGGGGCGAGCAGCCCGACACCGCCGCCACCGCCCCGAGGGCGGCTCCGGGACGGGTCGCGTTCGTCTTCGACGGCAATGGGTCGCAGTGGGCGGGCATGGGCGCCGATCTGCTGTCCGAGCCGGCCTTCTCCGCTGCAATCGACGAGGTCGAGGCGGGCCTGCGTCCGCATCTGAGCTGGTCGCCGCGCGAGCAACTCGCCGCCGGCTCGCCCGGTCTGGAGCGCACCGAGATCGCCCAGCCTCTGCTGTTCGCCGTGCAGGTCGGCATCGTCCGGCTGCTGGAGGACCGCGGCATCGAACCGGACGCGGTCGTCGGCCACAGTGTCGGGGAGATCGCCGCGGCCTACGTCGCCGGCTGTCTCGACCTGGAGCAGGCATGCCGTGTCGTCGCGGTACGCAGCCGGGCGCAGGCGGCGACCGCCGGCAGCGGTCGCATGGCTGCCGCCGGGCTGAGGCCCGAGGAGGCCGCCAAGGAGCTGGCGGCCTTCCACGGGCGCCTCGAAGTCGCCGGCGTCAACAGCCCCCATGACGTCACGATCGCGGGCGACAACGCGGCGCTGGCGGAACTGGGCCGGGAGCTGACGGCGCGCGGGGTGTTCTTCCGCGCCCTGGACCTCGACTACGCCTTCCACTCCCGGCACATGGACCCCGTGTACGAGGAGGTGGCGGGACCGCTGCGCTCGTTGGACCCGCGGCAGGGCCGGCTGCCGTTCGCCTCCACCGTGACGGGCGCGCTGTGCGCCGGGCGACGGCTCGATGCGGAGTACTGGTGGCGGAACGTACGTGAACCCGTCCTGTTCGCCGATGCCGTACGGGCACTGGCCGACGAGGGCTGCACCCGGTTCGTGGAGGTCGGCCCCCACCCCATTCTGGCCACCTATCTGAAGCGGCTGCTGCCCGGGCACGCCGCCGCCCACGCGACGCTGCGCCGGGACACCCACGGTCCCGCAGCGCTACGGCGGTCCACCGCCGCGATCATCGCCTCCGGGGCGGGCGCACGGTGTTTCCCCCGGCGCGGCGAGGTGGTGTCCCTGCCGGGGTACCCCTGGCAGCATGAGCGGCACTGGAGCGGAACAGCCGACTGGTGGGTCACCGTTCCTCAGGACAAGACCCTCGTACATCCGCTGCTGGGACGCCGGGCGGCCGTCGCCGACCCCACCTGGCATCAGCAGCTCACCCGCACCCGGCTGCCCTGGCTGGCTGATCACCGGGTCGACACGAGCATCGTCATGCCGGCCACCGCCTACCTGGAGGCCGCACTGGCGGCGGGTCGCGCCGGGCTGGGCACACCGTGTGAAGTCACCGATCTCGATGTACTGAGGCCGCTGACCCTGCCCCGTACCGACGACCCGGCCTCCGTATCGGTCCAGACCTCCTTGTCCGCCGAGGACGGCATCGTCCTGATCGCCTCCCGCACCGATCCCTCCGCCCAGTGGACGCCGCACGCGCGAGGCCGAGTCCGCCGACTGACGGCCCCCGCACCGGCGCCACTCGGCGGCCCCGGTGCCGGCACGGTGGTGGAGCCGGCCGTGCACTACGAGCACGCCGCACGGGCGGGTCTCTCGTACGGCCCGGCGTTCCAGGTCCTCACCGGCCTGGTGGTGTCCGGCACGGAGGTCACCGCGACCTACCGGCTGCCCGAGTCGCCCGCGCGTGACGCGGCCGGCTTCCACGCGCACCCGGTGATCTGCGACGGCGCCCTGCAGGCAACCGCCCCTCTGCTCGCCCGGGTCGCCGGCGGCCGCATGTTCCTGCCCACCGCGATCGAGTCCGCCCGCGTATGGCGGCAGCCACCGGTCAGCGGCCGGATCCATGTGGTGCTGCGCCATCTCACGGGATCGGACGCCGTCGTCGACGTGACCGTGAGCGAGGACGACGGCGGCGTCGCCGTCCAGCTGACCGGCTGCCGTCTGCACGCCGTCGCCAGGCGGGACGAGGTGCAGGAGCTGGCGACCGTCCTGCGGTACGCACCACGCCCCGGCCAGTCCCCCGCATCGACTCCCGCGCCCCTGCCGGCACCGGCGCACACGGTGGCCGCGACCGCCGCGGCACGGGCCGCCTTCGAGAAGGAGCAGGCGGACGACTACCGCCGCTTCGCGCCCACGGTGAAGGCCACGGCAGGGCACTACGCGGCCGCCGCCTTCGCCGACCTGCTGCCGGGCACGGACCGCTTCCGGATGAGCGACCTCCTGACGGCGGGACTGCAACCGCGGTACGTCTCCTACGCCCGGCTCATGGCCGGGCTCGCCACCCGCTCCGGCCTGCTGGAGCACCAGCCCGCCGCATCCCCCGGCGAGGAGTGCTGGCGGTTCACCGCGGCGGAAGCCGCCCCGGAGACGCACCTGCGGCTGTGCGCGGAGCGGTTCCCCCAATGGATCACGGCCACCGCCATGTACTCCCGCGTCGGCGCCCACCTTCCCGACATCCTCACCGGCCGGGCCGACGCCCGCCAGCTGCTCTTCAACGAAGCCGACCGGCATCTCGTCGAAGCCTTCTACGCCGACACCCCGCAGATGCGCGCCCACAGCCACTACGCCCGCCTCGTCCTCCGGGAAGCGCTGCGCGAGTGGCCCACCGACCGGCCGCTGCGCGTCCTGGAGGTCGGCGGCGGCACCGGCGGCCTGACCCAGGCCCTTCTCGCCGTGCTCCCGCCGCACCTGACCCGCTACACCTTCACCGACGTCACACCGGCCTTCTTCCCCCGGGCGCAGGCCCGGTTCGCCGCATACGACTTCCTCGACTACCGCACCCTCGACCTCGACGACGATCCCACCGCTCAGGGCTTCGCTCCCGGGTCCTTCGACCTCATCGTGGCCGCGAACGTCCTGCACGCCACGACCGACCTGCGCGCCACCTGTACGCGCCTCGCTCGGCTGCTCGGCGCCGGCGGGCAACTGCTGGCGGTGGAGAGCCACGACGAGGAGATCCTCGGCCCGTGCTTCGGGCTCCTGCCCGAGTACTGGTCCGGCACGGACGACGACCTGCGCACGAGTCCCCTGCTGCCGCGCGCCGCGTGGACGCCCCTGCTGTCCGAGTGCGGCTTCGACGCCGTCACCGACACCGGCAGCGGCCAGGCGGAGACCGCGGAGGACTACTCCCTGCTGGTCGCTCGCCGCACGGTGGACGCCCGGGTGCGCCCGCACACCGCGCCGCGGAACACCGAGCCGGCCCCCCGCACGGACGATCCCTGGCTGATCGTCACCGACTCCGCCGGGCATCCCCTGGGCACCGCGTTGACCACCGCCCTCACGGCGGCCGGAGCCCGCGCCCAGCTCACCTGCCTGCCCGACGCCGTGGACCCGTGGGAGCAGCCCCTGACGGATCAGGCGTCAGCGCGCGTCGTCCTCCTCCTCGGCGACGATCACCCCTCGTCCGGCACCGAGGCCGTCACCGAGGCCGTCACCAGGGCCGCAGGTGCCGTGAGGGCCGCGGCAGCCACGGCCGCCGCCGCGGGCCGGCCGGACCCCCTGCTGTGGCTGGTCACCCCGCCGACCGGCCTGCACCCGGCCCCCGCGGACACCGGCGCCGGCCCATGGGCCGCGGCCGTATGGGGAATCGGCCGGGTCGTCGCCAACGAGCGCCCCACCCTGACCGTACGCCGCATCAGCCTCTCCACTTCCCCCGATCACGCGGCCGACGCCGCACGGCTGGCCGCCGAACTCCTCGAACCGGGTGAGGACGACGAAGTCGTCCTGGAACCACACGGGCGCTTCACTCCCCGACTGCGCCCGCTCCCGCCCGTCACCCGCGACGCCGGCCCGCACGACACCTACCGGCTGCGGCTGAGCCGCCCCGGACGAGGCCACCACCTCACCTGGATCAACGCCGAAGCGGAACCACCCGGCCCCGGAGAGGTGGTCGTCGGGGTCAAGGCCGCCGCCCTCAACTACCGTGACGTGATGCTCGCCGAAGGCATGCTGCCGGCGGGCGCGGAACCGGCCAGTCCCACCGGCCCGCTGCTCGGCCTGGAGTGCGCCGGCGTCATCACCGCCACCGGGCCGGGCGTCACCGGCTGGTCGGTGGGCGAGCGGGTGTACGCCTTCGCCCACGGCGCCTTCGCCTCCCATGTGCGGGTACGCACGGAGCAGACCGGCCGCATCCCCGACCACATGACCTTCGAGCAGGCGGCGACCCTGCCCGCCGTCTACCTCACCGTCCAGCACAGCCTGGAGACACTCGCCGGCCTGCGTGCCGGGGACACCGTGCTGGTGCACGGCGGCGCCGGCGGCATCGGTCTGGCCGCGCTGACGTACGCCCGTCACGTCGGCGCCCGGGTGATCGCCACCGCGGGCACCCCGGCCAAGCGCGATCTGCTGCGCGCCCTGGGCGTCGAGGCCGTGTTCAACTCCCGCGACCTCTCCTTCGCCCATCAGGTCCGCGAGGTGACCGGGGGACGAGGCGTCGACGTCGTTCTGAACTCCCTGGCCGGGGAGGCCATCGCCCGCAGTCTGGAGTGCCTGAAGCCGGGCGGACGCTTCATCGAGCTGGGCAAGCGCGACATCTACGCCAACGCACCGCTGCTGCTGCGCCCCTTCCGGGACAATCTCGCCTACTTCGGTGTCGACATCACCCGGCTGATCGCCGACGCCCCCGAAACGGCCGCAGCCGCCTTCCGCACGGTCACCGACCGCGTCCTGGCCGGCACCTACCCGCCCCTCCCCCACCAGAGTTACCCGGCACCGCGCATCAGCGACGCCTTCAGCGCTCTGCGCCACTCGCGCCACCTGGGCAAGGTCGTCGTCTCCTTCACCGACAGCCTCCCCGTCGCCGTCGAAGAACCGCAGCCGGCACCGCGGCTCGACCCCGATGCCACCTATCTCGTCACCGGTGGGCTGAGCGGCCTCGGCGCAGCGACCGCCCGCCACCTCGCCACCCGCGGCGCCCGCCACCTGGCCCTCGTCTCCCGCCGTGGCGCCGAGGCCCCGGAAGCCGCGCGACTCCTCAGCGACCTGCGCCGGCTCGGCGCCGGCGCTCACGTGCACGCCGCCGACGTGACCACGAGCGACGCCATGCGAACGGTCATCGCCGACGCGCGGCAGCACGGCCGCCCGGTGCGCGGCGTCGTGCACGCCGCCATGCACCTGGACGACGCCCCGCTGACCGACCTCACCGCCGGACGGTTCGCCGCCGTACTCGCGCCCAAGGTGCGCGGCGCAGAGGTACTCCACGAACTCACCGCCGACCTCGGCCTCGACTTCTTCGTCGCCTACTCCTCCGTCGCGGCTCTGATCGGCAACCAGCACCAAGCCCCCTACGCGGCCGCCAACCTGTACCTGGAAGCGCTGATGCGCACGCGCCGCGACCAGGGCCGGCCGGGTCTCGCACTGGCCTGGGGCGGCATCTCCGAGACCGGCTACGTCGCCCGTACGAACATGGCCGACACCATCGCCCGCTCCGGCATCGGACTGATCACACCCGCCATGGCCCTGACGGCCCTCGACGCGTACCTGAGCCGCCCCGAGGGACAGGCAGCGGTCGGCGTGATGGACTGGGAGCGGCTCACCCACCTGCTGCCGGCCCTCACCGTGCCGAGGTTCTCCGCCCAACTGGGCGGCAACAGCAGGGTCCAGCGCACCCGGACACAGGACCTGCGCCGGCGGCTGAAGGCCGCCGACGGTGAGCAGGCCCGTCTCGAACTGATCACTCATACGCTCGTCGAAGCCACCGCGCACATCCTGCAGACCACCCCGGACCGCGTGGACCCCGTCGCCCATCTGGCCGACCTCGGGCTGGACTCGCTGATGGGCGCGGAGCTGAAAGTAGCCCTGGAGCAGACCTTCGGCTGCGAACTGTCCCTGATGGAACTCATGGCCGCCGCGACCATCGACGGCATCGCGCGTCGCATCGACCGCCTGATGCACGGCTGACGGCACCGTCGGCCCGGCTGACGGAACATCGTCGGCTCGGGTGGTGGGTCCCGGCGCGCGCCGGGACCCACCACCTCTCGCAGCAGGCGCACCCCGCCCCGGCAGCCGCATGCGTCCGCGGCGGGCTCGACGGCGTGCGCCGGACACACGGCGCACAGCTCGTCAGGCTGCTGCCATTGGCTCCGCGGTCGTCGGAGCGGCGGCGCGGGTGGCGAGCCCGCGATGGTAGCGGCGCAGGAGGAGGAGGGCGGTCGCGCCGAGGCCGGTGAGGAGGCCGAGCCAGACGCCGGTGGCGTCCAGTCCGGTGAAGCGGCCGAGGAGCCAGGCGGCGGGCAGGCCGATGAGCCAGTAGCCGATGAGGGTGACGTGGAAGCCGCCCTTGGTGTCGTCGAGGCCGCGAAGCAGACCGACGCCGATGTTCTGGGTGCAGTCGAAGAACTGCACAACGGCGGCGATGAGAAGGAGTTCGGTGCCGATCGCGAGGGCCTGCGTCTCGTCCGGGGAGAGGAAGGGGCGCAGAACCGACTCGGGGGCGAGGAGGTAGACAGCGCCGACGACGGCCATGACGGTGGCTGCGCAGGACAGGGCCGTGTTCTTCAGACGGCGGGCGGCGTCGACCCGGCCGAGGGCGAGTTCCCTGCTGACGTTGATGGAGGCGGCGTGGGACAGGCCGACGGCTGTCTGGAAGACGATGTAGATGAGCTGGTTGACGGCGGTGTGGGCGGCCAGGGCGGCGCTGCCGAACGTACCGACGATGAGGGCGACGACGAAGAAGAAGCCGGCTTCGGAGCCGTAGGTGGCGGCGATGGGGGTGCCCAGGCCGGTGAGGCGGCGGAGTGTGGCAGGGCGGGTCTTCCAGATGCGGATGTCGAGGAGCGGGGCCAGCTGCGGGTCGCGGCGCGTGAACGCGTACAGGGCCAGGCAGGACAGGAGATACACGAGGGATGTGGAGATCCCGATGCCGGGCAGGCCCAGCTCGGGCAGGATCCAGGTGCCGTGGATGAGGCCCCAGTTGAGTGCGGCGTTGACGGCGATGGACGCGATGGTGATCCGCAGCAGGGCCTGAGGTCGGCGCATGCCGACGGTGAACTGGCGGATGGACTGGAACCACAGGCAGGGGATCAGACCCGGGGCCATGGCGTAGAGGACGGGATTGGCCGCCTCGACGACGGAAGCGTCCTGGCCGAGCCGGCCCACGGCGTGGCCGACGGCAACCATCAGGACGGCGCCGGCGAGGCCGGCAAGGGTGGCGAGGGCGAAGGCGGCGCGGACGAAGTCGCGTACGTCCTCGTCGGCCTCGGTCCTTGCCGCATCCGTGTCGGCCGCTTCGGCGCGGGCGGCCGCGGCGGCCACCTGGTTGCCGACGGCGGTGACCATGCCGACGCCCATGGTGCGCAGCTGGTTGAAGATCACCATGGCGAGGCCGCCGGCCGCGAGGGCCTCGGCGCCCATGAGGCCCATCATGATGGTGTCGGTCGTGGTGAGGGCGACCTGTGCGAGCTGGGTCAGGGCGAGCGGCACGGCCAGGGCGGCGAGGGCCCGGCTGTCGGTCAGCAGGGTGCGTATGGGCGTCGGCATCGGTGTCAGTTCTCGCGGAGCTTGGTGAGCAGTTCGTCGATCTCGCGCTCGACCGTGGGGTCGATGAGATCGCGAGCGTTCATCCAGTCGTCGTTGAAGACGGTGTCCATGTACTTCTCGCCGCCGTCGTTGACGAGGGCGACCATAGTGGTCTCGGGTGGGAGGGCCGCCATCCGGGTCAGCGCCTCGTACACGACGCCGCCGGCCGAGCCGCCGATGAGGAGGCCGGTCTTGCGGGCGACGACGCGGGCGGTGGCGAAGGCCTCGATGTCGCCGACCTTGACGCCTTCCTCGATGAGGTCGAAGTCGACGAGGGCGCCGATGGTGGCGCCCTCGGGGGTGCCGGTGCCGGACTGGTAGTAGTCGTGGGCGGGGCCGCCGAAGGCGATGGAGCCCTTCGGCTCGACGCCGACGATGCGGACGGAGGGCACGGTGCGGCGCAGTTCGAGGCCCGTGCCGCACAGGCCGCCGCCGGTGCCGACGGCGCCGATGAGGATGTCGACGCGGCCTCCGAGGGCGGCGTCCAGCTCCCGTCCGACGGCGTAGTAGCCGACGGCGTTGGCGGGGTTGTTGTGCTGCTCGGTGAAGATGGCGCTGTCGTCCTCGTCGGCCATCTTCTCGGCGAGTTCCTCACGGGCGGCCGTGGCGAGCTCCTCGGTGCCGTCGTCGACGACGTGGACGAGTTCGGTACCCATGGCCTGCATGCCGCGCAGCTTGTCGGCGGCGGCGTGGTTGTCGACGACGGCGGTGAAGGTGTAGCCGCGTTCGGCGGCGATCACGGCCAGGCCCAGGCCGGTGTTGCCGGAGGTCGACTCGATGATGCGACCGCCGGGGCGGAGTTCACCGGTAGCCTCGGCGGCGTCGACCATGGCGCGGGCCATGCGTATCTTCGCGGTGCCAGTGGGGTTGAACTGCTCCAGCTTGAGCAGGAGTCGGCTGCCGCTCTCGGAGCGGCACAGCTCGAAGAGCGGGGTGTAGCCGACGAGGTCGGAGACGCGGCTGACGACGGCGGGGCGCATCAGGGCCTTGTGCATGAGGGGCTCCAGCGGTGAGGGGCGAGGTCAGGAAGGCGGGCGGCGGTCGAGCCGCCAGCGGATGCGTCCGTCCGCTTCGTCGACGACGGCCTTCGGCGGCAGGGGAAGGTCGTGGAACGGCGACTCGTTGGAGTCCATCTGGTATCCGGCGGTGTTGGGGTAGACGAGCAGATCGCCGGGGCAGGGCCGTACGGGGAAGGCGGCCTTGCGCCAGGTGAGCACGTCCGACTCCAGGCAGGTCGCACCGCCGACGCAGGCGCGTACCGGGCCGCTCTTCCGCCGGTCTCCGGTGGTGAGGAGTACCGGGTCGGGCAGGTACTCGCTGTTGAACCACTGCTCGGACAGGCTCAGGCTGGTGCCGTCCACGGTGAGGATCGCGTACCCGCTCCGGTCCTTGACCCCCTGGACGCGGAAGACCGTGCAGCCCGCCCGGTCCAGCAGGGCTCGCCCGGGCTCCATCAGGAGCATGACCCCCGCCTCGCGGAGCCGGTCCGCGAGCGGTGCACCGCTGCCGGACGGGCGGGCCGTGAGGATCACCCGCAGGGCGTCGGCGCCGGCGACGGGCGAGTGGTACGGGTAGAAGTCGGCTGTCGTGAAGGACTTGCCCGTGTGGTAGTCGTCGGGCCCCTGCACCGCGGTGAAGCGCTCCCAGTCGCCGGCCGCCGCGTAGTCGACGGCGAAGCCGCCGCCGATGCTGATCCGGTCGGCCTGCAGACCCATGCCCCTGGCTTTGAGGCACAGTTCGACGAGCTCACCCGCGAGGTCGGCGCGGGGCTGGGTGGCGTAGCCGGACAGATGGAAGGAGAAACCCTCCATCCGCACGGCTTCGGCGGCGTCCACGCACCGCTCGAGGGCCGTGGCGAGCTCGGCGTCGTCCAGGCCGAAGCGGCTGTGCGACTGGGCCGGGGGCAGACGGCGCAGCAGCAGCCGGGCCGGACGGGCAAGGGTGCCCGCCACCGTGATGACCCGGTCCAACTCGTCCAGGGCGTCGACAGCGATCAGACAGTCCTGCAGGACGGCGACGCGCAGCAGGTCGTCGGCCTTCGCGGGGCCGGTGACGACGACGTTCTCGCCGCGCACGCCCTGGCCGACCGCCTGGCGCAGCTCACCGAGGGATGCCACGTCGACACCGGTGCCGTTCACCGCGCAGCGTTCGATCCACGCGGCGGCCTTGTTGGCCTTCTTGGCGTAGTACACGCGGCCGATGACGCCCGCCTCGTCGAGCCCTGCCCGGAACGCGGCCACGTTGGCGTCGAAGCGCTCGGGCAGCAGCAGGTGGAACGGCCCGCCGAACGCGTACGCCAGTTCGTGTGGGAGGCCACCGTGCAGGATCGCGTCAAGCTGCGGGTCGGGGTGGGCCGGCAGGCTCGGTGGGGACGTCACTGCCACAGCTGCACCCGCGTTCCGGCGCCCTGGGCGAGGGCCAGCTGCGCGAAGCGGTGACCGAGCCCGATGTCGGTGACGACGAGCCCGCTGTTGTACGCGAAGATGCTCTGGCCCACGTCGGTGCGCCCGGACGCGCGCCCGACCAGAATCTCGGGGAACTCGGCGTCCACGTCCCGCAGTTCGCCGTTGGCGTCCGCCATGTCGGTGCCGGTGACCTTCATCTGCGCGGCGCTGGTGGCGATGACCCGGTCGGCGCGGTGGAGCGTGGAGGGAGCGATGCCGTGGCCGACGAGGACGCACAGGGCGGCGGGCTTGAGCCAGTCGGCCTCCACATGTGCCGGGGTGTTGGGCCCTGCGGTGGCGACGACCACGTCGGCCTCGCCGGCGGCGGCGCGCAGGTCGTCGACGATCTCGACCTCGCGGTCGGGGAAGTGGGCGTGGAGCTGCTCGCGCACGGCCCGTATGCCGTCGGGATGGGTGCCGAACACCATCAGCCGGTCGAGCTGGGGCAGGGTGGTGAGCAGGAACGGCAGCGCGAGCCTGCCCTGGGTGCCGGTGCCGATGACGAGCGCCGTACGGCTGCCGGGTGCGGCGAGTTCGCGGGCCAGCAGGGCGGAGACGGCCGGGGTGCGCAGGGCGCCGATGCGGCCGCAGTCCATCATGGCGACGGGCAGGCCGGTCACGTCGTCGTAGACGGTGAGCGCGGTGTAGTAGTGCTGCTTGTCACGCTGCTCGTGCAGGCCGTGCTTGTACGAGGTCTTGATGGCGACGACGTTGCGTACGCCGTCGCGGCCGAGCATCGCGTACGAGACGGAGTGGCCGTCGGCGGGCTTGACCGTCAGCTTGCGGGGGTTGTCCGACTGCCCGGCAGCGAGCGTGTGGTAAGCCTGCTCGACGACGTCGACGACGTCGGTCAGGCTGATGTCGATGCCCGCGATGTCGCTGGTGCTGAGCACGCAGAGGCTCTTGTCGTCGGTGGGTTCGGCGTGGGCGGCGGTCATGGGGTTCCCCCTTCGTCCGGTGGTGGAGAGGCGCCGGCGGCTTACGCGTACGCCTGGATCGCGGCTTGGCCGTAGCCGTGCTCGTTCGCCTCGGCGGCGGGCCGGGTACGGCGGCCGGGCACGCGGACGGAGGCTCGCTTCAGCCAGCGGTCGGTGCCGTCGTAACGGGCCTGGAAGGGCACGCGGCCGTGGACGACGAGGTCGTTGTCGACGACCAGGACGTCACCGGGCTCCAGGCTGACGGCCACGGACACGCGGGCCAGTTCGTCCTCCAGTCGGCCGTAGGCGGCGCGGTGTTCGGCAGTGGCGTCGTCGAGCGGCGTGTAGGCGGGGTCGAAGCGGAGGGTGAGGCCGTCGCCGGAGTCCCACACGGTGGGGACCTTCGGCGGCAGCCCGCCGAAACCCTGGGCCTCCGCGTAGGCGTCGTCGGGGAGGATCGGCAGCTCCGGGCGGGACAGCAGCGCCACGTCCTCTTCGGCGAGCCGCGCCTTGCGGATGCTGGCCGCGGTGGTCGCGATGTGGTCGTGGTTGCGCAGGCAGCCGAGCATCAGCAGATGGGCGCGGCCGGGATGGAAGGCGTCCTCGGTGTGCGGGCTGAGCAGGACGGTGCTGCTGGCGCCGGTCTGCTCCCGCTCGTGGCCGGGGCTGGGCACGATGTTGTGGACGAACTGGCCGTCCTGCTGCCCGGCCCAGGCGATGGGGTTGCCCATCACCGTGGAGAGCAGCAGGAGCAGCACGTCCCACACGGCGGCGCTGTCGCCCGCGGTGGCCCAGCTCAGCGGGGTGGGACCGATCTCGGTGTCGTCGACGGGCAGACCGCGCAGCACGAACAAGCCGTCAGCCGTGTCGACCGGGCGGCACTGTCGACGAATCGTTTCGCTCAAGCCGGCCGCCGTGTCGGCGACGCGCTCCAGCAGCTCCGGCCGGGCGGCCGAGCTGCCGAACTCGTCGAGGATCCTTTGCGCCGCTCGGCTCAGTTCGTCGATCGAGGCGTCATCGAGCGCACGGACAGGGGCGGGTGCAGGCGCCGGGGTCATGGCTGAGGGGTTCCGTTTCCGTTGCGGGCGTGCGGGGGAATCGGGGCGAGGCCGGAAGTGGGCATGCGAGGTGAGGCCCCCGGGCAGAGACGGGGCCTGAATGATGTGACCGCGTCAGCAGCCGAACGGAACGTAGCAGCGCGGATTAGGTAAGGCAAGCCTTACTTCGATACAGCAAGTCGCTTACCTCGAAGGCCAGTTCACCGTTGATTCGCCCGATCGAGATCAAACACACCAGGCATTTCGGACATGGCGAACGGAAGACGGCCATCCTCTTGTCACGACCGTGAATCTTAGGGTAGGCACACCTAAGTACCTGTGATTTTCGGTCTGAACGAGCAAGGGCGGACGCGTGGAACTGAATCGACGGCAACTGCTGTGGGCCGGTGGCGGCATCGGCGCGGCGGCTCTGCTGGCCGCCTGCGGGTCCGGCGTCGACACGTCGTCCCCGGACGCTGCCAAGAACTCCTCCGCCAAGCCGAAGGCCGGTGGCACGCTGCGCATCGGCGCGCTCGGTCGGGCGAACGCCATCATCCGTGATCCGCACGGCAGTCAGGCCAACGAGAGCGACTACCTCATCCTCTCCCTCGTCTACGACACCCTCACCATTCCCGGTGCCAAGCCGAACACCCTCCCCCGCCTCGCGTCTTCCTGGACGTCCTCGGACGACCTGAAGACCTGGCGCTTCACCCTCGCCAAGGGAGCGACGTTCCACGACGGCACTCCCGTCACGGCCGAGGACGTCGTCTTCTCCCTGCGCCGACTGCGCGGCACCCCGTCCGGGGCCTCCCGCCTGCCCGGCATCAAGGCCGGGAACATCAAGGCCGAGGGGACCGATACCGTGGTCCTCGTCTCCGACTACGCCAACGCCGAACTCCCGTTGCTCATGCGCCTGACGACCTTCGTCGTCAAGAAGGGCACCGCGGACAAGGAGATCGAGAAGGCACCCGGCACCGGCCCGTTCAAGCTGGAGTGGTTCCGCGGCGGCAACGCCCGTCTCGTCCGCAACGACGAGTGGTACGGCGGCAAGGTCCTCCTCGACGCCATCGAGGTCAAGATCTTCGAGTCCCCGCAGGCCCTGTCCAACGCTCTGCTCGCCGGCCAGATCGACGTCGCCTCCAACGTCGGTGCCGTCGCGGCCCGTACCGCCGAGAAGCGCAAGGACGTCCAGGTCGTCCGCCGCCCCAACGACATGGCGATGCCCATCGTCATGCGCACGGCCGCCGGCTCGCCCTTCGCCGACCCGAAGGTCCGCGAGGCCCTGCGCCTGGCCGTCGACCGGGAGGCCATGGTCAGGCAGGTGCTGTCCGGGTACGGATCGGTCGCCAACGACATCCTCGGCACCGGCGACCCCGGCTACGCCGAGGACGTCCCGCAGCGCGCTCGCGACCTGGCCAAGGCGAAGTCGCTGCTGAAGGAGGCGGGTTTCGAGCTGTCGAAGACGTACGAACTCATGACGACCGAGGACATCCCCGGTCTCGCCGAGATGGCGACGCTGTTCGCCACCCAGGTCCGCGAGGCGGACATCAAGATCAAGGTGGTCAAGCAGGAGTCGGGCACCTTCTGGGACAAGACCTGGCTCAAGGGCGACCTCTACACCACCTACTGGGGCACCAACGACTCCGTCGTCTTCTTCGCCAGCAAGGTCCTGGTCTCCGAGAGCGGTACGAACGAGACCGGCTGGAAGAACCCCGAGTTCGACGCCGCGTACCGCACCGCCATGGCCACCAAGGACCCGGCGGCCCGCGCCAAGCTGCTCCGCGAGGTGCAGCAGATCCAGCACGACGCCTCCGGCTATCTCCTGTGGGGCATGGCCGACGGCATCGACCTCGCCGCCGCGACCGTGCGTGGCCTGCCCAGGCTCCCCGGCTACGGCCGGGTCCAGTTCGAGCGGGCATGGCTGAACCGCTGACGGACACCGCCGCGCAGCCGGGTGCCGGGGCGACCGGAGGGAAGACTTCCGTGCCGTCCCGGCCCTGGCTGTTCGCGGGTGTCCGCCTCCTCGGCCTCCTCGCGCGCCGGTCCCTGCTGCTCGCCGTCCTGCTGGCCACCCTCTTCGTCGCCGTCGAACTGCTGCCCGGTGATGCGGCTATGGCGACGTCCGAACGCGGCGAGAGCGCCGCCGACATCGCCGAGCGCCGTGCACTCCTGGGACTCGACCGGCCGGTGACGGAACGGTTCGGGGATTGGATGACCGGCCTGCCCACCGGCGACCTGGGGACGTCGGCGCGCGGCGAGCCGGTCGCCGACCTGCTGTCCCGACCGTTCCCCAACACCCTTCTGCTGGGCGGCCTGGCCCTCCTTGTCACGCTTCTCGCCTCGCTGGCACTGGGCGGCTGGGCCGCTCTCAGGCCCGGTGGCATGACGGATCGGGCGGTCTCCGGCGGTGCGACGGCCGTACTCGCGCTGCCCGAATTCGTCGTCGGGGTCGCCCTCGTCCTGGTCTTCGCCCAGTGGCTGGAGTGGCTGCCCGCGGTGACCCTGGCCGACAGCGGCGGCGCGCCCGCCTCCTGGCAGATGCTCGTCCTGCCGGTCGTCGCGCTGTCGATCCCGCAGATCGGCTGGAACACCCGGATCGTCCGGGCCGCCCTCGCCGACGAGGCCGAGGCTCCGCACGTGGAGACCGCCGTCCTCGACGGACTGCCCAGCCACCGCGTGCTCCTCCACCACGTGCTGCCCGGCGCGCTGCCCGCCATCGCCGCCGGCCTCGCCACTTCCACCGGCATGCTCCTCGGCGGCGCGGTGGTGGTGGAGACCATCTTCAACTACCCCGGCCTCGGCGCCGTTCTCGCGGGAGCCGTCACCGACCGCGACAGCCCCGTCGTCGCGGGAGTCGTCGCCGTCACCGGCGCCGTCATCACCGGCGTGCTCCTTCTCGCCGACCTCGTCCGGGCCTGGGCATCCGGAGGACGCCTGTGACCACCGCACCTCCCACATGTCGAACTCGTCCGGGTTGGGGCACGCTGCTGCGCACCCTGCCCGCGCTGCTGCTCGTCCTCCTCGCCGTGGCGGGGCCGTGGCCGGCCCCGCACGCCATCGACGCCCCGATCACCGCCCCGTACGCGGAAGCCGGCGACGGAGCCCCGCTCGGCGGCGATCAGCTCGGTCGCGACGTCTGGACCCGGCTGCTGGCGGGCGGCCGCGAACTCATCGCCACCTCCCTCGTCGTGGCGGTGCTCGTCACCGCGACGGCCGCCGTCCTCGGCACGGTCGCCGCCCTGCGCCCCGGGATCGGACGCGTCATCGACCGCGCGGCCGATGTCCTCATGCTGCTGCCGCCCGTCCTCGGCATCCTGCTGGTCGCCCTGTCCTGGCCGGCCGGCGGACGCCTCGCGCTGGTCTCCGCCGCGTACGTGCTCGGCGTGCCGTACGCGGTACGTCTGGTGGCGGCGGCCGCCGCCCCCGTCGTCGCGTCCGGCTACGTCGAAGCGGCGACGGCCGGAGGCGAGCGCCTCAGCCACCTCGTCGTCAGGGAAGTCCTGCCCAATCTGCGCGCCACTCTTCTCGCCCTGTTCGGACTGCGGTTCGTCGCCGCCGTGTACGTCGTCGCCACGGCCGGCTTCCTCCAGGTGGGCCCTCAGCCGCCTGCCGCCGACTGGGCTCTGATGATCCGTGAGAACGCGGGCGGCATCCTCCTCAACCCGTGGGCCGTTCTGGCCCCCAGCATCGCCATCGGCCTGCTGGCGATGAGCGTCAACCTGGCCGCCTCGGCACTCGCCCCGCACGGCGGCCGCAAGGCGGTGACCCCACTGTGAACCACATGCCTCGCTGGTACACGGATCAGCAGCTCCCGGCGGACGGGACCGTCGTGCACGTCGACGGCCTCACCGTCGCCGGACCCGACGGCACCCTCCTGCTGGAGAACGGCGGCCTCGAACTTCGCGCCGGCCGGGTCGTGGCCCTCACCGGCCCGTCCGGCGCCGGGAAGACGACTCTGCTGCGGGCCGTGGCCGGCGTCCTGCCCTCGGGCGCGCGCCGCATCGGGGGCACCGTCGACGTCCTCGGCCACGACCCGTTCGCCCTGCCCGACGACAAGCTGCGCGGACTGCGACGCCACCGCCTCGCCTACGTGGGCCAGGATCCCGGCTCCGGCCTCAACCCGCGCCTGAAGGTCCGCCGCCTGATCGCCGAAGTCGCCGCGAACCGCAGCCCGGAGGCGCTCACGGCGCTCCTCGGCGAAGTACGGCTGCCCACCGACGGGGATCTCGCCGACCGCCGCCCCGGGAGCCTGTCCGGCGGTCAGCAGCGGCGTGTCGCCCTCGCCCGCGCGCTGGCCCGCCACCCGGCCGTCCTTCTTCTCGACGAACCCACCGCCGGCCTCGACCCGCACCTGCGGGACGAGATCGGTGAACTCCTTCGCCACCTGGCCGAGCGGCACCACATCGCGATCGCCCTGTCGTGCCACGACGCCGACCTCGTCACCCGGCTGGCCGACGATGTCGTGAAACTGCGCCCCCGGACCGGCACGGTCCCCCGGTACGTCCCCTCCCCCGCGCCTGCACGCCCTGACATCTCCGCCCAGCCCCCGCGACTCACCGTCACCGGACTCACGGCTGCCTTCACCCACCGTGGACGCCGGATCCCCGCTCTGCACGGCATCGACTTCGACCTGGCCGCCGGCGGCAGCCTCGGCGTGGTCGGCGCGTCCGGGTCCGGCAAGACCACCCTGATGCGCACCGTCGTCGGCCTCCACCGCGCGACCAGCGGAACCGTCACCCTCAACGGCACCGCCCTGCACGCCACCGCCGGCCGCCGCACCCGCGAACAGCGCCGACGCGTGCAGCTCATCCCGCAGAATCCCCTGGGCACCCTCAACCCCGGTCGCACCGTCGGCTCGGCCATCCGCCGGCCCCTCGCCCTCCACGACCGCGCTCCCCGCGCCCTGAGGGACGAGCGCGTCCTCGAACTCCTCGACCAGGTCGGCCTCCCCGCCGACTTCGCGACCCGCTACCCCCACGAGCTCTCCGGCGGCCAGCGCCAGCGCGCCTCCATCGCCCGCGCCGTCG
Source organism: Streptomyces tirandamycinicus (assembly GCF_003097515.1). Lineage (NCBI taxonomy): Bacteria > Bacillati > Actinomycetota > Actinomycetes > Kitasatosporales > Streptomycetaceae > Streptomyces > Streptomyces tirandamycinicus. Next base: position 5,419,096 of record NZ_CP029188.1, on the reverse strand, counting down.
CGGCCGGACCCGACGTCCTCGTATGCGACGAGGTGACCTCCGCCCTCGACGCGGAGTCCGCCGAGGCCGTCATGAACCTGCTCGACGATCTTCGCGTCCGGCGGGACCTCGCCCTCGTCCTGATCAGCCACGACCTCCGTCTCGTCGCCGACCGGACGGACACACTCCTCGTCCTCTCGGAAGGCCGCGCCGCCGAACACGGCCCCACGTCCCGCCTCTTCTCCCACCCCACCCACCCGGCCACTGCGGCCCTCCTGGGAGCGACGGTGCCGGCCGACTGAAACGGTGCATCCGACGCCCTTGAGAGCGAGCGTCATCTCAGCGCCGAGACGACCTGCCTCCGTTCGGGCCAAGACCTGCGAGAGCGCCTGTGAGTCACCTTCGACGGTGGCGCGCCGACCGAGGGCTCGGTCGTCGAGGTTGCGCCCGGGTGGGAGCCCCGCACACCACCTCCGGGGCCCCACTCCTGCTGACGGGGTAGCCGTCAGGTCGCGCTCAGCATGCCCTCGCGGAGGCGGGCCAGGAGTCGCGTGATCAGGCGGGAGACGTGCATCTGGGAGATGCCGAGGCGTTCGCCGATCTCCTTCTGGGTGAGCTCCTCGACGAAACGCCAATGAATGATCTTCCGGTCACGTTCGTCGAGTTCGGCGATCATCGGGGCGAGGGCGTGGAAGTCCTCGACAAGACCGAGGGCGGCGTCTTCGTCGCCGATGAAGTCCGCGAGCGCGCTCTCGCCGTCCTCGCTGCCGTTGATCGCCGCGTCGAGCGAGGCGGACCGGTAGCCGTTGGAGGCCAGACGCGCCTCGACGACCTCGTCCTCCGAAAGGCACATCAGCTCGGAGAGTTCCCTGGTCGTCGGCGTCCGACCCAGCCGAGTGCGCAGCTCCTCCGTGGCGCGGGCCAGCTGCACGCGTGCTTCCTGCAGCCGCCGGGGCACGTGCACCGCCCAGGAGGTGTCGCGGAAGAACCGCTTGATCTCGCCGACGATGTACGGCACCGCGAAGGAGGTGAACTCCACCTCGCGGGACACCTCGAACCGGTCGATGGCCTTGATCAGCCCGATCATGCCGACCTGGACGATGTCCTCCATCTCCTCGGCGCCCCGGCTGCGGAACCGCGCTGCTGCGAACCGGACCAGGGACATGTTCATCTCGATCAGCGTGTTGCGCGCGTACTGGTACTCGGGGCTCCCCTCCTCCAGCACCGCCAGCTGGTCGAAGAACAGCCGCGACAGCTCCCGTGCGTCCCTGGGCGCCACCTTGGACGGGTCCGCCATCTCCGGCACGTCCACCGTACGCTCAGCAGCCTGCACGGTCGTCGCCATCACGCGCCCCTCCCGGTCGATCAGTCTGGTCCACGCCGGGCGCCGCCCGGCAGCCGCGCTCATACCCCTGAGATCCACGCACATGCATCGAACCCTTGACGGATTTCGCACGGCCTTTCCCGGCACGCCGCACAACGGTCCACGGCATCGGCACGCAGCCCGTTCCGGAACAGCAGGGGGTCCTCCGTGGGGCGAAGAAGCCGTCACGCTGCCGGGCCCGCCGACGCCCCTCCCGGAGACAGCCGCACTCGCGGCTTCGTCTCTCACTCCAGCGCCACATGGAGACGGACGACCAGGCCGGACGGCCATGACCTGATCTCCACCAGGTCGCAGAGCTGGTGCATCATCCATACACCCCGGCCGCCGCCGGCGGACAGCGGATCGGGCCGGCGTCGGCCGATGAGCGGGTCCGTGAACCGTCCGCGGTCCGACACCTCGGCGACGGCCGTGTCAGCTGTGCGCCACAGACGCAGGGTGCCGCTGCCCCCGCCGTGGCGGACCGAGTTGCCGGTGGCTTCGTTGACTGCCAGCAGCCAGTCGGTGTGGCGTGCTGCGGACAGGCCCGCCGACTCGCCCCAGCCACTGACCGTGTCGCGGATGTCTCCGAGGTTTCGCTGCTCGAAGCGCAGCACGACCGGAGCCTGCGGGTCGGGCAGGGGCACGTCGCAGTCGCTGCTGACGGCGTGCGGGTCCGTGTAGTGCGGACTGTGCCGATACCCGCCGGGATCGCCGATGACGGGATGTGTACGGTGGGCATCCCGAAGTACGTGCTCGGGCAGGGCCGTGTCGTACGGGCAGAGGATGGTGGCTCGCCGGCCCGCGAAGGCAAGGTTGATCAGCGCCTCGTGGCGGGTGGCTTCCCATGCCTCCGCGGCCGTGCGTCCCACCCAGATGGGCTCGCCCACGATGACCGGGGAGCGGTCCGCGTGCCGGTCGGCGAACTCCTGAAGCATGGAGAGGATGCGACCGGGATTGCGTCCGCTGTGTCGCATGTCGACCCATGTGACGTTCTGGTGTTCCTCGCCGACAAGGTCCTTAAGCGAGGTCAGCCGCTCGCCGGGAACCGCGACCAGCACGGGCTGTGCGCGGGCCGCTTCCCCGCGGACGAACCGGCCCACGCCCTTCGCGTAGTCCGCCTCGGTCGTGTAGAAGAGGGCCGGATGGCGGAAGCGGGCGTCGTCCCGAGCGGGCAAGGAATGCTGCCGAGTGCGGGTGGTCACGGTACGGCCACCTCCAGGCCTGCTCTCAGCTCCGGGAAGAGTTGCATCATGCGGTGGACGGCGGCCGGTGCCCCGAGGAGACGCACCGGCGTGCCTGCGGGGCGTCGACGCGCCGCGCTCACGATGTCCGCCAGGGCCGCGATGTCCAGATGGCCGAGGGCCGACAGATCCAGAGTCAGGTCCCCCACCGGCGACGCGGCGATCGCGGCGGCCACCGAGGCGACGACATGACGACTCTCGTAGCCGACCGACCCGACGAGCCGGAATCCGGGCAGAGTCTTGAGAGGAACGGCCGAGAGCACCGGCTTCTCACTCGGGCCACAAGCCGTCCTCGTCAGGTGGGCTTCCCGCAGGACGTCCAGCTCCGCGCCCGACAGCAGGCGCCGGTCGTAGAAGCACCAGGCACGCAGGGGCAACTGCGCGAAGACCTCGTGATGGATGCGCAGCTCGTACTCCAGCAGTCGGTCGGCGCCGGCGATGTCCCGGCCGCCCCAGGACATCTCTCCGATCGCCCGCAGACCACTGAAGCCCCGTGCGGCAGCCGCGTCCACGGCCTCATGCCATAGGCCGACCATCGCGTCCGGGTCGAACCGGGATCCAGCCAGATAGGTCTCGTGGGCGGTCGCCACCATGAGCTGACCGCGCCGCACCGCTGACACCGCGTCCACGCCCCGCTCCGTCAGGGTGCGCGTCACGACGCCGGGATCGGTGACGTCCGCGAAGTACTGCACCTGTTCGTCCCTCTCCAGGCCCGCTCGGACGAAGGCCAGGAGGTGACCCGCCCACTCGTCGTCACTGGAGTACTCCACCGCGACATGGCGATCCGCCGCGGTGCGGTGCCCTGAGGACAGGCACGTCTCTCGCATCCTTGCCCCCTTTCCTCATGCGGCCGAGCGCGACGCCTCAAGAGTAGGCGCTGCTGCGTCCGCCCCTACCAGTGGTGCCGAGCTGCGGCACCCAGGCCTGCGGACGGGGTGCCGCGGGCCGGGCCCGAGCCCTTGAAGTCCGGCGCCGGAGGCCGCACCTCACGCCGGAAGCCTGTGAGCACCGTCATGGAGGGGAGGCGGGCGCACGCAGCGCCACCACTGCCATCGGCCTGTACCCGATCCGGACGGAGGGCAGCGCGAGGATAGGACGACGCCTTACGTATGGTCTCGTTCGCAGTGATCCGTCCCACCGAATGCCCTGGATCGGCCTGCGTAGCCGAGCGAGTCGCGTCACGCTCCACACAGAGGCAGCCCCGGACCTCACGGCTGCCCCGCACCCGGACCTCCCCGGCCGGTCACGGGCCAGGAGGGTCTTCGAGCGCGTGCCCTCGCCCGCAGCACGGCGGGGCCTGCCGCAAGGGGGTGCTCGGGGGAGCCGATTCCGATCGTCCTACCGAGCGGAACCAACGCCCTGCACGCCCATGGCCGTGGGACCCACGGCACCGACCCGGTACATCGCACAGGGAGCCTGTGCCGAGAGCCCGGCTGCCCGAGGGCATTGGCGTTCGGGCGTGTGGTCGACTTAGGCTGCGTCCTTCGTGCCGTTCACGGCGGCAGCCCATCAACGGAGAGGAAAGCCGATGGTGCAGCAGACATCGGCCACCGACCCGGCTCCCGGGCGCCGCCCCGAGCTGGTTCCCGACCCGGATGCGGAGGCGGCCCGTATCGCGGTGGTGCGCCGCTACGACATCCTCGACACTCCGCCCGACGGAGCGTTCGACCGGGTGGCTGCGATGGCCGCCCGGCTTTTCGACGTGCCGGTGGCGACGGTTACGATCGTGGACACCGACCGCATCTGGTTCAAGGCCGCCCACGGCCTGGAGGGTGTAACGGAGATCGGCCGTGATCCGGGCCTGTGCGGCTCGGCGATCCTGCGCGATGAAACGCTGGTCATACCGGACACTCTCCAGGACCCCGTCGCGGCGGACAATCCGCTGGTCGCCGGAGAGATGGGGGTGCGCTTCTACGCCGCCGCACCGATCACCACCCCCGACGGGCACCGGCTGGGCACGGTCAACGTCCTCGACACCCGGCCCCGCTCGATCACCGAGGAGGACGCCGCCACCCTGGCCGATCTCGCCGCGATCGTGCTGGACGAGATGGAGCTGCGGCTGTCGGCGCTGCGCGCCCTGCGCGACGAGCAGGCCCGCCGGGAGTCGGAGAGGCGGCACGCAGAGGCGGAACGGGCACGGGCCGAAGCGGAACGGGCGGCGCGGGAGAAGGCGGAGGAGGACAAGGCCGCCATCGCCGCGTTCGCCTCCACCCTCCAGCGCACCCTGCTGCCCCCGGCCCTGCCCGTGGTGCCGGGTCTGGAGCTGGCCTGCCACTACCGCACCGCCTCCGCCCAAGACGTGGGCGGCGACTTCTACGACGTCTTCTCCCTCGGCGACCGGTGGGCGTTCTTCCTCGGTGACGTGTGCGGCAAAGGCCCTGAGGCGGCGACCGTCACCGCCCTGGCCCGCCACACTCTGCGCGCCGCGGCCCAGATCAACGCCGATCCACTCACCGTGCTGAGCGCGCTCAACACCATGCTGCTCACCGACGTCACCGCCGGACGCCGCTTCTGCACCGTCCTCTTCGGCCTTCTGGAGCCCCGGAAGGACGGCGGCTTCACCGTCACCGTCGCCAGCGGCGGCCACCCGCCCGCCTACCACCTTCGCCCCGACGCCAGCGACGCCGTCTGGGTGCGGGCCGTACGCCCCGAGGGCGGGATGCTCGTCGGCGCCTTCCCTCAGGCGCACTTCGCCCAGGCCACCTTCTCCCTGACGGCAGGGGAAAGCCTGTTCCTCTACACGGACGGGCTGATCGAAGCCCGCACCGCCGAGGGCGCCATGCTCGGTGACAACGGTCTGACCGGCTTCCTCCACCAGCGCACCCGGCCCGTCACCGCCCCCTCCCTGGTCGAGGACAGCATCACCCTGCTGGCCTCGCTGCCCGACGGAGCCGGCGACGACGTGGCTCTGCTCGCCCTGTCCGTCCCCCACCCTGACACCGCACCCGACGGTGGCATCGCCGCCACCGCACACACCGCCGCCGCGCCCGAACACTTCGGCCAGGAGTGATGACCGACGTGCCCGCCACGCTGCACCTGACTGTCCACCACCCCCGTCCAGGCCTCGCGATCGCCACAGTCGCCGGGGACATGGACACACGCACCGCGGACACCCTGCGCCGCGAAGCCTCGGGAATCATCGAGCAAGGGTGTCCGCACCTGGTTCTGGACCTGGCACAGGTCGGCTTCTGCGACTCCGCCGGTCTGAGCGCGCTCATCGGCCTCTGGCACGCGACCCAGGCGCTGGGCGGCGCACTCGGACTCGCGGACGTCCCCGACCGCCTGATGCGGATGCTCGTCCTGACCGGTGTGGACGCAGTCCTGCCAGTCCACGCCAACGCCGCCGAAGCGCTCACCACCATGACTCACGGCCCATCCACCAGCACAGCCGCACACGGCTCGATCACCCACCCCTCCGCAGGTGACGGGAGCGGTGAGCCGACCGGGGTGTAGCCCAGGGCCTGTGACAGCGGCACATCCCCTCTGCCGGCGTGAGCTGATCGCGTCGGCCCGTCCGAGGCTCGGGGTGCCGGCGTTCGGGCCCGCCCATGGTGGCCGACGGATCGACCCGGCTTGCCGCCGAGGTCGGTGTGTACGTCGTCACCGGCCGATCTCCCACCGGCCGGCTCCAGCTCGGGCACGAGCTCCAGCATGCACGTGGGCAATGTCGGCCAGTGCGGCGACGTCGAGGTGGTCGAGGGGGGACACAGGTCCGGGTGGTGCCCTGAGTTGGCCGGCCCGCGTGAGCGGCTGACGCCGAGGCGGCCACGCGGCGGCTCTCGCGGCCCGCCGGTCCGGACAGACCGAAACCGGGCGGACCTGCTGGCGGCACGACCGAGAGCCCGGGCCTGGCGTGGGAGCGAGACGCGGCACCCGCCCGCGTCAGGCGAGCACCGATCAGCGCGTCGAGGATGTCGGTGCCCGCAGGCGGCGGTCGTAGAAGCTGTCAGCGCCGACTGCTCGAAGCACTGTTCACCGCATGGCACAGACCGTACGTGTACGCCGAGTCCTGGTCGGGATGATCGACGGACGGGTATCGGCCGCCCGAAATCCCGCAGTGCGCTCATCTCCTCCGGCTGCGACATCACTGACAAGCCGTCAGGACGAGCGTAGGTCGAGCATCAGAGCCAGGTGCCTCAGCGCGAGGCCCTCTTGCTCCTGCGACATCCGCGTCCCGCGACTCGGACGCGGCAGGCACAGCCCGGTGCACGGGCTGCTCGTACCGCCGCACTCCACCACCCCCGTGGACACCGGCCCCCCCGCGCGGACCCTGGTGAGCCCTCAAGAGAACCACCGGCACCTCCCGAAGCGTCTGTTCTACGGTGCCATCAGTGACCGAGGACGAGGGAGGGACCGCCGTGGAGCAGCCCAGGACGGCGTTTGCCGAGCGGATCGCCGAGCGGCGGGCGGGGGTCGGCGACCCTCGGGCGTTGGTGGGTGAGATGAGGCGCTCGATCCTGCTGGTGCCCACCTCCGACGGGGGCCTGTGGTCGGCGCGTTCGGGTGGGGTGCGGTGGATCTGCGGCTTCACTGACGAGACGGCGCTGGCCCGGTTCGCCGTGCACCACGGGCCGGGTGACCGTCCGATGGAGTATGCGGCCCTCCTGGGCGCCCGCATCGTGGACGAGGTCGTGCCGTCGCTGGGCGAGCCCACCGGTCTGGCGGTGGACATCGCCAGCGGGGACGGGTCGATGTTCTTCCCGCCGGTCACCGGGATCGTTCCGGACGGCGCCGCCGTAGACACCGAGACGGCGGAGGAGGGACGTGGCCGTGGGTGACGGGATGGACCTGAACTTCGACAAGGCGTCGGTGGCGAGGTTCACGCAGGGTGTTGGCGCCACCATCGACGGGCTGAGCGACCTGGGCGGCGCGACCGGTGCGGTGATGGGCAAGGGCTTCTCCGAGCTGTCGATGACGGGGATGGAGGCCGGGCACCACGGCCTGTCGGTCGACTTCGAGGACTTCTCGGAGCGCTGGGAGTGGGGCGTGCGCGCGCTGGTGAGCGACGCCGGCGAGATCGCCAACCGCCTCGGGCTGGCGGCGGGCACCCAGTGGGAGCACGACCAGTACGTCCAGGGCGCGCTCAAGGTGGGCGTGAACTCCGTGATGGGCGGCAACCCGCACGCCTCTGAGCAGGAGATCACCCAGCAGGACTGGGGTGATGTGTTCACTCCGGACTGTCTGAACCCGGACTGGAGCGCGGAGTCGTTCGACCGGGCCGGTCAGGAGATGGCGCAGACCTGGAAGGACACCGGCCGCACGGTCCTGACCGAGGGGCAGGGTGGCCGGCAGTCGCAGATGCTCAACGACGCGTTCGGCATCTCCGACGACCAGTGGAACCAGGCGCTGGACGACACCTTCGGCCCGTCGCCAGAGGAGCGCGCCCGGCAGGCGCAGCAGGTTGAGAACGGGGGCGACTGAGCGTGGGCATCGGCGACTTCATCAGTGACATCACTCCCGACTCGGTGGAGGGCGCGGTCGAGGACGGTGTCGAGTGGGTCGGCAACCGGGTCGAGGACGCCGGGAAGTGGACCGCCGACCGGATGGACGACGTCGGCTGGGAGTCCGGTGCGGACTGGGTGCGTGAGCAGTCCCGCTCGGTGGCCGACCGGATGGGCGCCGAGGTCGACGAGATGGACCTCGGGCAGACCGAGGACAAGACCAGGCTGATCTACGGCAGCCCGGACAAGCTGCGCGCCACCGCCCAGAAGCTGCGCGGTTTCCAGAAGGCGTTCGACGACGCCGGCAGCGGACTGAAGTGGCTGGACTCCTCGCGGTTGAAGGGCGAGGCGGCCGAGGCACTGCGCAAGGCGGTGGGCACCCAGCCGCCGAGGTGGTTCACCGGTGCGGACGCGTGCGAGAAGGCGGCGGGCGCACTGGAGGCGTTCGCCGGAACCGTGACGTGGGCGCAGGAGCAGGCGCAGACGGCGATCGACAAGTGGAAGGAGGGCGTGAAGGCCTCCGAGGACGCCGCCGACGCGCACCGCAAGAAGGTCGACGACTACAACAAGGCCGTCGACGGCTACAACGCCAAGCCCGCCGACCAGCGCGACCCGTCCACACTTCCGCCGCGCCCCGCCTCGACGTTCGACGACCCGGGCAAGAAGCTGATGCAGGAGGCGCAGGACATCCTCGCCGATGCCCGCAAGCAGCGGAACACGGCCGCGGAGACCGCCCGTAGCGCGGTCCGTGCCGCGCGGGACCTGGCACCCGGGAAGCCGTCGTACGCGCAGCAGGCGGGCGACGGTCTCCAGGAACTGCAGATCATGGGCGACCACGTCGGCGGCGGCCTCATCAAGGGCACCGCGGGCCTGGTGAACTTCGTGCGCGGGATCAACCCGCTGGACCCGTACAACCTGACCCACCCGGCTGAGTACGCCACCAACCTCAACAGCCTCGCCGCCGGACTGGTGGTCGCCGCCAACGACCCGGTCGGCACCGGCAAGCAGATGATCAGCGACTTCATGAAGGACCCTTATGAGGGCTTCGGCCGGCTGCTGCCGGATGCCGCGCTGGCCGTGGCCACCGGCGGAGGTGGCGCCGCCGTCAAGGGCGTGCGCATCGCCGCCGACGCCGCACGCGCGCGCAAGCTGGTCGACGACGCCCCCGACGGCACCCACAACCGCCCCGACAGCGAGCGCACCACCGACGGCACCGACCCCGTCGACCTCGCCTCCGGCCGGATGTTCCTGCCCCAGACCGACCTGGCGGTCCCCGGCATCCTGCCCCTGGTCTTCAGCCGCCGTACCGAGTCCGGCTGCACGGCCGGCCGCTTCCTCGGCCCTTCCTGGACGTCCACCGTCGACGAGCGTTTGGAGATCGACCCCGTCGGCGTCGTCCACGTCACCGCCGACGGCCGCCTCGTCCCCTACCCGCACCCCGTCCCCGGCGCGCCCACTCGTCCCGAGTCGGGCACTGCCCGCACCCAACTGGCCCGGGGCGCGGACGGCGACTACACGGTCACCGACCCCGACACCGGGCTCACCTTCCACTTCACCGCCCCGCCCGGCGGCGAACCCGGAGGCGACGGCACCGCCTGGCTGACGTCCGTCACCGAACGCAACGGCCACACCATCACCGTCGACCGCACCGACGACGGTCTGCCGCTGGCCCTGGTCCACTGGGCCGGACACCACGTGAAACTGACCACCGCCGAGGGCCGGATCACCGCGCTGTCCCTGACCGGCGCGGGCGAGGCGGGCACGGATCTCCCCTTGATGCGCTACGGCTACCAGGACGGCAACCTCACCACCGTCACCAAACCCTCAGGCGCCACCACCACCTTCGTCTACGACGACCGTCGCCGCGTCACCGCCTGGATCGACTCCAACAACAGCCGCTACGACTACGCCTACGACGACCGCGACCGCGTCATCGCCGAAGGCGGCGAAGCCGGCCACGTCCAGATCACCCTGGCCTACTCCGAACCCGACCCCGAGACCGGCCACCGCGCCACCACCCTCACCACCGCCGACGGCCACACCACCCGCCACCTGGTCGACCACCGCTGCCGGGTCCTCGCCACCACCGACCCCCTGGGCCACACCACCCGCTACACCTACGACACCCACGGCAACCTCCTCACCCGCACCGACCCACTCGGCCACACCACCGCCCACGCCTACGACGGGGACGGTCGGCTGGTCTCCGTGGTCCGCCCGGACGGCACCGAACTGCGCATCGAGCGCAGCCCACACGGGCTGCCAACGGAAGTCGTGGGGCCGGACGGCGCCCGCACGACCTACGCGTACGACGAGCGCGGCAACCGCATCGCGGTCATCGACCCGACCGGTAGGACAACCCGTTCCGTCTACGACGACGCCGGCCGCCTCACCCGGGTCACGGACGCCCTCGAAGACACGGCCTCGGTGGTGTGCGACGCGGCGGGGTTGATCGTGGAGGTGAGCTCCCCGTCCGGCGCCATCACCCGCACCGAGCGGGACGGGCTCGGCCGTCCGGTTCGTATCACCGACCCGACGGGCGGTGTCACCCTGTTGGAATGGAACGCGGACGGGCAGCTCGCCCGCCGCACTGGCCCGGACGGCAGCACCGAGTCATGGAGCTACGACGGCGAGGGCAACTGTCTGACGCACATCGATGCCTCCCACGGCGCCTCACACTACGAGTACACCCACTTCGACCTCCCGCTCGCCACCGTCCGGCCCGACGGCGGCCGCTACGAGTTCGAGCACGACAACGACCTGCGCCTCACCCGGGTCACCGATCCGCGGGGGCTGACCTGGACCTACGAGTACGACGCGGTGGGCAACATCGTGTCCGAGACCGACTTCGACGGGCGCACCTCGACCTACCGTCTGGACGCTGCTGGCCGGCTCATCAAGCGGGCCGACGCGCTCGGCGGGACCATCTCGTTCGAACGCGACCAACTCGGCCAGGTGCTCCGGAAGAACGTCGACGGCCGAGTGACGACCTATGCGTACGACCCGGCGGGCCGCCTCCTGGAAGCGGTGGGACCGGAGAGCCAGCTCCGTTACCAGTACAACCGCCGCGGTCAGGTCAAGACGGAGCTGGTGGACGGCCGCCCGCTCATCTACTCGTACGACGAACTGGGACGACGCGTCCGCCGAACGACCCCCACCGGCCATGTCACCACCTACGCCTACGGCTCCGACGGATTTCCCGCGCGGCTGACCACGGGTGACCGGTGGATCGACTTCACCCACGACGCCGCCGGCCGTGAGCTGACCCGCGTCTTCGGGAACGCGATCACCATGACGTCGGTCTGGAACGAGGCCGGACGGCTCGCCGAACAGTACGTCACCGCCGGAGTCCGGGCCGTCAACAGCCGTTCCTACGCCTACCGGGCCGACGGACGTCTGCTCTCCGTCGCGGACCTGCTGTCGGGCACCCGCACCTTCGAACTGGACCCAGTGGGCCGGGTCACGGCTGTCCATGCCCCCGGATGGACGGAGCGGTACGCGTACGACCCAGCGGGCAACCAGACCTCGGCGTCCTGGCCGGACCGGCACCCGGGCCACGAGGCCATCGGGCCACGCGCCTACGACGGCACCAGCATCACCCATGCCGGAGGCGTCCGCTTCGAGTACGACACTCTCGGCCGCATCACCCTGCGCCAGAAGACCCGCCTCTCCCGCAAGCCCGACACCTGGCGCTACGAGTGGGACACGGAGAACCGCCTCACCTCCGTCACCACCCCGGACGGGACCCGGTGGCGGTATCGCTACGACCCGCTGGGCCGGCGCACCGCCAAGCAGCGCTTGGCGGCCGATGGCGAGAGCGTGGTCGAGGAGATCCGTTTCACCTGGGACGGCCTCACCATGTGCGAACAGACCACACACCAGCCGGACGCGCCCCACTCGGTCACCCTCACCTGGGACCACCGGGACGTCGTCCCGCTGACCCAGACCGAGCGCCTCCTGACGGCCGACGACCGCCAGGAAGAGATCGACCGCCGGTTCTTCGCCATCGCCACCGACCTGGTCGGCACCCCCACCGAGCTGATCGACGAGTCCGGCGACTTGGCCTGGCGCAGCCGGAGCACGCTCTGGGGCACCACCGCCTGGGCCCGCGACAGCAGCGCCTACACCCCGCTCCGCTTCCCCGGCCAGTACTACGACCCCGAGACCGGCCTCCACTACAACTGCTTCCGCCACTACGATCCCGAGACCGGCCGCTACGCCTCCCCCGACCCGCTCGGGCTCGCTCCCGCGCCGAACCCCGTCGGCTATGTGGACAACCCGTACACGACGTGCGACCCGCTGGGGCTCATGCCCAAGTACACGAAGGAGGAGAAGGCCCGGAAGCGGCTCGACAAGGTCGTGGACGATGTCATCGACAGGGCGCAGAACGGCGAGTTCAAGAAGCACGCCAAGTACCACGGGGACGAGATGCACGCCTTCACCGACGAGCGAGTGCTGGAGATCCTCAAACAACCGGACGCGGTGTACCAGTCGACGGGCACGGCCGGGAAGCTCATCTTCCGACAGGGCGACGACGTCGTCGTGATCCATGGGCCCGGCAGCAGCCAGGGCCAGGCCATCACGGCGTACGGACCATCGGGCATCAAGGGCGACTCAGGGGCGGAGGCGCTCGACGGCAAACCCACGGACCCCGGTGCGCCAGTGACCCATAAGGACATTGTGGAGGGCAAAATTCCTGCCAAGGACGGCTACATGGCTCCAGGCGTGCAGATCAGATGAGGCGGTAATGACCATGACACTGACCTTCGACGGCGACTGGACCGCGTCGGTGACAGAAGATCCGCTACTCCTCACGCCCCGCTTCACGGGCAACTCCGTGGACCTCGCTCACCACGCGGACGTGAAGGAACGCGAGCGGTTTCTGGTGGCCACGTTCGGCAGCCGGGACTGGCTGTGGGACAGTCCCGACGTCCTCCGGTTCGATCCGGACAGCCGGAATCTGGTCGGGGCCGAGTTGCAGATGCCGTACGTCTCCGCGGACGCCGAAGCCGTCCCCCGGCTTCCCAACCTGCCCGGGATACGCCCCGGCGGACTCCGTGCAGACGAGGTCCGCGACTTCCGGCAGGAGATGTGCACGGTACTGTGCCGTGCCCCCGGGGACTCCGTACTGGCCTGTCTGCGCGATCTCGACGTCCTCGACGAGCCACTGGAAGCGGGCATCGGCATCGCCCCCGACGTGGCACTCCTCGTCCAGCACGGCACGGTCGTCGGCTGGAGCCTGACCGACCCGGCCCGCTACCTGACCACCGAGTTCACCACCCCCGACCCCACCCCGCCCTCCCCCGCCACCCGCCGCCTGCTCACCGAGTGCCTGGACCTGATCACCACCCCGGTGATCGACGACCTGGTGGACGGCGAACCGGCCGCCCTTGCCCGGCTCCGCGCCACCGACGAAGCCCTGCGCGCCCAGCACGAGGACCGGCACCGGGCCGACGCCCTGCGCACGCTCATCACCACGCTGGTCGACGACTACGCGAACCAATGAATCACCACGCTGGGCGACCCGCCAGCCGGCCACCGTCCCGGAGTACCGGGCCGCGGGGGCGAGCCGCAGCCCCAATGGAAGCGTAGGCGTAGCCCCTGCGTGCGCGGGGGCGTGCTGAGACCGTGCCTGAGCAAGGCCGTTGACGGTCGCGGCCCGAAGGCGGCGGCGGAGCAGCGTTCAGGGGCTTCGCCCCTGTGCCGTTCAGCGCCGCACGCGGTAACGGAGACAGGCGACGCCCGAGCCGAAGGTCCGGGTCTCCGCGAGTTCGAGATCCACCCTGCGCTCGTCCCGGGGAAAGAACGGGATACCGCCGCCGACCAGTACCGGATGGACCATGGCCCGGTACTCGTCGATCAGGCCCGCCGCGGCGATCTCGGCGGCGAGCCTCGCACCGCCGATCGCGATCTCGCCGTCGCCCGGCTCGGCCCGCAGCCGCTCGATCTCCTCGGCCGGACTGCCGGAGGCCAGGCGGGCGTTGCCCTCCACCGCCGACAGGGTGGTGGAGAACACCACCTTGGGGAGCGCCTTCCAGAGGGCGGTCCACTCGCGCGTGTCCTGGTCGGACGAGGGCTCCTGGTCGGCGGTCTCCCAGTACAGCATCGTCTCGTACAGCCGCCGCCCCAGCAGATGGACGCCGACCTGACGGATGCCGTCGGTCCAGAAGCGGAAGACCTCCTTATCGGGTTCCGTCCAGTCGAAGCCGCCGTCCGGCCCGACGATGTAGCCGTCCAGGGAGACACCCATCGAATAGGTCACGCTGCGCATCGGAAACCTCCTCGGAGAGAGGTCCGAGACTACGGCCGCCGTCCGCCCGGCCCGCCCGCGCGGGCGCCGGCACCGGGCTGTGTCGTCCGGCCGGGCGGGCGGCGGGAGCGGCCGGGGAGGGTGGCGGTGGTGAGCGCGAGGGCAACGCCGGCCGCGATCAGGACGGTGGTCGCGGGCCGGACGTGCGCCAGGAGAACCCGGTGGCCGACGCGCTGATGCCGTAGCCGATGCCGCTGCCCGCGTACTGGAGGGAGTAGCCGACGGGGTGGGAGGCGGGGAGGGCCCGTTGCAGTGACAGATTCCGCGCGGCCAGCACGACGGCCTGGCACAGACCGGCCAGGAGCAGCAGCGCGCCGAGGGCGCCCACCGAGGGGGCGGCCGCCATCGCGCCCGTCGCCGCGACCGTGGCGTACAGCAGGAGGACGCTGTGGCGTTCGGGGCCGCCCGGCCAGGTGCGCAGGCCGTACAGGAGGCCGCCGAGGATGCCCGCGAGGGCGAAGCCGGTGAGCAGGGGGCCGCGTACGCGATGGGCCGGTCCCGCTGTTCGAGGAGGGCCGGGAGGGCCGGCCGCCGCCCGCTCCTGTGCCTGCTCATCGGTCCCCCGCCTCCTCAGCCCGCCGCGACCAGATACACGCCGGACTCCTCGAAGCGCCGGGCGGTACATATGGCGCTCCCACACCACGGACATCGGCAGCGCGCACGAGCCGCACTGTCGATCAGACCCATGCGGTGCCCCACGGAGTGGTCATCAGAGCGCCTGAGCAGCGACACAACGGGTCTGACACCCCATCAGAACGAGCGTCACTTGAGCGTCACGGGCGTCATTTTAGCGTCAAGATATCGCCCGTAGCGCCCACACTACACATCATGCCCACACACAAACCGCAGGTCAGGAGCGCTTCTCGGCAGGCTCCAGAACCGCCACGCACTCCACGTGATGCGTCATCGGAAAGGTGTCGGCCTGAGCGAGTCACGGAAAGGACCAGGTCAGAGCGCCTTTCTCGGCTCGCCGCGCAACGTGCGCCCAGAGCGTCAAACGAGCGTCACGGTCGACAGCCCATCCCGCCCCCTCGGGCCAAACCGAGCTGCCACGACCAGTTGCCCCAGCAGGCTCCGTCCCGCTCACTCCAGAGGCCAGCTGGCTTAGCATGACCCGCGCCGCTCGTCCGGCACCAGAATGGAGGCATGCCCTCCAGCCCACAACACCCCGCACCCATGCCGAAGAACCTTTCGGGGACGGAGGCCGAGGACCTCGCGCTGTACCGGGAGAAGTTCCGGCGGCGTCTGCCGGAGTCGATGGAGGAGTTGCACGGCCCGATCCAAGGGGTCACAGCTTCCGCGCCGCTTGTGATCGGAAACAGCGACAACCGTTGCCGCCGTCGGTGGGGTGATCGGTCCGTGGATGGCCCGGATTCTCGTCGTCCGTGCACGCTGGACGACGAGGGTGGCCGTCAAGCAGGCAGCCCGGTCCGTGCCGGACTCAGAGCTGACCGGTGATCGACTGGAGACCGACACTGGTCGCGCCGACGGCGGCCCAGAGGATCGCTCCTAGCAGGAGTGGGCGCGGACCTGCCTCGCGAAGTTTGGAGAATTTCAGCGACAGACCGATCCCCGACAAGGCCAGAGTGATCAGGAACGTGCTGATCACGGGTAGTGCGGGCTCCCATGAGGCGGGGATGGCGTCGTATGTGGCGGCGGCTGAGGCGAGCAGGAAACCGATGATGAACACGGGGAACGCGCGCCAGATCCGTCGGCCCGCGCTCTCGTCCTGCCGGGCGTCTTGGGCTCGCCGCCCGAAGGATCGCCACAGCACCAGGGCCACACAGATCGGCACGATCATGAGACTGCGTGTCAGTTTGACCACCACCGCGTACTGGCCGGCCTCGGTTCCGTAGCTGTAGGAGGTGGCGACGACCGAGGATGTGTCGTTGATCGCGGTGCCGCTCCACAGGCCGAACGCCTCCTGCGACATCCCGAGAAGATGGCCGATCGGAGGACACAGGACGATGGCGGCGATGTTGAAGGTGAAGATGGTGCCGAGGGCGTATGCGACGCGGGCCTCGGCGGCGCCGACGGCGGCGGTCACCGCGGCGATCGCCGAGGCTCCGCAGACGCCCGTGCCGACTCCGATGAGCAGCCTGGTCTCGGAATGGACACCCAGCAGTCCGCCGACGGCCCAGGCGCCGAGCAGCGCCATGGCCAGCGTGCCCAGCATGACCGGCAGGGACCCAACGCCGACTCGCAACACGTCACTCAGCGACAGCCCGGTCCCGAGCACGACGATGGACGCCTGGAGGACCTGTCTGCTCGCGATCGCGAACCCGGGGCGCAGCCGCTCGGCCGTTCCGCGGGGGGCCATCCGTCTCAGCAGGGCTCCGGCAAGAGCACCCACCACGATCCCGAACACCGGGCCGCCCACGGTCGGGACGAGACGGCTCAGCCAGGCGGCCGGCAGCGCCACCGCCACCGCTACCGCAAGTCCCGGCAGTACGGCTCCCGACGCGCGGCCGGCGCGCCTGGTTCCGGCGAGTACGCGTGGCAGCGGCTTGACCGGCAGGGCATGGGACGATTCCATGGCCTCTCTCCCTTCCTGCATCCCTGTTGGCGAGTTGCATCTGCACGATCGCCAGGGCCCGCCGGTCTCCGGTAGAGACCCGTTTGAGAGGAGGTCATAAGCAGTGCTGATGGGCCTTCCGCCGGGGACGCCGGAACTGAAAGTGCTGGACCTGCTGGTCTCCGTCGCCCAGACCGGCAGTCTCGGTCGGGCCGCCGCGCGGCACGGGATGAGCCAGCCGGCGGCGAGCATGCGCATCACAGCGCTGGAACGGCAGCTGCGGCTGGTACTGCTCGAGCGCGGTCCCAGCGGGTCACGCCTCACCCCGGCCGGGATCGCCGTCGTGGACTGGGCACTGCCGGTGCTCGACGCGGCCCGGGCGCTGGTCAGTGGCGTCGCGGCGCTCCACGCGGATCAGCAGGGACGCCTGCGGATCGCCGCGTCGATGACCATCGCGGATCACCGGGTGCCCGGGTGGCTGATGGCCCTGCGCACCCGGCTCCCCGAGGTCAAGGTCGCCCTGCGAGTCGGCAACTCCTCGCAGGTCGCCGACATGGTGCGCGGCCGTGAGGTCGACCTCGGTTTCGTCGAGGGCCCGCACGCGCCGGACGGGCTCCGCAGCCGCACCATCGCCGAGGACGAACTGGTCGTGGTGGTCGCTCCGGGGCACCCGTGGGCCAGGCGCAGACAGCCGCTGCCGCTGCGGACACTGGCGGCCACGCCCTTGATCGTGCGCGAACAGGGCTCGGGCACGCGGGACGCCGTATGGGAGATCCTTCGCCGTTCCGCGGAAACGACCCTCCGTCCGCCGGCACTGGACGATCCCGCTCCTGCGGTGCCTTCCGCCGGGGCCCCCAAGTTCTCGGGAGGTGCCGCCGGACGGATCCCGGCCCAGCTGCAGATCGACGCGGAACCCGCGCCACCCGCGGCGGAACTGGGTTCCACCACCGCGATCAAGTCGGCCGTGTCCACGGGCGACGCCCCTGCGGTGCTGAGCCGTCTCGCCGTATCGGCCGAACTCGACGACCGACGGTTGATCAGCGTGCCGCTGGAGGAACCCGCCCTGCTGCGGCGGCGGTTCCGGGCCGTCTGGCTGCGGGAGACGCCCCCGGTGGAGCCGGCGGCCACGCTGCTGACTCTGGCCGCCCGCAGATAGACGGGCGGCCCGCGGGCGACCGGCCACCACGCACCGGAACCCCTGCCCGACGGGTGCCCGCACGCCCGTCCCTCGCCCACAGCCCTGGCGCTACCGGCTCACCCATGTCTGTTATGCCAGGTCAAGAGAGTGTTGGCAGCCATGCGGTTGGCGTAACCAGTGCGTAATTCCGGCAACCGGTCGGCGTAACACCGCATCCGCAGCATTCCGGCCATGACAGGGATCGTCGCAGGTAGCAGAGGTTCAGGTAGCCGTGTCGCACCGGTACGGCGCATTCGGGACGTGTTGCGCACCCGCATTCTCACCGGCGTATACGGAACCCGGCCGCTGCCCTCCGAGACGGAGCTGGCCGCGGAACTGGGAGCCAGCCGCAACGTCGTCCGGGACGTCCTCGCGCTGCTGCGCATCGAGGGCCTGGTCGACCGGATTCCCGGTGTCGGAACGTTCGTCGTGTCAGGAAAGGCCGTACAGGGACTGGACCGGCTGCGCGGACTCGCGGAGAGCTTCGACACCGGCTGCGACCGCGTGGTCAACCAGGTGCTGCTGGCGGACACCGTGCCCGCCACACCGACCGTCGCCGAGCGTCTCGAACTCGACCCGGGCACCGAGGTCATCGCCCTGGAGCGGGTGCGGCTGCTCGACGGGCAGCCCCTGTCGCTGGACGCCAGTTACCTTCCCGCGGACATCGGCAGGCCCCTGCTGGAGATGGACCTGGCGCGGCACGACATCTTCGAGCTGCTCGAAGGCGAACTGGGCTACCCCTTGGGTGCCGCCGCCCTGTCCATAGAGGCGATCGCCGCCGACCGCACGGTCGCCGACCTGCTGCGCGTGGCGGACGGCTTTCCCCTGCTGTTCCTCGAACGGCTCACCTACACCAACGCGGGCCGGCCGATCGATCTCGAGTTCGTCCGGTTCCGCGGCGACCGGATGTCCCTGGCCTGCTGGCTCCACCGCACCCCCGGTCCGCCGCCGAAACACCCTTCCACCGACAGCACCGAAAGGGGCTGACCTTCGTGCAGATCCCACCCCAGTCTCAGCGTCGCGAGTTCACCTGCGACGTTCTCATCGTCGGCGGGGGCACCGCCGGCACCATGGCGGCCCTCACCGCGGCAGCGAACGGCGCGGACGTCCTCCTGCTGGAGAAAGCCCACGTACGTCACTCTGGTGCCCTGGCCATGGGCATGGACGGGGTGAACAACGCCGTCGTGCCCGGCAAGGCGACCCCCGAGGACTACGTCGCCGACATCACCCTCGCCAACGACGGCATCGTCAACCAGCGCACCATCTACGAGACGGCGACCCGCGGCTTCGGCATGGTGCAGCGGCTGGAGGGCTACGGCGTCAAGTTCGAGAAGGACGAACACAACGAGTACGCCGTGCGCAAGGTGCACCGCTCGGGCAGTTATGTGCTGCCGATGCCGGAGGGCCGCGACGTCAAGAAGGTCCTGTACCGCACGCTGCGCGCCCGCCACGTGCGTTCCCGGGTCACGATCGAGAACCGGATCATGCCGGTGCGGGTCCTCACCGTCGACGGCCGGGCGGTCGGCGCGGTGGGGTTCGACACCCGGTCCGGGGAGTTCGTCACCATCTCGGCAGGCGCGGTCATCCTGGCCGCCGGGGCCTGCGGGCGCCTGGGCCTTCCGGCCAGCGGCTATCTGTACGGCACGTACGAGAACCCGACCAACGCCGGCGACGGTTACGCGATGGCCTACCACGCGGGCGCGGAGCTGTCCGGCATCGAATGCTTCCAGATCAACCCGCTCATCAAGGACTACAACGGGCCCGCATGTGCCTACGTCGCCAACCCATTCGGGGGCTACACGGTCAACGCCGACGGCAACCGGTTCGTCGACTGCGACTACTGGTCCGGCCAGATGATGGCCGAGGTCAAGCGCGAACTGGACAGCGCCCGAGGCCCCATCTACCTCAAGCTCAGCCATCTGCCGGACGCCACGATCAACCAGATCGAGGGCATCCTGCACACCACCGAGCGGCCCACCCGCGGCACCTTCCACGAAGGCCGGGGCCACGACTACCGCACCCGTGACATCGAGATGCATGTCTCGGAGATCGGCCTGTGCAGCGGCCACTCCGCCTCGGGCGTCTGGGTCGACGAGCACGCCGCCACCACCGTGCCGGGTCTGTACGCCGCCGGAGACATGGCCTGCGTCCCGCACAACTACATGATCGGCGCCTTCGTCTACGGAGACATCGCCGGCGAGCACGCCACCGCCTTCGCCACCTCCGCCGGCCGGCCCGCGCTGCCCGAGGACCAGATCGCGGCGGCGCACGAACTGATCTACCGGCCGCTGTCCCACCCGGACGGACCACCCCAGCCGCAGGTGGAGTACAAGCTCCGCCGGTTCGTCAACGACTACCTCCAGCCTCCAAAGACCGAGCGCTACCTGACCCTCGGTCTGGAGGCGTTTAGGCGGATGAGCCGCGAGATCGCCGGCATGGGGGCCCGCACGCCGCACGAGCTGATGCGCTGCGCCGAGGTCACCTTCATCCGGGACTGCGCGGAGATGGCGGCGCGCGCCTCTCTGGCCCGTACGGAGAGCCGCTGGGGCCTCTACCACCAGCGCGCCGACTGGCCGGAGCAGGACGACGCGAACTGGTTCCGTCATCTGAACCTGCGCAAGAGCGGGGCGGGAGAGGCCGGCGGGAACGGGGAGATGGAGACGCTGACCCGGCCGATCGCCCCGTACATCGTGCCGGTGCCCGGATTCACCCGCCCGGACGGGGTACCGGACGTGCCCGCCCCGACCGGTGCCGACCTGGCGGCGGTGTGGGGATGACCGACACCACGCCCGGACAGGGCGGTCCCCACCGCATCCTGGCGCTCCTCGAGCTCGCGGACGAGGCGCCGACCACCGAGGAACTGGCAGAATTCCTCACCGACACCGACCCCGACGTACGCCGTACCGCGCTGACCGTCCTCAGTGAGGCCGCCGAATCCTGGGAGGAGCCGTCGGCGGTCTTCGCCGCGGCCCTGCTGGACCCGGCCGCGACGGTCCGCCGCGTCGCCATCGAGCTGCTGAGCGAACTGCGCGAGGTGCTGGTGTCCGGTGAGCGTTTCTCGCGGTCGCTGCGCGAGGCGTGCGGGCATCCGGACACCGACGTCCGGGCCGCCGCTGTGGTCGCCCTGTGGCGTCACCGGCTGTGCGGCGTCGACGAGTTGACCTCGCTACTGAACGACCCCGACGAGGTTGTGCGCTGCGAGACCGTGCTGGGGCTCGTCTCCCTGGACGCACTGGACGCGCTGGCACAAGCCGCCGGCGATCCGGCCGCCTCGGTGCGTCTCGCCGTGGCCCGGGGTCTGGCCGCCGTCGGAGACCCGCGCGGCGCCGCCACCCTGATTCGCCTCGCCGAGGACTCCGACGTCCTGGTCCGGGCCGCGGCCCTGTCCGCCATGGCGCACACCGGCTGCACCGAGCAGGCGGCGGACCTGGCCCGCACGGCGCTGGCCGACCCGGCCTGGCAGATCCGGCAGGGGGCGGCGGCCGCACTGGCGGTGGCGGATCCCCAGCAGGCCGTCGCCCCGCTGATCACCGCGACGAGGGACACCAACCTCGACGTACGCAAGGCCGCCGTGCGTGCCCTCGGGGGCCTTGCGGCAGGCCGCCCGGACGTGCGGGCGGCGCTCGAGGCGGCCGTTGCCGACGTGGACGCCGATGTCCGCGCCTTCGCTCGCATGGGCCTGACCGACGTGCGGTCCGACCCCACCGAATCCCCGACCACCGACACCGCGACAGGCTGAAGGAGACCACTCATGGCGCACGCATCCCACCGGGTCGACGTACCGGTCACCATCGACGAATCCAAGTGCATCGACGGCTGCACTCTCTGCGTGGACATGTGCCCGCTGGACTCACTGGCCATCCACCCCGAGACCGGCAAGGCGTACATGCACGTCGACGAGTGCTGGTACTGCGGTCCCTGTGCGGCCCGCTGCCCGGTCGACGCGGTCACGGTCGACATCCCCTTCCTGCTGCGGTGACTGGAGCCTGGCCATGTATCCCTTTCCACACCCCGTCCCACGGCCCTCGCTCCCGCAGCGGCCCCGCCGCCTGCCGTCGCTCGCCGTAGTCGCCGTACTCGGGCTCGCCGCCGGTGCCTGCGGTACCGAGTCCTCGGCCGGCGGTTCCTCGACCGTGGTGGTCAACATCGGCTACCAGTCCAAGACCATCAACACCGTCACCGCGGGCACCCTGCTGCGCGACCGGGGCACCTTCGAGCGCAAGCTGAACGCCATCGGCAAGGCCAAGGGGGTGCGCTACAAGGTCGTCTGGCAGGACTTCCCCTCGGGGCCGCCGCTGACCGCCCAGATGATCGCCGGCAAGGTGGACATCGGCTCCATGGGCGACTACCCGGTCCTCGTCAACGGCTCGAAGACGGCCGAGTTCCCCGACGCCAAGTCGGAGCTGGTCGCGGTCACCGGCTACAACCTGCGCGGATCGCTCAATCAGGTCGTCGTGCCGAAGGACTCCCCGGCACAGAAGCTGACCGATCTGCGCGGCAAGGTGGTGTCCACCAGTGTCGGTTCGGCCGCGCACGGAATGCTCGTGAACGCCCTGCGGAAGAACGGGCTGAGTCCGGACGACGTCAAACTCCTCAACCAGGAACCGGCGGTCGGCGCCTCGGCGCTCGAAGGCGAACAGGTCGCCGCGTTGTCCCAGTTCGTGCCCTGGCCGCAGCTCATGGTGTTCCGCAGGCAGGGCAGGCTGCTCTACGACGGCGGGTCCAACGGCGTCCCGACGTTCCACGCCGTCATCTCCCGCGAGGCATACGCCGACGATCACCCCGAAGTGATGCGGGCCTTCCTGGAGTCGGTCCGCGACACGGCGGACCACCTGAACAAGAACCCGCTGGCCGCCGCCGAGCAGGTCGCCAAGGTCACGGGAATCGAACCCGAGGTGATCTACCTCTACAACGGACCGAGCGGCCTGGTGACCTTCGACCCGACCATCAAGCCCCAGCTGGTCGACGCGCTCTCCAAGAACCTGCCCTTCCTCAAGGACCTCGGCTCGGTCAAGAACCTCGACCTGGGCAAGTTCGTCAACGACGGCTACCTCCGCAAGATCTACGGCCCCTCGTACGACGCCGCCAGCAAGAGCACCGCGTCCCCGAGCACGCTCAGCGGCCAGGACCCGGTCTGCCACGTGCCCGTCAAGGATCCACGCACCGCCTCCGAAGTGTGGTTCGGCGGTCAGGAGTCGACCGGGGTCGCGGCGACTCCCACCTGCCTGCTGCGGCGGATCGCCGCCCACGACGGAGGTGTACGAGCCGCCTACGTACCGGACGCGAAGGACGGGACCCGGATGTTCGCGTCCGCCGCGACCTGGGTGCTCGACCCCGGCCGATCCGCGAACTCCCGGCTGCTGCCGTTCGCGGTGGCCGCGGACGCGGATTCCTACCTGGCGGACCACTCCGACGCACGAAAGCTCGGCTACGAGGCGGCGCTTAAGGCTGCTTCGTGAGCCGTGGCCGATCGATGGACCCGCACCTATCGCAGAGCTGAGCAGGTATCGCAGGAATCGCAGGAATCGCAGGAATCGCAGGAAAGAGGACGCATGACAACGACTCCGGTCTCCCAGCAGTCCCTGAAACCCACCGCTGATCCCCCCGTCGCAACCCCGCGACCACGCACCGGTCTGCGCGTCGGCTTTCGCCCGCTCACGGCGCTCGGAGCGTCGCCGCGCCGGCTGGCCGCCCGAGCGCAGGCAGCACTGCCGCTGGCCGCCGCGCTGCTGCTCTGGTACCTGCTCACAGCCAACGATGTCGTCCTGTGGCTGCGCTTCGACAAGGTGCCCGGCCCGGCCGACGTGTACGACACCTTCAAGGGGCAACTGGTGTCCGGCAGTTACTACCACGACCTGCTGGCGAGTCTGCGCCGGATCCTGCTCGGCTTCGGGCTCGCCGCGGTGAGCGGAGTGGCCATCGGCATGGCGGTCGGGCGTTCGCGGGTCGTCCAGGCGCTGGTCCGGCCGCTGATCGAAGTGGCCCGCCCGATCCCGGCGATCGCCCTGGTACCGCTGGCGATCCTCGTGTTCCCGACCGGGGAGCAGGGCATCGTCTTCATCACCTTCTTCGCCGCGTTCTTCCCGGTGGTGGTGAGCACCATCCACGCGATGAAGACCCTGCCCAAGGTCTGGGAGGAGGCCGCCCGGACGATGGGCGCCCGCCGGCTGTCCGTACTGGCGCACGTGGTGCTTCCCGGAGCGATGCCCGGTATCTTCTCGGGGCTGTCCGTCTCCGTGGGGGTGGCCTGGATCTGCGTGATCAGCGCCGAAATGATCTCCGGTCAGTTCGGCATCGGGTACTACACCTGGCAGTCCTACGGCCTGCTCGACTACTCCGGTGTGATCGTCGGAATGCTGTCCATCGGCATCCTGGGCTGGGGCACGGCCTGGCTGGTGGAGCGGCTCGGGTCCCGCGTCAACCGGTGGCTGCCGAGGAACGCCCGATGAGCGCCGGAGCGCACGTCCGGCTGGAAGGGCTGAAGCTCGCTTTCGGCGACATGCCGACCGCCGAGGTCGACCTCGATGTGCGGCCGGGAGAGATCGTCGTCCTGCTCGGGCCGTCCGGATGCGGGAAGTCGACCATTCTGCGGGCCCTGGCGGGGCTGCTCACACCCACCGCCGGGCGCGCGGAGGTCGACGGGAAACCGGCGGGCGGGGCCGACACGGCCTGTGCGATGGTCTTCCAGGAGGACGCTCTGCTGCCCTGGCGTTCGGCCGCGCGCAATGTCGAGTACGCCCTCAAACTGCGCGGCGTGCCCCGGCGGCAACGGCTTCAGGAAGCCGAGGAGCTCCTGGCCCAGGTCGGCCTGGAGGGCTTCTTCGACCACCTGCCGGGCCAGTTGTCGGGCGGCATGCGGCAACGCGTGCAGCTCGCCCGGACACTGGCCACGCGCCCTCGGGTGATGCTGATGGACGAGCCGTTCGGCGCCCTGGACGCCCAGACCCGCTCGGAGATGCAGCAGCTGCTGATCTCGGTCTGGCGGCAGTACGGGACCACGATCCTCTTCGTCACCCATGACGTCGACGAGGCCCTGCTGCTGGGCGACCGGGTCGTCCTGCTCAGCCCCCGCCCCGCCGTCGTACGCGGGATCGTCGACATCCCCGGACCGCGGCGTCCGGGAGCCCAGTTCGAACCCGAATTCGCCCGCCGCCGCTACGAGATCCTCGCGTCACTCGGCGACGCACCGCCCGCCGAGCTGTCCCCTGAAGGCGCCTGAAGTCCCTGTCGCCCGAACCACTGCAGATCGTTCGACCCCACACCAAAGGAGTCACCTCGTCATGACTTTCGTCATCGGTGCCGCGTGCGTCGACGTCATGGACCGCGCCTGTGTCGACGAATGCCCGGTGGACTGCATCTACGTGGGGGAGCGCATGGCCTACATCAACCCCGACGAGTGCATCGACTGCAGCGCCTGTGAACCGGTCTGCCCGGTCGAGGCCATCGCCACGGTCGAGGAACTCGCCCCCGAGGACGCGCCGTTCGTCACCGAGAACGCGCGCTTCTTCTCCGAACCGCTGCCGGGGCGCACCGAGCCTCTGGGCTCGCCCGGCGGTGCCGCGGACGTCGGTCCGATCGGTGTCGACACGCCCTTCGTCCAGAGTTACGTGGCGCCATGAGCGGCACGGACGCCGGCCTCGCAGGGACGGACGCCGACCTCGCAGGAATCGCGCGCACCGAACAGACCGAACGGCTCGAGCGGGTGGTCATCCGGTTCGCCGGTGATTCCGGGGACGGTATGCAGCTCACCGGCGACCGGTTCACCTCGGCGGCCGCGGCCTTCGGAAACGACCTGGCCACACTGCCCAGCTTCCCCGCCGAGATCCGCGCCCCCCAGGGCAGCATCGCCGGAGTCTCGTCCTTCCAGGTGCACTTCGCCGACTATGACATCCTCACCGCCGGAGACCGGCCCGATGTGCTGGTGGCCATGAACCCGGCCGCTCTGAAGGCCAATCTCGCCGACCTGCCGCCGGGCGGCACGGTGATCGTGAACACCGACGAGTTCACTCCGCGCAATCTGACCAGGGCCGGCTACCTCGCCGACCCACTGGAGGACGCCACACTGACCTCCTTCCAGATCCACCCCGTGGCCATGACCACGCTGACCCGGGGCGCGCTGGCGGACACCGGTCTGAGCAAGAAGGACGCGGAGCGGGCGAAGAACATGTTCGCCCTGGGCCTGCTGTCCTGGATGTACCACCGTCCGACCGCCGGGACCGAGCGGTTCCTGCGGCAGAAGTTCGCGCGGAGGCCCGAGATCGCCGAGGCGAACATCCTTGCCTTCCGGGCCGGCTGGAACTACGGCGAGACCACCGAGTCGTTCGCCGTGACGTTCGAGGTCGCTCCCGCGACGTCCCTGACTCCGGGCACGTACCGGCAGATCACGGGCAACACCGCCCTGGCATACGGAATCGTCGCGGCCGGGGTTCGGTCCGGGCTGCCGGTGTTCCTCGGCAGTTACCCGATCACCCCTGCCAGCGACATCTTGCACGAGCTGTCCCGGCACAAGAACTTCGGCGTGACCACAGTGCAGGCGGAGGACGAGATCGCCGCCGTCGGCGCCGCGCTGGGAGCCTCGTACGGCGGGGCCCTGGGCGTGACCACCACGTCCGGTCCCGGTCTCGCCCTCAAGAGCGAGACGATCGGCCTGGCCGTGATGACCGAGCTGCCGCTGCTGGTGATCGACGTACAGCGCGGCGGACCGTCCACCGGCCTTCCCACCAAGACGGAGCAGGCGGACCTGCTGCAGGCCATGTTCGGGCGCAACGGCGAATCCCCGGTACCGGTCCTCGCGCCGGCCACCCCGGCGGACTGCTTCGACACGCTGCTCGACGCGGCCCGATTCGCTCTCACGTACCGGACACCGGTACTGCTGCTGTCCGACGGCCATATCGCCAACGGCTCCGAGCCCTGGCTCGTCCCGGACGCCTCGCAACTGCCGGACCTGAGCGTCGAGTTCACCACCGAGCCCAACGCTCCCGACGGATCCGGGGGCTTCTGGGGCTACCTGCGCGACCCGCACACCCTCGCCCGGCCCTGGGCGGTGCCCGGCACCCCCGGACTCGAACACCGCATCGGCGGCCTGGAGAAGGCCGACGGCACGGGCGACATCTCCTACGACGCCGACAACCACGACCGCATGGTGCGGCTGCGGCAGGCCAAGATCGACGGGATCACTGTGCCCGACGCCGTGCCGGACGACCCGTCCGGCAGGGCCGAGGTCCTGGTGGTCGGCTGGGGCTCGTCGTACGGGCCGATCGGCGCCGCCGCGCGCCGTGTCCGCCGAGCCGGGTACCCCGTCGCCCATCTGCATCTGCGCCACCTCAACCCCCTGCCCGCCAACCTCGGCGAGGTGCTCTCCCGCTACCGGCGCGTCATCGTCCCTGAGCTGAACCTCGGCCAGCTCGCGCTGCTGCTGCGCGCCAAGTACCTGGTCGACGTCGTCTCCTACACGAAGGTCGCCGGTCTGCCGTTCGGCGCGGAAGAACTTCAGGGCGTGTTCACCAATGTGATCGAAGGAATCCGAACATGACCACCATCGACCTCGGCCTGCCGGGCCTCGGCGGGCAGGCACTGGTGCCCGCGTCCGAGACGAAGCTGTCGCCGAAGGACTTCAAGTCCGACCAGGAGGTGCGCTGGTGCCCCGGCTGCGGTGACTACGCCGTCCTGGCCGCTGTCCAGGGCTTCATGCCCCGGCTCGGGCTGAAGCGGGAGAACACCGTGTTCGTCTCCGGCATCGGCTGCTCCTCCCGCTTCCCGTACTACATGAACACCTACGGGATGCACTCCATCCACGGCCGCGCCCCGGCCATCGCCACCGGCCTGGCAGTCACCCGTCCCGATCTGTCGGTCTGGGTGGTCACCGGGGACGGGGACGCCCTGTCGATCGGCGGCAATCACCTGATCCACACCCTGCGACGCAACGTGAACCTGAAGATCCTGCTGTTCAACAACCGCATCTACGGACTCACCAAGGGCCAGTACTCGCCGACCTCGGAGACCGGCAAGGTCACCAAATCCACCCCCATGGGCTCGGTCGACGCCCCCTTCGATCCCATCTCACTGGCCCTGGGCGCCGGGGCCACCTTCGTGGCCCGCGTCCTCGACTCGGACCGCGCGGGGCTGACCGACGTGCTCACGGCGGCCGCAGAACACCGGGGCACCGCGCTCGTGGAGATCTACCAGAACTGCCCGATCTTCAACGACGGTGCCTTCGAGGTCCTGAGGCAACCCGGCCAAAAGGAGCGGCGTCTCATCCCGCTGCGCCATGGCCAACGGCTGCGCTTCGGTGCCAACAAAGAATACGGCGTGGTCCGTACGGGTTCCGGAGGGCTGGAGACGGCGAAGGTCTCGGGAGTAGGGGAGGAGACGCTGGTGGTGCACGACGCCACCCTGGAGGATCCCACCTACGCCTTCGCCCTGTCGCGGCTGTGCTCCCAAAATCTCTCCCACACCGTCACCGGCGTCTTCCGCTCCGTCAGCCGCCCGATCTACGACGACCAGGTCCGCGCCCAGGTCGAGCAGGCCAGGAGCACCACACCCGCCGACCTCCAGTCCCTGCTCGCGGGCAAGGACACCTGGGCGGTCGCCGGCTGACGTCGCCCCACCCCGCCTTCACTCCTCAGCGCCCCCAGCGCCCCACGGATTCGGAGCCCCGCCTGTGACAACCGCACAGATACACGAGCACGCCGCCCCGGCCACGGAGACGGTCCGCAAGGCGCTGTCCGAGGTCCTCGACCCGGAGATCCAGCGGCCCATCACCGACCTCGGGATGGTCAAGGAGATCACGGTGGACGCCGACGGCACGGTGCTGGTCGGCATCTACCTGACCGTCTCCGGCTGCCCACTGCGCGAGAAGATCACCGCGGACGCCACCGCCGCCGTGTCCGCGCTGCCCGGCGTGCGCGAGGTGCGCATCGAACTGGACGTGATGAGCGACGAGCAACGCACCAAACTGCGCAGAAGCCTGCGCGGTGACACGGACGAGCCGGTGATCCCCTTCGCCAGGCCCGGCTCACTGACCCGGGTGTACTGCGTCGCTTCCGGCAAGGGCGGGGTCGGGAAATCGAGTGTCACGGTCAACCTGGCCGCCGCCATGGCCTCCCGCGGGCTGTCGGTCGGCGTGCTGGACGCCGACATCTACGGCCACTCGGTTCCGCGCATGCTGGGAGTGACGGCCGGACCCACCCGCGTCGAGAAGATGATCATGCCGCCCCGGGCGAACGGGGTGAAGGTGATCTCCGTCGGGATGTTCACCTCGGGCAACGCGCCGGTGATGTGGCGCGGCCCACTGCTGCACCGTGCGCTGCAGCAGTTCCTCGGCGAGGGGTACTGGGGAGATCTCGACGTGCTCCTGCTCGACCTGCCACCCGGCACCGGCGACATCCCCATCTCCCTCGCCCAGTTGCTCCCCGAATCCGAGATCCTCGTGGTGACCACACCTCAGGCGGCCGCGGCCGAGGTCGCCGAGCGGGCCGGGGCCGTCAGCCTGCAGACCGGTCAGCGGGTGACCGGGGTGGTGGAGAACATGTCCTGGCTGCGGCTGCCGGACGGTTCGACGACGCGGCTCTTCGGCTCAGGCGGCGGCCAAACGGTCGCCCACTCGCTGTCCCTCGCGCTGGGCACGGAAGTCCCCCTGCTGGGTCAGGTGCCGATGGACCCGCTCCTCGGCGAGGCGGGCGACGCCGGTACGCCGCTGGTGCTGAGCAATCCCGAGGCTCCCGCAGCGGTGGCGCTCCGCGCAATCGCAGAGGGGCTGACCGTACGCCGGCGCGGTCTGGCCGGTTGCCGGCTCCCGGTCAGCCCGGCATGAACGGGCGCTCTTGGTGCCCTGAGCCCTGCTCACGGTCTTGGGCGGTGTCAGTAGACGTCACGGACGTAGCGATTCCACAAGGACACGCTGATCATTGTGGACGGCACTCTGTCCCCTACCCGCGACCACAGTGTCGCCGAGCAGTCGAGGAACTACAGGTACTCCACCCATCACCAGGTCGTCATCGACGCTGACACCCGTCGGATCGTCGCGATCGGGCGACCGGTACCGGGCAACCGCAACGACTGCAAACGACCATCACCGATGGGGCTACCCGGGCACCGGCCTCGTGATCCCGCGTCGACGCCCCGTCGACGGTGACCTGTGACTGGAAGAAGGAGAACAACAGCTCCCGCAAGCGCGTCCGAGGCCGTGTGGAGCACGTCTTCGCGCGGATGAAGACGTGGAAGATCCTGTGCGACTGCAGGCTCAAAGGTGCCGGCGTCCATCACGCCATGCTCGGTGTCGCCCGCCTGCACAACCTCGTCCAAGCCGCGTAGACGCACCATCGCGTCCGCTACCTGGCACGTCTCGGCATACCTGAAGATCAATTACGGGACACGACGTCAACCGTCAGGAAATGGGAAACCAGGCCGACAGACGCTTGGCAATGACCGGTACATCGACGTTGTCCTGCGCGACTTCCTCGACGAATGGTCCGGCAACGGAGACGGGCGGCGGCACGGTACTGACGCTGACGCCGTTGAACCGCAGGAATACACGCATGGCGAGCCAGGCGGTGCGCTTGTTACCGTCGATCAGCGCATGATTGCGGGCAACGGAATGCAGCAGTGCCGCCGCCTTCTCGTGCAGCGTGGGATATAGCTCGGCTCCGAACACGTTCGTCCGGGGTCGCTCGATCGCCGACACCAAAAGTCCCATGTCACGCACACTGTGCTCGGTACCGTTGACCGTGCGAGCAATGGCCAGGATCTCGTCGATCTGGATGTAGCGCACGTCCGTCACTTCAGGTAGTCCAGAATCTCCGCATCGCTGTTCATCAGCTCGGCCAAGACGTCATCGACCTTCAGCTCGGCCCGGTTCTGGGCGTCGCGGATGGCCTCGATGGCAAGTTCCTGTTTGCTGCGGCCCTCCCGACGAGCCCGCTCGGTGAGCTTCGCGTCGAGGTCGTCGGGGAGTCGGAGTGTCATCGCCATACAGAGATGATACCTGACCGGTATCAAGGGGCCCACGGATGATGCCTGACCGGTATCAAGGGGGCACGGTCGAGCCGCGTTCCCGGCCCCCAAGGAACGTGGGGCCGGGGGTCACTCGAACCGCCTGCGGCGGTTCAGCAGAGACTTCCGCTTCGACCGTCATCCAAGCGTCAAGAATCTCCGAACGACCCTCTGATGACGTCGCCGATGCAGGCACCTCGCTCACGAATCCGCAGGTCATCGAGCTACAAAGATCGATCCGTCCGCTCGAACCGCTGCACGGAGGAAAACAGGTCGAGCAACCCACCCGGACAACAAAAGCGCAGGTCAGGACCCCTTGCCCGCAGGTTCGAGAATCGCCACGCACTCCACGTGCGAGGTCATCGGAAACAGGTCGAACACCCGCAGCGTCCGCACCCGGTACCCGTGCTCGCGGAAGTACGCCAGGTCCCGCGCCAGGGCCGCCGGGTCGCAGGCGACGTAGGCGATGCGGCGCGCGCCGAGGCCGGAGACGTGCGCGACCGTGGACTTGCCGGCGCCGGCGCGGGGCGGGTCGAGGACGACGAGGTC
This sequence comes from Streptomyces tirandamycinicus, assembly GCF_003097515.1. NCBI lineage: Bacteria > Bacillati > Actinomycetota > Actinomycetes > Kitasatosporales > Streptomycetaceae > Streptomyces > Streptomyces tirandamycinicus. The sequence goes on along the minus strand of NZ_CP029188.1, from coordinate 5,387,531 downwards.
GGTTTCGGTGATGCCGGTGCGGGGCAGCACGGACTCGACCTTGCCGTGTTCGATGCGGACCCGCGGCAGGTCCTGGAGGTTGTGGCGGGCGTCCTCCGCCGCGCGCTTGCCGGACTCGATGCCGAGCACCGCGCCCTTCTCCCCCACCCGTTGGGCGATGGCGCCCGCGAACAGGCCCACGCCGCAGTAGAGATCGAGCGCGGTGTCGCCCTTGCGGGGCATGAGTCCCTGCATCACGGCCTCGACGAGCGTCTGGGCCGCCTTCGGGTGGACCTGCCAGAAGCCGCCCATGCCGACGCGGTAGGTGCGGTCGTCGGCGCGTTCGCGGACGAAGGGGCGGCCGTGGACGCGGTGGACGCTGCCGTCGCCTTCGTGGACGCGCAGGACCGACACCGGCCTGTCGAGTTTCACGATCGGCAGCCGCGCGCCGGGCCTCGGGGTGAGGACCACCTGCCGGTCCTGGGAACCCGTCGCGGCGATGGCCTCGATCGAGGCCATGCCCTCCCAGTTCCGCTTCTCGACGCCGAGTTCGCCGACCCCGGGCGCCGCGATCATGCAGTGCTCGATCGGCTCCACCTCGTGGGAGCGGTGCCTGCGCAGCCCGGCGCGGCCCTGGTCGTCGACGGCGTACTGGACGCGGGTGCGCCAGGCCGGTACCTGCCCGGCGGGCAGTTTGTCGCCCTCCGCCGGCATGACGGTGCCGTCCCAGCCGGCCTCCTCCGGGGTCAGGCCCGCGAGCCGCTTGAGCTGCTCCGCGACGACCTCGCCCTTGAGGCGCCGCTGGGCGCCGGGCTTGGCGTGCTGCCAGTCGCAGCCGCCGCACCGTCCGGGCCCCGCGTACGGGCACGGGGCCTCGACGCGGTCCTTGGACGCCTCCAGGACGCGCACCGCGTCGGCGCGCAGATAGCGGGAGCCCTCCTCGCCCTCGGTGATCCGGGCGACGACCTTCTCGCCGGGGAGCGCGTGCCGGACGAAGAGGACCCGGCCGGCGTCGGTGCGGGCGATGCAGTGACCGCCGTGCGCGACGGGGCCGACCTCGACCTCGTACTCCTCCCCGACGAGCGAGGCATCGGAAGCGTTCGGCATGGCGGGGTGACTCCAGGGGGGTACGAGATCCGGGGGTACGAGAGGGGGCCGCCGTCGGTCCGCGCACGGCAGCCCCCCAGTCTACGCGGCCGGGAGGGTGCCCCTGCCGGTGCCGTCGGGGTTGCCCGCTCCCGCGATACGGCCCTCAGGTCCTGCCGCTGGGCTCCTTGGCCTGCTCGTTCACCGGCCCGCGCCGCACCGATCCGGGCGCGTTCCACTCCTGGCGCTTCTTCGCCCGCTTCTTCGCCAGCTCGGAGGACTGGAGCTGGTAGGGGACCGAGGTGACCATGACGCCCGGGGTGAACAGCAGCCGGCCCTTGAGGCGCAGGGCGCTCTGGTTGTGCAGCACATGCTCCCACCAGTGGCCGACCACGTACTCGGGGATGATCACGCTGACGGCGTCGCGGGGGCTCTCCCGCCGCAGGCTCTTCACGTACTCGACGATGGGCCGGGTGATCTCCCGGTACGGGGAGTGGAGGATCTTCAGCGGGATGTTGATGCCGCGCCGGTCCCACTCCTCCTTGAGGGCCGTGGTCTCCACCGGGTCGACGTCGATGCTGAGCGCCTCCAGCTTGTCGGAGCGCATCAGCTTGGCGTAGGCGAGGGCCCGCAGGGTGGGCCGGTGCACCTTGGAGACCAGCACGATGGAGTGGACGCGGGAGGGGCGCACGCTGTCGTCGCTGGGCTCGTCGGGGGCGGCGATCTCCTCCGACACCCGGTCGTAGTGGCGCCGGATCGCCGACATCGTCACGTAGAAGATCACCATGCCCAGCAGGGCCACCCAGGCGCCGTGCGTGAACTTGGTGACGAGGACGACGACCAGGACGAGGCCCGTGAAGAACGCGCCGAAGGCGTTGATCGCCCGCGAGCGGATCATGCGGCGGCGGGCGGCCCGGTCCCGCTCCGTCTTCAGATGCCGGTTCCAGTGCCGGACCATGCCGGTCTGGCTGAGGGTGAAGGAGACGAAGACACCGACGATGTAGAGCTGGATCAGCTTGGTGGAGTCGGCGTCGTACACCCAGACCAGCAGCATGGCCGCGCCGGCGAGCAGCACGATGCCGTTGGAGAAGGCGAGCCGGTCCCCGCGGGTGTGCAGCTGGCGCGGCAGGTAGCGGTCCTGGGCGAGGATCGAGCCGAGCAGCGGGAAGCCGTTGTACGCGGTGTTGGCCGCCAGGAACAGGACGAGCGCGGTGGCCGCGGCGAGGAGCACGAAGAAGAACGTCTGCTCGCCGAAGACGGCCGCCGCCACCTGTGAGATGACCGGGTCCTGGACGTAGTCGGGGCCGACCGGCCGGCCGTCGAGGATCAGGTCGTGGGCCGGGTTCTCGGCCATCCGGACGTTGCTGGCCATGGCCAGGCCGATGATGCCGCAGAACATGGTGACCGCGAGCAGGCCCATGAGCAGCAGCGTCGTGGCGGCGTTCCGGCTCTTGGGCTTGCGGAAGGCGGGCACTCCGTTGCTGATGGCCTCGACGCCGGTGAGCGCGGCGCAGCCGGACGAGAAGGCGCGCAGCAGCAGGAAGACCATGGCGAGGCCGGCCAGGCCCTGCTGCTCCGGTTCGATGTCGAACTCCGCGGTCGGGGCGCGCATGGTCTCGTCGAGGACGAGGCCCTTGAAGGCGCCCCAGGCGATCATGGTGAAGACGCCGAAGACGAAGATGTACGTGGGAATCGCGAAGAGCTTCCCGGACTCCCTCACCCCGCGCAGGTTCATCAGCGTCAGCAGCAGGATGATGGCGACGGCGCTGAGCACCTTGTGCTCGATCACGAAGTGGACCGCCGAGCCGAGGTTCTCCACGCCGGAGGAGATCGACACGGCCACGGTGAGGACGTAGTCGACGAGGAGCGCGCTAGCGACGGTGAGGCCCGCCCGCGGGCCGAGGTTGGTGTTCGCCACCTCGTAGTCGCCGCCGCCGCTCGGGTACGCGTGGACGTTCTGCCGGTAGGAGGCGACGACGGTGAACATCAGGACCACGACGGCGGCCGCGATCCAGGGGCTGTACTGGTAGGCCGACACACCCGCGATCGACAGGACGAGCAGCACTTCGCCCGGCGCGTACGCCACGGAGGACAGCGGGTCGGAGGCGAAGACGGGGAGGGCGATGCGCTTCGGCAGGAGCGTCTCGCCCAGCCTGTCGCTTCGCAGCGCCCGGCCGATCAGGATCCGTTTGGGCAGGTCGGTCAGTTTGGACACGGAGAGGATCGTAAGGGGTTCCTCGCAGCCCCGCCCACTCGCGGAGCCCTCCGCCACACGATCGCCCACCTGCGGCCACGCTGAGGCAACGGGTCCGCCACCGAGAGCGACGCCGTCTGCCCTACCGGCGGTATCGGCACCGCGGATGAGGGCAACGCGGGTGCCCCGGCATAAGCTCGTCTGGGGCGGCAACCGCACGCTGCGCCCCATCGTGGCCCGGCGGAGCCGGGAGAGAAGAGTGAGCAGGGTGTTTGCGCAGGTCATCGTGATGACCAGGACTGCGGGGTAGATAGGTGCACATCGTGATCATGGGCTGCGGGCGCGTGGGAGCAGCGCTCGCGCAGACCCTGGAGCGACAGGGGCACACGGTCGCCGTCGTCGACCAGGACCCCACCGCGTTCCGTCGCCTGGGCTCCGGGTTCGGGGGGCGCCGGGTCACCGGCGTCGGCTTCGACCAGGACACGCTCCGCGAGGCGGGCATCGAGGAGGCCGGCGCGTTCGCGGCGGTCAGCAGCGGGGACAACTCCAACATCATCGCCGCCCGGGTCGCGCGCGAGATGTTCGGCATCGAGAACGTCGCCGCCCGCATCTACGACCCGCGGCGCGCCGAGGTCTACCAGCGGCTGGGGATCCCCACGGTGGCGACGGTCCGCTGGACCGCGGACCAGATGCTCCGCCGGCTGCTGCCCTCCGGGGCCGAGGAGCTGTGGCGGGATCCGAGCGGCGCGGTCCAGCTCGCCGAGGTGCACACCTCCCCGGCCTGGATCGGCCACAAGGTGAGCCGGCTCCAGGAGGAGACCGGGGTGCGGGTCGCGTTCCTCACCCGCCTGGGCGAGGCGGTCCTGCCGACCTCACAGACCGTGCTGCAGGAAGGCGATCTGGTGCACGTGATGATGCGCACGGACGAGATCGAGAAGATCGAGGCGGCGTTCGCCCAGGGTCCCGAGGGGAGCGGTCACTGATGCGGGTCGCGATCGCCGGCGCCGGCGCGGTGGGTCGTTCCATCGCGGGAGAGCTGCTGGAGAACGGGCACGAGGTGCTCCTGATCGACAAGGCGCCCACCGCCATCTCGGTGGAGCGGGTGCCGCAGGCGGAGTGGCTGCTGGCCGACGCCTGTGAGATCACGTCGCTGGACGAGGCGGCGCTGCAGCGCTGCAACGTGGTGATCGCGGCGACGGGTGACGACAAGGTGAACCTGGTGGTCTCGCTGCTCGCGAAGACCGAGTACGGCGTGCCGCGTGTGGTGGCCCGGGTGAACAACCCCAAGAACGAGTGGCTGTTCAACGAGTCGTGGGGCGTCGACGTCGCGGTGTCCACGCCGCGGCTGATGTCGGCGCTGGTCGAGGAGGCCGTCAGCGTCGGCGACCTGGTGCGGCTGCTGCGCTTCAGCCACGGCGACGCCAACCTCGTCGAGCTGACCCTGCCGCCGGAGTCGGCGCTGGCCGGTACGCAGGTGGGCGACGTGGCGTGGCCCGAGGACACCTCACTGGTGACGATCATCCGGGGCCCCCGGGTGCTCACCCCGCACAACGAGGAGACGCTGGAGCCCGGCGACGAGCTCCTCTTCGTGGCCGCCCAGGCGCGCGAGGAGCAGTTGGAGGACCTGCTCTCGGTCCGCCGCGAGGGCCCGGCGGCCACGGGCTGACGGCGCGCGGGGCGGCGCGCGGCGGGGCGGGCCCGCAGGCCGCGGAGGCCCGGAGGTCGGGCCTCCGGGCGGCTACGCCTCGCCCTCGCGGGCCGCGGCCGCCTTGCGGGCCTCCTCGGCGCGCTCCTGCTCCTCCATCTCGGCGAAGACGTCGATGGGCGGCGGAGCCTTGGCCAGGAAGACCCAGGTCAGGTAGACCGCCAGCAGGAACGGCGGGAGCTTGAGCGCGACCAGGACCCAGCCGAGCTGCGTGGTGTCGGCCCACCAGTAGAGCGGGAAGAGGATCGCGCACTTGGCGAGCAGGATCAGGCCCCAGGCCCAGCTGGCCTTGGCATAGGCCTTCTTGCGGCCGGGGTTGCGGGTGCGCCAGGAGAGGTTCTCCTTGAAGACCGGCCCGAGGATGAGGCCGATCAGGGGGACGCCCGCCAGGGTCGTGATGATGTACGCCAGGGCGAGGCCCAGCGTGTACAGCATGCCCGGCAGGTAGAAGTCCTTCGCGTTGCCGGTCATCATCGCGAAGACGACACCGAAGGCGACACCGAAGACGCCGCTGAAGGCGTGCTTCACGGTGTCCCGGCGGACCAGCCGGACGGCGACCAGGACCAGCGACAGCCCGAGGGCCGCGATGGCCGAGACGTGCAGGTCCTTGTTGACCGTGTAGATCGTGACGAAGAGCAGTCCGGGCAGGATCGTCTCGACCGTGCCCCGGATACCGCCGAAGGCCTCGAACAGGGCCGCCTCGGTCACGGCCTTGGCGTGGCGGCCGTGGCCGTCGTCGCCCTGTTCCTGCGTGGTCGGCTTGTCGAGGGACGTCACCGGCTACTCCTGTCCGAGCGGTCGGAGCTCGTATTTGGGATTGAACAGCACCCGCCGGCCCTGGCTCATCGAGATCCTGCCGGAGGCGATCATCTTGCGGCCCGGTTCTATGCCCACGATGGAGCGCCGGCCCAGCCACACCACGTCCAGGGCCGCGGAACCGTCGAAGAGCTCCGCCTCCAGGGCGGGGACTCCGGCCCGCGGACGCAGGGTGACCGTGCGCAAGGTACCAGTCACCTTCACTATCTGCCGGTCGCCGCAGTCGCAGATGGGTGTGCAACCGGACGCCTGTGCGTCCTCCTTGAGCTCCGCGGACTCGAGTTCCTGCTGGGAGCTGGACAGGCGGTCGAGCATCCGACGGAAGCGGCCTGCCGGCTTCCCGTCGTTCCCGGAGCTGGGTACAGCACTCATGGTGAAAGCGTACCGGGGCGGTGTACGGGCACCGTCAGGAGATGGAACGGTACGGGGTGGTACTGGGGCGGTATGGGGCCGTCCCGAGCCCGCACGCGGCGGTACGGATCCGCCGGACCACGGGCCACGGACGACGGACCGTGCACCAGTGACCACGGACCGTGCGCCACGGACCGCTGACCGTGGACCACGAACCCATGAACCTTGGACCGCGGACCGCGAGTCACGGGCCCGCTCAGCGCTCGAACCGGTAGCCCATCCCCGGCTCGGTGACGAAGTGCCGGGGGTGCGAGGGGTCGGCCTCCAGCTTGCGGCGCAGCTGGGCCATGTAGACCCGCAGGTAGTTGGTCTCCGTGCCGTACGAGGGCCCCCACACCTCCTGGAGCAGCTGCTTCTGGCTGACCAGGCGGCCGGTGTTGCGGACCAGGACCTCCAGCAGATGCCACTCGGTCGGGGTGAGCCGTACGTCCTTGCCGTCGCGGTTGACCTTCTTCGCCGCGAGGTCGACGGTGAAGCCCTCGGTCTCGACGATCACGATCTCGTCCGCGTCGCCACCGGCCGGCTCGGCACGGCGCACCGCGGCCCGCAGCCGGGCCAGCAGCTCGTCCATGCCGAACGGCTTGGTGACGTAGTCGTCGGCGCCGGCGTCGAGGGCCTCGACCTTCTCGTCGGAGGTGTGCCGCGCGGACAGGACCAGGATCGGCACGCGCGTCCAGCCGCGCAGCCCCTTGATCACCTCGACGCCGTCCATGTCCGGCAGCCCGAGGTCGAGGACGACGACGTCGGGGTGCCGCGCCGCGGCGAGCTGCAGTGCCGCCGCGCCGTCGGGGGCGGCGTCGACCTCGTACTTGCGCGCCTTGAGGTTGATCACGAGGGCGCGCACGATCTGCGGCTCGTCGTCGACCACGAGCACTCGGGTCATCAGTGCCTTCCTTCCGTCTCTCGTCCGTCGTCGGGGCTGGTGTGCGGGGTGTCCGGGGTGTGCGCGGTGTGCGCGGTCAGCCGGTTGCCCGCGCGGGGACCCCGGGGCCCGGGGCGGCGGCGCCGGAGGCCGCCTGGAGGGTGAGGACCATCGTCAGGCCGCCACCGGGGGTGTCCTCCGCGGACAGTGTGCCGCCCATCGCCTCGACGAAGCCGCGTGCCACGGCGAGGCCGAGCCCGACCCCCGACCCGCGCGGAGCGTCCCCGTACCGCTGGAACGGCTCGAAGATGCGGTCCTTGGCCTCGTCGGGGACACCCCGGCCGCGGTCGGCGACGCGTACCTCGACCCGGCCGCCGTGGGCGCTCGCCGAGACCATGACGGGGGTGGCCTCGGGGCTGTACTTGACGGCGTTCTCGACGATGTTGGCGACGGCCCGCTCCAGCAGGCCCTTGTCCACGCCGACCATCGGCAGGGTCTCGGGGATGTCCAGCTCGACGCTGCCCTCCGGAACGCCCACGAGGGCCATCGGGACGACCTCGTCCAGGTCGATGTCACGGACGAGCGGGGTGACGGTGCCGGTCTGGAGCCGGGACATGTCGAGCAGGTTGCCGACGAGATGGGCCAGCCGGTCGGCGCCCGACTCGATCCCCTCGAGCAGTTCGGCCCGGTCCTCCTCGGACCACTCGACGTCGTCGGAGCGCAGCGAGGTGACGGCCGCCTTGATACCGGCGAGCGGGGTGCGCAGATCGTGGCTGACGGCGGCGAGCAGCGCGGTGCGGATGCGGTTGCCCTCGGCGAGTTTCCGGCCCTCCTCGGCCCGGTCCACGAGCCGCTGCCGGTCCAGGACGACGGCGGCCTGGGCGGCGAAGGCGCCGAGGACGCGCCGGTCCTCGGCGGGCAGGAAGCGGCCCGACAGCGCCAGCGCCATGTTCTCGCCCACGGGCATGTCCACGTCGGCGTCCTCGGGACGGCCCACGGGCCGGGGTCCGACGCTGCCCGCGCAGGTCCAGGGGTCCACGTCGCTCTGGCGTTCCAGCAGCGCCACGGACTCCATGCCGAAGGTCTCGCGGACCCGCTCCAGCAGGGCGCCGAGGGCCGTCTCGCCGCGCAGCACGCTGCCCGCGAGGAACGACAGGATCTCGGACTCGGCGCGCAGCCGGGCCGCCTGCTGCGTCCGCCGGGCGGCGAGGTCGACGACCGAGGCGACGGCTACGGCGACGCCGAAGAAGACCGCGATGGCGACGATGTTCTTCGGGTCGGAGATCGTGAACCGGTACAGGGGCGGCGCGAAGAAGTAGTTCAGCAGCATGGAGCCGAAGGCGGCGGACGCGAGGGCCGGCAGCAGGCCGCCGAGCAGCGCCGCGGCCACGGTCAGCGACAGGAACAGCAGCATGTCGTTGGCCAGGCCGAGGTTCGGGCTGACATTGGTCAGCAGCAGCGTCAGCACCACCGGGCCGGCGACCCCGACCAGCCAGCCCGCGATGCTCCGCGAGCGGCCGAGCCGCGCGCCGCGGGCCACCGGCAGCCCGCGTCCCTTGGCGGCCTCCTCGTGGGTGACGATGTGGACGTCCAGGTCGGGACCCGACTCACGGGCGACCGTGGCGCCCACCCCGGGGCCGAAGACGTACTGCCAGGCCTTGCGGCGGGACGAGCCGAGCACGATCTGGGTGGCGTTGACCCCGCGGGCGAACTCCAGCAGCGCGGAGGGGACGTCGTCGCCGACGACGTGGTGGAAGGTGCCACCGAGGTCCTCGACGAGGGTGCGCTGGAGTGCCAGCTCCTCGGGGGACGCCGAGGTCAGTCCGTCGCTGCGGGAGATGTAGACGGCGAGCACCTCGCCGCCCGCGCCCTTCTCCGCGAGGCGGGCGGCGCGCCGGATCAGGGTGCGCCCCTCGGGGCCGCCGGTGAGGCCGACGACGATGCGCTCGCGGGCCTGCCAGGTGGTGCGGATGTCGTGCTCGCCCCGGTACTGCCGGAGGTACTCGTCGACCCGGTCGGCGACCCACAGCAGGGCGAGCTCGCGCAGGGCGGTGAGGTTGCCGGGGCGGAAGTAGTTGGACAGGGCCGCGTCGACCTTGTCGGGCTTGTAGACGTTGCCGTGCGCCATGCGGCGGCGGAGCGCCTGCGGCGACATGTCGACCAGCTCGATCTGGTCGGCGCGGCGGACGACCTCGTCGGGGACGGTCTCCCGCTGGCGCACGCCGGTTATCGACTCGACGACGTCGCCGAGCGACTCCAGGTGCTGGATGTTGACCGTCGAGATCACGTCGACACCGGCGGCGAGGAGCTCCTCGACGTCCTGCCAGCGCTTGGTGTTGCGCGAGCCGGGCACATTGGTGTGGGCCAGTTCGTCCACGAGCGCGACGGCGGGCCGGCGGGCCAGCACGGCGTCGACGTCCATCTCGGTGAAGACGGCGTCCCGGTACACCAGTTCCCGGCGTGGGACCTGCTCCAGCCCGTGCAGCATCACCTCGGTCCGCGGCCGGTCGTGGTGCTCCACCAGACCGACGACGCAGTCCGTGCCCCGTTCGACGCGCCGGTGTGCCTCGGAGAGCATCGCGTAGGTCTTGCCCACGCCCGGTGCGGCCCCGAGATAGATCCGTAGCTTGCCGCGCGCCATGGCCTCATTGTCCTTCACCGGCAGCCGGGCACCGGCCGCCGCGCCCGCCGTGGACGCCCTGCCGACGCTACATCCGGGACATCGGACACATCGGACCGCTTGCTCCCCCGGGGGCGGTATTGACGCGATTCTGACGCGCCGCCGTCCCTCCCCGTGGCGCCCCGTCCCCCGCCCCGTCAGCCCGGCGCCCGTCCCGGCGCTCCCGGCGGCCGTGCGGACCGGGGATCAGGCCCCATGGTCCGGCCGCGGGACGGGCGCCGGGGCGGAAAGCGAACGGCGGTGGGCCGCACCCCGTCGGGGTGCGGCCCACCGCACGGCGCCACGGCCGCTTCGCCGTGGGGTACGTCCGCGTTCAGCGCACCTCGGTGATCTCCGGGCCGCGCTGCAGCTGTCCCATGCCGCCGGAGAACCGGGACGTCTCCTGATCCTCCTGCTGCACGCCCTCGGGCACCATCTGCGCGTCGTTCGGAAGCTTCAGCACGATCGGGTCGCGGGGTGCCATCGGCCCCTCGCCGCGGACCACCACCGTGTCCCGGAAGATCTGCTCCAGCAGACCGGCGGCCTGCGGCTGCACCGCGCCCTGGCCGGAGATCACTCCGCGCAGGAACCAGCGCGGTCCGTCCACGCCCACGAAGCGCACCAGCTGCACGCCGCCGGTGCCGTCGGGCAGCTGGACCGGGACCTGGGCCCGCAGTTCCCAGCCGAGGGGGCCCTCGACCTCGTCGATGACGCCGCCCTGCTGGGTGATGCCGGAGGCGATCTCCTCCCGGACCTCGCCCCAGATGCCCTCCTTCTTGGGGGCGGCGAAGGCCTGCAGCTGGATCGCGCTGTCGCGCAGCACGATCGTGGCGGCCACGATCGCGTCGCCCGCGACCTCCACGCGCAGCTCCATGCCCTCGACCCCGGGCACATGCAGTCCGCCCAGGTCGACGCGCCCCTCCTCGGGCCGTGAGACCTCGGAGACGTCCCAGGGGCCGTCGGGCCGCGGCGCCGGCGGGAGGTTCACCCGGCGGGGCCCGTCCGGCTCCGCCGCGTCGCCCGTGTCGAGCTCGTCGACGACCTGCTCGGCCTCGCCCGCCACGTCCGCTGACTCCCCAGCGGGACTGCTCTTCTTGCGACGTCCGAACACGTCACTGTCCTTCCCGGTCGGATACGACCGAAGCGTATCGATTCCCACCCTGTGAGCCGCCCGATCCGCCCACGGCGGCATGACCTCCGGTGGACCCGAAGCCCCCCTCGGCCCGCGCCGAGCCGGGAAGCTCCGCCACCTCGTGGAAGCGCACCTTCTCGACCTGCTGGACGACCAGTTGTGCGATCCGGTCGAACCGCTCGAACCGCACGCTCTCGCGCGGGTCCAGATTGACCACGATCACCTTGATCTCCCCACGGTACCCGGCATCCACCGTCCCCGGGGCATTCACGAGCGCCAGTCCGCAGCGGGCCGCGAGGCCCGATCGGGGGTGCACGAACGCCGCGTAGCCGTCCGGCAGCGCGATGGACACCCCGGTCGGCAGAACGGTGCGCTCGCCGGGTGCCAGCTCGGCGGCCCGGGTGGTCACCAGATCGACACCCGCGTCGCCCGGATGTCCGTATTGCGGAATCGGCACCTCCGGATCCACACGCCGGATGAGTACGTCGACGGGTTGGCGCATCAGGGGTTCACCTCGAAGGCGCGTGCGCGCCTGGCCTGGTCGGGGTCGGCCATGGCCGCCTGGATCTCCTCCGGGCGGCCGTTGTCGATGAAGTGGTCGACCTTGACTTCGATGAAGAGGGCCTCGGCACGGACGGCGACGGGCCCCTCCGGGCCGCCGATCCGCCCGGTCGCCCGGGAGTAGATCTTGCGGCCGGCGACCGCGGTCACCTCGGCCTCCAGGAACAGCACGGTGCCCACGGGGACGGGACGGACGAAGTCGGTCTCCAGCCGTCCGGTCACCGCGATCACCCGCAGCAGCCAGTTGAGCGAGCCGAGCGTCTCGTCGAGCGCGGTGGCCAGCACGCCGCCGTGGGCGAGGCCCGGTGCGCCCTGGTGGGCGGCGGTGACCGTGAACTCGGCGGTGAGACTGACGCCCTCGCCGGCCCGTGCCTCCAGGTGCAGCCCGTGGGGCTGTCCGCCACCGCAGCCGAAGCAGTAGTCGTAGTGCGCCCCGAGCAGCTCACCGGGGGCGGGCGCGTCGGGGTGCCGGACCGGCGCCGCGGCGTCGGCGGGAGGGGTCAGTGCAGTACTCACAGGCGCAGACCTTACCCGCGCGGCAACCTGCGGGTCGCGCCGTGCCAAGCTTGGATCCATGCAGCCCTCCGCCACCGAGTCCGGCACCCCCGCCACGCCCCGTTTCGACGAGCGCCTCACCGTCCCCCGCTCCTGGTGGCTGATCACCGTCCTGGTGGCGGTCTCGGGCGGCCTGGTCCTGCTGCCGCTGGGTACGGTGCCGATGCTGGGCGGACTGATCGCGGCGGGCGCGCTGGCGGCGGCCGGCGTGAGTTCGTACGGCTCCGCCCGGATCCGGGTGGTGGCGGACTCACTGGTCGCGGGCGACGCGCGGATCCCCGTCCCGGCGCTCGGCGAACCCGAGGTGCTGGACGCCGGGGAGGCCCGCGCCTGGCGTTCGTACAAGGCGGATCCGCGCGCCTTCATGCTGCTGCGCAGCTATGTGCCGACGGCGGTGCGGGTGCCGGTCACCGACCCGCAGGACCCGACGCCGTACCTGTACCTGTCGACACGGGACCCGCGGGGCCTGGTCGCCGCGCTGCAAGCCGTCCGGGGCGGCTGAGACGCGGCCGGGCGCTCGGCCCGGGGCGGACGGCGGTTCCCGGCGGTCTCCCGCGCACGGGCGGCAGCGCCCGGACGGCTGGGCGGCGGGCCGGGTGGGCGCCGCTGCACGCGGGCCTCGGCGGGCCCTGGACGGGCGAGCGCGGGTGCCCCGGGTGGAATAGTCCGCCTACGTGCGTGCACGCGCGTGCGCGGGCGTATGTGCGTACGCGGGCGTGTGTGCGCGGGCGTGCGGGCGCCCCCGTGCGCGGAATCAGCGGAGTCAACGAACACGCAGTCGGCGGACGCGACGGAGTCAACGAACGCGGAGTCGGCGGACGCGGCGGGGTCGGCCGGGTCAGCGGTCGAGTTCGCGGCGGAGTTCGACGGGAATGGTGTGCGGCAGCTCCCCGGGCTGTTCCAGCCGGGGCTGCGGCGGCAGCTCGTCCCAGGGGACCTGCCGGGCACGCAGGTCCTTGCGGATGCGCTCGGCGAGCTTCCTGGTGTCGCGCCGGTTCATCACGGCGCCGACGGCGGCACCGATCATGAACGGCATCAGGTTCGGCAGATTGCGGACCGTGCGCTTCATGATCTGCTGCCGGAGTTCGCGCTTCATCCGGCCGCCCAGGGCGGCGTTGATCGTCGCCGGGTCGGAGACGTCGATGCCGCGCTCCTCCGACCAGCTGCCGAGGTAGGCGGCCGAGCGCTCCCCGAGATTGCCGGGCGGGCGCCGGCCGTAGACCTCGTGCAACTCGGCGATCAGCTTGAGCTCGATCACCGCGACGCCGATGATCTCCGTCGCCAGCTCGGCCGGCAGTGCGGGCGGTACCGGCAGCATGGCCGCGGCACCGATCCCGGCGCCCACGGTCGATGTGCCTTTGGCCGCGCCCGCGACCAGTTTGTCCGCGATCTGCTCCGGGCCGAGGCCCGGGAACTGTGCCCGCAGGGTGGTGAGATCCCGGACGGGAATCCGCGGCGCGTACTCGATGAGCCGGTCGGCTACGAAGCCCAGCGTGGCCTTCGCGGCCTCGCCGCTCCTGCGCACGGCGGCCCCGCCGCTCCTGCGGACTCCCTGCCTGACCGCGTCCAGGCGCCGGGCCCTGGTCGGGGGCCCTTCCCGGGGTGCGGTCTCGGGCGAGGCCGGCCGGCCCCGCTCGTCGTCACGCGCGTCCGGAGAGGGCGGGTGGAGAGCGTCACCCCGCCCGTCCGAAGACATCCCGGCGTCCCGCGGGCCGGTACCGCCCGGATGTGGGTCCGGGCGACCCTTCCGGCCGAAGCGCCGCTTCGCCGGCCGGTCCGCCGGTCCGTCGTCTGCCACGGCCGGCCGGGCCTCAGTCGCAGTCGCGGCAGATCGGCTGGCCGTTCTTCTCGCGGGCCAGCTGGCTGCGGTGGTGGACCAGGAAGCAGCTCATGCAGGTGAACTCGTCCGCCTGCTTGGGCAGCACCCGGACGGCCAGCTCCTCGTTCGAGAGGTCCGCTCCGGGCAGCTCCAGGCCCTCCGCGGCCTCGAACTCGTCGACGTCGACCGTGGAGGTCGTCTTGTCGTTCCGGCGCGCCTTCAGCTCTTCGAGGCTGTCGGAATCGATGTCGTCGTCGGTCTTGCGTGGGGTGTCGTAATCCGTAGCCATGTCGCTCTCCCCCTCTGGGTGTTTGCGGTGTCTCCAGCGCACGTAACGCGTGAGAGGCCGGACTTGTGCCCGACCTGAGGCGGAGATTTTGCCTCACATCAAGGTCTGTTACTCAATCGACACCCAATCCGACCCCTCATGAGTGATCAGCTTGGATGGCGATCAGGACCGTACACGGTCCTAATGTCGCACTTCACGGGTGCCACCCCGTGTACTTCCCGTCATTCCGGCCCCCGGAAACCCGGACGTTCCCGGCGTTCCAGAGGGTCTTCGACGACGGAGAGTACATGGCCGGAAATTCGCCCATGTGATCGATCACACAGCCGACCTTCGCGTCCAGGCCCCGGGAATTCAGCGCAAAGCGAACAGAGACGTCCTCCCGGGGCCCACGGCGCCTCCGTCGGAGGTCCGGTGGCCCGGTCAGAGCGGCAGGGTGACGCGCATGACGAGACCGCCGCCCTCGCGCGGCTCCGCGATGATACGGCCCCCGTGGGCCCTCGCGACCGACCGTGCGATCGACAGGCCGAGTCCGACCCCCCGGTCACTGCCGGTGCGCTCCTGGCGGAGCCGCCGGAACGGCTCGAAGAGGTTGTCGATCTCGTAGCCGGGCACCACCGGGCCGGTGTTGGCCACCACCAGCACCGCCTGGCCGTGCTCGGCCTTGGTGGTGACCTCCACCCAGCCGCCGTCCGCGATGTTGTACCGCACCGCGTTCTGCACCAGGTTCAGGGCGATCCGCTCCAGCAGGACTCCGCTGCCCTGGACGACGGCGGGCGCGCGCTCCCCGCGGATCTCCACGCCCCCGGCCTCCGCCTCCGCCCTCGTCTGGTCCACGGCACGGCCGGCGACCTCGGCCAGGTCGACGGGCTTGCGCTCGACGATCTGGTTCTCGCTGCGGGCGAGCAGCAGCAGGCCCTCCACCAGCTGCTCGCTGCGCTCGTTGGTCGCCAGCAGGGTCTTCCCCAGCTGCCGTAGCTCGGCGGGGGCACCCGGGTCCGACAGGTGCACCTCCAGCAGGGTCCGGTTGATCGCCAGAGGGGTGCGCAGCTCGTGCGAGGCGTTGGCGACGAACCGCTGCTGCGCGGAGAAGGCCCGCTCCAGCCGCTCCAGCATCTCGTCGAACGTGTCGGCCAGCTCCTTCAGCTCGTCGTCCGGGCCGTCCAGCTCGATCCGCCGCGAGAGGTCGGTGCCGACCACCCGGCGGGCGGTACGGGTGATCTTGCCGAGGGGGGACAGCACCCGGCCGGCCATGGCGTAGCCGAACGCGAACGCGATCACGCTGAGGCCGAGCAGCGCGAAGAGGGAGCGGGTCAGAAGCTCGTCGAGGGCACGCTGGCGCTGCTCGGCGATGCACAGCTTCAGCGCCGCGTTGCGCTGGCCGTTGTCGACCAGGTCGTTGATACGGGGGCAGGTGGGGCTGGTGATCGTGACGTTCGCTCCCGGTGCGGCGCCGACCTCGACGGACTGCCGGATACCGTCGTGCAGCGCCTGCGCCGCCAGCAGGTAGATGATCGACAGCAGCAGGATGCCCGCGATCAGGAACATCCCGCCGTACAGCAGGGTGAGCCGTATCCGGATGGTGGGGCGCAGCAGGGGCCCGACGGGTTCTCTCGGGTCCCAGGTGGGCTTGGGGGGCGCGGTGGGGGGCGCGGGTGCCGTCGCCACGGTCAGATCCGGTAGCCGGAGCCCGGCACGGTGACGATCACCGGGGGCTCGCCGAGCTTGCGGCGCAGGGTCATGACGGTGACCCGGACCACGTTCGTGAACGGGTCGGTGTTCTCGTCCCAGGCCTTCTCGAGCAGCTGTTCGGCCGAGACGACCGCGCCCTCGCTGCGCATCAGCACCTCCAGCACGGCGAACTCCTTGGGGGCGAGCTGGATCTCCCGGCCCTCGCGGAACACCTCGCGGCGGTTGGGATCGAGCTTGATCCCGGCCCGCTCCAGGACGGGAGGCAGGGGCACGGTGGTGCGCCGTCCCAGCGCGCGCACCCGCGCGGTGAGCTCGGTGAACGCGAACGGTTTGGGCAGGTAGTCGTCCGCCCCGAGCTCCAGGCCCTCCACGCGGTCGCTGACGTCGCCGGAGGCGGTCAGCATCAGGACGCGGGTGGGCATGCCGAGTTCGACGATCCTGCGGCAGACGTCGTCGCCGTGCACGAGGGGGAGATCGCGGTCGAGGACGACCACGTCGTAGTCGTTGACCCCGATGCGTTCCAGTGCGGCGGCGCCGTCGTACACGACGTCGACCGCCATGGCCTCCCGGCGCAGTCCGGTGGCCACCGCATCGGCGAGCAGCTGCTCGTCCTCGACGACGAGTACGCGCACGAGGCTGGTCCTTCCTCTGTCACTGCCCGGTCCGTGTCCAGGGCAGGTCGACGGCGGCCCGGGTGGGTCGACGGTCGAATGTCGGTTCGTGGTGTCTCCATCCTGCCCCTTACGCGCGTAAACCGGCTGTAAGACGGAGAAGGCGCACCCCGGCGGCACCAGGAGTGCACCGGGAATTCACGGGATACCCGATGGAGTTGAGGTTTCCCCCGGGGTGGCCTTGGGGAGGACGAGTGCACACCCCGCGATCACGCCGTGTATGTGGCATGCCACACCCCGTCTCTCTGTCCCCAGAGGGTGCGCGTGATCCACCACCCGCCACCGACCCACGACGAGGGGGCGCAACCATGGACGCATTCACCGCAGGTCTTCTGCAGCGCATCAAGACCACGGAGACCGACCTCACGCGGGCCCGCGAGGACGGCGACGACTTCCTGGCGGAGGTCGAGCAGGCCGAGCTCGAGGACCTGCACCGTCTCGCGGCGGAGCACGGCGTCAAGGTCGGCGCCGTCGGCGTCTGACCGGCCGGCGAGGGGCCCGGTGCCGTCCGGCGGCGCCGGGCCCCTCACGCACGTACGGGGGACCGTGCGGTCGCGCCGGGCAGCGGCCCAGCGGGTGTGCGGGTGTGCTGGTGGCTCAGTCGTGCCAGGCGCCCAGGTCGTCGAGCAGGCGCTGGAGGGGCGTGAAGACGCCGGGGGACGCCGCGACGGCCAGGTCCCCGGACGGCGGCCGGCCCGGGCGTGACCCGGTCAGGGCTCCCGCCTCGCGGGCGATGAGGTCCCCGGCCGCGAGGTCCCAGGGGTGGAGGCCGCGCTCGTAGTAGCCGTCCAGACGGCCGGCGGCGACGTCGCACAGGTCCACCGCGGCGGAGCCGCCGCGCCGGATGTCGCGGAGCTGCGGGATCAGCCGCCGGGCCACTTCCGCCTGGTGGCGGCGCACCGGCTCCACGTAGTTGAAACCGGTGGAGACCAGTGCCTGGTCCAGCGGCGGGGCGGGCCGGCAGCGCAGCCGGCGGTCGCCGCAGAAGGCGCCGCCACCGCGCACGGCCCGGTACGTCTCGCCGCGCATCGGCACCTCGACGACGCCGGCGACGGTCTCGCCGTCCCGCTCGGCCGCGATGGAGACGGCCCACGTCGGCAGGCCGTAGAGGTAGTTCACGGTGCCGTCGAGCGGGTCCACGATCCAGCGGACGCCGCTCGTGCCCGCCGCGGACGCGCCCTCCTCGCCGAGGAAGCCGTCGTCGGGCCGGGCGTCGGCGAGAAATCCGGTGATCAGCCTCTCCGCGGCGATGTCCATCTCGGTCACGACGTCGATCGGGCTGGACTTGGTCGCGGCCACGGCGAGGTCGTCGGGTCTGCCGTCCCGCAGCAGCTCACCCGCCCTGCGCGCGGCCTCCAGCGCCAGGGACAGCAGCTCGTCGAGCAGGGGGTCGGACAGGGAGTCGGGCAGGGGGTCGGTCACGGAGTGGCTCCCAGGTGCGTGGCTGTGTCGTGTACCGGGACGCGTGCCGCGACCGCGGCGCGCGTCCCTGTTCCGTCGTCGGGCGGGCCGTCGTCGGGCGGGCCGTCCGCGGGCGGGCCTCCGCACCCGGACGTCGATGCGCGGGCGGCCCGCGCCGGGCGGCCCTCATGTGCCGTCGACCCGTCGGCGTACGCCCGCGCGCCGGTCGGGCGCCCGCGTGCCGGTCAGGCGTACGGGCTGTCCGCGCCGGCCGCCGCGGGGCGCTCGGACCTGGCGGGGCAGCATCCGATCGGGCACAGGTCGTGGGACGGCCCCAGCTCGCCGAGCGCACACCGCTCCACCGCCTTCCCCCGCTCGGCCGCCGCACGCTCCAGCAGCAGGTCGCGGATCGCGGCGGCGAAGCGCGGGTCCGCACCGACGGTCGCCGACCGGCGGACCGGCAGCCCCAGCTCCGCCGCCTTGGCGGTGGCCTCGGTGTCCAGGTCGTACAGGACCTCCATGTGGTCCGAGACGAAGCCGATCGGCACCATCACGGCCGCCGGCACCCCCTCGCCGTGCAGCTCCTCCAGGTGGTCGCAGATGTCCGGCTCCAGCCAGGGGATGTGCGGGGCGCCGCTGCGCGACTGGTACACGAGCCGCCACGGGTGGGCGACGCCGGTCTCCTCGCGGACCGCGTCCACGATCACCCGCGCCACGTCGAGGTGCTGCTTCACGTACGCGCCGCCCCGGCCGTGCTCGGCGACCGGGCCCGAACCGTCCGCCGCCGCGTCCGGGATGGAGTGGGTGGTGAACGCCAGATGCGCGTCGGCCCGCACGTCCTCGGGCAGGTCGGCGAGCGAGGCGAGCACGCCCTCCACCATCGGGCCGATGAAGCCCGGGTGGTTGAAGTAGTGCCTCAGCTTGTCGACACGCGGCAGCGGAAGCCCCTCGGCCTCCAGCGCGGAGAGCGCGTCCGCGAGGTTCTCCCGGTACTGGCGGCAGCCCGAGTAGGAGGCGTACGCGCTGGTGGCGAGCACCGCCACCCGGCGGCGCCCGTCCAGGACCATCTCCCGGAGGGTGTCGGTCAGGTACGGCGCCCAGTTCCGGTTGCCCCAGTAGACCGGCAGGTCGAGCCCGGCGCCCGCGAAGTCCTTGCGCAGCGCGTCCAGCAGCGCCCGGTTCTGGGCGTTGATCGGGCTGACCCCGCCGAAGAGGAAGTAGTGCTGACCGACTTCCTTCAGGCGTTCCTTGGGGATGCCGCGGCCACGCGTCACGTTCTCCAGGAACGGGACCACGTCGTCCGGTCCCTCGGGGCCGCCGAAGGAGAGCAGCAGCAGGGCGTCGTAGGGGGCGGGGTCACGGGGGGCGGGAGCGTGCTGTTCGGCCATGGTGTGATCCTCCCACCAGCCTCGGACAGCGGGAAAACGGCACTGGAGTAAGGGTTGCCTCACCAGTAAGCTGTACCGGCCACTCACATCCCTTACGGAGCGCCCTCTTGCCCAGTCCCTACCGCGCCATATTCGCGGCCCCCGGCACCCTGGCGTTCTCCGCCGCAGGCTTCCTCGGGCGCATGCCGCTGTCCATGATGGGCGTCGGCATCGTGGCGATGGTCTCCCACGTCACGGGGCGCTACACCCTCGCCGGCTGGCTCTCCGCCACCCTGGCGCTGTCGGCGGCGGTGCTCGGCCCCCAGGTGTCCCGGCTGGTCGACCGGCACGGCCAGCGCAGGGTGCTGCGCCCGGCGCTGCTGATCTCGGTCGCCGCGGTGGCGGGACTGCTGGTCAGCGTCCGGCAGGGGGCTCCGCACTGGATGCTCTTCGCGTTCACCGCCTGCGCGGGCTGCATTCCGGCGGTCGGCGCGATGACCCGGGCCCGCTGGGCGGCGATCTACCACGGCTCGCCCCGTCAACTGCACACCGCGTACGCCCTCGAGTCGATCGTCGACGAGGTGTGCTTCATCGTCGGGCCGATCGTCTCCATCGGGCTGTCGACGGTCTGGTTCCCCGAGGCGGGCCCGCTGCTGGCCACCGCCTTCCTGGTGGTCGGCGTCCTCTGGCTCACCGCGCAGCGGGCGACCGAGCCCGCGCCGCATCCGCGCACGTCCGGCAGCGGCGGTTCCGCGCTGCGCTCCCCGGGACTGCGGGTACTGGCCCTGACGTTCGTCGCGACGGGTGCCGTCTTCGGCTCCGTCGACGTGGTCACGGTCG
This sequence comes from Streptomyces tirandamycinicus, assembly GCF_003097515.1. Classification (NCBI taxonomy): domain Bacteria; kingdom Bacillati; phylum Actinomycetota; class Actinomycetes; order Kitasatosporales; family Streptomycetaceae; genus Streptomyces; species Streptomyces tirandamycinicus. Next base: position 5,367,495 of record NZ_CP029188.1, on the reverse strand, counting down.
CCTTCGCCGAGGAGCAGGGCAGCAAGGCCGCGGCCAGTCTGGTCCTGGCGGTGTACGCGCTGGGATCCTGCCTCGCCGGAGCGGTCTTCGGGCTGCTGCACCTGAAGGGTGAGCCCGCGCGCAGATGGGTACTGGGCGTGTGCGCGATGGCCGTGAGTATGATCCCCCTCCAACTGGCCGGGAATCTGGCGGTCCTGGCCGTGGCGCTCTTTGTCGCGGGCCTGGCCATCGCGCCCACCATGGTGACGACCATGGCCCTCGTCGAAGCGCACGTACCGCGCACCAAGCTGACCGAGGGCATGACCTGGACCGGTACCGGGCTCGCGGTCGGCGTCTCGCTCGGCTTGTCGGCCTCAGGATGGGCGGTGGACGAGTACGGGGCCGGTGCCGCGTACGCGGTGCCCGCGACGGCGGGAGTGCTCGCGGTCGCGGTCGCGTTCCTGGGGTACCGCCGGCTGCGCAGGCCGGTGCCGACGCGGGAGGGGCGGGATGACGAGCACATCCGGGACCACGAGGGGGAACGCGTGGCGTAACTGGGCGGGCACGGTCGCCGCCCGTCCGGCGCGGGAGGTCACTCCGGCCTCCGCCGCGGAACTGGCCGAGGCCGTGCGCCGCGCCGCGGAGGACGGCCTTCGGGTGAAGACGGTCGGCACCGGCCACTCGTTCACCGCGATCGCCGCCACCGACGGCGTGCTGATCCGGCCCGATCTCCTCACCGGCATCCGGGAGATCGACCGTACGGCGATGACGGTGACCGTCGAGGCCGGTACTCCGCTGAAGCGGCTCAACGCGGCGCTCGCCCGGGAGGACCTGTCGCTCGCCAACATGGGCGACATCATGGCGCAGACGGTCGCGGGCGCCACGAGCACCGGGACGCACGGCACCGGCCGCGACTCGGCCTCGATCGCGGCGCAGATCAGGGGGCTTGAGCTGATCACGGCGGACGGTTCGGTGCTGACCGTCTCGGAGAAGGGCACCGACCAGGAGCGGGAGATCTTCGCCGCCGCCAGGGTCGGGCTCGGCGCCCTGGGGGTGATCAGCGCGATCACCTTCGCCGTGGAGCCGCTGTTCCTGCTGTCGGCCCGCGAGGAGCCGATGTCCTTCGACCGGGTGACATCGGAGTTCGACGAGCTGCACGCGGAGAACGAGCACTTCGAGTTCTACTGGTTCCCCCACACGGGCAACTGCAACACCAAGCGCAACAACCGCAGTGCCGGCCCCGCCGCCCCTCCCGGGGCGGTCAGCGGGTGGATCACGGACGAGCTGCTGTCCAACGGGCTGTTCCAGGTGGCCAATTCCGTCGGGCGTGCGGTGCCGGCCGCGATACCGGCGATCGCGCGGGTCTCCAGCCGCGCACTGTCCGCCCGCACCTACACGGACATTCCTTACAAGGTCTTCACAAGTCCCCGCAGGGTCCGCTTCGTCGAGATGGAGTACGCGCTTCCTAGAGAGGCCGCCGTCGCGGCACTGCGCGAGCTGAAGGCGATGGTCGACCGTTCGCCGCTGCGCATCAGCTTCCCGGTGGAGGTGCGGACGGCGCCCGCCGACGACATCACGCTGTCCACCGCGTCCGGGCGGGAGAGCGCGTACATCGCCGTGCACATGTACAAGGGCACGCCCTACCGTTCGTACTTCACCGCGGTGGAGCGGATCATGACCGGGTACGGCGGCCGGCCGCACTGGGGCAAGATCCACACGCGGGACGCGGAGTACCTCGACGGCGTCTACCCGCGCTTCGGCGAGTTCCTGGCGCTGCGCGACCGGCTGGACCCCGGCCGGCTGTTCGGCAACGACCATCTGCGACGGGTGCTGGGAGCCTGAGGCCGGCCGGCCGGGGAGCGCGGGACCGCCCTCGGCCGACTACGGCCCGGCGCCGGCATCCGGCCCGGGCTGCTGCCCCGAAGGAGCGTCCGGCGCGGACGGCCCCGGCGCGGAGGACGTCGGGTCCGGCGCCGCCGGGCTCTGTGCACCGGTGGACCCGGACGGCCCGGGGGCCGGCAGGTCCGCGTCGCCGCCGCCCGGATCGTCGCCCGGGCCCGGATCGTCGCCCGAACCCGAGTCCGAGTCCGAGCCGGATTCGGTGCCGGAGTTGTGGTCGCCCGCCGGGCCGCTGGGGCCGCCCCGGCCACCGCCTTCCTCGGAACCGCCGTCCTGCCCTCCGTCCCCGTGCGCGTGCCGCTCCGCACCCCCGTCGCGCACCGGAGACGAGGGCGAAGGGGACCCGCCGTCTGCGGCGCCGCCGCCCCCGCCGCGCACGGCCGTACCCACGGTGGTGCCCCGCCCACCGCTGAGGTCGCGGCCGGAGGCGAGCTCGTAACCGGTGATGCCGGCCATCGCGAGGACGAAGACGACGACCGCGGCGAGCGCGGACCGCCTCCGGCCGCGCACCCGGGTGCCATGGGTGGTCGGCTCGCCGAACTCCCCGTGGCCGGGCGGCTCGCCGAACGCCGGAGGCCCCGCCTCCGGGGAACCGCCCGGCGGCCGCATGCCGTTGGGCCGGGCGTACCGGGTGGCATCGCGAATCTGTTCGCCGGTTCGCCGGAACAGGTGCTGGAAGAGGGAGCCCCCGCAGGTGGCCACCACACTCACCACCCCGGCGCCCAGGATCGTTCCGTAGACGCCGATTCGGGAGGCGAGGACCGCCGCCGCGACCGCCGCGAGCGCACTGCCCGCGACCTGCGGAACGCTCAGGTCCAGTCGCCTTTCCTTCCGCTCCGTCGTGCCGTCGTCCCTTGTGTGATGCATCTCCGGCCTCTGCTCACCCATCTGTCCCACCGTGCACCAGGAAGGGACATATAGGCGAATCGAACGGTTCCGGTTCAGTGGATTCTGTGAAGCTTGCCACCCCCGAATCCGGGGTAGGGGAACGGAACTTGCCGTCTCCGCGACAAGTTCGGCGGCGCGCCGGTCCACCCCGATGGCCCGAATGGAGTACTGTGACGAGCCCTGGGTCCGGTCTCTCTCACGGGTGCACGGCCCCGGGAACAGGGGGCCGAAAGCGGCACTCGAACCGGCGGCGCCGTGGCACCGCACGGGCGCCTGCTGTACCGGGTGGCGGCACTCGTCACCCTGCGTGGCAGACAGGTAACCGTGCCATAACGGCGGTCCAGGGCCCATGCCCGACACGCCGGGCAACTCGGCAAGGTTGTGGCAGGCTGCACCCGGGCAGGCCACACTCGACTAGCGGAAGCAGCGACGCACGTGACGTCGGCAGGCACCACCCGGGAGGTCCCCATGCCCGAACTGCGTGTCGTGGCCGTCTCGAACGACGGCACACGACTGGTGCTGAAGGCTGCGGACAGCACGGAGTACACGCTTCCGATTGACGAACGGCTGCGCGCCGCCGTCCGCAACGACCGCGCGCGCCTCGGCCAGATCGAGATCGAGGTCGAGAGCCACCTCCGCCCCCGCGACATCCAGGCGCGTATACGAGCAGGCGCCTCCGCGGAGGAGGTCGCCCAGCTCGCCGGCATCCCCGTGGAACGGGTGCGCCGGTTCGAGGGGCCCGTCCTCGCGGAGCGCGCGTTCATGGCGGAGCGTGCGCGCAAGACACCCGTCCGGCGCCCAGGGGAGAACACCGGGCCGCAGCTCGGCGAGGCCGTCCAGGAGCGTCTGCTGCTGCGGGGCGCCGAGAAGGACACCGTCCAGTGGGACTCCTGGCGCCGGGACGACGGCACCTGGGAAGTGCTGCTGGTGTACCGGGTGGCGGGAGAGCCGCACTCGGCGAGCTGGACGTACGACCCGCCGCGCCGTCTCGTCCAGGCCGCCGACGACGAGGCCCGGGCGCTGATCGGGGAGACCGACGACGCGATCGGCGTCGCCCACGAGCCGAGCTTCCCGTTCGTGCCGCGCATCGCCCGCCTCCCCCGGGACCGGCCGCTCGACCGCGCCCCGGACCGTCCCGCACAGCTCCCGGCGGCGGCAGACGCCGACGAGACCGAACGCGACTCGCTGACCAGCCTGCTGGAGGCGGTGCCCAGCTTCCGGGGCGACCTCGTCGTGCCGGACCGGTCCGCCCCGGACGGACCCGCCGCCGAACCCGTCCAGGAGCCCGAGGCCGAGGAGCCCCCCGCCCCCGCGGCCTCCGCCGGCGCCGGCTCGGCGTACGCGGACGTCCTGATGCCGCGGGCGGTCAGTGGCCACCGCGACCGCCTCACCGGCACCACGGACCGCCAGGCCGAGGCCGACGGCGTCCGGCCGGGGCGCCGCGCCGCGGTGCCGAGCTGGGACGAGATCGTGTTCGGCACCCGCCGGAAGAAGCAGGATTGACGCTCTCCCTCGTGAAAGCGGGAGATTCCCACCGGGCCGCCGCTGTTGAGCGGCGGTCGCAGGTGGGTCCTGTTCCCTCAACCGCCGCCCGGCGTGTTCGTGCCGGGTCTTTCGGCGCACCGGCGCGACTCCCGCTCTCCGCGATGTCCGGCGAACGGCCGCCGGGCCGGGTCCCCCGCCGGGCGCCCGCCCCCTGGTCCACGTGACGCGGGGCGGCTGGTCCACGTGACGCGGGGCGGCGGCGGTCGCGGCCGGCGGCCCCACCCGCCTCGCCCCGGGCCGCGGCGGCGGACCGGCCCCTGCGGACTACTGCGGGTCGGGGCCCGTGGCGACCGGCCGCGCGGGGTCGGAGGACCACTCCGACCAGGAGCCCGCATAGAGCGCCGCCGGGATGCCGGCGATCGCCAGGGCCAGGACCTGGTGCGCGCCGGAGACGCCGGAACCGCAGTAGACACCGACCTCGGGCGCGTCCGCGGCGCCGAGGCGCTTGAAGCGGGCGGACAGTTTCTCCTTGGGCAGGAACGTGGTGGCTCCCTCGGAGACGTTCTGCGTCGTCGGTGCCGAGACCGCGCCGGGAATGTGCCCGCCGACCGGGTCGACCGGCTCGACGTCGCCCCGGTAGCGCTCGGCCGCGCGCGCGTCCAGCAGCAGCCCGGACCGGGCGAGGGCGGCCGCGCCGTCCGCGTCGAGCAGCGGCAGACCGCCGGGCACCGGGGTGAAGTCCCCCGGTTCCGGCGCCGGGACATCCGTACTCAGCGGACCGCCCCACGCATCGAGACCGCCGTCCAGGAAGCGGACGTCCGGATGTCCCGCCCACCGCAGCAGCCACCACGCCCGCGCCGCGGCCCAGCCCTGGCCGCCGTCGTACACCACGACGGGGGCGCCGCCCGACACTCCCGCACGGCGCATCGCGGCGCCGAAGACCTCCACGTCCGGCAGCGGATGCCGGCCGCCCCGGCCGGGTGGTCCCGCCAGTGCGGAGTCGAGGTCGACGTAGACGGCACCCGGGATGTGCCCGGCCGCGTAGGCGGCCCGCCCGTCGAACGGCGCGGCGCCGGCCGCCTTGGCCAGGGTGAGCTGCCAGCGGACGTCGAGCAGCACCGGGGGCCGCGGACCGGCCGACTCGCCGGCGAGTTCGGTAGCGGTGATGATGGGGTTCATACGGCCATCTTCGCGCAGGGCCCGGCGGGCCCGCGGCAGCAACGGCAATGGCCGCACCAGGGATGGAGGGTGCCGGAGCGGGCACCCTTCCCTGTGGGGGATCCCCCGGCGGAGAGCGGCGCGGCCGTGACGCGCGGCGTTCCCGGTGGTGCGAGCATCTGCACGGGGTGAGGGCGGTTCCCGCACGACGGCGGGCGGTCCCCCCGCACGGCCACGACGACGATGGTCCGAGGAGAGAGTGACGATGACGACCGAGGCGACTCGGCGCAGACCCGGCACACCCTGCTGGGTGAGCCTCATGGTGCACGGACTCGACGCGACGCAGGACTTCTACCGGGAGCTGTTCGGCTGGGACTTCGTCCCCGGGCCGCAGCCGCTCGGCCCGTACGTCCGCGCACTGCTCGACGGCAAGGAGGTCGCGGGCATCGGCCAGCTCCCGCCCGACCGCCGGCTGCCGATCGCATGGACGACGTACATGGCCTCGGACGACGTCGACGAGACCGCCGAGCAGATAAGGATGTGCGGCGGCACGATCGGCGTCGGGCCGCTCGATGCGGCGGACGCAGGCCGGCTCGTCATCGCCGCCGACCCGGAAGGCGCCGTGTTCGGCGTCTGGCAGGCTGCCGCGCACACCGGCACCGCCCTCTTCGGCACCCATGGCACACCCGTCTGGAACGAGCTGATGACACGGGAGACGTCGGCGGTCGCCAAGTTCTACCAGTCCGTCTTCGGCTACGACCTCGAACCCGTGGTCTCGGCCGACTTCGACTATCTGACGCTGCACCTGGAGAACCGCCCGGTGGCCTCGATCCACGGGGTGGGCCACGCGCTGCCGCGCGACCGGGGCTCGCACTGGATGACGTACTTCGAGGTCGGGGACCCCGACGGGACCGCGGCCGCGGTGGTGGACCTCGGCGGCCATGTCGTGCGCGAACCGCGCGAGGGCACCAGCGGCCGGATGGCGACGGTGGCGGACCCCGAAGGGGCGGTCTTCACCGTCGTGCGGACGGTGCCGCAGGGCTGAGCGGACGGCCGGCCGGCCGCCGTCGGACGCCCTCCGTGAGCACAGGGCTGCGGTGAGGTGCGAGCGGTCCTGCCCGGTCCCTCCCGGCAGGCCCGCTCCGGACGGGTACGCCGGGCACGCCCCCTCGGACCGCTCCCGCCGTTGCGCGTCCCGGGCCCGGTACGCCCGGGCCCCGTACACGCGTCGCGCCGCACCGGCGGCGTACGGCGGCCGGAACGGCGACGGCGGCGTGCGGCGGCCGCACCAGCCGGTCCCGTCCGGCCGTGCCCGAAGGCCCGGGTCGGCGACCCGGGCCTCCGGCGTGTTCCGCCGCCGCGTCAGCGGAAGCGCACCCGTACCGTGTCCCGGGCCGTCTCCACGCCGCGTTCCAGGAGGCGGACGACGATCGTCCGGCGCCCGCTGCCGTACGCCGACGTGTCCAGCGGGAACGACCAGGTGGCGAGGCCCTCGGCCGGGCGCCAGGCGCCCGGATCGGCCGGGGTGTTGCGGCTGACGACCTGCCACTCGACGCGGGCGTCCGGCGTGACCCGGAAGCTCGTCCGCGTGACCGGGGACGGTGTGCCGTCGCGGACGGCCCGCGCGTACAGCACGTGATCCCCCACGGGCAGCCGGCCGGCTTCGGCCCGCCAGGTTCCCGTGGTGTCGTCGAGGCGCGCGGAGACCGGGCTGGAGAAGCCCTCGTCGTCGACGGACAGCTGCACCCGGTGGGTCTCCGGGCGGCCGCCGACGCCCTCCGGGTCGCCGCCCGGGTCGGGGAAGGCGTACCGGCCCCCGGCGACGACGGTCTCGCCTTCGGTGATCTCGGCGCCGTCCCCGGGCGCGGCGATGTCGGCGCCGAACTCCAGGCCGGATGGCGGAAGAGCCGCCGGGTCCAGGGTCAGCCGGGTGGCGTGGTCGCCTTCGTAACCCACCGTCAGCAGCGCGGTGGTGTCGGACAGCAGCTGGACGGTCAGCTGCTCCCCGGTGAAGGCGGGCCTGGCGGTCTCGAACTCGACGGTGAACTTCGTCCACGCGCCGGTGACCGGCTGGGCGGTGGCCTTGCCGCGGCCGATCTCCCGGTCGGTGGCGAGGAGCACCACCGTCGGACCGGCGAGGGCGGCCGGGGCGCGGGTCTTCAGGTACAGCTCGGCCCGGGCCCTGGAGCCCGTGGCGAGCGGCTCGCCCAGGGTGTCGGTGGCGGGGTGGGCGGCCACCGGCAGATAGGGGGCCGCCGTGGACAGGGTGTCGGCGACGGCGCAGCCGTCCGGGTCGCCGGGCCGGTCGGTGCGGTCCATGGTGCGTTCGGCCGAGCAGTCCGCCCCCTGGTGGAGGTAGTAGTCGAAGGCCCGGCCGGAGTAGGGGGTGTGGGGTTCGCGGGCCTTTGCCCGCGCGGTGAGCGTCCGGTGCAGCACGTCGAGCGCCGCGGTGGGCGTGGCGACGTCGGCCGGTTCCACCTGTATCCCGGTGGGCAGCGGCGCCGGGTCGTCGGTACCGTCGCCGTCGCGGTCGTATCCGCCCCAGATGCCGTCCCGGATGGCGCGGTCGGCGGCGAAGAAGTCGTCCTCGACGGGGCGTTCCGGCAGCAGGGACCGGCCGAGCAGGGTGTCCACCGCCCGGCGGGCGGTCTCGGGTGTCGCGGCACCGTAGCCCTCGAAGAGCACATTGCCCGCCGTGTGGGGCGCGCCCACGGGCCAGGTCGCGGACGGCAGGTCGTCCTCACCGAGCGGGAAGGCGTTCTTCAGTACGGCCTCCCGCAGCTCGCCGCGGGTGAGCCTGCCGTCCTCCAGGTACATGCCGGCGTCGAGGGCCGCACCCTCGGCGACGACCTGGCCGGTGCGCTGTCCGGCGCGCGGGTCGCCGACGGCCTCGCGGACCCGCTGGAGGGTGGTGCCGAAGACACCGGCCGTGTACGGGGTGGCGGCGGAGGTGCCGCTGAACTGCTTCTGGCACTGGGCTCCGGTGTGGCAGGCGGCGGGGAGGCCGCCGATGCCCCAGGACGAGAGGTGCACCGGCATGCCGTCGCCGACGACCGCCCGCTGGTCGTCCCGGCGCAGTGCGCCGACGGTGATGTTCCAGTCGGGGCCGGTCTGGTCGGAGTGCCAGGTGCTGACGGGGACGTCGAAGGCGTTGCCGACGCCGTTGCCGGCGGCGAACAGCACCGTCTGGCCGCGCTCGGCGGCCGCCTTGGTCGCCTCCTCGCCGCTGACGACCGGGCCGGCCGGGATGCCGCCGACGTAGCCGAAGGAGTGGGAGGTGATGTCCACCCAGGGGTAGGCGGTGGCGACGGTCTCGTCCAGGCCCTCGACCACGACGAGCAGGCAGGTGGGGCAGTAGCCGTAGCGGTTGCCCGCCGAGACGGAGGCGGAGCCGGTGCCGTGGCCGTTGTCGTCGAGGACGGGGTGGGCGCCGTCGACGGTCGACGCGTAGGCCCCGACGATCTTGGTGCCGGGGATCCAGTGGAGCTTGCCGGCGGGGACGTTGCCGGCGGTCCACAGATCCTCGTCCTCGCCGGGCAGATGGCCCTTGCCGAGGGTGACGGGGATCGCGGGCGCGGAGGCGGGGTAGCCGGGGATGTACTCCGAGGGGTGGCGGGTGAAGTCCTTCGTCAGCGCCAGTACGTCGGGGTCGGGGTAGGTGCGTGCGGAGAACTCCAGGTGGTAGGGGTTGATCCCGGTGTCGGCGATGCCGATGACGGTGATCGGCGGGGCCGTGCCGAGCCGGTCGGCGGGGCCCACGAGCACGGAGGTCGTCTCGCGCCGCTCCAGGCCAGCCGCGTCGGTGGCCTTGAGGGTGACCAGGTGCCGTCCGTCGGGCAGCCGGGTGGTCGGCGTGGTGCCCGTGGCGTCGTCGAAGTGTCCGTCGGCGTCCAGGTCCCAGGCGGTGGCGACGGGCGCGGTGCCGCCGGTGACCGTTCCGGTGAGCCGCTGCTCCGCGCCGGGCTGGAAGGTGTACGGGCCGCCGGCCGTCACGTCCGGTCTGGGGTCGGGGGTGCCGGTGCGGGCGACCACGCGCGCGGTCAGGTCGTCGGCGACGGTGGCCCACTTGACGGCGACGACCTTCCAGGCGCCGGGGGCGGGCGAGGTGACGGAGGTCCTCTCCGGGTGCCCGGACGACTCGGACTTCGCCGCGACCGCGCCGGAGGGGTCCACCACCCGCAGGTCGTAGTCCTGGGCGGTGGTACGCCAGGACAGCGTGACGTCCAGGGAGCGTGCGCCGGAGGGGACGTCGAAGGGGAACTCCACGGTCTGGCCGGTGGGGAAGGCGCCGGGAGTGGGGTCCGGTCTGGTCTCGTCCAGCAGTTCGCGGCTCGTCTCCTCGCCGACGGCGACCTTCACGGTGTCGGTGGTGACGGCGCCCGCTGCGTCGGTGGCGGTGAGCGTCACCGGGTAGCTGCCGGGGGCGAGGCCCGTCGTGTCGAAGCCGGCGCTCGCCGAGTCCGCGTCGGTGAGCGTGCCGTGCTCGGCGGTCCAGGCCCAGGTGTAGGGCGCGGTGCCGCCGTAGGCGCTGCCGAGCAGCACGGCGGTCTCCCCCGCGGTGACGAAGGAACTGTCGCCCGCGTCCGCGTGCAGGGGTGCCGGCCCGCCGGGAGCGCCGGTGCGGGCGGTGCCGGTCACGTCGACGGTGCCGCTGACCGGCTGCGGCACCGCGCCGTCGACGACCTGCCGGCCTCCGACCGTGGCGACGGTGACACCGGCGGTGCCGGGGTCCCCGGCCGCCGCCGCGGCCGGGGACAGCGACACGGCGAGGGCCAGCGCGGCCCCGGCGGCGACTGCGGTGGACCAGAAGCGCCCCATCAGCCGCCGCTCCACTTCTTCGCGCAGCTCTTCAGGTCGGCCTTGGCGCGCCCGCCCCGGTCGACGACGACGGGCACCCGCTCCAGCACGGTGCCGTTCTTCTCGCAGGTGAGGGTCCAGTTCTCGACGAGTCCGCCGGTCTCCTGCGCGGTCGTGTCGAAGAGGGAGGCGGTGAGCGTCCAGGAGGGCGCCGCCGAGGCCCAGTTCTCGACGCGCAGGACGTAGCCACCCCGCGCCGGGTTCTCGAGCAGGACCCGTTCCTTCTCGCCCACGGATCCGGCCGAGGCGCCGACCTCGGTGAGGGTGCCGTCCGCGTTCCTGCGCAGCACGCGCAGATCGAGGTCGTCGGGGGTCGGCCAGTCGAGCGCCACTTCGAGCAGGTCGGCGTCCCGGTCGACGGTGAACTCCGAGTCGGTGGACTGCGTGGGCGCGGTGGTGCCGGTGTACGTCCGGCGCTCCAGCGGCTCGGAGGAGACCACCCGCGTCTGGCGGGCCTTGACCAGGGGCCGGGTGGAGGGGTTGACGTGCCAGGTGTAGGAGCCGCCCGCGCCGACCGTCATGGTGGTGTCGAGGGTGTCCTGGATGACGCCCGTCCAGGTGGGTGTGGCGAAGGTCTTCTTCAGCCGCAGGGTGGCTCCGGCGGGCGCCTTGCCGGTGATGACGGAGTGCGCCCGCGGGTCGGCCGCGCTCTCCAGCGCCAGCAGGTACGCCTCGCGGTTGCCCTTGCCGGCGTACGGGCCCGTGCCGAGGTACTCGGCCACGACCTCGGGGAACGGCGGATGGAACTCGTCGGGTCCGATCTCGAAGGTGTAGCCGTAGCCTCCGGTCGCGTGGTACGACCAGTCCTCGGTGGTACCGGTCGTGTCGTACAGCTCCCAGCTGTGCTGGGAGGCGTAGCCGTTCTGCGCGGCCATCCGGTCGCCGAGTTCCTTCAGCGCGGCCTCGTCCGGCGGGTCGCCGACCGGCTGTCCGCCGGGTCCGATGGTGTCGGGCGCGACGGCGTTCGGGCGCAGCACCAGGTTGGAGAAGGTGTGGTTGCTGATCAGCCCGGTCACCTGGCGGCCGCTGACCAGTGCGCGGATGTTGCGGGTCTCCGGCTCGGAGAAGGGCCCGGCGCCGCGGTAGGTGGCGTGGACGGGCTCGGCGGCCGCACCCGGTCCACCCCAGGAGCCACCGTAGTTGCGGTTGATGTCGACGCCGGCGCCGAAGCCTCCCGGGCTGCTCGCCAGGCCGCACTCGCCCGCCAGCGGGGCGTGTCCGTCGACGATCCGGCAGTTCTTGCGCTTGTAGGCGTTGCCCGGTGTGGCCAGGATCGAGCCGGTACCGCCCTCGTCGACGGTGCGCAGGTCGACCAGCCGTCCGTCGTTGACGGACTTCTCGAAGCCGTCCGGGTTGACGACGGGGACGACGATCACCCGTGCCTTCTTCAGCAGGGCGGTGATACGGGCGTCGTGGCCGTGGTTGCGGGCCAGGTCGATGGCGAACTCGACGGCGTGCTCGCCGGAGGGCCATTCGCGGGCGTGGTGCAGACCCATCATGAGGAAGACGGGCCGGCCGTCGTCCACGGCGTCCACCCGGTCCGCGATCTCGACGCCGTACACCTGCTTGCCCTCGAGGCTGCGGTACGGCAGGGCGAACTTCCGGACCAGGCCCGGGTGCTGGGAGGCCAGGCGGTCGAGGTCGGTGTGGTAGTCGGCGAGCCCGCGGTAGGTGTCGCGTCCGGAGGGTAGCGGTGAGGCCTCGGTGGCGGCGGCGTAGGCGCGGTTGGCGGCGTTGACGTCGGACGCGCGCTGGACCAGGTCGGGTATCCGGACCTGCCAGTCGAGGCCGGCGGAGCGCAGCCGCTCGGCGTCGGCGGCGTGGTGCAGGACGACTTCGACGTAGTCGTGTCCGGCGTGCTCCGTCAGGTCCAGGCCGAGGGCGACGAGCCGGTCCTTGTCGGCGCGGGTGGGGGTGTCCACCGTCACCAGCTGCGGGCGGAACACCTCGCCCGCGGCGGCGGGCACCGTGCTCGCGGGGAGCAGTCCGCCGCCGGCCGCCGCGACGGCGGCGACGGCGATGGCGATCGCCCGGAATCTGCGAGATCGTCGGGATGAAGCGACCACGTGAACTCCTGTCGAGAGGAGCTACGCCGAGTGGCTCGCGGCATGCCTGTGGGCTGCCGGGCCAGCAGGCGTTCGCCCGTTCCTTGGGGGGAGGCGGACGGACCATACCTCACTTCATGGCATGTACACGAGGGGTTGGGAGCGGATCCGGAGGGAAGCCTTCCGCCGGCTTCGGCGCATGCCCGCGCCGGCCTCGGCGCATGCCTGGGCCGACATGGGAGGGTGCGTCCCCGGCTTCGGCGGGTGCGCCGTCCGACCGGCCCGGAACGGCGGCCCGGAACGGCGGCCCGGTCCGTGCCGCCGGGAACGGGCGGCGGTCAGGCGGAGTTGACCGGCAGCACGTCCGGGGACAGCGCCGCGGCCCGTGCCGTCGCGCTCGTCATGCGCCTGCGGTGGTGGCGGCGGCACAGCACCTCGTAGCCGATCTGCTCGGCGGGCCGGTTCACATCGCCGACCACGACCTGCTCGCCCTCGACCACCATCACCCCGTCCACCGTACGGGCGTTGTGCGTGGCCCGGGCGCCGCACCAGCACAGGGCCTCGACCTGGAGTTGCTCTATCCGGTCCGCCAGCTCGATCAGCCTCCGTGAGCCGGGGAAGAGCCTGGTACGGAAGTCGGTGGTGATGCCGAAGGCGAAGACGTCCATCTCCAGGTCGTCAACGATCCGGGCCAGCTGGTCGATCTGACCGGGCGCCAGGAACTGGGCCTCGTCCACGATCACGTAGTCCGCCCGCATACCCCTGGACAGCTCGCCGACCAGGTGGGCGTACAGGTCCATGGCGTCGGTCACCTCCACCGCGTCGGTCACCAGACCCAGCCGGGAGGACAGCTTGCCCTCGCCGGCCCGGTCGTCGCGTGTGAAGATCACGCCCTGCAGTCCCCGGGCGGACCGGTTGTGCTCGATCTGCACATCCAGCACTGGGTCGACGCCCCCGGGCGCGACGCGACAATCATCGGCTGGGCCACGGACACGGACGTCTCCGGCGGTCTGCATCCCTTCAAGCGGCCCGACCTCGGTCAGTGGTTCAGGGAAGACCGCGCGGACCAGTGGGACGCGCTCTGTGTCATGAAGGTCGACCGGCTGAGCCGACGGGTCGCCCACTTCAGTGAGATCGTCCAGTGGTGCCAGGAACACGGAAAGATCGTCGTGTCGACCCAGGAGGGGATCGACATGTCCACTCCGATGGGCAAGATGTTCGCCCAGATCCTGGCCGTTTTCGCCGAGGGCGAGCTCGACACCATCAGAGCACGCGCCGCCGACGCGGCGCAGACGCGACTTGCCGCGGGGACATGGGTGGCCGGGCTGGCGCCCTTCGGGTACGAGATCGTGCCGCTGGGCAAGGGGAAAGGGAAGTGCATTCGACCCATCGAGCGCTACGAGGAGCTCGTCCGGGAGATCGCCGACAAGATCCTCGAGGGGAGAAGCCTGCGCTCCATCTCCCGCGAGCTCATCGAGCGCGGCGAACCCACCTGGCTCTCGCTGATCCAGCCCAACAGCAAGCGCGCCCAGGAGAGCCAGTGGTCCAACTCCTCCATCAGGGGCATCATGCTCAACCCCAAGATCGCGGGGTACTACACCTACAAGGGCGAGATCGTCGAGGACGACGAAGGCAACACCCGCATGATCGCCGAGAAGCCCCTCCTCGACCACGAGACGTGGAACCGGGTGGTCCTCAAACTGCGTGACAACCGCGCCTTCGGCCCCAAGGTCACCAAGAGCACGGCCATGCTCGTGGGCGTAGCGGCATGCGGCCACTGCGGGGGCCCGCTGACGAGGGCCGTCTACACCAACCGGCAACCCGCCAAGGGAGATCGCCCGGCAAAGGAGTGGCACTACTCGCGCTACAAGTGCAGCCGGCAACAGGTCCGGTCGACGTGCGAGAGCCCGGCGGCAGTGAACACCGCCGACCTCGAGGGCGAATTCTCGAAGCTCTTCCTGGAGCATATGGGCCATCTCCCTGAGGTGAGGGAGGCGCACACCGAGCTGCACGACCCATCCGACGACATCAGCGCCACCGAGGCGCGCCTGAAGCGGCTGAAGGACGACTTCGGCGCCGGCAAGTACGACACCCCGGAGAAGGAAGAGGTCTATTGGTCGCTCCTCAACTCCCAGACGGCGAAGCTGTCCCGCCTTCGCGTCAAGCTGGCCGAGTACGAGGAGCACAACGGAACGTTCGCACCCACCGGACGCACCTTCGCCGACATTTGGAACTCGCGGGACGACGAGGGGAAGCAGCTATTCCTGAAAGAACACCAGGTGAAGGTGGCTGTCTACCGCGACCCGATCCCCGGTAAGCGGTTCGGGTTCATGGTGCAGCTCGGCGACGTCAGGCGCATGGCCAAGGCCCTGCACGTCGAGCTGACTGACGACGTGGCACATGGCGTCATCACCTTCAATCTCCCCACCGAGCAGCACGTACGCGAGCAGCAGCTCGACGAGCGACAGCTGCGCATCGGACTCGACATCGCCGACGCCATCGAGGCCTCCCTGCGACTCGCCGAGGAAACGGGTGAGTAGCGGCGGGGGAGACGGTCCACCCGCCGCTGAGCAGTTACCGCTCCGGGCTGGGGTCCCTCCTCACACGCCGGACCTCGAGGCCAAGGCACCGTCGGACCACGTGCAGCTCTCTCCTGAGCCTCCCAGCGTCTCGGCGATCAACGAGCAGGTACTTCACCGTTGTGTTGCACGCGTCATCCACCGTCTCGGCAACCCGGAGGCATCTGCACCTCCAGAGACCGCTGCCGGGGAGTTCCGGTCCGGTCGCCTCGGGGCCACTCTCGCGCTCCCGCTCTTTAGAGCAGGAACCACGGTTCCCTTCAGTGCAGCCCGGCGTGCCCGTTCCCTGGTGGGCTTCTCTTCGCCCTGTCGGGGACCCGTGCGCCCGTGTTCGGAGGCCACGGCATGTCCTCACGGGCGTTTCAGGTCCTGCTGCTCTGCCGTGGGAGCAAGGATGCCTGCGACCACAGTCGTGTGCGACGACAGGTTCGGGTGGTGTTCCGGTCACCAGGCACCTCCCGGGGGACGTCGGGCCAGAGGCAGGCGAGGACCCGATTCGTGTGGGGGGTGGTCTCGGCGTGCCAGGCGTGATGGCCTACGAGGGCGGCCATCACGCTGAGGTCGAGGCCACCGATGCTGGCGAGCAGGCTGCCGATCAGCGCGCCAGAGCAGTCAGCGGTGGTCATGACGGGCCGCCCGGATGCAGGTGCGGGAGCGGTACATCGCAACGGTGGCGGGCTTGCGCGGCCGAGTGGGGCGATCAGGCGGCGGGAGCGGACCGGAGCACGCGGCGGGGCTGGCTACGGGGTCGAGTGGTCGGGTGAAGATCAGGACGTCCTCGTGCTGGACCACGGCGAGGGGGATGCCCTGGCGGCGGGCGTCGCGGACGTTCTTCATCTGGAAGAAGGAGGGGCGGGCGATGAGCTGGCTATTGCGGATGCCGGCGAGGAGGGCGACGCAGCGTTCGGTGGGGGTGAGTCCGGCGGCCTGGCCGGCGGCGAGGACGGCGGAGGGCAGGTCGATGAGTTCGCCTCGTTCACGCCACGGGCGGGTGGTGACGACCACGGTGCCACCGGGGCGCAGTACGTGCCTGCACTGGGTGAGGATCTCGGTGAAGGCGTCCAGAAGGCGGTCGGTGGAGACGTGGGCGAGGTTGGAGGGGTCGTGGCTGTAGCGGTAGTCCTGCTTGAACACTCCGCGTTCACCGGTCTCGCGGGTGGAGCGGACCTGTCCGTGCACGAAGTTCCCGTACGGCGGTGAGGTGACGACGAGGGCGATCCCGCCGTGGTGGCGTTCGTCGATGAGTTCGGTGAGGCGGCGGGCGTCGCCGCATGCGACGTTTCCGCTGCCGCGTCCGGATGCCTCCACGGCTTGGACGGTGTTGGCTCGGGCCAGGTCGGCCCAGCGCGGTTCGTACTCGGTGCCGAGGGCGTGACGGCCGAGGCCGATGGCTTCGACGAGGGTGGTGCCGATGCCGCACATGGGGTCCAGGACCAGGTCCCCGGGTCGGGTGTAGGTGGTAATGGCGTGGGCGGCGATGGCGGGGAGCATTTTGGCGGGGTGGGCGGCGGAGCCGGGGACGTAGCGGTCGGCGCGCTGGGCGGGAGCGGAGGTCGGAGCGGTGTTCCAGACCGAGAGAGGGGACGGCATCGCGGTTCTCCTGCTCCTCGGCCTACGCGTGGGTGATCGAGGAGAAGGCGATCAGGTCGCAGTGCGCGACGCCGCGGGACGCGTCTGGCGGCAGGGCGGGTACGAGTCGGTCGTCGACCGGGTGGCCGTAGACGACCACGATGTGCTGGAGGTAGCGGAAGCCGGCGGTGCGGGCGGACGCGATCAGTGCGCCTAGCGGGTCGGTGAGGCGTCCGGAGTCCCGGCACTGGCGTGTGGCCAGCAGGAGGAAGCCGTTCGCGGGGAGGAGCCGGTGAGCCCGGTGGAAGAAGCCGGGCCAGCCGTCCTCCTGCGCGCCGGGCATCTCGATCCCGCCGACGGGCAGCTCATATGTGGGTGCGGGAAGAGCGTCGGGGTGGAGTTCGGCGAGCAGGATGGACGGCCTGCCCGTGGCGTCCTCGTCGTGGGCCGCGGCGGTGAAGGGGGTGGTCGGGATGCGGGCGTCCATGCCGGGCGCCGTGTCCCGGATCGCGATCTTGAGCAGCGGAACGGGCCGGTGCTCGGGGCGTCCGACGAAATCGGTACGGACCTTGTCGATCGCCCAGGCGGGCAGCACCGCGCCGGGGATGGGAGCGGCGTTGGGCTCGTCCGGGTCGGGGAACCAGATCGTCGTCGGCAGCGGGTGGGATTCGGTGGAGCGGCGGGACGGAGTCTTCGGCATGGGCTGGATGGCGCCCGGGACCACGGGTCCGGCCGTCTCGTGCTGACGTGAAGTAATAGGGACTCAGCAGCGGGTCTTTGCCATCGCGCCGGTAGGTATTCGTTCCCGGGCAGCTGCCGCCGCGCGCTCGGAGGCGTCCCGGTTCGCACTCGCCTACACCGAATCTGTGCAGGTCATCCCATACCCGAGCCAGTCGCGCGCCAGCGGCGAGCCACTGCCGGGCCACCTCGGCTCGCTGCTGTGACTGAGCACCGAGTTGGCCCGTTCGGCCAGGCTGGCGCCCATCAACTCGTGCAGACGGGCATACGGTGCCGACAAGGCTGTGCACTCGGCTTGATCCAGCCAGTCGATGTATCAGCGGGGGATCGTCACCGGGGTCCCGTCGTCGTTGAGACGCGGGGCGAGGTCCACTTCGTCAGCTCGGTCGTCGGTCCATATCGTGCCCTGGTGAGGGCCGCTGATGACCAGCCAGTCGAGGAGGGCGCAGTCGCGGTGGGAGACGACGATCGCACCGACGGTGCGATCAGGGTCGAACATCAAGACCTCCTGGCGTTCGTCCCACACCTCGATGGCGTCGTCGAACTGTTCGGTGTCGCGTAGTACTGCTTCTCGAGGCGTGGGGCCGCCAGTTCCTCCAGTAGCTTCGGATCAGGGCCATGCTCCGGGAAGGGTTCGGCCAACCGGGAGAGGTCGGCCAGCTCGGTACCGTCCCCCTCCCACCGCCAGCGGCCCTGCACTCGCCGTACGGGGAACAGGCCGTAGGCGGGACCTGCTCCGCCTGCTCCGACCGGAAGAAGGAACATCCGGAATCCTTCCGGCAGCCGCACGTTCATCTGTGCCTCGAGCTCGGCGAGCTCGTCGGGGCGAGCGGGTAGTCCAGGACCCACCTGTGTCCCAGGGACCCGAATACCTCGCTGCTTGTCGGAGACGCCCCAAAATCTCGCCCCGTTGACGAATGCCTATCCATCGCTGATCGGTCATGCGAAGAAGGTAGGTGCTGACACCGACACTGGGGTTGCCGAGGGCTGATGAGATGCCCCTCCTGCTGCCATCGCTCGCCTCTTGTTGCACAGACGGACGCGGCATTCCGAGTGGGCGTGCGCCGTACCGGAATCGGCGAACTCGGAGCCGCCGGAAATGGGGTCGCACACGGCCTCGGCGGGCCCTCATACGCACTCCGGCCGCAGTTCGCAACCTCCGAGACCAGCCGCCTCCGGGCAGGCGTTCACCCGCCCGTCCACACCCTCGACGAACCGACTCTGACCTGGCATTTTCCGGGAATCCGCCTAGGCTAGGAAGCCGCGCTGGACACCACCGGAGGGAGACTTCGTGAGTGAGGACGCCACTAGGTACGACGCCACCCACATCCAGGTGCTGGAGGGGCGGGAAGCCATTCGGAAGAGGCCCGGGATGTACGTCGGCTCGACCGGCGAACGCGGCCTGCACCAGCTGGTGTTCGAGGTCGCCAGCCGGGCGGTGAGCGAGGTCCTGGCTGGCCGCGTCCGCTCCGTCAACATCACCCTCACGCCCGACGGCGGCGTGCGCGTCGCCGACGACGGGCCGGGTGTCCCGGTCGAGGCCTCCGAGGACACTGTCGGGGCCTGCCTCGAATCCCTGCTGACCCGCATGCACGCGGGGAGGAGATTGACGGCCGCCAGGCCGTAGCCGTGAGCCCGCTCGGCAGCCACATCGGGCTCGGCGTCGCCAACGCCCTGTCGAGCCGCCTGACAGCCGAGGTGCGACGCGAGGGAGTCCGCTGGGTCCAGGAGTACACGCGCGGTGCCGCGGTCACCCCGCCCACCGCCGGACCCGCGGTCGGAAGCGGGATCACCCTCGCCTTCTGGCCCGACGCCGACATCTTCGACACAGTGGAGTGCTCGTTCGCCGTACTCGCGGCACGTTTCAGGGAACTGGCCTTCCTCAACCGGGGTCTGGACATCTCGCTTTCCGACGAGCGCTCCCCGGGCAAGGCCCGGTCGGAGCGGTTCCATTTCCCGGGCGGAGTACGGGACTTCGTCACCATGCTCGAAGACGGGACGGGGTACCCGTCCACCCGGACGTCATCGGCTTCGAGCAGGAGGATCCACGGATGGCGGGAACAATGGAGGTGGCCCTCCGATGGTGCGACTCCCGTGAGGAACGGACCCGGACCTTCGCCAACAGCCGACCCACCCCTGAGGGCGGCACGCACGCGGAGGGCTTCCGCGACGGGGTGGCGGCCGCGGTCAACACGTACGCGCGGCAACGGCGACTGCTCACAACGGCGGACCCCGACCTCGGTGCCGACCGGATTGGCGAAGGCCTCACGGCGATCGTGTCGGTGAAGCTGGACCATCCCGAGTTCCGCGGCGCCACGTGCGGCCGGCTGGACAACGCCACAGCGCGCGCTGGCGTCGGGGAAGCCGTCCGGGAACACCTCAGCAGGTGGCTGGAGGAGCACGCGGAGCAGGCCGCAGCCGTCATCTGCCGGATCGTCCGGGGGCCCGCCAGGGACTGAGCAGCAACGGGCTGGATGCCCCCGCCCGTTCCCTGGAACGCGGCAGGCAGGGGGCGGCCGGGATGGAACGCGGCGTCACGACTTCCGTATCGCCCGCAGCGGACCACGACTGGACCAGCTAACCGAATTCGCCGACCGTCTGGCGGAGTTGCTCACGGAACGTCCGTAGACCGTGATCGTGCCCTTTGGGACGGCCTCGGGGCCAGCGGCCGGTGGCCGTGACGGTTTGATACGGCCCCACTCGGACGGTCTGAAGCGGCCCCACCGGGAGATCGTTTGGGACTGTGTGACGGCTTGAAGTGGCTCCGGCTGTTGGTGTGAGGTGGCCCCACCATCGGCGCCTGGTGGCATGATTGCGGCATGACTGCAGTGCTGCCGCGGACGATCCGGGCCGTCGACACCGATCGGCTCCTGATGCTGGAGGAGGGAGCCGCGCGGTTGGGCTTCAGCCAGCGGCTCCCGGCCGATTGGCTGCGGGAGCACGCCGAGGCCGCAGCGGTGCACTATCTGTTCCCGGTGATGGAGCATCGATTCGGCCATCGACCAGAAGTGTCACCGCAGTGGCGGTGCGAGTTGTTGCTCACGGTCCGGACCGGCGAGGAGGTGTTGAGCCTGCTCGATGTCCTGCCCACCGCCTTCCAGGGGCTGTCGGAGACATTGGACGCGACGACAAAGGCGGACATCGCGGCCCGTATGAAGCGGGCGCCCGCCGTGCGGGAATGGGCTGAGAGGGAGGCGTGATCCCCAGCGTGTGCCGCGGGGTCAGGGGACGGCCTTGACAGATGGCCGCGAAACTCTCCGGCTCCCAGTGGCAGTGCACCCTCACTTACGCCGCCACCTGCTCCCCCAAGACAGAGCGAGCCGAGGACGCGGCACGCGGCCGAGCCCACGCGATCGCCTCCGCCTTCGGCCTGCACGCCGACCGCAACTACCTCGCCCGCACCCGCCTTCGGCACCCCGAACCACACCTGACCGCCCGGCAGTTCCCGCCCACACGCCCCGCACTGCTGTCGGTACCGGAACTCGCCGCTCTCGCCCACCTTCCCCTCGACGCTGACGCGCCGGGTCTGCAACGGGCCGGCGCCCGCTCGGTTCTGCCGCCTCCGCAGATCCCCGAACCCACGCCCGGCAAGGGGGTCAAGCCCCTGGGCCACTCCGACACCGGCGCCCGCCGCGGCGTCGGCCTCGCCGTCCCCGACGCCCGCCACCACCTCCATGTCATGGGCGCGACCGGCTCCGGCAAGTCCACCCTCATCGCGAACCTCGCCCTGGACGACGTACGCAACCACCGCGGCGTCATCGTCATCGACCCCAAGGGCGACCTGGTCACCGACCTCCTGGACCGCCTCCCCGACACCTGCGCCGACCGCTTGGTGCTCATCGACCCCGACGACCCGCACATCCCGCCGTGCCTGAACGTCCTGGACGGCACGGACATCGACGTCGTCGTAGACAACATCACCGGCATCTTCCGCCGCATCTTCACCGCCTTCTGGGGACCACGCACCGACGACGTCATGCGCGCCGCCTGCCTGACCCTCCTCAAACACCGCGAGCGCACCCGCCAGCTGGTCACGCTCGCCGACGTCCCCCGCCTCCTGGGCGAGTCCGCCTACCGGCTGCGCATCATCCCCGCGCTCAAGGATCCGGTGCTGCGCGGGTTCTGGGCCTGGTACGAGTCGATGTCCGAGCCCTCCCGCGCGGCCGTGGTCGGCCCGGTGATGAACAAGCTCCGCGCCTTCCTGCTGCGCGACTTCGCCCGCCGCGCCATCGCCGCCGGCCCCTCCACCTTCGACCTCGCCAGCGTGCTCGACGGCGGCATCCTCCTCGCCCGCCTGCCCAAAGGCGCCCTCGGCGAAGAGACCGCCCGGCTCCTCGGCTCCTTCATCGTCGCCGGAACCTGGCAAGCCGCCGCAGCCCGCGCCCGAACCCCCGAACACACCCGCATCGACGCCACGCTCAGCATCGACGAGGCCCACAACTTCCTCACCCTCCCGTACCCGCTGGAGGACATGCTTGCCGAGGCCTGCGGCTACCGCCCGTCCATGATCCTGGCCCACCAGCACCTCGCCCAGCTCCCGCGCGACCTGCGCGAAGGCATCTCCGCCAACGCCCGCAACAAGATCTTCTTCAACGCCTCCCCAGAGGACGCCAGTTCGCTGGAACGCCACACCCTGCCGACGCTCGCCGCGCACGACCTGGCCCACCTCGGCCCCTACCAGGGTGCCGCCCACCTCCTCACCGCCGGCGCGGAGACAGCCGCGCTCACCCTCACCACCCGCCCCCTGCCGCCGCCAGTGCCCGGCAGGGCGGCCGATCTGCGTGCGGCAGCCGCCTCCCGCACCGGCCCCCGCCCTGCCACCTGCCCCTGAAGCACACCCCCGAAACCCCTCCGCCCGGTGGTGATCTGTCATGCCCGCACTCCCACGCCCCGCCCACGGCCCCGGCGCCCGCTACACCGCCCGCGCCGCCACCACTCGCACCCGACCCGGCCGGCACACCGACGTGGCCGCGCTCGCCCGCCGCCTCACCGACCGCGACCTGTGGCTCACCCGGATGCTGCACGAGCACCGAGTGCTCACCACCCACCAGATCGCCCGCCTCGCCTACACCTCACTGCGCTCCGCCCAGCGCCGCCTGCGCACCCTGCACCACCACGCCGTCCTCGACTCCTTCCGCCCCCTGACCACCTCGGGCTCAGCCCCCGAGCACTACACCCTCGGCCCCGCAGGAGCCGCCCTGCTCGCCGCACACGCCGGCCTCGACCTCGCCGCCCTCGGCTGGCGCCCCACCCACACCGGCCGCATCGCCTACTCCCCCTCCCTCGGCCACGACCTCGGCGTCAATGAACTCCTCACCCACCTCGCCGCCTACACCCGCAACACCCCCGGAGCCGGACTCGCGCTCTGGCTCTCCGAACGCTCCGCCACGCGCCGCTGGGGCGACATCGTCCGCCCGGACGCCTACGCCCACTGGCGCGACGGCGAGATGTTCCTGCCGTTCTTCCTCGAGTACGACACCGGCAGCCAGCCCCTCGCCCGCGTCGAGGCCAAACTCGCCAGCTACGCCGCCTTCACCTCCGCCACCAGCACCCGCCCGGCCCTGCTCATCCACACCCGCACCCACTCCCGCGACCAGGCCCTGCGCCACCGCCTGGCAGGCGCCGTGCGCGAGCTGGACCTGCAGGTGGCGACCTCGTCCGCGGACTTCACCACCACCGACCCGTGGGGCCCCTGGTGGGCCGCGCTCCAGCCCGGCGCCCGCCGATGCTCGCTCACCGACCTCGCCGCCCACCGGCCAAACCTCACCCCGGCCGCTGGCCTGGACCCGACCGACGCCGACACCGCCCTCACCCTCCCCGTGCCCCCGCTGCCACCCACCCCCGGGACCGGCGCATGAGCTCACTGCTCACCAAGGCCGTCGGCGGCATCGGGTGCACGGTCATCGCCCTGCCGCTGCTCGCCGCGCTCATCATCGCCGCGCTGCTTGGCAGCGCGATGCCCAGCAATGTGCCGGCGGCCCCGAGCAAGCACGCCGTGGCCGACATCCCGCCGCGCATGCTCGCCCTCTACCAGCGCGCCGCCCCCGAATGCCCCGGCCTGTCCTGGACGATCCTGGCAGCGATCGGCAAGGTCGAGACCGATCACGCCCGCCACCCCACCATGGTCTCCTCGGCAGGCGCCGCGGGCCCGATGCAGTTCTTGCCGTCCACGTTCAAGGCGTACGCGCACCCGGTGCCGCCCGGCGGGGTGAAGCCGCCCACACCCTGGGACCCCGTCGATGCCGTCTACGCCGCAGCCCGACTGCTGTGCGCCAACGGCGCCCGGAATGGCCGCAGCCTGCGCCGCGCGATCTGGCACTACAACCACAGCGAGGCGTACGTCGACCAGGTTCTGAAGATCGCCTCCGACTACGCGGCCGAAGCGCCCGCCCCCACCGGCGCTGCCGCCACGGCGGTCGCCTTCGCACGCGCCCAACTCGGCACCCCGTACGTGTGGGGCGGCGACGGCCCCGCCGAGGGAGGCTTCGACTGCTCCGGACTCACGCAGGCCGCCTATCGCGCCGCAGAAATCATCATCCCCCGCGTCGCCCAAGCCCAGTACGACCACGGACCTCGCCTTTCCAAGGGCACTGGGCTGGCGCCAGGCGACCTGCTGTTCTTCGGCACAAGCCCCCGCAACATCACCCACGTCTCCATCTACAGCGGCGGCGGCAGGGCCATCGACGCTCCACGCCCCGGAGCGGTCGTACGCGAAGGCCCCGCGAACACCAACGCCCCCTCCTTCCAGGGCTCTACAAGGCCGACAGCATCGCCGGGCGGTGGCACCCGGTGAAGCAGATCGACGCCCGCGAGGCCATCAGCCTGCTGCGAGCCATGACCAGGGTGCTGTGCGCGGTAGGGGTCCTGGCCCTGGTCTTCACCACGGTCAACGTCACCCGCTTCGCCACCAGCCGCGACGTCCCCCTGCCCGTCGCCATCCTCCTCGACCCGATGATCGGCACCGCGCTCGCCGGCGTGCTCTACGTGGACGCGCGCCTGGCCGCCTGGGGCATCCGGCCACCGACCTGGTCGGCCACACTGCGCTGGGGCGCCGGATGCACCGCCGCTCTCATGAACTCCTGGGAGAGCCTGTGGCCCGATGGACAGATCGGCTGGCCGCGGCGCGCCGATCCGGCAGCCGTCCTGCTGCACCTGACCCCAGCTCTACTCCTGATCGCCCTGACGGAAACGATCGCCGCGTATCGAAGGACCGTCACCGACCTCCTGGAACGGATCGGCCCCGCCGATCCTGTCGAGCACCTCACCCCGCCGACCACTGCCGCAACCCGATCGGCCATGCGCCCCACCGATCCGGAACCCGCCGATCCTCATGCGCTCAACTCCCCGCCCTTGGAGGACAGATCCGTTCCCGCTCGCGCCCCAGCCGATCACTCTGCCACCGGCGTCGACCACGACAGCCCCCACACTGGCGACAGCACGCCCGACAACCGGCCCTTGGTGCCCATTGTCGTACCGGCCGGTGAGAGCGCGTCAGACGCCGACGTCTGGCGGCGCGCTGTCACACTGGACGCCACGACCCGGGCCACTACTGGAAAACCAGTGAGCGTCTGGAGGCTGCGCACCGATCTGCGCATCGGACCACGGCGCGCCCGACAGATCCGTGACCAACTCCTCGCCCGCTACCCCGAACCACCACGCACGGCCGGATGAGCGGCTCTGGCTCACCGCCGGTCCGCCCCCATCCGATCGGGTGTACGGGGATCTCCCGACGCCCGCTCACCGATCGAGGCAGCGCCCTACGTCCCACACGCCCGACGTCCGTGACGCCCTCGCGAGCTGGCCCGATCCGGAAGCGATCGGGCCGCTTGACTTCCCGCACCACGCGAGCGTCCATGGTCGTGGCCGACGCACCGAGCGGGCTCACGGATCACCGTCCACCCGCCCGCGCCACGGCCATGTCCGCCCGGGAGAACCGCGCTGCGCACGCGCCCGGCGAACGCCTGCGGATCCGCATTGCGGGTCGGCACCCCGGCCGGGGACCTCAACCACCAGCAACCTCACGGAAACGAGGTTCCCTCATGTCCAACACCACCACCGACGGCACGCGTCCCCTGCACGCCGTGCCCGACCCCGAAACGCCGGGCTCACCGGCGCACCCGCAGCGATCTACACCCAACTGATCGGCCTCGCCGAAGACGCCACCGTCGCCGAGCTCGCCCTCGCCGCAGGCGTAGGCCGCTCCACAGCCGGAAAGGCCCTCACCGCCCTGGAGCAGCAAGGTCTGGCCGTACGCACCCCCGGCGGCCACGACGGCCCCCGCCGCACCCCCGACCGCTGGCACGCCGCGCCCACCCACAGCGACAACTCCCGTGACCAGGAACCTCTCGGCAGCAAGCCTGCATCCCCCGTCTCAGACGATCCGGAACCTGTCGGCTTCAGCTCGGCCCAAGAAGGTCCCCCCGCCGAAGAGGCCACACCGGACAGCCCAGCCCCGGATGACGGCCGCACGGATGCCACCACCGACTCGACCACAAAGGTTCCGCACGGCACACCGCTCGCGGACGCCGACCACGGCGAGGGTAACGACGACCGTGAGAACCGCCCGTCCGACGAGGACGCCGGCTACGACTCGGGCGACGAAGGTGTCCCTGCCCCGCAAGCACGCGCTGGACGGCAGGCGGCCCTGGCGAAATCGATCATCCTGCCGGGCCAGAGGAAGCGGCTCGCCCCTGGAGGGCTGCGGCAGTTGGTCATCGACCATCTGCAGGCGCATCCGAGTGAGGCATTCACCGCCACCAGGATCAGCCGCGTGATCGAGAAGTCCTCGGGGGCGATCGCGAACGCCCTGGCCACTCTCACTAGGCAAGGCATCGCCGAGCAGGTGAACGACAGGCCGCGCACTTACCGTCTGGCGGTACCGGAGGACGTCCGATAGCACGCCGGCCACAGCAATCCAGGCTGGTTCCCATGGGGGTTGGGAACCAGCCCTGCTGCTCGAGGCAGGCGAAGAACCACTCGATCGCACAGCGGTTTGTCACACGTTCCAGAATGCGACGCGCCCTTCCAGGCGGAAGTCGCCGAGGATGACGCTCGGCGATCCCGAGCCGTGCACTGCACACCACTTCGGAAGTTTTTCGCTATTTTGGACCTAGCATTGCGCTAGCCAATCATTATGCGGTGTGCAACCGTCGCGGCAATTCCACTTTGGACTCAATCAAGACCCAGAGCCGCCCCATATGCAGAAATTCCCGCCTCACGACCTTCCGTGTATCGCTTCAAGATTCGCTGCACCGGCCAGATCATACTTCCATTCGGCATGACAAGCGCAGCGTTGATCTCCCCCTCTGGGTCATCGTCATTGGCTTGCCAGGTTCCACCCGCTCGACGACGGATGGTTTCACCAACGTAGGCCCCCAGCGCGAAGAGCTTCATCCCGAGCCCCTCCGCAAGCAAGCCGTTGGGGTGAGCAGCACCCGGGGAGGAATTATCGTCGATGAATCGATCAATCTCCGCAAGGCTGGCAAAGGTGTAGTCAGCCGAGTATCCAGAGGATCGGAGAGCGTTTGCCATCCATTCCGACATCTGCGGCACATCATCCAAGATCCTGGACATCGAATACCTCTCGCTAGGTTCGAACGCCGAAGGGGGTGCCGACGCATCGTCGGCACCCCGCATACTAGCCGGTCTAGTCCATCTGGAGGATGGTGACGGTCACACCCTTGGCCACTGCGTCAGCCTTCACTTGATTGAGGACCTTCATCTGTTCAGCGGTTGCCGACTTCGGAACAGCGATCTGCAGCCCGCGGACCTTGATCTGCGACTTGTTCACCGTCACTCCGCTGTACGAAGCACCGTCGAAGTTCTCCATCTTTTTGACATAGCTGTTCGCAGTCCCCTTGAGCTTGGATGCTGTTTGATAGGTCTTAAGGGACGTGTCGATAGACTTGATGCTGGTTGCAACTCCGGATGCGGCATCCCAGTAGTCGATCGTTGGGAAATTGTTCGGCAGATTCCCGCCGAGTCGCCCCTCGATGGCGAATCCACGCTTGTTGGGCGGCAAGTCCCACGGAGAGTCTTTCTTGACGGCACCGCTCAGCAGCTTCTTGGCGAGGGACCTGACAAGCCCAACAAAGCCTGTGATGAAGCCTGCCGCTTCAGCCGCGGCATCACCCGCATCGAACGCTTTCGTATCCTTATCGACACCTTTACTGGTGACGAAGTCGTCGTACTGCTTCGTTCCTCCACTGCAGTCTTCGATATAGCACCAAGGGCTCAGTTTTGTGAGTGCTTCGCCGGCCTCCGCGAAGTTGTGCCCTATGCCGCCGAGGAAGTCCCCCCAACCACCCTGAGCCCTGGGGTCTTCCGGCTCCACATTTGTGTTGCATCCAGGCTTGTAGGCCGGATACGTGGAGCTGCAGTCCGTTCCGGTGCTGCTACTACTTCCGGTGCCCCAGGGGGAGATCCCGGAGCGTGAAGACGTCCTGGAGGCTCGCGTGCTGGACTGCTGCCGGTAGTAAGTGTGAATGACAGCGGTAACGTATCGAATGACGGCCTTGATCAGTTGGATGAGACCGAAGAGGAACTTGCCGTCGGGATCGGCGAAGGTTACCGGGTTGTTGTTGCTGTAGGCGTAGCCGTTGATCTGTTGCGGATCCTTCAAGTCCGAGATGGGGTCGGCGCTGATGAAGCGCCCGGTGGTGGGGTCGTAGTCGCGGGCGCCAAGGTGAGTGAGACCAGTCGGGTCCTGGGTTCCTCCGACGAATCCCCTATCTCCGACCCAGCTAGGCGGTGTGGCGCCACGGGTCTCACCGAAGGGCTGCATGTATCGCCGGGCAATCGCCTGCGTGGAGGCATCTATCTGCAGGTTGGCAGTGCCATTGTGGTCAGTGCACAGCCAGGTGAGCGCGTTAGGTGTGCGCATGGCCACGACCTGTCCGCCGTGGGTGTAGTACCTGGTGGCTTGAACCTTGTTCGTTACCTTGTCGAAGCGGAGTTCGGTCTCGCCCAGGTACAGGGTCGTACCAGCGGTGTCTCGGCGGATGAGCCTGTTGCCGGAGGCGTCGTTGAGGAACGACGTCTCGGAGTTGTCAGCCTCGGTGACTTTGGTGAGGTTGTTCTCCGGTCCCCAGTTCAGCGTCTGGGTCTTGGCGCCGATCGTGCGAGTAGTGGTGTTGCCCGCTGCGTCGTAGGTGTAGCTCGTGTTCGGCTTGGACGGGCTAGTGGGTGTAGTTGTGGTGCTTGCCAGCAGGTGTGGACGGGCCGTGTCGCCGTTCTTGAGGTCGTAGGAGTAGGTGGTGGTCGCCGGGCCGCCGGATGCCAAGTGGTTCGTGCCAGTCTTGCGGTTACCGGCGCTGTCGTAGGTGAACGACTGCCAGTACGGGGCGACGCCGCCGACATTGCCAGTGGTCGGCGCAGTGGCGCAGTCGGTGGTGGCAGTCCAGGCGCTCTTCAGGCGCCGGTGGCCATCGTACGTGAAGCACTGCTTGTCGCCCGCCGCGGTGGAGCGGTCATCGATTTCGATCGGGTTGCCGGCTGTGTCGTAACGGTAATAGATGTCGGCGTCGGTGCCGCTGTGGGTTTCCGAGACGACGGTCTGGCGCGCAAGACGCTTGGTGCCGTCCTGGTAGGAGTTGTTGATCTCAGTCCAGTTGGCGGTTGAGGAGACGCCGAGGGTGGTGCGGATCCTCTCGCCTGCCGGGAGGTAGGCAGTGGACTGCACGATGCCCGTCAGGCCCTTCAGGGTTTCGGGCATGCGCTGGGCGTTGTAGCCGTAGACGAGCACTTCTTGGGCAAGGCCGCCCATCGCGGGAATGGTGCGCTGCTGAAGGGTGCCGTCGAGGTTGTAGGCGTTGGTGATGGTGTAGACGCCGGTACCGGCGACTGCTCCTTCGCTGGTGCTGATCGAGTACTGCTCCTTCAGCACACGGTAGAGCTTGTCGTAGGAGGCGTTGGTGACTGCGTAGACCTTGCCATTCTTTCCGCCGTCGTAGCGGATGGCAGAGGTGGGCTGTCCCTTAGCGATGGTGTCGTAGGACCAGCGGGCCAGGTACTTGGAGTCGTCGATGACGGGGTTGCCGTTGACGACAGGGATGCGTCCGGTGAGTTTGCCCGTCGTACGTCCGAGGAGGTCGTAGGTGTAGCTCAGGACGTTACCGCGGGCGTCTTCGGTGACGCTGATCTGGTCGAGGTTGTTGTACTCGGTCTTGGTGGTGCCGGTCTCGGGATCACTAGCTGCGATCTTGCGGCCGAGGAAGTCGTACTCGTAGCTCCATGTGTTGCCGTCGCTGTCCTTGACTTGCGTGAACTGGTCGGACTTGTCGTAGGAGTAGGTGAGCTTGGTGTAGTCACCGCTGGCCTTGTTGCCGTCGTATTCCCGCTTCTCCGACAGGCGGCCGCGGCTGTCTACCTCTTCCCGCACTGCAGAGGCGCCCGTTGGCGGCTCCACGGTCGTGGCGTTGCCTTCGTAGATGGTCGTGGTGCGGGAGAATTCCTTGCCCTGCGCAAGGAGGATCTCGGTGGTGGGCCTGCCTGCTCCGTCGTAGATCTTCTGGGTTCCGGCCGGGGCCGCGGTCAGCAAATTGGCAAGGCCACCGGTGGGCGCGGTGGTGTCGATGTAGTCGGCGGCCGTTTCCACCTCTAGGCCGCGGGTGTCGTACTTCGTTTCCGTGATGACACGCCCGCCACCGACTGCCGGCGCCTGGGTCTGGCGAGGGCGCAGGAGTGCATCGTAGATGGCGTACGACGTCTGATAGGTGCTGCCGTCGTTGTTGAGCGACTTGGTGGCGACCCAGGATGTCTTGTCGCGCTGGACCTTGTACTCGAACTTGTTGCTGGGCGCCTGGTCGGCGGCGCGGTCGGCCAGCCAGATATCGGTGAGACGGCCAAGTGCGTCGTAGGCCATCTCGGTGCGCCCGTTGTTGGGATCGATGCTGGCCTTGTTCACGCCCCAGTCAGGAATGATCTCGGTGGTGACGGTGTGGCCAAGCGCGTTGGTCTCTTTGGTCGCGGTCAGCGGTCCGCCTGCTGCGGGTGTGTACTCGGTGTGCTTGGTGCGTGTGCCGTTGGTGTCATAGACGTCAGTGAGACGACCGAGACCGTCGAAAGTACCCGTGCTCACTGTCTGCAGTTGGGCGACACCAGATGCGTATCCGGTCACGCGGTGCGTGGCGGTGACGTCTCCTCGCGTGGGTGCGACGCCCCAGGCACTGCCGTCGTAGGACAGCCGGACGTCGGAGATGACGTCGGTAGTCTTGGGGTCGCCGGTCCGGATCGGTGTGGCGGCACAGCCGACGGAAACTTTCTCGACGCGCTTGGGGTAGGTAAGCATCCAGGCGGCATCGTTGGTGGCGTACTCGGTGCGGGTGCAGTCCTTCTGTCCGCCACCTTCCGTCTCGACGATCAGGGGCTGACCGCTCTTTGTGTCGTACGTTGTGGTCGTCGTCGAGGTGATTTCACCGCCCCCAGGGATCGGAGTGCGCTTGACTTCCTTGCCGGTGCGGACCATGTAGGCGTGGACGGTGCCGTAGGCGTGGGTTGCCGTGGCTGTGGTCCGGGACCAAGGTGTGGTGATGGTGCCGGAAACCTCCGCACCGGTCGTGCCGTTGTAGGTGATTTGCTCGCGCAACTGGCCGGCGAACTGCTCAGCGTCGGTGACCGCGGTGCCCTTGGAGTCGGTGACCGCCTCGTTGCGGGTGGTGCCGTCGGCCTGCTTGTCGCCGTGCATGCCACGGTAGAAGAGACTGACGCTCTTGGTCGGCGTTCCGGCGGCCTCACCGGTCGTGGTGGTTACCTTCTGGAAGCCGCGCCAGGTTCCCCATGTCCGGTACTTGGCCTGAGTGATCGGGGACTGGTCGTCGTACGCCCAGGCGCCGCCGCCGTGGTAGGTGTAGTCGGTCTGCTTCAGGGGGGCGCCACCGGTCGGGTCGGACTCATGGATCTGCTTGACCACGTACTTGTGGAACCAGTCCGTGCGCGGCTGCGGGTTTGTGCCGGGTGTGGGGTTGGATGGCGGGATCCATTTGACGGGGTAGCAAAGCTTGGTGTTCTTGTCGAGCGCGGCCGGGATGTTGCTGTCGGCGACGCACTCCGGGTTGGAGTAATTCACCGTCAGGACAGATCCGGTCTCCGATGTGATGGTGCGCACGCGCCACTTGATGAACGGCGCGACATCGTCACCGATCTTGTCGACACGGTTGGGCATCTGGACACCGGTGAACGTCACTGGGGGCAGTGTGATGGGGGTGCCGGACTTGCCGGTGTGCTGGATGGACTTCAGCCACAGGCCTGCGTTCGAACCGTCACCAGGGTCCGGGAAGGAGTGGTCCAGGGTCCAGGTGTTGACGTCGCGGTAGTCGGTGTCCGCTCCGGTGCCGGTGCCCTTGTAGACCTGGGTGGTGACGTCGGTCAGCCGCTTGCGGGAGAAGAAGGACGGCGAGGGCTGGTCGGTGCAGACGGTGTCCTTCTTGCAGATCTGGTCGAACGGTACGTCGGGCCAGGCGTTGCGATTGGACTCGGTCAGCGAGGTACAGGTCTCACCGCCGGAGACGGGGATGCAGCGTTCTTTGACAATGAACTTCACGCGGGCAGCGGCCGGCTGGGTGGTTGAGAAGATGGTGTCGGTGCGCTGGCCGTAGTCGATGCGCTTGAGGTAGCCGCCGCGGACGTACTCGGTGCCGTACCCGGTCGATGCGTTCTTGGCGTAGTAGTTGAGTTCCTTGTCGTACCAGTAGGTCATGACGTTGCCGTGCGGGTCGACGGCGTAGTCGAGGTTCCACCGCCATGCCTGGTTCTTGGCGCGTCCGGCGAAGCTGGTGCCGGACGAGTAGCCGGGTTCGCCCGAGTCGTCGCCGAAGACTGGCACAGTCCATACGGAGTTGGTCTCGGCCTTGCCGGTGGTCCAGCCTGGAAGGCGGTTCTTGCCGAAGATGTACTGGGTTCCGTCGGTGCCCGTGACGGTCCAGTACTCGCCGACGTCGCCGTTGGTGCCGGCGTCGCCGTCATCGCCATTGACCGCGCCGGTTCCGCGGACGACGCGCTCGGCGTCATCGCCCTGCACGTGCCAGGTGCCGGTGGTCTTGTCCTTGACGAGGGCGCTGGCCTTTCCGTTCAGGACGATGGAGGCGTTGTCCTCTTTCCAGCATTGGTCGTACTTCTGGTCCTGGCCGTCGTCGTCGCACGAGCCGTAAGAGCGCTCGATGTAGGAGGTTGGCAGGTCGAAGCCTTCGCCAATCCAGGACGGCTGGGCGCTCGTGGAGGAGGTGCGGCCGTCGACGCTCTGGGTCGAGTAGCTGAGCGACAGCGACGGTTCGGGACCCGCGGGGGCCTGTACGGCATCCAGGGGGTAGGACCAGGTGAAGTCGCCGTTGGAGCCGCCGCCTGACCAGGTCGCCGACGGGGACAGCGGGGTTGCCTCGTAGCCGCCTTGATCGGAGGCGGCACCTGCGGAGACCGCCAGAACGGTGAAGGCGCTCCGGGCCTGTGTCGTCTTGGGGGTGGTGACCTGGGCGGTGACCGTCTGATCTGCGGTGTTGTTGGTGGACGGCACCGGGTTGGTCGTGCGGCAGTCGGCCTTGGCCGGGGTTGTGAGTGCGCACGCCGGCAACTGGACCACGCGGAGGCGTGAGGCCCAGTTGCCGCTGTAGGCGTGGGCGAAGCCGCTGTAGTCGAGGCTGACGGACAGCTCAGACGGATCAGCCTTGCCGTCCGCGCGGCCCACGGTCATGACCACGCCGTCAATGCCGAGCTTGGCAGTCGTGCTGCGGTCCAGGATGCGCACACCAGCCTTTGCCGGCGCGGTCTGCCTCGGCGCAGGGGCGCGATTGGCCTTGCCGCCCTTGATGGACTTAGCCGGAAGCGGCTGAGCCAAGGTGACGGGCAAGTCGGCTGCGCGAGCGGTTGTGCTGGCTTTCGTCGGAACGGCGACGCTCGTGGCGCCGCCTGTGGGCCAGACGACCTTCTTCGTGGCCCGCTCGCGTGTCTTGGTCGCGGCCTGGCGCGTCGGGTCGGTGAGCTTCTTGTGCCGGGCCTTGAAGGGTTCGGCCTTGCCGAACTTGGCCTTCGCGAGGGCACTGTGATCGCGGTCGAAGCTCTGCGCGGGGGCGGCCCCCAGCAGTGTGGTGACGATGGCCGTGGTCACCGGGAGAGCGACGGCAGCTACGCGGCGCCGACTCGCTCTGCTCCATGACCATGACGGCAGCACTGATCTCGTGCTGGACAAATGGATTCTCCGCATCCTGGACAGCGCGGGGGTGTGTCCGGCTGCTGGGGCACACCCCCGCGTGTGGGGTGACTAGTGAGTGATGGGAACGCGCTGCAGAGGATCAGCCGATGTCGACCGGGGGCTCATCCACGGTCGCGAGCTGTTTGATCTCGGCGTCGGACAGCACGCCGGCGTAGACGCGCATGTCGTCGAGCTGCCCGTACAGGCGGTTGCCCCAGTCGCTGGTGTCGTGACGGCGTGCCTGGGCAACCATCAGTGGATGGTCGGACTGGAAGATGCTGTCGACGAAGACGCCTTCCTCGGCCCCCTCGCGCTGGCCGGCGAGATAGAGCTTGGCCGACTGGTTCGCGGAGTCGTACACGCCGACTACATGGATCCAGTTGCCGGGCGGGTTGACCTGCTCGGAGGTGACCGTCGCGGCCGGCCCTTGCAGCACGTCCGTCTCGTAGACGCCGAAGTTCCAGTCACCGACCACTTCGCCTACCTCTTGGCGGTACCAGAGGCGGAAGGCGTTGCGCTGCGCACCGGGATGGGCGAAGACCGTGGGCGAATGAGCGCCCGCGGTGTTCTCCAGAACAGTGGGGTCAAGGTTGACCCAGCCGGCCACGGTGAAGCTGCCGGAGTCATCGAGGGGGACCGGGGCGGTGGCGTATCCGCGCTGGGTACTTGGCAGGTCGAGCACGTTGCCGTGGGCGGGGTCGTCCGCCGCGGTGAATGCCGCACCTGAGAGCGACTGCAGGGTGTGGCCGCGGCCGGACTCGTCGGCGGCCGTGGTGCCGGAGGTGTTGTCCATGGTCCAGTGAGCCAGCAACGCAGCCTGCGGGTGCCCCGTGTCCGGGTTCTCCATGTTGGTCTGCACCCAGAGTTCGTCGGGGAACACCACACGGTTCCACGCCTGCACGTGGTCCAGGTCGCCCTTGAAGTAGCTGCCCATAGTGCCGCTGCTGGGGCTCTTCATCCGGCCGATCTCGAAAGCGCCCGTGGCCGCCCATGGTGTGGTGTACGCGGTGGTGGCCTCCAGACGGCCATTGACGTACAGGCGGATCTGCTGGGTATTCCTGTCGTAAACGGCCAGCAGGTGCGTCCACGCCCCGACGACACCCGGACGGGTGGAGATCGCCCGCACCAGGCTGGTGCCATCGGAGCTGTAGCGGTTGAACACCCACCGGTCGTAGGAGCTTGAGTAGTACAGCTGGAAGGCTCCGACCTGGGCGCCGCTCTGGCTGGCCACCGTGCTGATCTGGGTCCGGCTTCCCAGCCTGGTCCACGCGGACACGGAGAAGCTCCCCGTGGTATCCACCACGGGCCCGGATGTGGCCGCGTAGGCGCCGGTGCCGTTGAAACGAAGACCACCGTCCAGCCGGGCCGGAGTCGTCCATGCCGCACCGCCACCGAGAGTGAGGGCATGGTTCGAGCCGGCCGCGTTGAAGCCGGTGGCATCGAGCTTCCACTGGGCCACAGGATTCGAGGCCTTGGCCACCTTGAACAGGTAGTCCGCGCCCTCACTGACATTGCCCGCCAGGTCGAACGTCTGAACCCGCAGGACGTTGGAGAGCCGCTTGGTCGGGGTGACCTTGATCTCGTAGGTGGGCGTGTTGGCCGTGAACGTCTTGGTCTCCAGCAGCACACCGTTGAGCCAGATGTCGTAGCGCCGAACGTCGCTGGCGCCGGCGGTGATCTTGAACGTGCCGGTCTGCCCGACACTTCCGGTCTCCGGCGAGGCGTCACACGTGATCCCCGCGCACTGCGGATACTCCGAGGACGTCACAGTGGGCTTGGGCGGAGCAGTGGTGTCGACCTTGAAGTAGCAGTAGCCCGACCACGGTCCGTACAGGTAGCTCGTCGTGCCGTTGTACGTATAGCGGTACTGACTCCTGGCACGGAACTTGTATGTAGTGCCGCTCGTCAGCGTCGGGGTCGGGTCCGATCCGGGATGGCCGCTGACCGTCCATGTGTCCGGACTCAGGTTGGTCGGTGTCGTGCTCGATCCCGCGTACAGCTCGAAGTTGGGACGCAGACTCGCATTCGAGCCATCTGCCGACGTCGGCGTGGCCGTCACTCGCGGCGTGTTGTCCCGGATGAGTGCCGGACTCGTCGAGGCAGAGCAAGCGATGTTCGGCTCGGAAAGTTTCACCGCCGACGGAGCAGCCGTGAGTGGCGACACATACGTGATGGAAAGCCGCGGCTTGCGCTCCTTCGTCGCACGATCGTCGGCCGGTGACATGAACTGCTTCCACGCGATCGGGTCTGTGCTGCTCGCCGTCAGACCAAGTGTTGTGGTCGTCGACTTGGCCTTGGCTGTGTAGGCCACCGCGGCGGTCGCGTTGAACTCCACGTCGCCATCGGGGCAGCTTGACGAGTGACCCTTCGCCGCGGAGACCTTCGTGACGTAGGACCAGCCGGTGGGCGGCTTGTTCCACGTCGTCGAGCTGGAGATGGCGTTCGTGCGGTAGAGGTTGACATCCCTCTTCTCACAGTTCGCCGACCAGATCTCATAGGCCGTGAACGTCGCCCCCAGGATGTTCTTGCCCGCGACACTTCGGGTGTCGAACTGGAACAGCGACTTGGCCTGCTTGTTGTCGACGTACGCGTCGTAGCCGACACCAAGAGCATGCGAGGTCTTCCAGAACGACGTCCCCGACAGGTTCGACCAGATCGTCGTCCAACCGGTCAGCGTCGAGTTCACTGCCGGCGGGTCGATGACCACCGGGTACGACGTATCAGCGGCATCCAGGAAGGCCTGGTCAGGCGTCACCGACAGGGCATCGCTGGTCACGTCGACGTCCGCAATGGCGGTCTTCGAGCCCGGCTCAGGAAGCACTGGACTGTCCGCGTCAGCCTCGGCTTCGGCCGCAGCAGCGAACGACGCAGGCTTTGCCCCGGCCGGCCCGGACGGCGCTGGGGCCGTTTCCGCGGTGTCCCACATCAGCGCGGCGCTACTGGAGAACACCGCATGGCCACTGCCGTCGACGAGCGAAACGGTGCCGTTGTCCGCCGTCTTCACCGACAGGCCGGTGGTCTTGACAGGGAACTGGATCGAGTTCAGCGCCGGATCGGACGCGGCCTCACGGCTGTGGACCACCAGGTTCTGTGTGAAGCCATCCGGACGTACCTGGACCACCAGGTCAACGTCGGGACGCACAGATTCGTAGATCGCGAGGGAACCCGAGATCTTCGGCTCCGGCAGCGCCCAGGGAGTACCCAGCTCATACGCCTTGCCATTGCGCGTGATCTTCGCCAGCGGCGCCGTCGAACCGCCTCCCGACAGCACCACATCCTGCGCCGCCTTCGGCGCGAGCAGCCCGTCTTCACGCCTGACGAGCGACGTGTCGATGGGCACCCAGGAGCCGTCCTTGCGTACTCGCTCCGGACCTGCCGACGACTCGACGGTGAATGTCCCGTCGGGATTGGCGAAGACCTGGTTCGACTCGGTTGTGAGGCTGCCCACCTCGACGCGATGACCCTCGGCCACCGCCTTCTCCGAAGCCTTCTGCTCCTCGGACTTGGCAGGCAGAGAGTCGTCCTCCCAGAAGGCCTTACCGCGCGCAGCCTCATCCGAAGGCACACTCGAACTCGCCTCGGCAGCCTCAGCACCATCGTCCACACCCGCCGCCAGCGCGCTGCCGGACAACGGCTCGCTCGCCACACCGACAAGGGCCAGCAATGCAACGGCCGTTGACGCCACCCCTCGCGCCGCTCCCCAACGGCGCCTACGTCTTATCACTACGCAGCACTCACAATCTGAAAATTCCATGAAGATCAACGAAGTGGAGCGACCTTACTTATTAGT
This sequence comes from Streptomyces tirandamycinicus, assembly GCF_003097515.1. Taxonomy (NCBI): domain Bacteria; kingdom Bacillati; phylum Actinomycetota; class Actinomycetes; order Kitasatosporales; family Streptomycetaceae; genus Streptomyces; species Streptomyces tirandamycinicus. The sequence continues at coordinate 5,330,328 of NZ_CP029188.1, read as the reverse complement.
TGGGTTGGGGGTCCAGATCGACGCCTCGTCACATACCGGGCAGTTCACCTAGCATGAACGCAAACAAGGTGGTGATCCACCTCACATTGAAGTCTCGTGTAGGGCCACCTACTCACCCACCCCGGACCAGGGGATCTCGGGTCTGATGCACGATCGGGTGACATCTGAACTTGCTTGCCCTGCAGGGCAGGTGGGAAGGATGTCGCTGTGCCCAAGCCCTATCCGGAAGAGTTCCGCCAGGACGTCGTACGGGTCGCGAGAAACCGCGGCCCGGGGGTGACGGTCGAGCAGGTAGCCACCGATTTCGGGGTCCATCCGATGACGTTGTGGAAGTGGATGCGCCGGGCGGACATCGATGACGGTTCCAAGCCCGGGGTGACCAGCCAGGAGAGCGCGGAACTGCGGGAAGCGCGTCGGCGGATCAAGCTGCTGGAGCAGGAGAACGAGGTTCTGCGCCGGGCTGCGGCCTATCTGTCGCAGGCACATCTGCCGGGAAAAGGATCTACCCGCTCGTGAAAGAGCTGGCCGTGGACGGGGTGCCCGTCACGGTGACGTGCCGGGTGCTGAAGCTCGCCAGACAGCCCTACTACCGCTGGCTCGACAAGCCGGTGGCCGGCGCCGTGCTGGAGGAGGCGCATCGCGCGAACGCGTTGTTCGACGCCCACCGCGACGACCCGGAGTTCGGCTACCGCTTCCTGGCCGATGAAGCGCGTGGTGCCGGGGCCCGGATGGCGGACCGGACTGCGTGGCGGATCTGCCGGGACAACCGCTGGTGGAGCGTGTTCGGGAAGAGACGTGGCAGGGGCAGGAAGGCCGGGCCGCCGGTGCACGACGATCTCGTGAGCCGCAACTTCACCGCGACCGGCCCGAACCGGCTGTGGCTTGCCGACATCACCGAACACGCCACGGGTGAGGGGAAGTTGTACCTCTGCGCGATCAAGGATGTCTTCAGCAACAGGATCGTCGGCTATTCCATCGACGCGCGGATGAAGTCCCGCCTGGCCGTGACCGCCCTGGACAACGCCGTGACCCGGCGCGAACACGTCGACGGCTGCATTCTGCACAGCGATCGCGGATCGCAGTTCCGCTCCCGGAAGTTCGTCCGGGCGCTCGATCGTCACCGGATGGCCGGATCGATAGGGAGGGTCGGAGCTGCCGGCGACAACGCGGCCATGGAGTCCTTCTTCAGCCTGCTGCAGAAGAACGTCCTCGACCGCCAGGCCTGGGCCACCCGCGAAGAACTCCGGATCGCGATCGTGACCTGGATCGAGCGGACCTACCACCGACGCCGCAGACAAGCCTCACTCGGCCGACTGACCCCCATCGAATTCGAGACCGTCATGACCACACCGGCCCTCCAGGCCGCGTGACCAAACCTGTCACCCGAACCTGCATCAGACCCCTGATGATGGAGCGGCTCCCTGAGAGACCTCCGGCGTGGCTGCCCCGCGGTGAGCGAACCTTCGCGTACCCGTACAAGGACTGGAGGAAGCCACGCGTCTGGTGTCTCGCCTTCTTCACGGACCGTCACGCACGCTATGAGCAGCGCAAGATCATCGGGGTCGGCAGCGTCTTCCCTGGGAGACGATCGGGTACCTACGAACGGGCGCTGATCACACGCGACTTCACCGCACTCCAGTGGCCTCTGCCGCTTGTCGATCTCGAGGGCAGGATGGGGGCCAGCCGTCGATTTCTCCTCGACGACGGCCGTATGTCTCCTGCAGCCGGCGACAATCTACTCGACGCCGTCAGGCATCTGCGGCCGGAACTGAACGAGGCGCTGGACGGCCTGGAGGCCAGCCTGGGGGCCAATGCTCCGACAGGACGGGTGGGAGAACGGTTGAGCCTCGAGAAAGACGCGGTGGGAACCCTCCTTGAGACGTTCGGCACGGACCGCGATCCGCTCGAGGCGTGGCGGCCGCCATTCCGTGAGGACGATCCCCGCTCCCGATCCGTCCCCTTCCTCGAAGGGCTGCCCACCCTCCGACAGATTGAGGACCAGCAGATCGTCCATGACTACATGCGCTTCCCCGGCATGGAGGGCGAGGACGCCGTACAGGTCGGCTGGCGGATCTATCGCCGCAACTCCGAATCCCCCCACCGGCTGTTCGTGTACAACGCCAACCGCACACAGGCCGAGGCCGTCATGGGCGTCGACATGATCTATGTGAACGAGCACGCGCGCAGTGTGGCGACGGTCCAGTACAAGCGCATGCGCCAGAGCGGACGCAGCTGGGTCTACTGGCACGACGGTACCGGTGAACGGGAGCTGAAACGGATGGAGGCCGTGGACGACAAGTGCAGGGCAGAGGAGGAGTCGACTCGGACGAATCACCAGCGCTCCGGGGCGCTGGGAGATCCGCGCCTGGTCACCACGCCGAGCATGGTCAAGCTGTGCCGGACCGTTCCCTTCATGATGAACTCAGCGGCGCTCATATCCGGCATGTACCTCACACGGGAGCACTTCTGGGAGCTGCTCCAGCGCCCGGGGGCCGGTGGGCCGTCCGGCGGGACACGCATCGTCGAACACTCAGTTCCCCGCTATCTGAACAACACCACGTTCACCACATTGCTCAGGGACGGGTGGATCGGCACGCGCGGCACCAGCTCGGACTACGTCATCGACCTCATACGCGAGAGCCTGTCCGCCAAGGGGCCAGGCTCGGTCGTCGTCGGAATGCACCGCAGCGAGGTTCCGCCCGGCAATCGTCGAGTCAACTAACAGGCACCGCACTGTGCGGACGCCGAATCACGTAGCAGTCCCCACCGTCGACCACTGATCAGCCGATATCGTTCCCCCTACAGCCATCCGCCCACTACAAAGTGGTAAATCGCTCAAATTGTGACTTGCATCCCGGAAAACCGCTGGTCACTGACGGGACTCGAACCTGCGGTCAAGAGCATCCGCGCATCCTTGACAGAGCGGTAGCCAAAGCCTCTCGAACCAGAGATCAGGCCGAGGCGACCGGCAGTACGTCGGGCGAAAGCGCCGCCGCCCGCGCCGCGGCGCTCGTCATCCGTCGGCGATGGTGGCGACGGCACAGCACCTCGTAGCCGACGTCCTCGGTCGGCCGGTTCACGTCCCCGACCACGACCTGCTCCCCCTCGACCACCATCTCCCCGCCCACCGTACGGGCGTTGTGGGTGGCGCGGGCGCCGCACCAGCACATCGCCTCGACCTGCAGCGTCTCGAGGCGGTCGGCCAGCTCGATCAAGCGCTGCGAACCGGGGAACAGCCGGGTGCGGAAGTCCGTGGTGATACCGAACGCGAAGACATCCATGTCGAGGTCGTCGACGATGCGAGCCAGCTGGTCGATCTGCTCCGGCGCCAGAAACTGGGCCTCGTCCACGATCACGTAGTCGACCTTACCGCCCCGCGACAGCTGCTCCACCACGTACGCATACAGATCACAGTTCGGACCGGCCTCGACCGCCTCGGTCACCAGCCCGAGGCGCGACGACAGCTTGCCCTCCCCTGCACGGTCGTCGCGCGTGAAAATTACGCCCTGAAGACCCCGAGCCGACCTGTTATGCCCAATTTGTAGGGCCAAAGTACTTTTTCCACAGTCCATCGTTCCCGAGAAAAACACCAGTTCGGACATCAGTGGAGTGCGGCCTTTCGGGGCGAGCGAGACGAGACACGGACAACACCGGAACCACGTGCGACAACACCGTCCACAACACCATCAGTTGATGGCGAATACCCAAGGAAGTCGGTGCTCTTTCCGCAGTCCATCGTTCCGGAGAAGAACACCAGCTCGGGCATGGAGACGTGACAGCCTTTCCGTTGATTCCTGGGGACGGGTCGAGGTGGGCCGGACGTCAGGAGCGTACTTCGAGCAGGGGGACCAGCTGCTCGACGGGGGTCATCGACCCGTGCATGCCGACCATGGCCGACTCGTGGGGCTCGTTGACCGAGGCGGTGATCACGACGTCGTCGTGGGCCGCCGCGACGACGTCCCCAATGCGCCGGTACACCCGCTCGTCGGTCCGCGGTCCGAACCAGCCCGCCGCGATGGCCTCGTCCCGGCTCGCGATCCAGAACCGGTCACCCAGCACCTCGCGCCACACCGCGAGCACATCGGCCTCGGCACCGGGTACGGCGTAGACGTGCCGGGCGCGGCCCTCGCCGCCGAGCAGCGCGACGCCCGCGCGCAGCTCCCAGTCCTCGTCGAAGTCGATCCGCGACTCCTCGTCGAACGGGATGTCGATCATGCCGTGGTCCGCGGTGACGTACAGCGCGGCCCGGGGCGGCAGCTGCTCGGCGAGACGCTGGACGAGACAGTCGACGTATATCAGCTGGCCGCGCCAGGCGTCGGAGTCGATGCCGAAGCGGTGGCCCTTGCCGTCCAGCTCGCTGTAGTAGGTGTACACGAGCGACCGGTCCCCCGCCGCGAGCTGCTCGGCGGCGAGGTCCATCCGCTCCTCGCCGGTGAGCCGGCCGTGGAACGTCCCGCCGCTCAACGCGATCGTGGTGAGCGGGGTGTCCCGGAACGTCGGGGACGACACCTGGGCTGTGTGCACTCCCGACTCGTCGGCGAGCTGGAAGACCGTCGGGTACGGCTGCCAGACGCGCGGCGAGGTCCACGGCTTCCAGCGCAGCTGGTTCATCAGCTCCCCGGTCTCCGGGTTTCGCGCGGTGTAGCCGGGCAGGCCGTGTGCCCCGGGCGGCAGTCCGGTGCCGAAGGAGGCCAGCGAGGTGGCCGTGGTGGCGGGGAATCCGGCGGTCAGCGGCCGGCCGGTGCCGCCCAGCGAGCCGGCGAGGAGCGAGGTGAGGTACGGCGCGTCGTCGGGGTGGGCCCGCAGCTGCTCCCAGCCGAGGCCGTCGATCAGGAAGACGCAGTTCCGGTCCGCGGGCGTCAGCTCGGAGATGGCGGGGCGCAGGCCCGGCACGCCCTGCCCGGCGGCGAGCGTCGGCAGCAGATCGGCGAGCGAGGCCGTGCCGTACGCGGGGACGGGGGCCGTGTCGAGGCCGAGCGGGACGACGTCCTCGGGCCAGTCGGGACGGACCATCAGCGGGTGGCGGCCGTGGCCTCGGACAGCGCCTGCGCGAAGGCGAGCGTCTGGCGGACCGCCTCCGGGCCGTCGCCGGCCTCGCTGACCCGCAGGCTGAGGTCGTCGGCGGTGGAGCTGCCGGTGTAGCCGTGGTCGGCCTCGCAGTTGGTGTCGCCGCAGGCGGCGGGCTCCAGGTCGATCCGGGAGACCGCGCCCCAGCCGATGGTGAGGACCACCTCGCGGGGCACCGTGCCCGGGGTGTACGACTCCGGGTTGCCGACGACGCGGCTCACCACGACGGACGAGATCCTCGGGAGCTTCACCGACTCGGTGGAGGTCGTCGCGTAGGGCGTCGGGGAGCTGCCGTCGGCCGCCTGCTCGTCCGTGTGGCTCACGATGAAGCGGTTGCCGGTCAGCACGAGGACGGTGACATGGCGGCGCACCTCGTTGGAGTCGAAGGTCGTCTCCTGGTGCACGAGGTACGACGAGATCTGCTCGCCGCCCACCGCCGCCTCCACCGCCTCGGCCACGAGAGCCGGGTAGTAGCCGCTGCGCTCGATCGCCGTGCGCAGCCCCTGGGTCGTCGTACCGGTCTTCGCCATGGGCTCCATCCTACGGGGCCCGCGGACCCGGGAGTGCGCTCCGTGACCTCCCGTCCCGGCCCGCCGACCGGGGGTGCGCCCCCTGGCCTCCCGTCCCGGCCCGCCGACCGGTGGTGCGCCCCCTGCCTCCCGGCCACCTCCCGCCGCCGCCCCGCCGACCCGCCGACCCCGGGGACGCGCCCATGGCCTCCCGCCCCGGCCGGGCGCGACCGCGCCCGGTTCAGTAGCTCGGGAGGGTCCTGGGTCCCAGGTCGGTCCGGGCCGGCGGCGGGGCGAGCCGGACGGAGGCCCCGAGCACGGAGAGGCCGTGCGGGGCGACCACCACCGGTTCGAGCCCGACGCCGACGACCTCCGGGTGGTCATCGACCAGGCGGGAGACGCGGAGCAGCAACTCCTCCAGTGCGGCGGTGTCGACGGGCACGGACCCGCGCCAGCCGAAGAGGAGGGGGGCGGTCCGGATGGACCGGATGAGGTCGGCGGCGTCGCGGTCGGTGGCGGGGACGAGGCGGTGGGCCGTGTCGCCGAGCAGGTCCGTGGCGGGGCCCGCGAGCCCGAAGGACAGCACGGCGCCCACGGCGGGGTCGATCGCGGCGCGCACCACGGTGTCCACCCCCCGCGGGACCATCGGCTGCACGACGGGCCGGAGCTCCCCGGGCTTGCCGAGGTTCTCCGTCATCTCCGCGTACGCCTGGCGCACCTGCCGCTCGTCGGCCAGGTCGAGACGCACGCCGCCGAGGTCGGGGCGGTGGCGCAGATGGGGTGCGGTGGTCTTGAGGGCGACCGGGTAGCCCAGCCGGCCGGCGGCGCGGGCCGCGGTGTCCGCGTCGGGGGCGGGGAGCGTGGGGAGGACGGCGATGCCGTAGCGCGCCAGCAGCCGCAGCGCGTCGTCGTCGGGGAGGGTGACGCCGTCCTCGCCGGGGGCGGCGTCGAGCAGGCCCGCGATGAGCTCGGCGGCTCCGCTCTCGTCGATGTCGTCGTACTCCGGCACCTTGCCGGGTTCCGCCGCGTCGCGGCGCCACTGCGCGTACCTCACGGCCTCGGCCAGGGCCCGCACGGCCCGTTCGGCGGCGGGGTACGCGGGGATGCGGCCGGCTCCCCCGCGGGTCGCCGCGGGCGCGTCCCCACCGGCGGGCGCGTCCTCACCGGCAGGCCCGTCCGGGCGGGTGCCCGCGGCGGGCGCGGGCGCCAGGCCCCCGGGTGCCGAAAGGGTGGACGCCGCGGCGGGACCGCGCGCGCCCGGCCCACCGGCTGCGGGCCCGGCCGGGGGGACTGCCGGGGGGACTGCCGCGGACGGCGAGCCGCCCGGACCGGGCGCCGCACCGCGGGCGACCGCCGGGGAGCCACTCGCGGAGGGCCCGGCCTGCCGGACCGGCACTGCGCCCGGCGCCGCGGCCGGTGCGCGGCCCGAGCCGGATTCCGCCCCGGCGCCCGATCCGGCGTCCGATCCGGCGTCCTCGGGCGCCGGGGCGGGGTCGGCCGGGGCGCCCGGGGCGCGGTGCGGGGAGGCCGGGGCCGAACTGCTGGCCGCCGCGAGGGCGTCGGCGAGTCCGCCGAGTTCGACGTGGACGACGAGCACGGGCTTCGCCGGTGCGGAGGCGGTCGCGGAGAGCAGGGCGGCGGCGAGGACCTCGCCGTCACCGGACTCGGTGACGCCGTTCTCCCCCACCCACGGGATCGCGTTGACGACGACCGCGTCGCACGCGTCGTCCCGCAGCGCCGAGGCGAGCGCCCCGCGGAAGTCGTCCGGCGTCGCGGCCGTCGTCAGGTCGCGCGGCCGCAGCGGGCGCAGCCCCTCCGTCAGACAGGCGTCGTACGTCAGCAGGCCCAGGGACTCCGAGTTGCCGAGGATCGCCACCCGGGGCCCCGCGGGCAGCGGCTGGCTCGCCAGCAGTACCCCGGCGTCGACGAGTTCGGTGACGGTGTCCACGCGGATCACGCCGGCCTGCCTCAGCAACTCCGAGACCGTCGCGTACGGCACCCGTGTCGTCGGCACCGCGTGTCCCGGCGGAGCACTGCCGCTGTGCCGGGCGCCCTTCACCACGACCACCGGCTTGACCGCCGCCGTACGCCGGGCGAGCCGGGTGAACTTCCGCGGGTTGCCGATCGATTCGAGGTAGAGCAGGACGACGTCGGTGTCCGGGTCGTCGTAGCAGTACTGGAGGAAGTCGTTGCCGGACACATCGGCCCGGTTGCCCGCGGAGATGAACGACGACAGCCCGGCGCCCCGGCGGTGCAGTCCGCTGAGCAGCGCTATGCCGATGGCGCCGGACTGGGCGAACAGCCCGGTCCGGCCGCGAGCGGGCGACTCCGGCGCGAGTGAGGCGTTGAGCCGGGCCCCGGCCGCGGTGTTGATGATCCCGAACGCGTTCGGCCCGATGATCCGCATTCCGTGCGCACGCGCCTGGCGCACGAGCCGGCGCTGCCGTTCCAGCCCCTCCGGGCCGCTCTCCGCGTACCCCGCGGCGATCACGACGAGTCCCTGCACCCCGTGCTCGCCGCAGTCCTCGACGACTTCGGGGACGCGTTCGGCGGGGACGGCGACGACCGCCAGGTCGACCGGCTCCCCGGTCGCTGCGACGATCTCCCCCACCGAGCGGTAGGCGGGTACCCCGTCGATCTCGTCCATGTCGAGGACCAGGGAGCGGTTCACCGCGTAGGTCCGCCCGGTGTAGCCGGCGTCGAGCAGGTTGCGCAGCACCGCACGCCCCACCCCGCCCGGTGCGCGGCCCGCGCCGACCACCGCCACCGAGCGGGGGGCCAGGAGCCGCTGCACGGAGCGGGCCTCGGCCCGCTGCTCCCGGGCGCGCTGGACCGCGAGCGAGCGGGCGGTCGGCTCGAGGTCGAGGGTGAGGTGGACGGAGCCGTCCTCGAAGCTGCGCCGCTGGGTGTACCCGGCGTCCGTGAACACCTTGATCATCTTGTTGTTGGCGGGCAGCACCTCCGCCGCGAACCGCCTGATCCCCCGCTCCCGCGCGACCGCGGCGATGTGCTCGAGCAGCGTGGAGGCGACGCCCCGGCCCTGGTGGGCGTCCTGCACCAGGAAGGCCACCTCGGCCTCGTCCGCCGGGGCGGAGGCCGGCCGGCCCTGGGCGTTGATGCGGTCGTAGCGGACGGTCGCGATGAACTCGCCTCCGACGGTCACCGCGAGGCCCACCCGGTCCACGTAGTCGTGGTGGGTGAACCGGTGGACGTCCTTGGCCGACAGCCGCGGGTAGGGGGCGAAGAACCGGTAGTACTTGGACTCGTCCGAGACCTGCTCGTAGAAGCTGACGAGCCGCTCGGCGTCCTCGGTGGTGATGGGCCTGATGTGCGCGGTGCCACCGTCGCGCAGCACCACGTCGGCTTCCCAGTGGTCGGGGTACGCGTGATCCGACGGGGTCTGCATGGGGCAAGGGTAAGGCCCCGGCACGGGTCGCGTTCCCCGGAGTGCGGGGGCAGGCTGGGAGGGCCGATCCCGGCCCCGCACCGGCCGGATCCGGCGGCCGGGCACTCCGCACCTCATGAGAGACTGGTCTAGACAACCCGGGACTTCCCACCGAACTTCCCGCTGAGACCCGAAGGGCACCACCATGGCTGAGCGCCGCGTCAATGTCGGCTGGGCGGAGGGCCTGCACGCCCGCCCCGCGTCCATCTTCGTCCGTGCCGCCACGGCTTCCGGCGTTCCCGTCACGATCGCCAAGGCCGGCGGCACCCCGGTCAACGCCGCCTCGATGCTCGCGGTACTCGGCCTCGGCGCGCAGGGCGGCGAGGAGATCGTGCTCGCGTCGGACGCGGAGGGCGCGGAGGCGGCACTGGACCGTCTGGCGAAACTGGTCGCCGAGGGCCTCGAGGAACTTCCCGAGACCGTCTGAGCGCACCGGATTCATGAGCGGGTCGCGGTTCCGGAATTTCCGGGAACGCGGCCCGCATACATGACCAACCACTACCGGAATTCCTTTCCGGCAGCAGGAGAATACCCCCCGGGTTTTTCTTCCCCTCTTTGTATACGGCGCATGTGTTAAATGCGGTCGCCCGCCGTGTTTACGGAGTGTTGCGAGGCCCTCACTGCCGCCGGGATCCGAAGCCGGTGCGCGCCCGTCGTGCGCTCGGCGTGCAGCGCGGTCAGCGCGCGCGCCCGCTCCGCGTCCCCACGGGCCACCGCGTCCACGATCGCGCCGTGCTCGGCCCACGCCTCGAGCGGACGGGCGGGCTGCTCGACCGCGTACATCCACGCGATCTTGTACCGGAGCTGGGTCAGCAGCGCGGTGAGCCCCGGGCTCCCGCACGCCTGGGCCAGCGTCTCGTGGAACCAGGCACCGAGCGAGCGCAGGTCCTCGCCCTGGCCGCGCCGTGCCCGGTCCTGACCGAGCCGGACCAGTCCGCGCAGCACCTTGAGGTGCGCCTCGGTCCGCCGCTGGGCGGCCCGCGCGGCACCGAGGGGCTCCAGCAGCAGCCGGATCTCCAGCAGGTCGGCGGCCTCCTGCTCGGTGGGCTCGGCCACGCACGCCCCGGCGTGGCGGCGGGTGACGACGAACCCCTCCGACTGCAGGGTGCGCAGCGCCTCCCGGACCGGGACGCGCGAGACGCCGTAGCGGCGCGCCAGCTGCTCCTCGGTGAGCCGGCTGCCGCGCTCGAACACACCGGAGACGATGTCGTCGCGGATCGCCGTGCATACCGAGCGTGCGGGAACGCGCATACCGAACCTCCGCTTTAATCGCCGCGAAACCCCGTCGAGCGACGTCTGTTTCGGTGACTCTATGGCAGGTGGCCGGAATTTCCGAAGGCCTATCCTAATCCATGGATATCTTTTGGCCGGAATACGCCGAAAGCCCCGGCTCTGAGGAGCCGGGGCCTCGGTCGAAACGGTGCACGCGTCAGACGCGGACGCCGTGCGAGCGGAGGTACGCGATCGGATCGATGTCCGAGCCGTAGTCCTGTCCGGTGCGGGCCTCGAAGTGGAGGTGGGGACCGGTGGAGTTCCCGGTCGATCCGGCGAGGCCGATCTGCTGGCCCGGGGCGACCTGCTGGCCGACCGAGACGCTGATCGAGGACAGATGGCCGTACTGGGTGTACGTGCCGTCGTGCATGCGGATCACGACGTTGTTGCCGTAGGCGCCGCCCCAGCCGGCCTCCACGACGGTGCCCATGCCGACCGCGACGACCTCGGTGCCGGAGGCGGCGTGGAAGTCGACGCCGGTGTGGCTGCCGGAGGACCACAGGGCGCTTCCGGCGCGGTAGGCGGTGCTCACATAGGAACCTGCGACCGGGAGCGTGTAGGTCGTCAGGCGCTTGCGCTCGGCCTCGCGGGCGGCGCGCTCCGCGGCGTCGCGGGCGGCCTGCACCCGGAGCTCGGCCTTGCGCTTGGCCTCGGCCTCGGCCTTCTCCTGGGCCGCGGCCAGGGCGGCCTCCTGCTGCTGGGCATCCGCCTGGGCGCCGATCTGCTCGGCGAGCGAGTCGGCGGCGACGGCCTGGGTCAGTCCGGTGTCCTCGACGGGGGCGGGCCCGCCGGCCTCGGCGGCGAGGGCCGGGGAGGCGAGGGTACCGATGACGCCGGTGGTGGCGATGGCCGCGACGGAGGCGACGCCCGCCCTCCTGCGCGACAGGCGGCTCGGACCACGGTGCTTCCCGGTGGCACGGGTGAACGCCATGAAGTGGCTGATCCTTTCCTTCCTTCTCGCCTACCGGGTTAGCTGACGGGTTCGGAGCAGGAAGGTCTCCTACGAGCCCCTCCGCGCGAAGGCGAAGGCACCCGATTCACCCCAGGGGACATATGGGTCCCCGGCTCCCCAGGCTCGCGCCGGACGGGGACTCGGCGATGGCTGCCCGATGCCGCGGGTGCGGCGTGTGCAACTGGCGGACAGCGCAGAAGACGCTAAGCCGATCTTCGTTCAATCACCAAACAGACACGGATATTTGTAGTGCACGCCACAGGGCAGACACCGACCCTCCTCATCAAACCGGACATACGGGCGGATGGTCGGGGAGGTGTTCCGGGCAGGGGAAAGGGGGCCCCTCGGCGCGAAGCCGAGGGGCCCCCTTTCCCCTGCCCGGAGGAGGTGCGGTCAATCAGCCCGTGACAACGGTCACTTCGCCGATCCCGAGCGCCCGCACCGGCTCCTCGATCTCGGACGCGTCCCCGACGAGGACCGTCACCAGCCGGTCCACGGGGAAGGCGCTGACCACCGCGGCCGTCGCCTCCACCGTGCCGGTGCCGGCCAGCCGCGCGTACAACTGGGCCTGGTAGTCGTCCGGGAGACCCTGCTCGACCTGGTCGGCCAGCGTGCCGGCCACGGACGCGGCCGTCTCGTACTTCAGCGGCGCCACGCCCACCAGGTTCTGCACCGCGACATCGCGCTCCGCGTCCGTCAGGCCCTCAGCGGCGAGGGTGCGCAGCACCGTGAACAGGTCCTCGAGCGCGGGGCCCGTGTGCGGGGTGTCGACCGATCCGCTGATGGCGAGCATCGCGGCGCCGCCGGCTCCGCCCGGGGCCGCGGGGGCGTCGGAGCGCAGTACCTGGCCGAAGGCCCGTACGCCGTAGGTGTAGCCCTTCTCCTCGCGCAGGACGCGGTCCAGGCGGGAGGTCAGCGTGCCGCCGAGGCAGTAGGTGCCCAGGACCTGGGCGGGCCACACCCGGTCGTGGCGGTCGGGTCCGATCCGGCCGATCAGCAACTGGGTCTGCACGGCGCCGGGGCGGTCCACGATGACGACGCGGCCCGTGTCGTCCGCGGTGATCGGCGGCATCGGCCGGCTCTCGGCCGAGTCGCCCGTCCAGGCGCCGAGCGTGTCGGCCAGCACGGCGTCCAGATCCACGCCCTCGAGGTCGCCGACGACCACGGCCGTGGCCGTGGCGGGCCGGATGTGCGCCTCGTAGAAGGCCCGGACCGCGGCCGCGTCGATGCGCTCGACGGTCTCCTCCGTGCCCTGCCGAGGACGGGACATCCGGGAGGACGCCGGGAACAGCTGCCGGGAGAGCTCCTTGGCGGCCCGGCGGGCCGGGTTCGCGGTCTCGTGCGGGATCTCGTCGAGCCGGTTGCGGACGAGCCGCTCTACCTCGCTGTCGGCGAACAGCGGGGCGCGCAGCGCCTCGGCGAGCAGGCCGAGGGCCTTCGGCAGCCGGGAGACCGGTACCTCGAGGGAGAGCCGGACCCCCGGATGGTCGGCGTGCGCGTCGAGCGTGGCGCCGCAGCGCTCCAGTTCGGCCGCGAACTCCTCCGCCGTGTGCTTGTCGGTGCCCTCGGACAGCGCCCGGGCCATGATCGTGGCGACGCCGTCCAGGCCCTCGGGCTCGGCGTCCAGCGGCGCGTCGAGGAAGATCTCCACGGCCACGACCTGCTGGCCGGGGCGGTTGCAGCGCAGCACGGTCAGCCCGTTGCCCAGGGTGCCGCGCACCGGGGCGGGGAAGGCCCAGGGCTTGGCGTCGCCGGGCTGCGGCTGCGGATGGAGGTCCATGGTCACGGCAGCGTCGGTCACTGGTCCGTCCCCTCTGTGTCGTCGTTGCCCCCGGCCTCACCGGCACGACCGGTGCTCCCGGCGTCACCCGCGCTGCCGGCGTTTCCGGAGTCGTCCGCGGCCGCGGCGGGCTCGTACACCAGCACCGCCCTGTTGTCCGGGCGCAGCCGCGCCGCGGCGACGGCCCGCACCTCCTCGGCGGTGACGTCGAGCACCCGCTGGACGGCGGTGAGCGCCAGCTGCGGGTCGCCGAAGAGCACGGCGTACCGGCACAGCTCGTCGGCGCGGCCGGCGACGGTGCCGAGGCGGTCCAGCCACTCCCGCTCGAGCTGGGCCTGGGCGCGCTCCATCTCCTCCGCCGTGGGGCCCTCGGCGGCGAACCGCGCCAGCTCCTCGTCGACCGCGGCCTCGATGTCGGGGACCTCGACGCCCCCGGAGGTCTTCACGTCCAGCCAGCCCAGGGAGGGCGCGCCGGCGAGGCGGAGCAGGCCGAAGCCGGCGGCGACGGCCGTGCGGTCGCGGCGGACCAGCCGGTTGTGCAGCCGGGAGGACTCGCCGCCGCCGAGGACGGTCAGCGCCAGGTCGGCGGCGTCGGCCTCGCGGGTGCCGTCGTGCGGGAGGCGGTACGCGGCCATCAGGGCCCGGGCCGGAACCTCCTCCTCCAGCACCTCGCGTAGCTGCTCGCCGATGATCTCCGGGAGCGAGCCGTCGCGCGGCGGCTGCTTGCCGTCGTGCATCGGGATGGACCCGAAGTACTTCTCGATCCAGGCGAGCGTCCGCTCCGGGTCGATGTCGCCGACGACCGACAGCACCGCGTTGTTCGGCGCGTAGTAGGTGCGGAAGAAGTTCCGCGCGTCCTCCAGCGTCGCCGCGTCCAGGTCGGCCATCGAGCCGATCGGGGTGTGGTGGTACGGGTGGCCCTCGGGGTAGGCCAGCGCGGTCAGCTTCTCGAACGCGGTGCCGTACGGGACGTTGTCGTAGCGCTGGCGGCGCTCGTTCTTGACGACGTCCCGCTGGTTCTCCATGGACTCGTCGTCGAGGGCGGCCAGCAGGGAGCCCATGCGGTCGGCCTCCAGCCAGAGCGCGAGCTCCAGCTGGTGGGCGGGCATGGTCTCGAAGTAGTTGGTGCGCTCGAAGCTCGTGGTGCCGTTGAGCGAACCGCCGGCCCCCTGCACCAGCTCGAAGTGGCCGTTGCCGGGCACCTGGGCGGAGCCCTGGAACATCAGGTGCTCGAACAGGTGGGCCAGGCCGGTGCGGCCCTCGACCTCGTGGCGGGAGCCGACGTCGTACCAGAGGCACACCGCGGCGACCGGGGTCAGGTGGTCCTCGGAGAGCACCACGCGCAGGCCGTTGGCCAGGCGGTGCTCGGTCGCTGTCAGGCCTCCGGAGCCGGCCCGGGCTGTGGCCGTGTGACCCATGGGCATGTGGTCCCTTCGATCGCGTTGCAGGATGTCCTGCCACTGTATGCAAACCGTGCAGGTAACCGGCGAAGTTCCCGAGGCTTCCACCCCCCTGTCCCGGGTCGCGGTCCGCGTTGTCGGCGCGACGGTCCACAATGGTCGGCGTCAGATCACGTTCATGGTTCATGTTGGTGAAGGAGCCGCAGCAGCGATGGCCCGCCGCAGCACGAAGACGCCGCCGCCCGACGACTTCGAGGAGAGGATCCTCGACATCGACGTCGTCGACGAGATGCAGGGCTCCTTCCTCGAGTACGCGTACTCGGTGATCTACTCCCGCGCCCTGCCCGACGCCCGGGACGGCATGAAGCCGGTGCACCGCCGGATCGTGTACCAGATGAACGAGATGGGGCTGCGCCCCGACCGGGGCTATGTGAAGTGCGCCCGGGTCGTCGGCGAGGTGATGGGCAAGCTCCACCCGCACGGCGACGCGTCGATCTACGACGCCCTGGTGCGCATGGCCCAGCCCTTCTCGATGCGGCTGCCGCTGGTCGACGGCCACGGGAACTTCGGCTCGCTGGGCAACGACGACCCTCCGGCGGCGATGCGCTACACCGAGTGCCGGATGGCCGACGCGACGAGCCTGATGACCGAGTCCATCGACGAGGACACGGTCGACTTCGCCCCCAACTACGACGGGCAGGAGCGGGAACCGCTGGCGCTGCCGGCCGCGTACCCGAACCTGCTGGTGAACGGCGCGTCGGGGATCGCGGTCGGCATGGCGACCAACATGCCTCCGCACAACCTCGGCGAGGTGATCGCCGCCGCCCGCCATCTGATCAGGTACCCGGGGGCGGACCTGGAGACGCTGATGCGTCATGTGCCGGGCCCGGACCTGCCTACCGGCGGCCGGATCGTCGGCCTGGCCGGGATCAAGGACGCGTACGAGACCGGCCGCGGCACGTTCAAGATCCGCGCCACGGTCTCGGTGGAGACCGTGACGGCGCGCCGCAAGGGCCTCGTCGTCACCGAACTGCCCTTCAGCGTCGGCCCGGAGAAGGTGATCTCCAAGATCAAGGACCTGGTGGGCCAGAAGAAGCTGCAGGGCATCGCCGACGTCAAGGACCTCACGGACCGCGAGCACGGGCTGCGCCTGGTCATCGAGGTCAAGAACGGTTTCATCCCCGAGGCCGTCCTGGAGCAGCTGTACAAGCTGACGCCGATGGAGGAGTCCTTCGGCATCAACAACGTGGCGCTGGTCGACGGGCAGCCGCTGACGCTGGGCCTCAAGGAACTGCTGGAGGTCTATCTCGACCACCGCTTCGACGTGGTGCGCCGCCGCAGCGAGTTCCGACGGGGGAAGCGGAGGGACCGGCTCCATCTGGTCGAGGGCCTGCTCGTCGCGCTGGTCGACATCGACGAGGTCATCCGCCTGATCCGTTCCAGCGAGAACGCGGCGCAGGCCAAGGAGCGTCTGATGGAGCGCTTCTCCCTCAGCGACGTCCAGACGCAGTACATCCTGGACACCCCGCTGCGCCGGCTCACCAAGTTCGACCGGATCGAGCTGGAGGCCGAGCGCGACAAGCTCAAGGGCGAGATCGCCGAACTGACGAAGATTTTGGAGTCGGACGCCGAGCTGCGCAAGCTCGTCTCGTCCGAACTGGCCTCGGTGGCCAAGAAGTTCGGCACCCCCCGGCGCACGGTCCTGCTGGAGTCGGCCGGCGCCCCGGTCCCGGCCGCCTCACTGCAGGTCGCGGACGACCCGTGCCGGGTGCTGCTGTCCTCCACGGGTCTGCTGGCGCGTACCGTCACCGCCGAGCCGCCGCCGCAGGCGGGCAAGCGCGCCAAGCACGACGTGATCGTCTCCTCGGTGGCGGCCACGGCGCGCGGCGAGGTGGGCGTGGTGACCTCGTCGGGCCGGCTGCTCCGGCTGTCGGTGATCGACCTCCCGCAGCTCCCGGAGTCGGCGCAGGCGCCGAACCTCTCGGGCGGCGCGCAGGTCTCGGAGTTCCTGTCGCTGGAGGCGGACGAGACGGTCGTCTGCCTGACCGGCCTGGCGGAGTCCTCGCCGGGTCTGGCGCTCGGCACCCTGCAGGGCGTGGTCAAGCGGGTGGTGCCCGACTACCCGGCCAACAAGGACGAACTCGAGGTCATCGCACTCAAGGAGGGTGACCGGATCATCGGCGGCGCCGAACTGCGCACGGGCGAGGAGGACCTGGTCTTCATCACCTCCGACGCGCAGCTGCTGCGCTTCCAGGCGTCGCAGGTACGGCCGCAGGGCAGGGCGGCGGGCGGCATGGCGGGCATCAAGCTCGCCGAGGGTGCCGAAGTGATCTCGTTCACCACGGTGGACCCGGCAGCGGACGCGGTGGTCTTCACGGTCGCGGGGGCCGCCGGGACCCTGGACGACTCGGTGACGACGGCGAAGCTGACGCCGTTCGACCAGTACCCGCGCAAGGGCCGGGCCACCGGCGGCGTGCGCTGCCAGCGCTTCCTCAAGGGCGAGGACCGGCTGGTCTTCGCCTGGGCGGGAGTCAGCGAGGCCCGTGCGGCGCAGAGGAACGGCTCCCCGGCCGAGCTTCCGGAGATCGACCCCCGCCGCGACGGCTCGGGCACACCGCTGGACAAGCCGGTCGCGGCCCTGGCCGGTCCGGTGTCCTAGGCGCGGATACGCCGTCGCCCGGCGGGCCGCCGCCGGGTGACGGGATCGCCGCCCTTCCGTATGACGCCGCCCCCTTCCACGTCCCCGCGGAAGGGGGCGTTCCGCTTACCCGCGGAAGGAGGCGGCCGCCCCTCGAGGTGCCCATGGGGCCGGGGGTTCAGTCCCACGCCCCTTCCTCGGAGACGTCACGCTGCTCGGGTACATAGCGCAGCACACCCCACATGCTGTGCTCCTCCGGTCGGTCATCGGGACCGGTGATCCTGGCGGCGTCGAGCCCGCCGAGCAGCGACCCGGTGTCGGTGCCCGAACCGATGAGCACGAGCCGGGTGCCCCTCCCGGTGCCGTCGGCGGGCCAGGGCTCCGGGTGGAAACGCAGGAAGCGGCCGACCGCGTGGACCTCGTAGCGGTTGAGCGGATCGGCCTCGCCGAAGTCCACGAACCCCTTGATCCGGTACAGCCCTTCGGGCCGCGCGTCGAGGAAGTCCAGCAGCCTGCGGGGGTGGAGCGGTTCGGCGGCCTCGAACGACACGGTCTCGTAGGCCGCGTGCAGATGGTCGTGGTGGCCGTCGCCGTCCCTGCTGTCGCCGTCCCCTCCGTGGCCGTTGTGGCCGTTGTGGCCGTGGCGGTCACCGTGATCGTGGTCGTAGAGGTCATCGAGGTCGTCGAAGGAGAGCTGGCCCACCCGCTCGCCCGGAGGGCGGCAGTCGAAGAGCAGTTCCGGGTCGACACGCCCGTACCTCGCCTCGACCACCGCGGCCCCGCCCGCGAGCCGGGTGATCCGCTCCACCAGGCGCTGCCGCGCCTCGGCACCGACCCGGTCCGTCTTGTTGACCACCACCAGATCGGCGATGCCGAGATGCCGTTCGAGCTCGGGGTGCCGTTGCCGGGTCGCGTCGAACTCGGCGGCGTCGACGACCTCGACCAGGCCGCCGTACACGACCCGCTCGTTCTCGCTGGCGAGAACCATCCTGACCAGCTCCTGGGGTTCGGCGAGTCCGCTCGCCTCGATGACGATCACATCGAGGCGGGCGGCCGGCCGGGTGAGCTTGTCCAGGAAGACGTCCAGCTCGCTCGCGTCGACGGCACAGCACAGACAGCCGTTGCCGAGGGACACGGTGGAGTCGCCGAGTTGCCCGGCCACGGTCATGGCGTCGATCTCGATCGCCCCGAAGTCATTGACGATCGCGCCGATCCGGGTCCCGCGGCCGGCTCTCAGCAGATGGTTGAGCAGGGTCGTCTTTCCCGATCCCAGGAAGCCCGCGAGGACGATGACGGGGATCTGGGGACTGCTCAAGGCGGGACCTCCTGGGCTGCTCGTGCTTCGGCTCCCAGGATATGGGCGCGGCCCGGGCCGCCCGGGCCGCTCAGGAGGGCTCCGGGAACGGCCGGCGCGGCCGTCGCCGGACCTGCCGGTGACACCGGAGGGACCGGCCGCGGACCTGCCTGCGGCATCGGAAACGCCCGCGCGGAGTGGACGGGCAGCACACCCGACTCGTCCAGGTTCCGGGCTCGTCCGGGTTCCCGACTCGTCCAGGTTCCCGGCGCATCGTCCCGGCAGCCGCGGTACGGGGATTCCCCAACGCCGTCCGGCACGCATACCGTGCCTCGGATGAACCCCGCGTCGACCGGCCCCGCAGGCGTGCCCCCACAACGACGGCGGTTCCGCCGGCCACGGCGGGTCTTCGCCCAGGTCCTGCTGATGCAGCTGGCCACCGCCGCCGGTGTCGCCGTGCTGGCCACCGGCCTGTTCCTGGCACCGCTCAGCGCCCAGCTGGACGACCAGGCGATGCGCCGCGCGCTGGCCATCGCCGAGACGACCGCCTCACCGCAGGTGGCCGGGGCCCTTCTCGACTCGGAGCCGTCAGCGGACGGCCCCGTCCAGGCCGAGGCGGAGAGGATCCGGCGGAGCACCGGGGCCCGGTATGTCGTGATCATGGACAGGCGCGGGGTGCGCTGGTCCCACACCGATCCGCACAAGATCGGCGAGGTCGTCTCCACGGACCCCAGCCGGGCGCTCGCCGGCCGGCATGTGATGGGCATCGAGAGCGGGACGCTGGGCCGCTCGGCCCGGGGCAAGGTGCCGCTGCACGGCCACGACGGCAGGATCGTCGGCGCCGTCTCGGTCGGTATCGCCTACGACAGCGTCCGGGACCGGCTGCTCGCCGCGATCCCCGGGCTCCTCCCCTACGCGGGCGGCGCGCTCGCCGTCGGCGCCCTCGCCTCCTACGTGATCTCCCGCCGGCTGCAGCGGAAGACCCACGACCTCGCCTTCTCCGACATCTCGGCGCTGCTCGCCGAGCGCGAGGCGATGCTCCACGCCATCCGGGAAGGGGTGGTCGCCCTCGACGGGGCGGGCCGGATCAGGCTGTTGAACGACGAGGCGCAGCGGCTGCTGGGACTCGGCCCCGAAGCCGGCGGCGCTCTGCTCGAGGACGCGCTCGGACCGGGTCGTACCACGGACGTGCTGGCCGGACGGGTCGCGGGCGAGGACCTGGTGACGGTGCGGGGCCCTCGCGTCCTGATCGCCAACCGGATGCCGACGGACGACGGCGGCGCCGTCGCCACGCTTCGCGACCGTACCGAACTGGAGCGACTGGGCCGCGAACTGGACTCCACCCGTGGCCTGATCGACGCGCTGCGCGCCCAGGACCACGAGCACGCCAACCGCATGCACACGCTGCTCGGACTGCTGGAGCTCGGGATGCACCACGAGGCGGTCGAGTTCGTGACCGAGTCCGTGGGCGTGCATCGGGCCACGGCGGAGCAGGTCACGGAGAAGATCCACGATCCCCTGCTGGCGTCGTTGCTGGTCGGCAAGGCGACGGTGGCGGCCGAGCGGGGCGTGTCGCTGCGGATCGCGTCCGGCACGCTGCTGCCGGACCGGCTCGTCGACCCGCGCGGCCTGGTGACCGTCGTGGGCAACCTCGTCGACAACGCGCTGGACGCGGCCGCCACGTCCGAGGACCCGCGCATCGAGATCGAGGCGGTCGCCGAGGACCGGACCGTCGTCGTGCGGGTCTCGGACAGCGGACCGGGGGTGCCCGAAGAGCTGCGCGGACTGGTCTTCCTGGAGGGATGGTCCACGAAGGAGCCGCCGGCGCACGGCAGACGCGGGCTGGGGCTGGCCCTGGTCCGGCGGTTCGCGGAACGGCAGGGCGGTACCGCCCGGGTGGCCGAGGCCCGCGCGGCGGCCGGCGGGGGCGCGGAGTTCACCGTCGTCCTGCCCGAGGCGCTGGCCGACCCGGGACTGGTCCGGGCACTCGCGGCGGCGAACGAGGCGGGACGTCGGACGGGCCCGAGGCACTGACCGAGTTCCTCGTCCGCGGCGACGGCATGCGCCGTGCCGGGGCCGGCGGGAGCGGTGGCCGGGGGCCCGCCCCGGCTCAGACCGCTCCCGCTCCCGTCAGTGCCCGGACCTCCGTCTCCGCGTGCTTGGCCTCGTTCGGTTCCTCCGCGGACGTCACGGTGCCGAGCCAGCCGGCGAGGAAGCCGAGCGGAATGGAGACGAGACCGGGGTTCTGCAGCGGGAAGTACTGGAAGTCCAGGTGCGGGAACAGCGCCTCGGGGCTGCCCGACACCACGGGTGAGAGCAGCACCAGCAGCACCGCCGGAACGAGACCGCCGTACACCGACCACACCGCGCCCCGGGTGGTGAAGTCGCGCCAGAACAGCGAGTAGAGCAGCACCGGGAGGTTCGCCGACGCGGCGACGGCGAAGGCGAGGCCCACCAGGAAGGCCACGTTGAGGTCGCGGGCCAGCAGGCCGAGCGCGATGGCGACGGCGCCGATGACCGCGGCGGCGACCCGTGCCACCGCGACTTCGCTGTACCCCTTCCCGTGCCGCCTCTTCAGCGAGGCGTACAGGTCGTGGGCGACCGACGCCGACGACGCGAGGGTGATGCCGGCCACGACGGCGAGGATCGTCGCGAAGGCGACCGCGGCGACGACGGCGAACAGCACCGTGCCTCCGGTGGAGCCCGCCCCACCGCCGAGGTCGAGGGCGAGCAGCGGAACCGCCGTGTTCCCCGCGGCGTTCGACGAGCGCACCGCGTCGGTGCCGAGGATGGCGGCGGCGCCGAACCCGAGCACGATCGTCATCAGGTAGAAGCTGCCGATCAGCCCGATGGACCAGACGACCGAGCGGCGGGCCGCCCGCGCCGTGGGAACGGTGTAGAAGCGGGACAGGATGTGCGGCAGACCGGCGGTCCCGAGCACCAGGGCGAGCCCGAGGCTGATGAAGTCCAGACGCGCGGTCCAGTCCGTGCCGTACCGCAGTCCGGGCGAGAGGAAGTCCTTTCCGTGTCCGCTCTGCGCGGCGGCGGAGTCGAGCATTCCGTTGACATCGCCGTGGAAGCGGGTCAGGACGAGGACGGTGAGCGCGGTGGCGCCGGCCATCAGCAGCACGGCCTTGACGATCTGGATCCAGGTGGTGGCCCGCATCCCTCCCATCGAGACATAGACGACCATCAGCGCGCCGACGCCGACGACGGTCCACGAGCGCGCGGCATCGCTGGTGCCGCCGAGGAGCAGGGCGACCAGGCTGCCCGCTCCCACCATCTGCGCGACCAGATAGAGGACGGAGACGGCGACCGAGGACGTGCCGGACGCGATGCGGACGGGACGCTCGCTCATCCGGCTGGCGACGACGTCGGCGAGGGTGAAGCGGCCGCAGTTGCGGACCAGTTCGGCCACCAGGAACAGCACGACCAGCCAGGCCACGAGAAAGCCCACGGAGTAGAGCATTCCGTCGTAGCCGTACAGCGCGATCAGCCCCGAGATGCCGAGGAACGAGGCCGCCGACATGTAGTCGCCCGCGATCGCGAAGCCGTTCTCCATCGGCGAGAACAGCCGGCCGCCGGCGTAGAACTCCTCGGCCGAGCCGCGCCGGTTGCGGCTGACCCAGGTGGTGATGGCCAGGGTCACCGCGATGAACGCGCTGAACAGTACGAGGGCCAGCATCTGGTGATCGCCCGTCAACGCCCGTTCTCCCCCGTGTCGCCGTGCCAGGGATGGAAGGCGGCGGGACCCGCCCCCACGCCGTCCTCACCCGGTGCCTCGTCCGTGTCGCGCGTGCGGTCGAAGACCGCCCAGCGGAGGTCGAGTGCGGCACGGTCCCTGCGCAACCGGGCGTGACGCGCGTACGCCCAGGTCAGCAGGAAGGTGCTGAGGAACTGGCCGAGCCCGGCCACCATCGCCACGTTGACGGCGCCGATCACCGGTCGCGCCATCAGCGCGGGTGCCGCGGTGGCCGTGATCACGTACGCCACGTACCAGATGAAGAACGCAGTGGTCGCCGGTACGACGAACCGCCGGTAGCGGCTGCGGACCTCCTGAAAGGCCGCGCTGCGGTGCACTTCCAGGTAGATGTCGCTCGTCCGGTGGCCGTGCCCGCCGGCGGCCGCGGCCGGAGGCGCCGGGGGAACGGAGTCGTCCGCACCGCCCGGTTCGCCCCAGCCGGAGGCCAGCGCGTCGTACCACGGGTCGTCGATGCGGACCGCACCGTCGTCCCGGTCTTGCTGCTTCTCCACGCTCAGTTCTCCTTGTCAGCGAACCGTTACGGCCGCGTGCCCAAGGATGGACAGAACGGGGGGATCCCGGACTCTTCTCTTAAGCTCTTCACCCCATCAGGTGACGGAGGCTCACACTCCGCTCGCGGTCACGGAGGACGCACATCCAGCGCGACCCCGGCCGGGACCTCTCGGGCGCATCCTGCGCGCCCCGGGCCGGGACCGCTCGGGCACATCCCCCGCGTCAGGCGTCGATGCGCGAACGGTCCAGGGTCGCCGCGGAGCTGGTGATGAACTCCTTGCGCGGCGCCACCTCGTTCCCCATCAGCAGGTCGAAGATCTGCTCCGCCGCCTCCAGGTCCCCGATGTTGATCCTCCGCAGCGTGCGGTGGCGCGGGTCCATCGTGGTCTCCGCGAGCTGGTCGGCGTCCATCTCGCCGAGGCCCTTGTACCGCTGGATCGAGTCCTTGAAGCGGATGCCCTTGCGCTGGAACTCCAGCAGCGTGGAGCGGAGTTCGTTGTCCGAGTACGTGTACACGTACTTGTCCTGGCCCTTCCTGGGCTGGATCAGCTCGATCCGGTGCAGCGGCGGCACGGCGGCGAAGACCCGGCCGGCCTCCACCATCGGCCGCATATAGCGCTGGAAGAGGGTGAGCAGCAGGCAGCGGATGTGCGCGCCGTCGACATCGGCGTCCACCAGCAGGACGATCTTGCCGTAGCGGGCTGCGTCGATGTCGAAGGTGCGCCCGGAGCCCGCCCCTATGACCTGGATGATCGAGCCGCACTCGGCGTTCTTGAGCATGTCGGAGACCGACGACTTCTGCACGTTGAGGATCTTGCCGCGGATCGGCAGCAGCGCCTGGAACTCCGAGTTGCGGGCGAGTTTGGCCGTACCCAGCGCGGAGTCGCCCTCGACGATGAAGAGTTCACTGCGTTCGACGTCGTCGCTGCGGCAGTCCGCGAGCTTGGCGGGCAGCGAGGACGACTCCAGGGCCGTCTTCCGCCGCTGCGCCTCCTTGTGCTGGCGGGCGGCGATCCGCGTGCGCGCGGCGGCGACGGCCTTCTCCAGGACGGCCCGCGCCTGCGCCTTGGCGTCGCGCTTGGTCGAGGTCAGGAAGGCCTTGAGCTCCTTGGCGACCACAGTGGCGACGATGCGGTTGGCCGCGGAGGTGCCGAGGACCTCCTTGGTCTGCCCCTCGAACTGGGGCTCGGCGAGCCGTACGGTCACCACCGCGGTCAGCCCCTCGAGGGCGTCGTCCTTGACGATGTCGTCCTCTGCGACGCGCAGCAGTTTGGCGGAGCGGAGCACCTCGTTGACCGTCTTGGTGACGGAGCGCTCGAAGCCGGTGACGTGGGTACCGCCCTTGGGGGTGGCGATGATGTTCACGAACGACCGGACCGTGGTGTCGTAACCGGTACCCCAGCGCAGCGCGATGTCGACGCCGAGTTCACGGGTGACCTCGGTGGGTGTCATATGGCCGCGGTCGTCGAGGACGGGGACGGTCTCCTTGAACGTGCCGTGGCCGGTCAGTCGCAGGATGTCGCAGACCGCCTTGTCCTGGGCGAGGTATTCGCAGAACTCGCTGATGCCGCCGTCGAAGCGGAAGATCTCCTGCGACTTGCCCTCGCCCTCGAGGTCGCGCTCGTCGCGGACCACGATGGTGAGGCCGGGCACGAGGAACGCCGTCTGGCGCGCGCGCTGGTGGAGCGTCTCCAGCTGGAGCCGGGCGTCCTTGAGGAAGATCTGGCGATCCGCCCAGTAGCGGACCCTGGTGCCGGTGCGGTTCCTCGGCACCCGCTTGCCCTTGATCAGCCCGTTGGCCGGGTCGAACGGCGCGTCCGGGCCGGACTCGGTGAAGATGCCGGGGACGCCCCTGCGGAAGCTGATCGAGTGGGTCGCGCTGCCCCGGTCGACCTCGACGTCCAGACGGGCGGACAGCGCGTTGACGACGGAGGCGCCCACGCCGTGCAGGCCGCCGGAGGCCGCGTACGAGCCGCCGCCGAACTTGCCGCCGGCGTGCAGCTTGGTCATGACGACCTCGACGCCGGACAGCCCGGTCTTGGGCTCCACGTCGACGGGGATGCCGCGGCCGTTGTCGCGGACCTCGACGGAGCCGTCGTCGTGGAGGATGACCTCGATGTGGTCGCAGTGGCCGCCGAGGGCCTCGTCCACCGAGTTGTCGATGATCTCCCACAGGCAGTGCATCAGGCCCCGGCTGTCGGTCGAGCCGATGTACATGCCCGGCCGCTTGCGAACAGCCTCGAGCCCCTCGAGGACGAGCAGGTGCCGCGCGGTGTAGTTGGAACCGTCACGGTCTGCGGTCAGCAGCGCACTGGACGGCACGGACGTTTCGGCGGTCACGCGGTTCGCTCCTCGCTGAATTCGGATGGTGGCCGTGTGGGGGAGGCGGCCGGCGTCGGTCGACCGTCAGAGGGTACCGAGGCCTGGTAGAGCCGATGTAACGCCACCCTCATGATTCAACATGCTAGTCCACAGTCGCATACACGTTCGATACCTCGATGGAGTGACGTGCACATCACGTTCCCTTCCAGGCATGAACCATTTAGGCTCCGGGCACGTCCTCATGAACAACCGGCAACCCAGCCGGGGGGACCCAAGGCCCAGAGAGACCAAGCGAAACCGTAGAGCCAAGCAATACGGCACATTCGCCGCCAACCGGCAGCAGACAGCCACCTTGACGAAGAAGTTTCAGGGGAAAGGCACGAGCGGGAACGTTTTCGGCCTGGTTGGATGTTGACCCTGGTACGACAGCTCGTCGAGCTAGAGAAGAGGCGACGTGACTACTGTTCTGACCCCCGCGAGCCCGCTGACGGCCGCTGACCGCTGCGACCGCTGCGGCGCCCAGGCGTACCTGCGCGTCGTCCTGACAAGCGGCGGTGAGCTGCTCTTCTGTGCCCACCACGGGCGCAAGTTCGAGCCGGAACTCAAGAAGATCGCCGCTGAGATACAGGATGAGACGGACCGCCTGACGGCCGTACCGGCCAGCGCGGGAGACGACGAGCGCTGACCTCTCATTCGACGACGAGCCAGGGGCCGGTCCAGGACCGGCCGACGGGCGGCCGCCCCTCCCCGGGGCGGCCGCCCGTTCTCGTGCCCCCGCCGCGCCCGGTGACCCGGTGTGCACGCGCGGTGGCAGGTGGTGCGACGGGCCCCTCCAGCCCGGCCAACGGGGCGCCGTTCCCCGGCCGTCGGCGTCCGGCGGCGTCCGGCGGCACCGGATCCCCCGCCAACTGGCGCGGGGCTCAATGCCGGTCGGCCACCGTGGGCAGCACCTCACCGACCCGGGTGTAGACCCCGGGAGCGTCCGCCCGGCCGCAGCCGCTGCCCCAGGAGACGATCCCGATCAGCCGGCCCTGCGCCACCAGAGGGCCGCCGCTGTCGCCCTGGCAGGCGTCGCGGCCGCCTCTCGCGTCACCGGCGCACATCATGGTCGCCGGCATGTAGCGGCCCCCCATCACGCTTCCGGGGTACGCCCGCGCGCAGACCGCGTCCGGCTGGACCTGGACCCGGGCGGCGTGCAGCGTGCTGGAGTACGTCCCGACCCCCGTCGTATCGCCCCAGCCGTAGACCGTCGCCGGGGTGCCCGGCCGGTAGGCCGCGTCGCCGCGGCGGGCCGTCGCGATGGCGTAGTGCGCGGGCACCGCGGCTGCGAGGGTGAGCACGGCCAGATCCGCGGAGCTGGTCGCGGGGTCGTACCCGGGCGCGAGCCGGACCGTGCGCACGGGGATCTCGTGGCCGCCGGACCCGCGCAGGTCCTCGCGCCCCGCGATCACCCGGAGGTCCCGCACCTCGCTCACCGTCGTCCCCAGGACCTCGCGGCTGAGGCAGTGGGCCGCGGTGACCACCTGAGTGGGCGCCACCACCACGCCACCGCAGAACTGACCGGCCCTGGTACCCCCGAACCGGTCACGGCTGGACAACGCGACGACCCATGGGATCTCCGAGGAGCGCACCGCCGAGCCGCCGATGATCACGCTGTCGGCCGCCGCCGGGGCCTGGGTGACCAGTGGGGTCAGAGCTGCCACGGAGGCCAGGGCCAAGGCCGTCGGCAGGGGTCGGATGATGGGACGTCGCATGCGCTCTCCTGACTCTCCGGTGCTCTCCGTACACTCAGCGTCAGCCAGCCGGGCAGGGTGTGCACCCTCGCGGGAGCGGTACGCCCGGCGCCTGCCGGGCGGTCGGGCTTCGAAGCGGCCCGGCACGGGCAACGGCCGGGACGGCGAAGCGGGGAGGGCCCGGAAGCGGTTCGGCCGCGATGCCCCTGACATCCCGGATGCTCGCGCCGGCCCGCAACATCTGCGATGCCTGCGCTGCCTGGCGATGGCCGGGGCACCGTGTACAGTCCGCGGCGCCCCGGACACGGACAGTACCGGGCGCCGGACAGGCAGAGGGCCCGGCACCCTCCGGGACCTCCGGGTGCCGGGCCCTCTGCCTGGCGACTACGGCTTCGGCCTGCCCCGGCTAGTCCAGGTAGTCCCGCAGGACCTGGGACCGGGACGGGTGGCGGAGCTTGGACATCGTCTTGGACTCGATCTGGCGGATGCGCTCGCGGGTCACGCCGTAGACCTTGCCGATCTCGTCGAGCGTCTTCGGCTGGCCGTCGGTGAGGCCGAAGCGCATGGAGACCACGCCCGCCTCGCGCTCCGAGAGCGTGTCGAGCACCGAGTGCAGCTGCTCCTGGAGGAGCGTGAAGCTGACGGCGTCGGCCGGGACGACGGCCTCGGAGTCCTCGATCAGGTCACCGAACTCGCTGTCGCCGTCCTCACCGAGCGGGGTGTGGAGCGAGATGGGCTCACGGCCGTACTTCTGGACCTCGATGACCTTCTCCGGGGTCATGTCGAGCTCCTTGGCCAGCTCCTCCGGGGTGGGCTCGCGGCCCAGGTCCTGGAGCATCTGGCGCTGCACGCGCGCGAGCTTGTTGATGACCTCGACCATGTGCACCGGAATGCGGATGGTGCGGGCCTGGTCGGCCATGGCGCGGGTGATCGCCTGACGGATCCACCAGGTGGCGTACGTGGAGAACTTGTAGCCCTTGGTGTAGTCGAACTTCTCCACGGCGCGGATCAGACCGAGGTTGCCCTCCTGGATCAGGTCCAGGAACAGCATGCCGCGGCCGGTGTAGCGCTTGGCCAGCGACACGACCAGTCGGAGGTTGGCCTCCAGCAGGTGGTTCTTGGCGCGGCGGCCGTCCTCGGCGATGATCTCCAGCTCGCGCTTGAGCTTCGGGGCGAGCTTGTCGGAGTTGGCCAGCTTGTCCTCGGCGAAGAGACCCGCCTCGATGCGCTTGGCCAGCTCGACCTCCTGCTCCGCGTTGAGCAGGGGGACCTTGCCGATCTGCTTCAGGTAGTCCTTGACCGGGTCGGCGGTGGCGCCGGCCGCGGCGACCTGCTGGGCGGGGGCGTCGTCCTCGTCCTCGTCGGACAGGACGAAGCCGGCGCTCTCGGTGCCCTCCGGCTCGTCGCCGCCGGGCTTGCCGGCCTGCGGCTCCTCGAGCGCCTCCTCGCCCTCGAGCAGCTCCTCGGCGTCCTTCTTGGCCGCCGTCGTCTTCTTCGCGGCCGTCTTCTTCGCGGCGGTCTTCTTGGCGGGCGCCGTCTTCTTGGCCGCGGCCTTCTTCGCCGCGGTCTTCTTCGCCGGCGCGGCGGTCTCGCCGGCCGCCGTCGGGGCCTCTTCGGCGGCGGTGGCTGCCGCGGCGGAGGCGGCGGTCCTCGCCGTCGCGGTCTTGGCCGCGACGGTCTTGGTGGCGGTGCGCTTTGCCGGGCTCTTAGCTGCGACGCTCTTGCGGGTGCGCTTGGGCGACTCCGCGGCACTGACCATCAGCGTCACACCCTCTTCCTCGAGGATCTGGTTGAGGCTGCGCAGAACATTCTTCCACTGGGTTGGCGGAATCTGGTCAGCCTCGAAGGCCCGACGCACGTCATCGCCGGCGATCTGCCCATCAGCCTTTCCCCGCTCGATGAGCGCCATCACAGACTCGGACTCGGCGATCTCCGGCGGGAGCGTACGGGATGTGCTGGCCGACACGAACAACCTCTCGGAACGATGGAAACGGCTTCCGGCCCCGCCCGTGATCGGGCCGGAGCCGACGACCGCCGGCTGGGGATTACCGACGGCGCGGGCTGGACCTCGGAGAGTGAACAGCGCCGCGATCGGCGCCCGTATTCCCTCCTCGGCTGTCACCTCTTAGGTCATCGCGCTGTCTCGAGGAGTGTTACGCCCAATACGCGTGGCCCGAGTCACACCCCAAATGCGACTAAACAGCCGAATAGGGTGACCATTCGGCGTCCGGGCCCACGATCGTGTCGCCGGACCCCAGGGTCCGGCGACACACGACGGGTGCGCCTCGAACGCCCCGGCCGCAGCCGCGGGTCAGTGCTCGCGCGGCGCCGGGACCACGCGCTCCACCTCGGGGTGGGCGGTGAGAAGTTGCCGCATGGCCGACTCGGCGGCGTTCGCGTCGCCGGCGGCGAGGGCGTCCACGATCCGCGCGTGGTGCGCCAGGGAGGTTTCGGAAGGGCGGTCGCAGCCCGCGGCAGGCCCCCCGGACACCTGGAGCGCGGCGGCCACGATGCCGGAGAGGTGCTCCAGCATCCGATTGCCCGCGACCTGGATCAGGAGCGAGTGGAACTCGGCGTCGGCGCGGCCGAAGGTGATCCCGTCGCCCTGTGTGAGCGAGTGGCCCATGATCTCCACCATGTCGCCGAGGCGCTGCTGGACGTCCTCACGGCCGTGCCCCGCCGCCAACCGGGCGGCGAGCGGCTCGATCGTCCAGCGGAGCTCGGTCAGCTCGCGACGCTGGTCGTCGCGCTGGGGGCCGAAGGCGCGCCACTCGATGATGTCGGGGTCGAGCAGGTTCCAGTCGTTGACCGGACGGACTCTGGTGCCCACGTTCGGGCGGGCGCTGACGAGGCCCTTGGCCTCGAGGACCCGCAGCGACTCGCGGACCACGGTGCGGGACACCTCGAAGCGCTGGCCGATCTCCTCCGGCACGAGCGGACGGTCCGCTCCGAGGTCTCCGGAGACGATCATCTGGCCCAGTTGCTGGACGAGTTGACCGTGGAGCCCGCGGCCCCGGCTACCCGCGGCACGGCGGCCGACCCGGCCCAACTCGCTTTCCGCGGTGTCCCAGGCCGGGGGTCCGACCCGGTCGACGCCGGGCACCTCCGGGTAGGGGTATCGGTCGAGATCGCCCGGGCCGGCGAGGCCGGACTCGACGGGGCGGGCGGCGGTCATCATGGTGTGCGCAAGGGTACTCACGCATCCTTTGTCGGCGTGCCCTCAGCCGCCCTTGAGGTCTTTGGTGAAAAGCACACGAAAGGGTGATCGGCGCCCGCCCTGCAATTGACGCCTTATCGGGAAGAAACGGTCATTCTTCGGGGAGTTACGGGCAGCGCATCGCGCTGTGGTCGCACTCGGTCACCAACGAGCTTTGCCGCGAAGCCCGATGAGCAGGTACGAGCAGAGCAGAACAGAGAACGACAACGCCAGTGCCGCTCCCACAGGTTGAACGAGCGCTCGCAGCGCCACGAGCAACCAGCGGTCCACCTCATGCGGCCATTCCAGCCAGGTCAGCTCCCGCAGACGGCCCGGAAGTCCCACCACCGAGCGGCCGGACGGATCGGCGAAGGCCTTCCGCACGAGGGGGGCGACCACCATGGGTACGGCCGCCACCACGGCCACACCCGCGGCCGTGCGGCGGAAGGTGCCCGCGGCGAGCAGGCCCGACCATGCGGTGCCGACCAGGAGGCCAGCCCAACTCAAACTGAGAGTCGGCCAGTTGTGGAGCACGGGCAGGGGGTCGGACCCGTACAGAAGCCACAGCACCTGGGCGTCGAGCACGGCGACGGCGCCGCCGATCGCGAGGGCGGCCGCGGCCGTCACCGCCAGCTTGGCGAGGAGCAGGCCGAGCCGGCGGGGGACGGTTCCGCGGGCGGCGGCCAGCGCGGGGTAGCGGAACTCCTCCCCGAAGGAGAGGGCTCCGAGGACGCCGGCGCCGAGGACGGCCGGAGGCAGGGGCAGCGCATCGGGCCAGGCGGCGAGGAGGCCCGGCAGCGGGGTGCCGCCCGCGTACGCGAGCAGGGCGGAGAGCGCGGCCGAGGAGACCAGAACGGCGGCGACGACCAGGTATGTCGTGCGTACCCCGAGGAGGCGCCGCAGTTCGTACCGCAGCGGCTGGAGCGGCTGCGAGAAGGCCCGCCCGGCGCGGGACACCCCCCGGCGGGGTCGTACGGGGGGCTGCGCGTCCGCGACCGCCCGCACGTCGCACAGGGTCGCCGCTCCCCGACCGCCGCGGAGGGGTTCGGTGCGCGGTGCGCCGTCGGGGCCGGGGCCGTCGCAGACGTACGGACCGGACGCTCGGGGAGCTCGGACATGGAGACCGGGGGCCTCGGGGCCGGGGCCGTCGCAGACGTACGGACCGGACGCTCCGGAAGCCCTGGTGCCGGGACCGGGGGCCTCGGGGCCGGGGGCCTCGATACGCAGCGCGCCGGGTTCGAGGCCGGTAGCTCGGAGTGCCTGGCCGGGCGACGAGGCGGCCGGATCCGGGCCTGCGGCCGAGCGGCGCACGACCGGGAGGCCGGGCTCCGCAGGGTGACAGGCGGCCGGGCCGTGGCCCGGGTCCTGCGGCCGAGCGGGGCGGGGCTCCGAGCCGGGCGCGACCGCGGTCCCCGGGTCGTGGTCCGGGGATGCCGGCCGGGCGGCATCCCGCGCGGCGGGCCGCCGGCCTGCAGGACCGCCCGGAGAGGGTGCCGCGCCGGGTCCGGGCAACCCCACGAGGGCGGTGCCGTCCACGGCATCGCCCTCGTGCGCGGGTACGGATGCCGCACGGGGTCCCGCGTCACCGATCTCCTCGGCGAGCCCGTGGACGAGAACGCCGTGCCGAAAGGCGGCGTCGCCGATCTCCGCACAACTGCTGCCGTATACGGAGAGCCGGTTGCCGCCTTCCGCGACGACTTCGACGGAGCGGCGTGCGGCCCTCGACTCACGGCTGAGTGCAGCGGCGAGCCGGCCTGCCTGCGGAGTCCGGACCGCGACGCGGGGGCGGAGCCTGGTGCGGGCGAAGTCGGCTGCGTCCTGGTCGGCGACGA
This sequence comes from Streptomyces tirandamycinicus, assembly GCF_003097515.1. Taxonomy (NCBI): domain Bacteria; kingdom Bacillati; phylum Actinomycetota; class Actinomycetes; order Kitasatosporales; family Streptomycetaceae; genus Streptomyces; species Streptomyces tirandamycinicus. Next base: position 5,298,633 of record NZ_CP029188.1, on the reverse strand, counting down.
GACGGCCGTTGTCGATCGTGACCACGCGATCCGCGGTTCCGGCGGCCTCCTTGGGGTCCGCGGTCGTGTAGAGGACGGTCCCGCCCTGCGCGGCATGAGCGCGGAGCAGCCCGAACAGCCAGCTGTGCTCGCGCGGCGAGAGTCCCCGGGAGGGGGCGTCGAGCAGCAGCGTGTGCGGGTCCCCCAGCAGCGCGGAGGCCAGCCCCAGCCTGCGGTCCATTCCGAGCGAGAGCGAACCGAGCCGCGCGTCCCGCAGTGCGGCGATACCCACGAGGTCGAGCATGTCGTCCGCGCGCGACACCGGTACTCCGGCTGCCGCGCAGAGCATGCGGAGCTGCCCCCGCACGGTGCGCGCGGGGTGCCCGGGGACATCACCCAGCAGCACCCCCACCTCACGGGCAGGGCTCGCGACGGCGTGCAGGGGACGTCCACGGAAGTAGGTGACGCCCCGGCCGGCCTCGAGTTCGAGCATCAGCCGCAGGGCCGTGCTCTTGCCCGAACCCCTGGCCCCGAGAAGGGCGGTGACGTCGCCGGGCCCCGCCTCGAAGGTCAGGTCGTCCACGGCAGGCGCGAGGTACCTGCGGGAGGTGCTGGTGAGTCCGATGGCCTGGAGCATCGCTTCCCTTGCGGAGGTGAGACCGCTCGGCGGCTGTGCGGGTACAGGGCAGGTGCGGGTACCGCAGCACGATAACGCGACATTTCGAACTTTCTACGCAGCCATGAAGTGCCGGGTGTCAGGTGCCGTCACGGTTTGCGCAGCCCCTCCGCCCCTGTACGTCAGACCTCGGGACGCAGCATGGGCGGATTGAGCAGGGTCGCGCCACCGGCCCGGAAGAGCTGTGCCGGGCGGCCGCCCTGCCGGGTCGTGGTGCCGCCCGTGGGCACCAGGAAACCGGGGGTGCCGGTCACCTTGCGATGGAAGTTGCGCGGGTCCAGGGCGACTCCCCAGACGGCCTCGTACACCCGCCGCAGCTCGCCGACGGTGAACTCCGGTGGGCAGAACGCCGTGGCCAGCGACGAGTACTCGATCTTGGAGCGGGCCCGTTCCACGCCGTCGGCCAGGATCTGCGTGTGGTCGAAGGCGAGCTGACCGGACTGGTCCTCGCCATGTGCATCCGCCTCCTTGCCCAGCAGCAGCCCGACGGGCGCCCAGCGCGCCTGGTTCGCGTCACCACCGGCGCGCGGCGCCGGGAGGTCCGGAGCAAGTGCCAGATGCGCCACGCTCACCACGCGCATCCGCGGGTCCCGCTTCGGGTCGCCATAGGTCGCGAGCTGTTCGAGGTGGGCGCCCGTCGGGCTGCTGCCGGGCGCGGGTGAGTGGCGGTCGTGCACACACAGCCCCGTCTCCTCGGCGAGTTCACGCGCCGCCGCGGCCGTGAGGTCCTCGTCGGCCCTGACGAACCCCCCGGGCAACGCCCACCGGCCCTGGTACGGCTGCTCACCGCGTCGTACGACCAGAGCGCACAGCGCGTCGCGCCGTACGGTGAGCACCACCAGGTCGACGGTGACGGCGAAGGGCGGGAAGGCCGACGGGTCGTAGGGCATGCCGCGATCATAGTCGTCTTCCTGACGATAAACACTCCCTTCCATGCGGGAACGGCGACTTCCTGCGGGCCCCGGATGGACGGTCCCGTCGCGCGCCGCGCCGCGGCCATCACACCCCCCGACTACCCCGGCTGCTCGCTCGATTCGGGGGCCGGCTCGCCGATCCGGTCTGGGGACCGTTCACCGCCCCGCCCCGGCAGCACCGGGAACCGAGCGGCGCCGCTGCCGGGAGGGAGGCGCGTCGGGGCGAGAGGCGAACCGGGGTCCTGGCGCGCGGCGGGCCGGCCGGGGTTGAGGCGCAGGCCGGGGTTGAGGCATGCGGGGCCCGACCGGACGCCCGCGGCTCCCGGTGCCCTGAGGTACGGCATCACCGCTCAGCCGGACGGGGGCACCCGCTGCGAGACCGCGCCGATCACGCTCCGCCGCCTGTTCCTCTTCCCTTGGCGCTTCCCTTGGCGCTTCCCCTGCCGCTTCCCTTGGCGCCTCCCCTGCCGAGATCGCCCGAGCGGCCGACCGCGCGTGTCCGGTCGGCTGCCCCGGTGTCGCCGTCGATGCGTGAAGCGGCGCGCCGGTTGGAGGCCGTGTCCGCTCCCGAGGCGGCGGCGCCGGCTGACTCGTGCTGCTGACGGGCTGCCGGACGCGCCCTGGGCACGGGGCCCACCGGGCCGGAACGCGACCCGGGCCGGCGCACCTCGTCGGTCCGGCGGCAGGGAGGTCGTGCCGTGCCGGGGGTCCGCGGCAGGTCGTCACCCGCCCCGCCCGGCGTCGCCACGCGGGCGTTGGGCATGTCCCGGTCCGGCGAGGGAAGTTCGGCTGCGACGGGGCCCGGTGCCGCCGCTGCGGGACCCGGCACGGGAGAAGACGCGGGAGCCGGCACGGGAGAGGCGGGACTCGCAGCGTCCGGCTGTGAAACGGCCGGCTCCGTGACGGACCCGGAGGGAGCCTGATCGCTCCCGGCGGACCCGGCCGTGGGCTCCGCGACTGCCGGTCCGGACCCCGCGGACCCACACGTGAGCTCCGCGACAGCCTGCCGGCGCCCCTCGGAACCGGTCAGGGAGGCCTCGGCGGACGGGACGGGTGCGGACGTCCCCGCCCGCGGCGGCTCCTGCGCTCGCAGGCAGCGGCGCAGGTCCTCGGGATCCAGCCCGTCGTTGCAGGCCTGGTGGAGCAGGCGCGCGAACACGTACTCCGGATCGACGCGCAGGGCGAGGCTGAGGGCGACTCTCGCACTGGGCTCGTCACCCGTGGACCAGGACACCCAGCCGGCGAGCGAGAGCGGGGCGGCGGCATGCTCCACGTAGGGGCCGACGCAACGACGGGCGAGCGCGCGCCACAGCCTGAGTGCGCGATGGGCCTCCGGGCCCTCCATCCACGCGGCGGCCCGGTCCCGGGTGTCACGGTCCTGGAGTCCGAGGATCACCGCTGCGGCCTCGGCGTGGGAGAGGAGCCTGTCGTCGCGGGCGTCCGCCGAGGACCGGTCCATGTCCAGCGTCGCCCTCTCCCCCAGGCGCTTCATCAGCCGACGGGCGAGCCGCAGGGTCTCGGCCCCGACCTGCTCCCTGCTTCCTTCGTGCAGGATCCTCGGCAGAAGGGCCGCGCCGGCGGAGTCCAGGGCCCGCTCCTGGTCGGCCATGGACGGGGTCCCCAGCGGCTCCAGACGCGACTCCATCTCCCGCAGAGAGCCCCGGACCTGAATGCCCGCGTAGGCCGCGGCGGCGGCCATCACCGAGGTGCCCGGAATCGCCGTCGCCCTCCCCTCCGCCGGACAGCAGCGGGAGTCCGGGCAGCAGTAGCTCCAGAAGCGGCCGCCGGAGATGCACAGCGCCTCGGGGACCGGAACGTCGAGCGCGCCGCAGGAGGTCCGGAGCCACTGCGCGAGCGGGCGCAGCCGCTCCATCACCTCGCGGCCGGACTCCCCTTCCGCCGGGTCCCGGCACAGGAAGACGACGATGCCGTCGGGCCGGGCGCCGCGGCGCTCGCTGCCCTCGACGAGGCACTCGGCGAGGTGCCGGGCGACGGGCAGCCACTCGTGCGGCGATTCGGGGATGCCCAGGCGGAGCCGCCCTCCGAAGCGGCCCCGCCTGCCGTGGACCGCGACGAGCACGATCGAGTCGGTCGGGTGGAAGCCCAGCATGTACGGCAGGGCGTCGACGAGTTCGGCCGGCCCGCGCAGGACGACCTGCTGCTCGTCGCCGGCCGGCCCGGTGGGTTCGTGGTGCTTGTTCATGGCACGACGGTCCCGCGGACCTCGGCGGGACCGCGACCCCTGTGGATAACGTTATCCACAGGTGGACCGGCCCGTTCGCGGATTGTCCGCGCCATCGGGTTGCATGGGGGCATGACCAACGCAGATCGCGCACAGCTCAGGGTGTCGGCCGACGCAGTACTCGCACGCCTCATCGGGGACCCCGCCGGCGCCTCGGCACTCCGTGAGGACCAGTGGCGGGCCATCGAGGCGCTCGTGGCGGAGAAGCGCAGGGCGCTGGTCGTGCAACGGACGGGCTGGGGCAAGTCCGCCGTGTACTTCGTCGCCACCGCCCTGCTCCGCGAGCAGGGCAGCGGTCCGACGGTGATCGTCTCGCCGCTGCTCGCGCTCATGCGGAACCAGGTGGAGGCCGCCGCTCGGGCGGGTATCCGGGCGAGGACGATCAACTCGTCGAACCCGGAGGAATGGGAGTCCGTCCAGGGCGAGATCGCGGCGGGCGAGGTCGACGTGCTGCTGGTCAGCCCCGAGCGGCTGAACAACCCGGATTTCCGGGACCGGGTGCTGCCGGAGCTCTCCGCGGCGACCGGTCTCCTCGTGGTGGACGAGGCGCACTGCATCTCCGACTGGGGCCATGACTTCCGGCCCGACTACCGGCGGTTGCGCACGATGCTCGCCGACCTGGCGCCCGGTGTCCCGGTGCTGGCCACGACGGCGACGGCCAACGCCCGTGTGACCGCCGATGTCGCCGAGCAACTGGGCACGGGGGCGGGCACCGACGCGCTGGTGCTGCGCGGGCCGCTCGACCGGGAGAGCCTCAGCCTCGGCGTGCTCCAACTCCCCGACGCCGCACACCGGCTGGCCTGGCTGGCCGATCATCTCGGCGAACTGCCCGGGTCGGGGATCATCTACACGCTCACCGTCGCCGCCGCGGAGGAGGTGACGGCGTATCTGCGGCACTGCGGGCACTCGGTGGCGTCGTACACGGGCCGCACGGAGAACGCGGACCGGCAGCAGGCGGAGGACGACCTGCTCGCGAACCGGGTGAAGGCCCTGGTCGCCACCTCCGCGCTCGGGATGGGGTTCGACAAGCCCGACCTCGGCTTCGTGGTGCACCTCGGATCGCCCTCCTCCCCCATCGCCTACTACCAGCAGGTGGGTCGGGCCGGGCGCGGTGTGGAGCACGCCGAGGTTCTGCTGCTGCCGGGCAAGGAGGACGAGGCGATCTGGCAGTACTTCGCCTCGGTCGCCTTCCCGCCGGAGGACCTCGTGCGGCGCACCCTCGACGTCCTGGCGCAGGCGGAGCGACCCCTCTCGCTCCCGGCGCTGGAGCCGCTCGTCGAGCTGCGACGCACACGGCTGGAGACCATGCTCAAGGTCCTCGACGTGGACGGAGCGGTGCACCGGGTCAAGGGCGGCTGGACGACGACGGGCCAACCCTGGGTGTACGACTCCCGGCGCTACGCGTGGGTGGCGCGTCAACGCGAGAGCGAGCAGCAGGCGATGCGTGACTACGCCTCGGCCGTCGGCTGCCGGATGGAGTTCCTGCGCCGGCAGCTCGACGACGAGACGGCCGCGCCGTGCGGACGCTGCGACAACTGCGCGGGACCCCGTTTCGACGCCTCGGTGTCCACCGCCGCGCTGGACGCCGCGCGCGGGGAACTGGGGCGCCCCGGCGTGGAGGTGGAACCCCGCAAGATGTGGCCCACGGGTCTTCCGGCGGTCGGTGTGGACCTCAAGGGACGTATTCCCGTGGGCGAGCAGGCGTTCACGGGCCGGGCGCTGGGCCGGCTGTCCGACATCGGCTGGGGCAACCGCCTGCGGCCGATGCTCGCAGCGCAGGCTCCGGACGGCCCGGTGCCCGCGGATGTGGCCGAAGCCGTCGTCAGTGTGCTGGCCGACTGGGCCAGGGGACCGGGTGGTTGGTCCTCCGGAGCCCCGGACGCACCGGCCCGCCCGGTCGGGGTCGTGACCGTCGCCTCCCGTACCAGGCCTCAGCTCGTCGGATCGCTCGGAACCCGCATCGCGGAGGTCGGGAGGATGCCCTTCCTCGGCACGGTGGAGTACGCGGCCGGTTCGGAGGACCGGCACATCTCGCGTACGAACAGCGCGCAGCGGGTACGCGGGCTGCATGAAGCCTTCGTCGTTCCATCGGATCTGGCGCGGACGGTGACGGAAGCCGGTGGCCCGGTGCTGCTCGTGGACGATCTTTCGGACAGCGGCTGGACCCTTGCCGTAGCGTCACGGCTGTTGCGGCGGGCGGGAGCTGAGGGGGTGTTTCCGCTGGTCCTGGCAGTTCAGGCGTAAGGGTTGCGTGACAGGGCGCAGCGGCGGGCAGGGAAATGAGCACCATTTCCGCGCATTCCAGTCAGCGGCCTCAATTGCTCGTTGCCGCCCGCCCCTGGGCCCGCAAGAATTGGAACCACCGCCCTCCGCCCGGTCCGGTCGCGGTCCGCAAGGGCTATGCCGCGGTGCGCCCTCACCCGACCCTGCCCGCACTGTGGGCGCGTATGCGAAGGGAGGACCGTGACCTTCGGATTCGCCTCGTCCGCAGCCACATCGTTCAATGGATCGGCCGGCTCCGCCAGTCGTCTCGCCAGACTGCTGGAACCCGCGGAGTGGGCGGAAGCGGGGATACCTCTCCTTCGCAACCCGCGCGAGGTGGTCAGCGGCCTGCATGTCCGCCACGAACCCACGCCCTCGACCGCCGTCGTCGCCGTGCTCGATACCGAGGAGCGGCTGATCGCCAGTGCCTCGTTCGCGCGGCGCCCCGTCCCGGCCGACGGCTGGGAGTTCCGCAACACCCTGCTCGCCCAGCTGCGGCGGGTCATCCCTCACGATCTGCGCCGCCGTTCCCCCGTGCGCACCGCCGTGCTGCTCTACTGCCGCGAGGGCGACGAACGCTGGACGGAGGAGGACGGCGCCTGGATGTGGGGACTGCGGGACGCGTGCACCTTGCACGGACTGCGCTGCGGTGCGTACATCACGCTGACACGCGGAGGTTGGCAGGTGCTGGGCGAAGGGCGCGGCGGCCGCCGGCCCAGCTCCCAGTCGCGGTCCGGCGGTTTCGCCGACCTGGTCCCGGGCCCGGGGACGGAGCCCTTGCGTACGGCGAGCGGCGCCGCCGAAGCGATGCGCCGTACGGCGGCCCGCTGAGACGCGCCGGGAGCCGTTGCCCGGCCTGGTGAGTCCGGGTGGGGCGGCGCCGGCCAACCGTTCACCCCGGCCGGCAGCCGCGACGCCGACCGCCACTCGCCGGCGCCACCGGGCGAAGGGTGCGGGCGGCTCTTCCTGGCGAGGATGCCGCCGCCACTCGCCGGCGCGCGACGGGTCCCGCGGGCGCGGAGGCAGGGGCGCACTGGCCGGCGGTGCCCCGCACGGCGTACCGCACGGCCCTGAGCCGGCGCCCACCCGCACCGCGCCGGGCTGGAGCAGCCCGTCAGGGCAGAGCACGGCGCCGGACGCGCTGCGAGCGCAGCCCGGTCCGGGCGTACGCCCCGCCGGTCCGCTCAGACACCCGCGCCGAGCGCCGCGTCGATCCGCTTCGGGTCACCGCACACGATCAGCAGCGCACGCGCGTGCCCCAGGGCGACGGGCAGCACCCGCGCGGCGGCGTCGGCGGCGTCGTCACTGTTCATGGCGACGACGACCACGGGCCGGGGCGAAGCACGCCCCACCGAGGCGGCGTCCGCGTAGAAGACGTCGTCGGCGGCATCGTGCTGGGCCCAGTAGGCGCTCTCGCCGAAGGACAGCTCGTGAACGGCCCAGGGGTGCTGCTCACCCGTGGTCAGCACCAGGATCTCGCCCGGAGCACGCCCCGAGTCGAGCAGCAGGTCGACGGCCTCACCGGCCGCGTCGAGCGCCCCCTCGGCGGAGGCGGGAATGAGCTGGATCTGCGGCGCGGAACGATTCTGCTTCCGGGGCGACGCCGGAGTGGCGGAGCCGTGCGTGCGCTGCGCGGGCGGAGCGGGCCTGGCCGGACCGGGGCCGGGGCGCCCGGGACGGGGAGCGGCCACGCTGCGCGGACCGGGTACGGGACGGGGGGTCGGCGCGGTACGGCCTGCGGCCGAGGCTGCGCGGGGACCCTGGGCACTCTCGTGAATCTGAGGCTCCTCGGGGATGAGAGGCATGGGTGGATTTTTATCAAACGCCGGTGCGACGGGCATCGGCGGGTGGCACATAAGTTAAGTGCGACCGGCGGTCGGGCCGGTCGGCACAGTACTCCTGGTACGGCCGGTTCAGAAGTCGAAGCCGAGTTGGCCCCCGCTTTCCAGAGCGGCCGCCTCCGCGGCGATCCGGACCTTCTTCAGGTGCCGCCAGCGCGGCATCGCGTCGAGGTAGGCCCAGGAAAGCCGGTGGAAGGGCGTGGGACCGAGGTCGTGCAGTGCCGCCTTGTGCACCGGTGACGGGTAGCCGGCGTTCTCGGCGAACGCATACGGCTCAACGGCCGCCGATTCCAGCCCGAGCTCGGCCATCAGCTCGTCCCGCCGCACCTTGGCGATCACCGAGGCGGCCGCGACGGCGATGCACGACCGGTCGCCCTTGATGACCGTCCGGACCCGCCACGGCGCGCCGAGGTAGTCGTGCTTGCCATCGAGGATCACCGCGTCGGGCCGGACCGGAAGCCCCTCCAGGGCCCGCGACGCCGCCAGACGCAGGGCCGCCGTCATACCCAGGTCGTCGATCTCCTCCGGGGAGGCGTGGCCGAGCGCGTGGCAGGTGACCCAGCGCTCCAGTTCCGCCGCCAGGGCGGCACGGCGCCTGGGTGTGATCAGCTTGGAGTCGGTCAGACCCTCGGGTGGCCGCCGCAGCCCCGTGATGGCCGCGCACACCGTGACGGGACCGGCCCAGGCCCCTCGCCCGACCTCGTCGACACCAGCGATGATCTTGGCACCGGTGGTGGCGCGAAGAGAGCGCTCGACGGTGTGCGTGGGTGCTTCGTAGGGCATGGCGCCAGACAGATTACGCCGCGCGGCGCGGCCGCGACACCCCGGCTCCCCGTTCCCCGGACGCTTCCGCCGCCGCCCGCCGCCCGGACCCGGCCGCGGCACCGTGGCCCGGCCGGCGGCAGACGGCGAGAGCCCTGTCCGGGTATTCGCTTCCGCACACTCCGGATCGCTGTGGCGTCATCACCGGGGCATGTCCAGGACCCGGTGGGCGCATGAATCCGGGTGCACCGCCGACACCGCCGGTACCCAGGCGCATGACCTGCCGAAGGCGGTCCGCGGGACGCTCGACGGCACCGCCGACGTCCAGCCGGTGGAAGCACCCCTTACCGGCGTATCGCATTCGTGAAGGACCATACACGGGGCGCATCCGGGGTTCGGAGTGCGTCACCACCCCCGGACACGGGGCGAGTTGGCAGAGGTCCCTCGCGATGGCGCGGGTGCCACGCGTCACCCGGTAGAGGTGGCCTGTCACCCGGCCGGCAAGCCGGCCCCGGCACCGACGAACGCCACGTAGCGGCCCCGTCGAGGCACGACGGCGAGACGGCGCCGTGACGGCAGGGTCGCGGGACGGCAGGACGCGTGACGGCGAGACGGCGACGGGACGACGGGGCGGGGCAGTGCCTCACCGCGCCGGGGTGCCTCCCGGGGTCAGGCAGCCGGGGCGGGCAGCCAGTCGGGCAGGGCCTCGGTCTGCGCCAGCCAGGCCGCCGGCGGAGCCCCGGCCCCGGCCGCCGCGACCACTCCCCCCGCGATGGCGCAGGTCGTGTCGACGTCCCCGCCCACCTGCGCGGTGGTCCAGAAGGTCTCCTCGAAGTCCCCGAGGGCCCGGGCCGCGGACCAGAGAGCGAACGGAACGGTGTCGTGCGCGCTCGTACGGCGTCCCCGGCCGAGCACCGCCGCGACCGTGTTGACGTCGCCGTAGTCGAGCATGTCGCGCGCCCGGCGCAGCCCCTGCCCGACCGCGCTGCGCGGCACGAGTGCGATCACCCCGTCGAGCAGCTCGCCGGGCGACGGAGGCCCGTCCGGGGAGGCCGCGAGCGACGCGGCCGCCGCGACGGCCATGGACCCGACGACGGCCTCGCGGTGCTGGTGCGTCGTGTACGCGGAGATCTCCGCCTGGTGGGTGGCCTGCTCGGGGTCGTCGGCGTACCAGGCGCCGAGCGGGGCGATGCGCATCGCGGCGCCGTTGCCCCATGAGCCCTGCCCGTTGAAGAGCTCCGCAGCCAGCTCGCGCCAGTCGCCGCCCTCGCGGATCAGCCTCAGCATCCGGTTCACGGCGGGACCGTAGCCGCGGTCGAAGTCGTGGTGCTCGGCGAAGGACCGGGCGAGTGCGTCCTGGTCGATCCGGTTGTGCGCGGCCAGCACGGCCACCACCGAGCAGGCCATCTCGGTGTCGTCGGTCCACTGCCAGGGTCCGGACGGCGGCACGCGCCGCTTCAGCAGGGAATGGTTGGAGGGTACGAAGAACTGGGAGCCCAGGGCGTCTCCCACGGACAGCCCGCGCAGGCTGGCCAAGGCGCGGTCGAGGCGCCGGTCGAGAGTGGAGTGAGCGGTCATCGCACCGCCACTCTATCCGGTGACCCCGTACCACTCGGGTGTGCACCAGCGCTCGAAGGGCCTGTCCAGGGTGTACCTGCCGTCCTCGCCGAGCAGCAGCATCCTCGTCTCGCCGTTGTCGGGATTCGAGAGCGACTCGAATTCGGGCACCGTCCAGTGGAACCAGCGCATGCAGAAGAGGCGCATGGTCAGCCCGTGGGTGACGAGGAGGACGTTGGGCGGGTGCTCGGGCGACTCGAAGCTGCGGTGGAGACTCTCCAGGAACGCTCCGACCCGGTCGTAGACATCCGCTCCCGACTCGCCCTGCGGGAATCGGTAGAAGAAGTGGCCGTAGGCGTCGCGGTAGGCCTTCTGCAGCCGCACGGCGTCCCGCTCCTGCCAGTTTCCCCAGTCCTGCTCGCGCAGTCGCGGTTCCTCCCTGACCCGGACGAGCCGGGAGTCGAGCCGGAAGGCGTGGAGGGTCTGGTGGGTGCGTCGATAGGGCGACACATAGACACTGACGCGTTCATGACCAAACAGGGTGCGCAGCCGGCCGCCGGTGTCCTCGGCCTGGCGCCACCCCCGGTCGGTGAGGCTCAGCGCGTGATCGGGCTTGCGCTCGTACACCGAGTCGTCGGCGTTGCCCTCCGACTCGCCGTGCCGGACGAGGACGATGCGCCGTGGTCGTGCCATAGGACAAACCCTAACTTGATCTTTAACGTGTGCGGCGGCCGTCCGCCGCGGGCGTCGTCCGGTACCACGGTGGCGCCGTACACCTCCCCTGGCGGCGCCCCGGCCGGCCGGGGCGGGGCGCCGCCGGCCGGGGGGTAGCGCCGCAGGCATAGGCGTTCGGCAGGCCCCGCCTCCTCGCCGATCTCACCGAGGCCATCGCGACGGCGGGGGCGGCGGTCGTCTCCGCCATCGTCGAACCGCCGAGCGAGCAGCGCGTGCGGCACACGTACACGCTCCGGCTCCAGGACGCCGCCGGGCTTCCCGCGCTGATGCGCGCGATGCGTGATGTGGCGGGGGTGTACGACGTGAGCCGCGCCCGGCACCCGGCCCTGCCCTGACGGGGCGCCGCCGGCCGGGGCGGGGCGCCGCCGGCCGGGGCGGTCACACGGTCCAGGACGGCTCCAGTTCCACGACGTCACCGGCCAGCGCCGCGATGTCCGCCTCCGTCTGCGCCCTGAGGGACAGCCGCTCCACCCGCTCCACCCGGTACTTGCCGTGCTCCGCGGCCGACTGCCACATGGACAGCACCAGGAACTCGTTTCCCGGGGCTTCGCCGAAGAGCCCCCGCACCATGCCCGGGGACCCCGCCATGGCCGGGTTCCACACCTTCGCCTGCATCAACGAGAAGTGCTCGACCCTGTGCTCGTGCACCCTGCAGTGCGCCACGCGCACCACGTCCGCGTCCGTGAACCGGGGCTCGAATCCGGTCTTCACGTCGAACCGGTGATCGAAGAGCTTCGCCTGGAGATTCCTGTACGTACCCGACTGGGCGGACGCCAGGCGGTCGTGCGACCGCGCCATGAAGGAGTCGTAGAACGCACGGGTCTCCCAGAACGCGAACACATGCGCGACGTCCGGCCGCCCCCGGCTCCAGCCGCCGCCCTGCCCCCGGAAGCCCGGCTCTCCCAGTAGCCCCGCCCATTTCCGCTGCCCGCGCTCGAACCCCCGCCGGTCCACGACGGTGCAGCGAATCCACTTGACCAGCACCGCGCCATCGTACGGCCAGGGGCCGTGGCCTCGGTCACTCTCCCGGGTGAAGGAGTACCCGCAGTCGCCCTCCTCACCGGATCACGCCGGGTGAAGGAGCACCCGCAGTCCCCCCCACCCGATCACCCCGGGTGAAGGAGCTGCTCCGGTCACCCTCCCCACCGGATCAGGCCTCCCCATCCCGGTCGATCCCGGGCCGCGCCGGTCACATGACACGATGACAGTTCGCACACGGGGCCGGGAGTTGCCGGCACGCAGCCGGGCGGCCCGCGGGGAGCCTCCGCCGTCCACGAGGAAGGGAATTCGGGTGAGCAGTCTCAGCAAAGGGCTCCGGAAGGTCCAGGTGACGCTCAAGTGGGACCCCAGCCCCATCGGAGCCGCCTCCCACGACCTCGACATCGTCGCGGCCACCTACACGGCGGACGCCCCCCACGGCGCGCCCGCCTATCTCGTGCACTTCGACAGCCGGTCGCCGGACGGCACGATCACCCTCGACAGGGACAGCCGCACCGGGCAGGGCTTCGGCGCCGACGAGGTGATGACCCTGGAGCTCGAGCGGCTTGCCTCGGCCTACGCGAGGGTCGTGGTCGGCGTGGTCATCCAGCAGCCGTCCGCGGAGAAGACCTTCTCCGACATCCCGAACACCGGGACCCGGATACTCGACGGGCCGGTGGAGCTGGCGAGCGACGACCTCTCGGGCATGCCGGACGCCTCGGCCGCCACGATCGCGGAGTTCACCCGGGACGAGTCGGGCGCGTGGCGGCTGCGGCCCGTCCTGCGCGGCTTCACGGCTTCCCCGGCCGAGTTCGCCGAGCTGATGGGTGCCGCACCGGCCTGAACGGAGCGTCGGGACGTGCCCGGGGCGCGCCCCAACCCGCCGCCTCCCTCCCGGCCGGAGGCTTGCGCCGCGGACCGTTCTCCCCCGCGGCGGCTGTACGGCTCCGGGGAGGGGCGCCGGCACGAAGCCGGCGCCCCTCCCCGGGGGTTCACACCTCAGTCAGCGGCGTCCAGGATCAGCTGCAGCCGCTCGTCGAGCCGCAGCCCTCGCAGATGTAGCAGGAACCGGCGCGCTGCATCTTCGTGCCGCAGGAGAAGCACAGCGGGGCGTCGGCGCTGATGCCGAGCTGCATCTCCACGAGCTCCGCGCTGGTGTGCGCCTGCTGCGGGGCCGGTGCCTCGGCCTTCGGTTCGGCCACCGGCCTCGGGGGCTCCTGCCGGCGCGGGGCGGACTGGGCCAGGCCCTCGACGTCCACCTCGTCGTCGGCGGGCTCGTACGAGCCCGTCTCCAGGTGCCGCTGCCGCTCCTCGGCGGAGTGGATGCCGAGCGCCGAGCGGGTCTCGAAGGGCAGGAAGTCCAGCGCCAGGCGGCGGAAGATGTAGTCGACGATCGACTGGGCCATCCGCACGTCCGGGTCGTCCGTCATGCCGGCCGGCTCGAAGCGCATGTTGGTGAACTTCGAGACGTAGGTCTCGAGCGGAACGCCGTACTGCAGACCGACCGAGACCGCGATCGAGAAGGCGTCCATCATGCCCGCGAGGGTGGAGCCCTGCTTGGACATCTTCAGGAAGACCTCGCCGAGACCGTCGTCCGGGTAGGAGTTGGCGGTCATGTAGCCCTCGGCGCCGCCGACCGTGAAGGACGTCGTGATGCCGGGACGGCCCTTCGGGAGGCGCTTGCGGACCGGGCGGTACTCGACCACCTTCTCCACCGCGCTGCGGATGGTCTCCTCGGCCTTCTCTGCGATCTCGGCCTTCTCCTCCTTCTTCTTGGCGGAGAGCGGCTGGCCGACCTTGCAGTTGTCGCGGTAGATCGCGAGGGCCTTGACACCCATCTTCCAGGCCTCGAAGTAGATCTCCTCGACCTCCTCGACGGTCGCCGACTCCGGCATGTTGACCGTCTTGGACAGGGCGCCGGAGATCCACGGCTGGATCGCGGCCATCATCCGGACGTGGCCCATCGGGGAGATGGCCCGCTCGCCCATCGCGCAGTCGAAGACCTCGTAGTGCTCGGTCTTCAGGCCCGGGGCGTCGATCACGTTGCCGTGCTCGGAGATGTGGGCGACGATCGCCTCGATCTGCTCCTCCTGGTAGCCCAGGCGGCGCAGCGCCTGCGGCACGGTGCCGTTGACGATCTGCATCGAGCCGCCGCCGACCAGCTTCTTGAACTTGACCAGCGCGAGGTCGGGCTCCAGGCCGGTGGTGTCGCAGGACATCGCGAGCCCGATGGTGCCGGTCGGGGCGATGACGGACGCCTGCGCGTTGCGGAAACCGTTCTTCGCGCCGAGGCGGACCACGTCCTGCCAGGCCTCGGTGGCCGCGGCCCAGATCGGGGTGTCCAGGTCGTCCATGCGGACGGCGGCACCGTTGGCGTCGGCGTGCTGCTTCATCACCCGCTGGTGCGGTTCGGCGTTGCGGGCGTAGCCGTCGTACGGGCCCACGACCGCGGCGAGCTCGGCGGAGCGCCGGTAGGAGGTGCCCGTCATCAGCGAGGTGACGGCACCGGCCAGGGCGCGGCCGCCGTCGGAGTCGTACGCGTGGCCGGTCGCCATGAGCAGGGCGCCCAGGTTGGCGTAGCCGATGCCGAGCTGGCGGAAGGCGCGGGTGTTCTCGCCGATCTTCCGGGTCGGGAAGTCCGCGAAGCAGATGGAGATGTCCATCGCGGTGATGACGAGCTCGACGACCTTCTGGAAGCGCTCGACGTCGAAGGACTGGTTGCCCCTGCCGTCGTCCTTGAGGAACTTCATCAGGTTCAGCGAGGCCAGGTTGCAGGACGTGTTGTCCAGGTGCATGTACTCGCTGCACGGGTTCGAGCCGTTGATCCGGCCGGACTCGGGGCAGGTGTGCCAGTGGTTGATGGTGTCGTCGTACTGGATGCCCGGGTCGGCACAGGCCCACGCGGCCTCGGCCATCTTGCGGAAGAGCGACTTCGCGTCGACCTCCTCGATGACCTCACCGGTCATCCGGGCGCGCAGGCCGAACTTCCCGCCGGACTCGACGGCCTTCATGAACGCGTCGTTCACGCGGACCGAGTTGTTGGCGTTCTGGTACTGGACGGACGTGATGTCGTCGCCGCCCAGGTCCATGTCGAAGCCCGCGTCGCGCAGCGCGCGGATCTTCTCCTCCTCCTTGACCTTGGTCTGGATGAAGTCCTCGATGTCCGGGTGGTCGACGTCGAGGATGACCATCTTGGCGGCCCGCCGGGTGGCACCACCGGACTTGATCGTCCCGGCGGAGGCGTCGGCGCCGCGCATGAAGGAGACGGGTCCGGAGGCGTTGCCGCCGGAGGAGAGCAGTTCCTTGGAGGAACGGATCCGGGAGAGGTTCAGGCCGGCGCCGGAGCCGCCCTTGAAGATCATGCCCTCTTCCTTGTACCAGTCGAGGATCGACTCCATGGAGTCGTCGACGGACAGGATGAAGCAGGCGGACACCTGCTGAGGCTGGGGCGTGCCGACGTTGAACCACACCGGCGAGTTGAAGCTGAAGACCTGGTGCAGGAGGGCGTACGCCAGCTCGTGCTCGAAGATCTCCGCGTCGGCGGGCGAGGCGAAGTAGTCGTGCTCCTCACCGGCCTTGCGGTACGTCTTCACGATGCGGTCGACGAGCTGCCTCAGGCTCGTCTCGCGCTGCGGGGTGCCGACCGCCCCGCGGAAGTACTTGCTGGTGACGATGTTGACCGCGTTGACCGACCAGAAGTCGGGGAACTCGACGCCACGCTGTTCGAAGTTGACCGAGCCGTCGCGCCAGTTGGTCATGACGACGTCACGGCGCTCCCAGGCCACCTCGTCGTACGGGTGTACGCCGGGGGTGGTGTGGACGCGCTCGATGCGCAGGCCCCGCCGGGCCGCGGCAGCCTTGGTTCCCTTGGCTCGGGAGCCTCGTGCCGGGCCGCTCGCCGTCTCTGTCATGCCGCCTCCCATATACGGGCAAAAACGCCCTGAAGTGCCCAGATCTTCCCGGGGCACAGTCTCTGTCTGACGTCCCGGGCACCGCGCCACGCAGTACCTGGGACACATCTGCTTCAGCCGCTCTGCGGCCGGTCTCCGCCCGCCCTCGCGGGACGGTCGATCAGCCGGCGGCTTCGACGGGCTCGGGGGCCCCGTGGGGCGCACCGGGCCCGCTCCGCCCTGCGGGCGGCCGCTGCTCACGGAGCTCCGTGATGGCGGCCTCGAAGTCTTCGAGCGAGTCGAACGCTCGATACACGGACGCGAAGCGCAGGTACGCGACGAGGTCGAGCTCCTGCAGGGGACCGAGTATGGCCAGACCCACGTCGTGGGTGGTCAGCTCGGCGCTGCCGGTGGCGCGCACCGCCTCCTCGACCCGCTGGCCGAGCTGGGCGAGGGCGTCCTCGGTGACGGGCCGTCCCTGGCATGCCTTGCGCACGCCGGAGATGACCTTGGTACGGCTGAAGGGCTCGGTCACCCCGCTGCGCTTGATCACCATGAGCGACGCCGTCTCGACCGTCGTGAAACGACGGGAGCAGTCGGGGCACTGGCGGCGGCGGCGGATCGACGTGCCGTCGTCGGTGGTCCGGCTGTCGACGACACGACTGTCCGGGTGCCTGCAGAAGGGGCAGTGCATGGCTCCTCGACCCTCCTTCACAGCACGACTGAACAGCCTCGCAGAGGCGCGTCAGCCCCCTTGAAGCAGCCACAAGCATAGGCGATCGCCGCGACCTTCAGCGGACCGGGGACCACAACTTCTGGGCGGCCGGGACAATCCAACCACTAGATCTGGGGTTTGACCGCCAATCGCCCCTGACGCGTGTCGCGCGGCGGGGGCGCGCCGCCCAGCGGCCGAGACCTCTGCACCGGTCGGCGACGAGGGTACCCGGGGGCACCCGGCACGCCCGGCCCCGGGGGGCCGGGTCACCCCTTTGCGGGGCATCGGGTGCCAGACTGGGGGTGGGCACGCCCGGCCCTGTGGACCGCCGCGCACCCCCGCGGACCACGGCGCAAACGCAGGCCTCTATACACCCAGCCCCAGGCAAGCGTAAGGTGATCTGCGTTTTTTCACTCGAACGTGTGTTTGGCGCAACCTTTCGAAAGCAACTACCGTTGTCCAGCTAGGGAGACCATCTCGAGAGGGGCCGACGTGACCACCACCGCTGACAGTGCCACCATCACTGCCCAGGACAGCTCCCAGAACCGATTCGAGCCGGTGCATGCCATGAATGACGCAGCCACGAACCCGGAGGGCGCGGAGCCAGCGCGCCCCGCGCGCTCGCTGCCCGGTCGACCTCCCGGGATCCGCGCCGACAGCTCCGGACTCACGGACCGCCAGCGCAGGGTCATCGAGGTCATCCGCGACTCGGTGCAGCGCCGCGGATACCCGCCGTCGATGCGCGAGATCGGCCAGGCGGTGGGACTGTCCAGCACGTCGTCCGTGGCCCATCAGCTGATGGCACTGGAGCGGAAGGGCTTCCTCCGCCGCGACCCGCACCGGCCCCGGGCCTACGAGGTGCGGGGCTCCGACCAGCCGGCCACGCAGCCCACGGACGCCACGGGCAAGCCCGCCGCCTCGTACGTGCCGCTGGTCGGCCGGATCGCCGCCGGTGGCCCCATCCTCGCCGAGGAGTCGGTCGAGGACGTCTTCCCCCTCCCCCGCCAGCTGGTCGGCGACGGCGAACTGTTCGTCCTGAAGGTCGTCGGTGACTCGATGATCGAGGCCGCGATCTGCGACGGCGACTGGGTCACCGTCCGCCGTCAGCCGGTCGCCGAGAACGGCGACATCGTCGCGGCCATGCTGGACGGCGAGGCCACCGTCAAGCGCTTCAAGCGCGAGGACGGCCACGTATGGCTGCTGCCCCACAACGCGGCGTATCAGCCGATCCCCGGTGACGAGGCGACGATCCTCGGCAAGGTGGTGGCGGTGCTTCGGCGGGTGTGAGCGCACCTCGTCGGCTCTGGCCGGGCCCCGGGACCCACTGCGCCGGTCCCGGGGCCTGTTTGTACCCGCGGCCCGGGCCCGGTGACCCCGATGGGTCCCGCCGGCCGATGCCCGCACTCATGTGCGCCGGCCGCACCGCCCCGGCGGCGTCACGGCGGCCCTCCCGACCCCGGTCTACGCCCCGTCCGCCTTCGCCGCCGCGTCGATGGCCGCGAGGGAACGACGTACCTGGTTACGGTCCGTGGTGTACCAGAAGTCGGGCAGTGACGCCTTCAGATAGCTCCCGTACCGGGCGGTGGCGAGCCGCTGGTCGAGCACGGCGACCACACCGCGGTCTCCGGTGGCCCGCACCAGCCGTCCCGCGCCCTGAGCCATCAGCAGTGCCGCATGGGTCGCCGCCACGGCCATGAACCCGTTGCCACCGGCCTCCTCCACCGCCTTCTGGCGCGCGCTCATCAGCGGATCGTCGGGGCGCGGGAACGGGATCTTGTCCATCACCACCAGCTGGCAGCTCGGACCGGGGACGTCGACGCCCTGCCAGAGGGAGAGCGTGCCGAACAGGCACGTCCTGGGATCGGCCGCGAAGTTCTTGATCAGCTCCCCGAGGGTTTCCTCGCCCTGCAGCAGGATCGGGAACTCGGGGATACGGGACCGCAGTTCCTCGGCGGCGAGCTGGGCCGCCCGCATGGAGGAGAACAATCCGAGCGTGCGCCCACCGGCCGCCTGGATCAGCTCGGTGAGCTCGTCGAGCATGTCGTCACGCCCGCCGTCCCGGACGGGGCGGGACAGATGCTTCGCGACGTAGAGGATGCCCTGTCTCGGGTAGTCGAACGGCGAGCCGACGTCGACGCCCTTCCAGACGGGCAGGTCGTCGCCCTCGGCGCCCTCGGGGGCCAGCCCGAGCGAGGCCCCCACCCCGTTGAAGTCACCGCCCAGTTTGAGCGTCGCGGAGGTGAGCACCACCGAGCGTTCGGCGAAGAGCTTCTCCCGCAGCAGGCCCGACACCGAGAGCGGGGCCACGCGCAGGGAGGCCCCGAAGCGGTCGTGGCGCTCGTACCAGACCACGTCGTACTCGGAGCCGTTGCTGATCCGCTCGGCGACCTCGTGCACGGACTCGACCGAGGCGAGCGCCTGCTTGCGGACGGCGTCCTCGTCCTGCACGGACTTGTCGCGGGTGGCGCCCAGCGCCGAGGTCACCGTGCGGGCGGCATCGCGCAGCGCCAGCAGCGCGTACCCCAGGTCCTCCGGGATCTCGTCGAGGCGGCCGGGCAGCGCGAGCTCCATCAGCCTCTCGAAGCCCTCGGCCGCCGTCTGGAGCCGGTCGGCCGCCTTCTCGTCGACCAGCTTGGCCGCGCGCCGCACCGCGCGGTGGACCTGACCGGGGGTGAGCTCGCCGGTGGCGACCCCGGTGACCCGCGAGACCAGCTCGTGGGCCTCGTCCACGATCAGGACCTCGTGCTGCGGGAGCACCGGAGCGCCTTCGATCGCGTCGATGGCGAGCAGGGCGTGGTTCGTCACGACGACCTCGGCGAGCTTGGCGCGCTCCCGCGCCATCTCCGCGAAGCACTCCGCTCCGTAGGCGCACTTGCTCGCGCCGAGGCACTCCCGTGAGGACACGGAGACCTGCGACCACGCCCGGTCGGAGACGCCGGGGGTGAGGTCGTCCCGGTCGCCCGTCTCCGTCTCGTCGGACCAGTCGCGCAGACGCACCAGGTCCTGCCCCAGCCTGCTGGTGGGGGCGGCCGCCGAGGTGGGGTTCCCCGCGCCGAAGGCCAGGGGATGGTCGAAGAGCCCGTCCTCCTCTTCCTGCGGGACGCCCTCGTGGAGCCGGTGCAGGCAGAGGTAGTTCGACCGGCCCTTGAGCATGGCGAACTCCGGTCTGCGGCGAAGCAGCGGGTGCAGGGCATCCACCGTTCGCGGAAGGTCCCGCTCCACGAGCTGGCGCTGCAGCGCGAGCGTCGCCGTGGCGACCACCACACGGTCCCCGTGGGCCAGGGCGGGCACCAGGTACCCGAGCGACTTGCCCGTACCGGTGCCGGCCTGGATGAGCAGATGCGACCCGTCGTCGATGGCCTCGGAGACGGACTCGGCCATGGTGACCTGGCCAGGCCGCTCGACCCCGCCGACGGCGGCGACGGCGGCGTGGAGGAGCTCGGGGAGGGATGCCTTCGTCATAGAGCGCCCACCCTACGGGGCGCCGCCGACAACGCGATCCGGTTCCGGCCGGCACCCGGTGTCATAACGTGCTCAGGGGGTTGCGGACCGTGCCGTGGACGGCGGCATGCGGGCGCTCGGAGCGGTCGCGGTAGCCGTCGAGGTGGAGCCGGTTCCGGTTCAGGCAGAGGCGCTCGATCCGCGGAGTAAGCAGGTCGAACAGCTCGAAGCGGTCCTTGAGCTCGGGGAAGCGGGACTGGTGGCGCAGGATCTCCGCGCGGACCAGCGACCAGAACCGGTCCTCGGGGAGCCCCAGCTGCTCCTCGCAGAGCGGGGCGAGATAGCGGAACACCCCGACGAAGAGCCCGGAGTGGATGAACTGGGTGAGGAACGCGGGCTCCTCGGTGAGCAGGACCGCGCGCACGTCCCCGGGCATGGCGGCCAGTTCCGGCAGCGGCCTGGCGCAGACGTTCACGTCGTCGACGAAGTCCTTGATCGCGAGACGTACGGGCACGTCGTGGTCGTCGAAGACGACGATCGCGTTCTCCCCGTGCGGCGAGAACACCGTGCCGTAGCGGTACAGGAAGTGCAGCAGGGGCGGGAGCAGGGCCGCGAAGAGGTGGCGCAGCCATGCGGCCGCCGGAAGTCCGGAGCGTTCGACCAGCTCGGCCGTGAAGGCGCGCCCCGCGGGGTCGGTGTGCAGGAGCGAGGCGAGGGTGCGGGCGCGCTCTCCCGCGGGCAGCCGCAGGGGCTCACGCCAGATGGCCCCGAGCAGTTCCCGGTACTGGTAGGGCACTTCGGGCAGCCGGTCGTAGTGCGGGTGCTCGACGGTGACCGAGGCGACCTCCCCCAGCAGGACCACCCGGCACTCGTCGCGGAGGAAGGGGTCGGCGTCGCGCACACCGTGCACCCATGCGGTGACGGCGGGTGCGGCGAGCGTGCGTTCGGTGGGCAGCCCGCGCCAGACGAGGGTGTTGAGTACGGACAGGGGGAGCTTCACGGTGTGGCGGTCGGGCCGGCTGGTGTTGAGGAAGGTGCGGATGGACTGCTGGGGCAGCCGCAGGTCGCCGTCCGTGGTGAGCGGGACGATCTCACCGCGGGCGATCGAGGGGGCGTAGAGGGGCAGCAGCACCTGGTCCCACTGCCAGGGGTGCACGGGCAGGAAGAGGAATCCGGCAGGGTCGTGGCCGCGGTCCCGCAGCGCGGCCGAGAAGGCGTCACGGACCGGTGCGTCGAGTTCCGCGGCGTAGAGGCGCTCGGGCGTGTCGAGACCCGAAACGCCCCGGTAGGCGGCGAGGCCGGTACGGACGGCGATCCAGGGCAGCCGCGCCGGGGTGCGTGCCTCAGGGGCCCAGCGGGCGGTGTCGCGTGCCGAGAAGCCGAGGCGGCCCTTGTTGAGGACGAGCCAGGGGTGACCGGTCTGGTGGCCTTCCAGGGCGGCGTAGTCGAGGTCGGCGAGCCGTGCGGCGGGGAGCGCGGTGCTGTCGAGCCTGCAGTCGGCGGCCAGGGTGGTGCTCAGTTCGCGTACGAGGTGGCCGAGCGTGGCGCCGTCGAGTGCGAGGATATGGCGGGCCTCGGCCAGGAACCGGAGCGGATCGCAGAACGGGGACCCGTCGCACCGGACGGAGCCGGGTACCACCCGCCAGCCGCCGTACGCGCCGCGCCGGGCGCGGAAGGTGAGGTTCTGCCCGTCGTCGAGGCGGAGCGTGTAGCCGTCGTCGTGCCCCTGGGGCACCGGCTCGATGATCTCTTCGTAGGCGAACTCGCCGAGCATCTTGGCGAGCAGGCGGGAGGACGCCCGCTGCCAGGTCTCCGGAGTGAGCTCGGCGGGCGCGAGCAGGGCGTACGGCTCGGCGGAGTCTGGGGCGGCGGGGGAATTCGGCACGGGGGCTCCTCGGATGGAACCGATGCGGTTCGGGCGGTCTTGCGAGCGGTCTGTAGGGCGGTCGGCGGCGTGCGGCGGGTCGTTCACAGCACCTTGCTCAGCGCCCGGTCGCGGACCATGAGCGCGGCCCGCTTGCCGGGGAGGTCGACCTCCGCGGAGAAGCGGAAGCCGGCGCTGAGGAAGGCGGCGACGGAGGGGGTGTTGCGCAGGTCGGGTTCGGCGACGACACGTGCGCAGTGGGGGCGGCGGTCGAGTACGTGGTCGGCCGTGGCCCGGAGCAGGGCCGTGCCGACGCCGCGGCCCCGGTCGGCGACGCCCCCGATGAGGAGGTGGATGCCGGTGTCGTGGGGCCGGGCGGGGTAGTGCCGCGCGAGCGGGTCGAGGTCGGCGCGGTAGATCTCGAAGTAGCCCGTCGGTACGCCGTCGAGGACGCCGAGGCAGGGGACGCTGCGGCCGTCCCCCGCCAGCTGGCTGCCGAGATGGTGTTCGGTGACGGACTCGGGTCCGGCCAGCTCCCAGAAGGCCGCGACGGCGGGGTCGTTCATCCATCGGCTGATGAGTGGCAGATCGCGTTCGATCCGGACGGGCACGAGCTGGAAGGAGCCGATGGGGGTGGCGACCGCGCCCCACTCGGGGAGGGCGTCGAGCAGGTCCTCGCCGGGGAACGGCCCGTGGCCGGGGTTCTCTCCCTCGGAAGCGTCGCCGGGCGTGGCGCCCGGCGGTTCCCGGTCGGCCGATGCCGGTTCCCGGTCGGCCGGTGCCGGTTCGCGGGAGTCCCGGTCGTGCCCGAAGAGCGCCACGAATTCGCCGGGCAACCGCAGTTCGAGGGTGTCCTCCACGCCGTCCCCGCCGGCGGGGGTGTCCGGGCCGTCCGGTTCGGCGCTCGCTCCGGTGGGCGACATGTGGCGCTCTCCTCTCAGCAGTTCGGACGGGCCGGTCGTCGGTGGTGCCGGTCCCGGCGGCCGGCCTCCTCGGGTGGCGGATGCCCTTCGCGGTCGGCGCCTGCGAGGACGGTGCCCTTCGCAGGCGGCGCCCTCCGGGGACGGCACGCCTTCCGGGGACGGAACGCCCTTCGGAGACGCACGCCCTCCTCGGAGGCGGGTGCCGGGCGGGAGTTCCCTCAGGGATGCAGGGGGTTGGCGATGGTGACGTAGACGGACTGGGTGTCGACCGGGCCGACCAGTTCGTCGAGGCCGTGGAGGCGGGTGAGCAGGTTCGCCTTGCAGCGCAGGGTCGGGCTGTCCAGGAGCTGCGCCGGCAGCGGCGAGCCGAGGTGGCGGACGGCGTCGAGGAAGCGGCGGAAGCCGGCGATGAGCACCCGCTCGTCGGCGAGCCGCTGGGATCCGAAGGCGCCGATCAGACCGAGGACGTTGTTGATGCCGAGGTAGTAGGCGAAGCGTTCGTCCGTGACGGCGTCGTCCACGAAGGTGTCGCTGAGGGCGCCGATGCCCGGAAGCCGGCGGTCGAGCTCGGCACGGCGCGACTCCCGGAAGTAGTACCCCTGGTTGTCGCGGTAGCGGCCGCCGGCGGGCCAGCCGTGGGGGTCGAGGATCACCAGGGTGTTCTGCTGGTGGGCTTCGAGGGCGACACCCGCGGTGGCGTCCAGCCAGAGCACCGGGCGCACGACCTGGTCGAGGTAGCGCAGGAACCACTCGGCGGCGACGGCACCGGCGGGGCGGCCCGTCCTGGTGGAGAGCGCGCCGATGACCTCGGCGAGACGGGAGTGGGTGCCCGTCCGGCCCGGCCAGGGCCGGGGGGCGGTGAGGCCCGCGAGGCAGACGGCGTCGTCCCCGGCGCCGAACGGGTTGTGCCGGATCATGACGTCGAGTCCGGGCAGCGGCGCTCCGTCCGGGGTGTCCACGGCGAGCCATGCCGGGTCGCGGACGATGTCGAAGCGGGGGTGCGCGGTCCGCCACTGCGTGCTCAGGCCGCTGCGGAGAAGGCGGTGCACCTCGACCCCGCGGTGGAGTTCCTTGCGGAGGTTCTCACGGCGGGAGTTGGTGATGCGCAGGCCGAGGGAGAGCTTGAGCATGGCCGGCGCGCCGGACCGGTGGACGGTGCGGACGGAGGAGGTGGGATGCCAGGGTTCACCGGCGGGGCCGAGGTCGTGGAGCAGGCCGGAGTCGAGGAGCGCCGCGACGTCCGGCCGGTGGATCACCTCGCGGGCCTGCCAGGGGTGCAGCGGCAGGGCGGCGGTGCCCGGAGGGAGGGGCAGGTCGCCCGCCAGCCGGGAGGTGATCCGCTCGGCTGGCACCGCGCGGCCTTCCTCCGTCCAGGCCGAGTCGGCGGCCAGTACGGACCGGTCCACGGCGAGCCAGTGGAGGGGGAAGGAACCGTGCAGCTCCGGTGAGTAGAGCCGGGCTTCGGCGTCGGAGAGCCCCTCCCGGCTCTTGGGAGTGGGGTGCAGTGGATGCCCCAGGACCAGTGACTGCTCGGCGTTCAGGAAGAGGTCGGCGCCGTGCCGGGGGCCGGGGTGCCGCCGGCGGTCGTCGATGAAGCCGGCGGTACGGATGACGGAGTCCGCGACGCGTCCGGCGAGGTCGGCCGCTTCGGTCCGGCGCCCCTCACCCTCTCCCCGTACCGGACCGCCGGGACCGGAGGCGGCGTGGTGACCGCCCGGCTCGCGGGTGAGGAGGACCGCGACGGTGACGGCGTCGGCGGGCGGCGCGTCCGCCGGCGCACCCTCCAGCACGGGCGGGCCGAAGCGGTGCCAGCCGGCGGGGGACCAGTGCAGGACCGGCACCAGCAGGGCGGTGCCGCTGGCGCGGAGCGGGATGCGCAGGAGGTCCCCGGCGGGCTTCGGGAGGTCGTTCTCCCGGACCCAGCAGCGCAGCAGGTTCTCCACGGTGCCGGCGTCGGCGGCCACCAGCGGGTCGGGGTGGTCGAGCGGGTCCGCCGCGGCTCCCTGCGGAGTCGCGGTGGGCGCTGCCGCCCGTTCCGCGGCCGTCCCGGCCGCGGAACCGCCGCGCTGGTCGCCGGCCGACCCCGGCGACTGCCGCGGTACCGTCGCGGGCCCGGCCGCGGCGGGGGCGGCCGTCGTGCCGTTCCGCCCCGGGTGGTGGCCCGCGGTGGGGCGGCGGTCGGGTTCTGGGGTGCCGGCAGCGGGGGTGGGGTTCACGGGGACTTCCTTGAGGTGTCGTCCGGGATCACAGGGACGGTCCGGTGTCGTTGCGGCGGTGCGGTGCGCGCACGGCCGCTTCCAGGGAGTCGGCGAAGCGGTCGAGGACCGCCTCGGCCTGCTCGTCGGTGAGCGTGAGGGGAGGCAGCAGACGGACGACCCCGGAGTGGCGTCCGCCGAGTTCGACGATGAGCCCGCGGCGCAGGCACTCCCGCTGCACGGCAGCGGCCAGGACGGGGTCGGCCGGCGGGACGTCGGCCTGCGGGTCGCCCATGTCGGGGCGGACCAGCTCGACGCCGATCATCAGCCCTCGGCCGCGTACGTCGCCGACACAGCGGTGGGTCGCGGCGAGCCCCTGGAGCCGCCCCAGCATGCGCGCGCCGAGAGTGGCGGCCCGGTCCGCGAGCCGGTTCTCCCGTACGAAGGCCAGGGTGGCCGCGCCGGCCGCCATGGCGAGCTGGTTGCCCCGGAACGTGCCGGCGTGGGCGCCGGGCCGCCAGACGTCCAGGTCGGCGCGGTAGACGATCACGGCGAGTGGGAGGGAGCCGCCGATGGCCTTGGACAGCACCATCACGTCGGGGACGATCCCGCTGTGCTCGACCGCCCAGAAGGCCCCGGTGCGGCCCACCCCGGTCTGCACCTCGTCGGCGATCAGCGGGATGGAACGGGCCGCGGTGAGCTCCCGCATCCGCCGCAGCCAGCCGTCGGGGGCGGGGATGACACCGCCCTCGCCCTGCACCGGTTCGAGGATCATGCCGGCGGGTGTGGGGACGCCCCCCTTGGGGTCGTCCAGCAGGTTCTCGGTCCAGCGGGCGGCGAGCTCGGCACCGCGTTCACCGCCGACCCCGAAGGGGCAGCGGTAGTTCTGCGGAAAGGGCAGCCGCGTCACCCGGACGTCGGCGGCGCCCCCCGAGGCGTCCAGCGCCCCGGCCGTCATGCCGTGGTAGGCGCCGGTGAACGCCAGGAGCCCGGTGCGGCCCGTCGCGGTGCGCACCAGTTTGAGGGCGGCCTCGACGGCGTCCGTGCCGGCCGGCCCGCAGAACTGGATGCGGGCGTCGTCGGCGAGCGGCCGCGGCAGGGTGGCGAACAGTTCGGTGGTGAAGGCGTCCTTGACCGGGGTGGCGAGGTCGAGGACGTGCAGCGGCGCTCCGGAGGCGAGCACCTTCTTGATCGCTTCCAGGACCACGGGGTGGTTGTGGCCGAGGGCGAGGGTCCCGGCGCCCGAGAGGCAGTCGAGATACCGCCGCCCGTCCGCCCCCTCGATCGTCAGCCCCCTGGCGCGCACCGGGACGATGGGCAGCGAGCGGGCGTAGGTCCGCGCCGCGGACTCACGGAGCGACTGGCGGCGCAGGATGCCTTCGTGCGCGAGGGGCTGTGCCGGCGGAGCGGGTTCGGTCACGGCCACGGCTGTTCGTCCTCCGACTGTCACGGTTGTGTCGCACCTCGGTACGGCGGTCGACCGGCACCGGCACGACGGTGGACGCTGGAACCCGCGTCCCCCGTCCGTACCAACGACTCCGGAAGCGGCGGATCACGGTCATTCCGGAAGATCCTTGGACCCGGGAACCACGGCCCTGCCGCTCGCCGCCCCCACCGGCACCGGCATAGTGGGGGCCGCATCGCGGCACCGGCGGCGCCGCCGGACCGTGCGCGGTCAATCTCGTTCCGTTCGCCCGCACCTGACGAAGTCCCAGGGGGATCACCACATGCGACCCAACCGCCCGACCTTCGCGACACGCCGCGGGGGGAACGCCGCTCGCCGGCCGGTGCTCGCGGCGGCCGCGCTGGCCGCCGTGCTCACGCTGACGGCGACGGCCTGCGGCTCCGGTGAGAACGGTGCGGCGGACGGGCCGAGCGCCCCGGCGGCGGCCGGCGGCACGGCCGACGGGAAGATCACCATTCCGGACGATCTCAAGGACCGGCTCAAGGAGCACGGGATAGACCTGGACAAGTGGCGCGACGGGGAGTGGAAGGACTGGGACCGGGAGACCTGGCTCCGCGAGGCCAAGGACTTCGTCAACCCCATCATCGAGGACCTCTGGAACCCGGACCGGATGCGGGAGGCCGAGGAGCCCGACGAGCCGGTCACGGAGGAGGACATCTCCGGTGAGGAGGGTGTCACCGACCCGGCGCCCCGGCCGGTCGAGGCCACGGCGGTGGCCGCGCCCTACCACGGCAGCGCCCCCGAGGCCGGGAAGGTCTTCTTCGACGGCCCCAAGGGCTCGATGGTCTGCTCCGCGACCGTGGTGGAGGACCCGGCCAACCCCGGCAGGTCCAACCTGGTGTGGACCGCCGGACACTGCGTCCACGCGGGCAAGGAGGGCGGCTGGTACCGCAACATCGCCTTCGTGCCGTCCTACAACAACAGCGGCGGCACCTCCACCGAGGGGGACTCGAAGGAGGAGGTGGCCCCCTACGGCGTGTGGTGGGGCGACTGGGCGCAGACGTCCGAGCAGTGGATCTCGCAGGGCGCCGCGACGGGCGGCCGGGGCGCGGCGTACGACTTCGCCGTGATCCATGTGACGCCCGAGAAGGGCGGTTCCGGCAAGTCCCTGGAGGAGACGGTCGGTTCGGCGCTTCCGGTCGACTTCGAGGCTCCGGCCGTGTCGAGGATCGGCAGCATGAAGGCGACCGGCTTCCCGGCGGCGCCGCCGTTCGACGGCGAGCGGATGTTCCAGTGCGAGGACAAGCCGGGGCGGCTGTCGCTGAAGGCGGAGGAACCGACCATGTACCGCATCGGCTGCACCATGACCGGTGGTTCGTCCGGTGGCGGCTGGGTCGCGGCCGGCAGGGACGGCAGGCCGGCGCTGGTCTCCAACACCTCGATCGGACCGGTGTCGGCGGGCTGGCTCGCCGGACCGCGTCTCGGCGAGGAGGCCGAGGGCGTCTACGACGCCGTCAGCAGGAAGTTCGCGGGCCGGTAGCCCCGCCGCGGGCAGCGGACGCCACGGGCCCTTCCGGCGCGGTGCCGGAAGGGCCCGTGGCTCGTGTCCGGGTCCTGCTGGTGGCGGGCGCCGCACCCCGTGCCAGGGGGCGTGCCCTGCCGCGGCGCGGCGGCCGCACGGTGCCGACCGCCCGCGTCGCGGTCGTACGGCGCCACTGCCCGCGGTCGTACGGCACCACTGCCGGCACCGCGGCCGTACGGCGCCGGTCGCGGAGGACTCAGCGTGCCGCCGGTACGTACGGCCCCAGCGCGGCCGCGAGTTCCTCGTGAACCCGGGCCCTGAGCAGGGTGCCCTCGAGGGTGTGCTCCTCCGACAGCACCTCACCGTCGGCGTGGACCCGCGAGACGAGCGCTCCCTGCGTGTACGGCAGCAGGACCTCGATCTCGACCTGCGGGCGGGGCAGTTCGGCGTCGATGACCTCGAGGAGTTCATCGATCCCCGAGCCGGTACGGGCCGAGACGGCGATGGCGCGCCGCTCGATGCGCAGCAGGCGCTGCAGCACCAGCGGATCGGCCGCGTCCGCCTTGTTGATCACGACGATCTCGGGCACGTCCACCGCGCCGACGTCCCGGATCACCTCGCGCACGGCGGCCAGTTGCTCCTCCGGCGCGGGGTGCGACCCGTCGACCACGTGCAGGATGAGGTCGGACTGGCCGACCTCCTCCATGGTGGAGCGGAACGCCTCGACGAGGTGGTGCGGCAGGTGCCGGACGAAGCCGACGGTGTCGGCCAGCGTGTAGAGCCTGCCGCTGGGCGTCTCGGCCCGCCGCACGGTCGGGTCCAGGGTGGCGAACAGCGCGTTCTCCACCAGGACACCGGCGCCGGTGAGGCGGTTGAGCAGCGAGGACTTGCCCGCGTTGGTGTAGCCGGCGATCGCCACCGACGGGACCCGGTGCCGCTTGCGTTCCTGCCGCTTGATCTCGCGGCCGGTCTTCATCTCCGCGATCTCCCGGCGCATCTTCGCCATCTTCTCGCGGATCCGGCGCCGGTCCGTCTCGATCTTGGTCTCACCGGGGCCGCGGGTGGCCATGCCGCCGCTGCCGCCGCCCATCTGCCGGGACAGCGACTGGCCCCAGCCGCGCAGCCGGGGAAGCATGTACTGCATCTGCGCCAGGGCCACCTGCGCCTTGCCCTCCCGGGACTTGGCGTGCTGCGCGAAGATGTCGAGGATCAGGGCGGTCCGGTCGACCACCTTGACCTTGGCGATGTCCTCGAGGTGGATCAGCTGGCCCGGGCTGAGCTCACCGTCGCAGACCACGGTGTCGGCTCCGCTGTCGAGCACGATGTCGCGCAGCTCGTTCGCCTTGCCGGAGCCGATGTACGTCGCCGGGTCCGGCTTGTCGCGGCGCTGGATCACGCCGTCGAGTACGAGGGCTCCCGCCGTCTCGGCGAGGGCCGCGAGCTCGGCGAGGGAGTTCTCCGCGTCCTGGACGGTCCCGGAGGTCCACACGCCGACGAGCACGACGCGCTCGAGGCGCAGCTGCCGGTACTCGACCTCCGTGACGTCCTCGAGCTCGGTGGAGAGGCCCGCCACACGCCGCAGCGCGGCGCGGTCGGAGCGGTCGAGCTGATCGCCGTCCCGCTCTCCGTCGATCTCGTGGCTCCAGGCGACGTCCTCTTCCATCAGGGCATCGGCCCGGAGGCTCTCGGTGCGGGTGGTCTCCGCGAAGCTCTGCGCGTCCTGGGAAGTGGATGAAGAGGAGGTCATTGGATCCTTACGTCGATGGAGAGCCGATGCGGAACGCATGCACCCGGCATGCTTCCACGGTAGTCACAACGCGTCACGGTCCCGGAACATTCCCGGTGTGCCGCGCCCGGGCGGACGCGCCGGTGCGGGCCCGTCCGCCTTTCGGAGGACCGGCCCGGCGGCGGCGCCGCCGACCTGTCGATGGTCCCACGGCGCCGCCGCGGCCGTCACCCCGGTTTCGCCGCCCTCGCCAGGGCTGCCGGGCCTCCGCGGCCGGAGGGTCAGTGCTCCTCGGCCGGGGCTGCGGGCCCCCGCTCCAAGGGAGGTTCGCTGCGCCAGTCCGGGTGTCCCGGCATCTTCGGCGTCGTCGCCCCGTAGAGCCAGCCCTGGAAGAACCCGGTCAGGTCGCGGCCGGAGATCCGCTGTGCCAGGGCGGTGAAGTCGGCCGTCGTCGCCGTGCCGTCCCGGTGCTCGGCGACCCAGGTCCGCTCCAGCGTTTCGAACGCGTCCTTCCCGATCTCCTCGCGCAGCGCGTAGAGGACCAGCGCGCTGCCGTCGTACACGATGGGCCGGAACAGGCCGAGCTGCCGGCCGGGGTCCGCGGGCTTGGGGGCGGCGGGCGGTCCGCCGGCGGCGCGCCAGCGGTCGGACTGCGCGTACGCCTCGCGCATCCGGTCCTCGAGCGGCTGCGCGGCGTGCTCGTCCGCGTACAGCAAGCCGTACCAGGTGGCGTGCCCCTCGTTGAGCCAGAGGTCCGACCAGGTGCGGGGCGAGACGCTGTTGCCGAACCACTGGTGGGCGAGCTCGTGCACCATGACGGACTCGACGTACCACTTCGGGTGCCGGTCGCCGGTGAACATCGACATCGCGAAGAGCGAAAGGGTCTGGGTCTCCAGCGCGAAGCCGGTCTCGGCCTGTGCCAGGAGCACGCCGTACGTCTCGAGCGGGTAGCGCCCGACCTTGTTCTCCATCCAGGTGATGTGCGCGGGCGTCTTCTTGAGCCAGGGCTCGAGCCGCACGGCCTGCCCCGCGGGGACGACGTCCCGCAGGGGCAGGCCGTGCGGGCCCTCGCGGTGGACCACGGCGGACCTGCCGATGCTGACCTGGGCCAGCTCGGTCGCCATGGGGTGGCGGGTGCGGTACACCCAGGTCCTGGTGGCGGACGTGGCGCCGCCGTCCCCGGCGGCCGGGACCGGGAGGCCGTTGGCCACGGCGGTCAGCCCCGCGGGGGCGGTGACGCGGAAGGTGAAGTGCGCCTTGTCGGCGGGGTGGTCGTTGCAGGGGAAGACGCGGTGGGCGGCGTCGGCCTGGTTGGCCATCGCCAGGCCGTCGGCGGTGCGCACCCACCCGCCGGCCTCCCCGCCCTTCGGGTCGCTGGTGTGGGTGACGGTGATGGCGAGCGGGGTGCCGGCGTCCACGGTCTCCCGCGGGGTGATCACCAGGTCCTCGCCGGCGGTCGTGAAGGCGGCACTGCCCCCGTTCACCTCCACCGCCCTCACGGTGCCGCTGGTGAAGTCGAGGTTGATGCGCTCCAGGCGCGAGGTGGCCCGTGCGTCGATCTTCGTGACGGCGTCCAGCGGCTTGGTGTTGGCGCCCCGGTAGGTGAAGGCGATGTCGTAGGTGAGGACGTCGTACCCGGGGTTGCCCAGGTGAGGGAACAGCGGATCCCCGATTCCCAGCGGTTCCGGGCCGGGCAGTACGGCGGCGACCAGCGCGGCCGAGGCGGCGGCGAGCGACGCGGCCCGCAGGCGTCGTGAGGTGAGGAGCATGCCTCACCGCTACCAGCGCGGGGAACCCGGAGCGTGACGGCTCGCTCCGCGCACACCCGAACGGCGTCAGGCGGCCGGGCGGGAGCGCTCGCGCCCGGTCGCGTACGGGCCGGCGGCGGCCCGCTCAGGGCAGGGCCGGGTGCCGGGCGCGGCTCACGTCGTACACCCCCGCCACATCACGCATCGCGCGCATCAGCGCGGGAAGCCCGGCGGCGTCCTGGAGCCGGAGCGTGTACGTGTGCCGCACGCGCTGCTCGCTCGGCGGTTCGACGATGGCGGAGACGACCGCCGCCCCCGCCGTCGCGATGGCCTCGGTGAGATCGGCGAGGAGGCGGGGCCTGCCGAACGCCTCGGCGACCAGCGTGACGCGGCACTCCGCCGCCCGGCCCCAGCGCACCTCGACGGGTTCCCGCCCCATGGCACGCATCCGGGACACGCCCGGGCACTCGCCGCGGTGCACGGTGACCGCGCCACCGCGGACCGGGAACCCCGTCACCGCGTCGGGCGGCACCGGGGTGCAGCACCCGGCGAGCCGGACGGTGGCGCCCGGGAGTCCGGGCGCCTCGGCCACGGCGTCCGCGCCCGCCCGCCGACCGCCGCGGAGGCGCGCGAGCCGCAGGCGGCCGCGCGGGGCGCGGGCCTGGCTTGGCGGCCTCGGGGTGCTCGGCGAGCCAGCCGGTGATCGCGATACGGGCCGCCGGGGTACGGGCGTGCTGGAGCCACTCCGGCGAGGGTCCGGAGGCCGCGTCCTGGGCGAGCAGCGGCTCGACCGTGTCGCCGTCGCCCAGCCGGGTGGCGAGCGCGGCGAGCCGCCCGTTGACCCGGGCCCCGACACAGGCGTGCGCCGCCTCGCCGTACTGGGCGTAGGCGGCGTCCACACAGCTCGCTCCGGCGGGCAGCCCGAGGGTGCCGCCGTCGGCGCGGAAGACGGTGATCTCGCGGTCCTCGGCCAGGTCCGCCTGCAGCGAGGTCCAGAAGGTGTCGGTGTCGGGGGCCGACTCCTGCCAGTCCAGGAGCCGGGAGAGCCAGCCCGGCCTGGTGGGGTCCGCCCGCTCGCCGTCGGCCCCGGCGCAGGCGTCGTCCGCCCCGGGGGCACCGGCCCCGTCCGAGGTGTCCGCCGTGGACGGGTTGCCGAGGGCGACGACGCCGGCCTCGGCGACCCGGTGCATCTGGTGGGTGCGGATGAGGACTTCGGCCACGGCGCCGTCGGTTCCCGCGACTGCCGTGTGCAGCGACTGGTACAGGTTGAACTTGGGGGCGGCGATGAAGTCCTTGAACTCGGAGATCAACGGCGTGAAGCAGGTGTGCAGTTCGCCGAGGACGGCGTAGCAGTCGGCGTCCTCGCCGACCAGGACGAGGAGGCGGCCGAAGTCCGTGCCGGACAGGTCGCCGCGCTTGAGCCGTACCCGGTGCACGGAGACGAAGTGGCGCGGCCGGACGAGGACTTCGGCCTGGATGCCCGCGTCCCGCAGGACGGCTCTGACCTTCTCGGCGACGGCGGCCAGGGCGTCGACGGCGTCGGCGTTCTCCGCGATGAGCGCGCGGGTGCGTTCGTACTCCTCCGGGTGGAGGATCGCGAAGACCAGGTCCTCCAGTTCGGTCTTGAGCGCCTGGACGCCGAGCCGCTCGGCGAGCGGGATCAGCACGTCGCGGGTGACCTTGGCGATGCGCTCCTGCTTCTCGGGGCGCATCACGCCGAGGGTGCGCATGTTGTGCAGCCGGTCCGCGAGCTTGATGGACATGACCCGGACGTCGTTGCCGGTGGCGACGAGCATCTTGCGGAAGGTCTCGGGCTCGGCGGCTGCGCCGTAGTCGACCTTCTCCAGTTTGGTCACTCCGTCGACGAGGTAGCAGACCTCCTCGCCGAACTCCTCACGGACCTGGTCGAGGGTCACCTCGGTGTCCTCGACGGTGTCGTGGAGCAGCGAGGCGGTCAACGTCACGGTCTCCGCGCCGAGTTCGGCGAGGATCAGGGTCACGGCGAGCGGGTGCGTGATGTACGGCTCCCCGCTCTTGCGGAACTGGCCGCG
The DNA here is from genome assembly GCF_003097515.1 of Streptomyces tirandamycinicus. Lineage (NCBI taxonomy): Bacteria > Bacillati > Actinomycetota > Actinomycetes > Kitasatosporales > Streptomycetaceae > Streptomyces > Streptomyces tirandamycinicus. Next base: position 5,265,207 of record NZ_CP029188.1, on the reverse strand, counting down.
GTGCGAGGACTCGGCGAGGAGGTACGCCCTGCGCAGGATGGCCAGGTCGGCGTCGGGATGGTGGGCGCGATGCGCCTCGGCGACATGGCCGATGGCGTCCGGGACCCGGCCCCGTGGTGCGGGACCGAGCAGCGCGGCTCGGCCCAGCCGACGGAGGTCGAGCCTGGCACGGGCGCGTCGGCGGCTGGGAGCACCAGGGTTGGTGGCCTCTGCACTCATGGGGCACCTCCGGCAGCGTCGACCGGCGGTGGGTGAGCAGGGGTGCCCTCCCTGCCGGTGCTTGATGCTACCGAGCCCACCACGCGGCCGAGTTCACCTCTCGCTCAGCGTGAATCGGATCACCCATTCGAGCGACGCTTCCGGCGACGGCCGTTCCCGGGCCGGAGCGGAAGGTGCCGGAGAGCCCCGGAGAGCCCCGGAGAGCGCTGACGGGCGCAGGAGAGCGCCGGCGGGCGCCGGCAGGCGGAACAACGCGGGGGCGGACGAGCGCTGACCAGCGAGGGCCGTGCACGTACGGGCGCGCCCGCGCCGAGGAGCACGCAAGCGCACGGGCGCGCGCCCGGGTCGCGGGTCGCGGGTCGCGGGCTGAACGCGGGTCAGAGGGCCGCGAGCCAGGCGGGGTCGATGCGGCCCTCGGCGACGATGACCGCGGGACCGGTCATCTCGATCTCGCCGTCCGGATGCTCGGTGACGGCCAGCCGGCCGCCCGGGAGGTCCACCAGGTAGGTCACGGGGGAACCGGTCACGGCCGGGTCCGCACCGTCCCTGCGCGCCGCCGCGACGGCGACGGCGCAGGCGCCGGTGCCGCACGAGCGGGTCTCGCCGGAGCCGCGCTCGTGCACCCGCACGGCGAGGTGGCGCGGGCCGCGGTCGACGGCGAACTCGACGTTCACCCCGTCCGGGTACACCGAGGCCGGGGCGAACGGCGGGGCGGTGAACAGGCCGCCCGCGTGGTCGAGGTCCTCGACGAACGCGACCGCGTGCGGATTGCCCATGTTCACGTTGCGGGCGGGCCAGCTGCGGCCGTCGACGGTGACGGTGACGCCCTCCTCGGGGAGCAGGGCCCGGCCCATGGCGACGGTGATGTCGCCGCCGTCCTTGTCGATGTGCACCCGCTTGACGCCGCCGCGTGTGACCACCGCGAGATCACCCGCGCCGACGAGGCCCGCGCGCTGCAGGTAGCGGGCGAAGACCCGCACTCCGTTGCCGCACATCTCGGCGATCGAACCGTCGGCGTTGCGGTAGTCCATGAACCACTCGGCCTCGCCGGCCAGGGAGCGCGCCTCGGGATGCGCGGCGGAGCGCACCACGTGCAGCAGCCCGTCGCCTCCGATGCCCGCCCGGCGGTCGCAGAGCGCGGCGACCGCGGACGCCGGCAGCCGGAGCTCGTTGCCCGGGTCCGGAACGATCACGAAGTCGTTCTCGGTCCCGTGGCCCTTGAGGAAGGCGATCGGCGGGAGCGGTGGGGCGGAGGGGGACGCGTCGCTGGTCACCGGACCATCGTACGGGGCCTCCCCGGCGCCCGGCGGAACCGGGCCAGGGGCCCCCGGGCACTCAGCGGAGCCGGGCCACACGCCACACGGCGAGGGTGACGAGGACCGCCGCCACCACGACGTACAGGGCGATCACGCGCCAGTCCGGGCGGTCACCGGAGGTCCGCTCGGGCAGTCCCGGCCAGGTGTGGCCGACCCGGCGGGCGGCCATCATGCCCCAGCCGGCGGCGCAGCAGCTGATCAGGAGGCCGAGCATGGCGACCACCGCGCCGCCGTCCCCGGAGCCGAACGCGAGCGGGAACGCGAACATCAGCGAGCCGACGGCGGCGAGACCCACGATGGGCGCGAGCTGCCAGATCCTGAGCCGCCGCGGCGGACGCAGCTCCACCTCGACCTCGACCGCGTCGTCGGCGCCCGAGCCGCCCGCGAGCAGGTCCGCGGCCTCGTCCGGGCCGTCTGGACTCAGACGGCTCAGTTCGTTCTGTGCCTGCTGTTCTCTGTCGCGAGGGCCGGCCTCCATCGCCACGCGCCCTCCCAACTCGGACCACTAGTCGATCGATGCTCGATGATGGCACGGCCCGAGGCGCGGGATTGACGGCCGTGGCGTCCCGATGCCATCACGTGATCAGGCTGTAACCGGTCGTTCGACCAACGAGAGAGCACGGCCCGGAAGTTCCTCGCGGTCCGCGGCGGCGCCGCTCAGCCAGTGCACGCGTGGATCACGCCGGAACCAGGAATCCTGGCGGCGCGCGAAACGCTTGGTGGCGCGCACGGTCTCGGCGCGTGCCTCCCCCTCGGTGCACTCCCCCGCGAGCGCCGAGAGCACCTGCTGGTAGCCGAGCGCGCGCGAGGCGGTGCGCCCGGTACGCAGCCCCCGCTCCTCCAGGGCCCGCACCTCCTCGACGAGACCCTCCTCCCACATCCGGTCCACGCGCTGCGCGATGCGCTCGTCGAGCTCGGGGCGGGCGACGTCGACGCCGATCTGCAGGGTGTCGTACACGGCGTCGTGGCCGGGGAGGTTGGCGGTGAAGGGCCGCCCGGTGATCTCGATCACCTCCAGGGCCCGGACGATCCGGCGTCCGTTGCTGGGGAGGATCGCGCGGGCGGCGTCCGGGTCGGCGACCGCCAGGCGTGCGTGCAGCACCCCCGAGCCGCGCTCGTCCAGCTCGGTCTCGAGCCGGGCGCGGACCTCGGGGTCGGTGCCGGGGAACTCCAGCGCGTCGATCGCGCCGCGCACGTACAGTCCCGATCCGCCGACGAGGACGGGGGTGCGGCCGTCGGCGAGCAGCCGGTCGATCTCGGCACGCGCCAGTCGCTGGTACTCGGCGACGCTCGCCGTCTCGGTGACGTCCCAGATGTCGAGCAGGTGGTGCGGAACCCCGCCGCGTTCCTCCTCGGTCAGTTTCGCGGTGCCGATGTCCATCCCGCGGTACAGCTGCATCGAGTCGGCGTTGACGACCTCGCCGCCGAGCTGCCGGGCCAGGTGGACGCCCAGATCGGACTTTCCGGCCGCGGTGGGGCCGACGACGGCGATGACCCGCGGTGCGGGGGCTGTGCTTCTCACCGCCCCAGTCTCGCAAACGACCCGGCCGTCCCCGAAAGAGCTACGTGACGGTGCCCCCGCGGGGTCGTTGCCTGTTGCGAGGTTCCGGGTGCCGGTCGCTGGACCGGCCCCTCCGGGGCGAAGCGACGGGCCGCTCCGACGGCGCGGGAATTCGCCCGCACGAGTTAGGCTATGGAGTGAATATGGGCGTTTTTGCAAGGTTTCGCCGGAAGGCCGAAGCGGCTGTGGAGGTGCCGGCCGAGGAACGCGCGACCGGCTGTGCGGCGGCCCGCTCCGAGGGTGGCGCCGACGGGGAACCCGCCAAGGACGCCGTGCGGGCGAAGCAGCCGGTGGAGGCGTCCGCGAAGCAGCCGGTGGAGGCGTCCACAGGCTCGGCGGGCGGCGGCGAGGAAGGCGGCGAGACCGAGGACCGCGCCGGGTCCGGTGCCGACGAGGCCCCCGCGGCCGGCGCATCCCGGCCGTCGGACCCCGCCGGGTCCCCCGGGGCGGAGCACGTCGAGATCCCCAAGCAGCAGTCCGTCGACGAGGCCGCGGACAACGAAGCCGGTGAAGGCGCCCGTCAGTAGATCCGGATGAGCGAAGGTGACCCATGGGCATCATGGACACGCTGAAGGCCAAGCTCGCCCCCGCCAGGGAGAAGTTCTCCGACCTCGCCCACCAGCACGGGCACAGGATCGAGCACGGTTTGGACAAGGCCGCACAGACGGTCGACCATCGGACCAAGGGCAAGTACAGCGACAAGATCGAGTCGGGTACCGGCAAGGCCAAGGAGGCCCTGGACCGCCTCGCCCACAAGGACGACGGCACCCCGAAGGGCGGCGAAGGCACCCCGCCACCGGCTTCCTGAGAGTGCGCACGGCCGACGGCCGCGGGGCCCCTGGCTCCGCGGCCGTCGGCCGACGGCCGCCGCGCACCGTGCACCGGCCACGTCCGGTGCACGGTGCGCGTGGGCCCCGTTCATGGGTCCCGTCCCTGGGTCCCGTCCGTGAGTCCCGGAGGGGGTTCGGACACGCGGCACCGGCGCGGCACGCGGACAGCGGTCTCGGGCGGCCCGGAGTGCGGTCTCGGGCGGCCCGGAGTCAGGACCAGGTGGCGACGACGTACCCGACGCCGTACGGGGCGTCCTCGTAGAGAAGCCTTCCGCTCAGGCGGGCGCCCTCGGCCGCTCCCGCGAGGACCTGCCACGGTGCGCGGCCGGCCGCCCCGAGCTCGCGGGCCAGTGCCTCGTCGAGGGAGGCGAGACCCGCGGTATCCGCGGCGCCGAGCGCCCGGGCGGCCTGCGCGTCGAAGGGCGCCGCCCGCTCGTCCAGATACCCGGGCGCCTTCCGGCTGCGGCAGGCGCTGCCGTCGCCCATGACGAGCAGCGCGACCCGCGGGGCCCGCCCGGCGAGCTGGCGCCCGGTCTCCAGGCACGTCGCGGCCGGCAGACCGGTGTCCACGGCGAGCCCCTCCACCGGGGCGCAGGACCAGCGCGCCCGGTCCAGGAGCCAGGCTCCGACGGCCAGTGCCGCGGGCAGCCTCCCCTCCGGCAAGGGCCCCGCGGGGGCACCCAGGCGCACCGGGACGGGCACGCCGAAGCCCTCGAAGGATCCGGGTGTCCCCTGGACACGGGGTCCGGGCAGCTCACCGGGGCCGGCGGGGCCCACCACGAGCAGCACTTGGGGGCGCGAGGCAGCCAGCACACCCAGCGCGTCGACGCACGCGGTCCGGGCCGTGTCGAGCTCGGGTGCGGCGCCGGCGGCCACATCGGGCACCAGGAGCGGAGGGCTGGGGCAGATGGCGGCGGCGACAAGCATGATCGCAGCCTAAGGGGCCGCCCGGTGCGGGTCCCGGCCGCCCCGGCGCTGACGCGCGCCGGCGTCGCGGCCGTGCCGCGCCGGGTCCCGGCGGGTCGGGTGGGTTCGGGTGGGGTCGGGTCGCGGGTCAGCTCACCGCCGAGCAGCCGCCCGTCGGGGCAGGCAGCGGGGCGGGGACGCCGACCGCGGGGAGGCCCAGCATCACGCCGGCGGGCTGCTGCGGGCCGGCGTGCCGCTTCTCCCAGGCGTCGCCGGCCCGGGTACGGCGCACGGAGATCGCCTCGCCCTCGGCCAGCAGATGGTGCGGGGCCGCGTACGTGATCGCGACGGTCACGACGTCGCCCGGCCGCACCTCTTCGGCGGGCTTGGTGAAGTGCACCAGGCGGTTGTCCGGCGCGCGGCCCGACAGCCGGTGCGTGGCGCCGTCCTTGCGCCCCTCGCCCTCGGCCGCCATCACCTCCAGGACCCGGCCGACCTGCTTCTTGTTCTCCTCCCAGGAGATCTCCTCCTGGAGGGCCACCAGCCGCTCGTAGCGCGCCTGGACGACCTCCTTCGGGATCTGCCCGTCCATCTCGGCGGCCGGGGTGCCGGGTCGCTTGGAGTACTGGAAGGTGAAGGCCTGGGCGAAGCGGGCCTCGCGGACGACGTGCAGGGTCTCCTCGAAGTCCTCCTCGGTCTCGCCGGGGAAGCCCACGATGATGTCGGTGGAGATGGCGGCGTGCGGGATCGCCGCGCGGACCTTCTCGATGATCCCGAGGTAGCGCTCCTGCCGGTACGAGCGGCGCATCGCCTTGAGCACCGTGTCCGAGCCGGACTGCAGCGGCATGTGCAGCTGCGGCATCACGTTGGGGGTCTCGGCCATCGCGGCGATCACGTCGTCCGTGAAGTCGCGCGGGTGCGGGGAGGTGAAGCGGACGCGCTCCAGGCCCTCGACCCTTCCGCAGGCGCGCAGCAGCTTGGAGAACGCCTCGCGGTCTCCGATGTCGGAACCGTACGCGTTGACGTTCTGGCCGAGCAGGGTGATCTCCGAGACGCCCTCGGAGACCAGCGCCTCGACCTCGGCGAGGATGTCGCCGGGGCGGCGGTCCTTCTCCTTGCCGCGCAGCGCGGGCACGATGCAGAAGGTGCAGGTGTTGTTGCACCCGACGGAGATGGACACCCATGCCGCGTACGCGCTCTCGCGGCGCGTCGGCAGCGTGGAGGGGAAGGCCTCCAGCGACTCGGCGATCTCGACCTGCGCCTCTTCCTGTACGCGGGCGCGCTCCAGCAGCACGGGCAGCTTGCCGATGTTGTGCGTGCCGAAGACGACGTCGACCCACGGCGCCTTCGTGACGATGGTGTCGCGGTCCTTCTGGGCCAGACAGCCGCCGACGGCGATCTGCATACCCGGCCGCCGGGCCTTCATCGGGGCGAGCCGCCCGAGGTTGCCGTACAACCTGTTGTCGGCGTTCTCCCGGACCGCGCAGGTGTTGAAGACGATGACATCCGCCTCGCCCTCACCCGTGCCCTCGGGCGCCCGGACATAGCCCGCGTCCTCCAGCAGGCCGGACAGCCGTTCGGAGTCGTGGACGTTCATCTGGCACCCGTAGGTGCGCACCTCGTAAGTCTTCGCGCTCATCTCGCCCACCAGGGTACGGGGTCACGGCCGCCCGCCGCCCCGGTGTTCCCGGGCGGGAACCGGGAGACCGGCCACGACGGGGAGGAGCGCCCCCGGTGGGCCGGGCAGGCGGGGCCTGGCCAGCACCGCGGGTGAACTGGCAGGATCGCGCCATGCTCCCCGCTTCGTCCCGGACCGGACGGCGCCGCGCCCTACAGGGCTCCGCGGCGCTGGCCGTCGTGTGCGGGCTGTTGCTGTGGTGGCTGCTGCCGGCGGGCGATGACGGCCCGAGCGGCCGGCTCACGTTCAGTACGGGCGTGAAGAGCGGTGTGTACCAGCGGTACGGAGACCTGCTCCAGGACGCGCTGGCACACGATCTGCCGAGGGTCTCGATAGATCTCCGTACCAGCGAGGGCTCCCGGCAGAACCTCGAGCGGCTGGCGAGCGGCGAGGCCGACTTCACGGTCGCGACCGCCGACGCGGTGGCGAAGTACCGGCTCGACCGCAGGCCCGGCGCCGACCGGCTGCGCGGCTGCGCGCGGCTGTACGACGACTACGTGCAGCTGATCGTGCCCCAGGGCTCCCCGGTGGAGACCCCCGCCGATCTGCGCGGCAAGCGCGTGGGCGTCGGCCATCCCGGCTCCGGTGTCCGCCTCATAGCGGACCGGGTGCTCACGGCCGCGGGCCTGGACGCCCGCCGGGACATCGAACCGGTGTCCGCCGGCATCGACACCGTGCCGGGCCGGCTGGAGCGGGGCGAGCTGGACGCCTTCTTCTGGTCCGGGGGGCTGCCGACCGGCGCGATCCGGAACCTCTCGGAACGCTTCCCCGTACGGCTGGTCCCGGTCGGCGACGAGCTCATCGGCCGCGTCCACGCGACGGGCGACGCGACGCGCTACTACCACTCGGCGGTGATCCCGTCCGACGCCTACCCCCGGATGGGCGCGCGGGCCTCGGTGCAGACCGTGGCCGTGGCCAATCTGCTCGTCACGACCGACAGGGCGGACCCCGAGCTCACCGAGCGGCTCACCCGGACCGTGATCAGGAGCCGGGACCGGATCGGCCGCCAGGTGCACCCGGCGCAGCTCGTGGACCTGCGAACGGCGATCTACACGGACCCGCTGCCGCTCCACGAGGGCGCCCGGCGCTACTACGGCTCGGCGAAGCCGTAACGCGGGCCCGGCCGACTGGGCCGGGAGTCCGATGCGGTCGTCGGCCCGCGGCGTTCGCGACGCGGTCGGCCCGCGGCCGTGGCGGACACCCGGCACGTCAGCCCACCGCGTCCTCACCGGGGACACCCCGCGCAGGCGACCGGCGATCCGGGCGGGCCGCCGGGGCCGGAGCGCCGTTCCGTACCCGGCCGGACCGTTCACCGGACGGGCTACGGCCTGGAGCGGGCCGTCGCCGACCGCGAGTGGCCGGCGCCGCACCGTACGTTCACCCCGTTCACGCTGCACCCGGTGCCCGGGCACCCGGGCACCCGTGCCTGCGCGAGTGGGTTCGCCCGGGACCGGTCCCCGTCCCAGCCGTCCCGGCCGGCCCCGTCGGCGCTCAGGCCGTCGGCGGATTGCGCGGCAGCGTGACCGTCACCCGCAGCCCGCGGGGCTCGTTGTGCGCGTACGCGATCGACCCGCCGCCCGCGGAGAGCAGAGCGCGGGTGATGGAGAGTCCGAGACCGGAGCCCTTGACGTTCTGGTGGCGGCCGCTGCGCCAGAAGCGGTCGCCGACCCGGGTGAGCTCCTCCTCGGTGAGCCCCGGCCCGCCGTCGGCGACCACGATCGTGGAGGTCCTGCCGTCCGCCGAGGCGGTGACCGTGACCTCCTCCCCCTCGGGGGTGAACTTCAGCGCGTTGTCGATCACGGCGTCCAGGGCGCTGGAGAGCGCGATCGGGTCGGCCCAGGCGGTGACGGCCGGCCCCTGGCCCCGGAGCCGCACCCCCTTCTCCTCCGCCAGCGGCCGCCAGGCGGCGACGCGCTCGGCGGCCAGCTCGCCGATGTCGGTGAGCCGGATGTCGGTGAGCCGGATGTCGGCGGAGGCGTGCTCGGCGAGGGCCAGGTCCAGCAGGTCGTCCAGGACCCGGGCGAGCCGCTTGCCCTCCGTGCGCACCGAGGCGATCTCCTCGTTGCCCTCGGGCAGTTCGAGGGCGAGGAGCTCGATCCTCAGCAGCAGGGCGGCGAGGGGGTTGCGGAGCTGGTGCGAGGCGTCGGCGACGAACGCGCGCTGTTGCTCCAGCACCAGCTCGACGTTGTCGGCCATCTCGTTGAACGAGCGGGCCAGCCGCCGGAGTTCCGGCGGGCCTCCGGCCGCGGCGACCCGGGAGTTCATCCGGCCGGTCGCTATGCCGTGGGTGGCGGCGTCCAGGATGCGCACCGGCCTCAGCACCCACCCGGTGAGCCGGAACGCGGCGCCCACGGCGACGAGCATCGCCGCGGACTCGCCGGCCGCGATGAGCAGCCAGCCGCGCAGGATGCGGGAGCGCAGCTGCCCCGTGGGCGAGTCGGTGACGACGACCGCGACGACGTCGCCGTCGCGCACCACCGGCGAGGCGACCACGATCCGGCCGTCCTGCTGCCACGGCCAGACCTGCGGCGGGTCGTGGCTGCGCCGGCCGAGCAGGGCCTCGGCGAACGCCTGACGGCCCACCCCCGTCTCCGGGACCTCCCAGTGCCGGGGGGCCCGGGCCATGGCGTCGTCACTGCGGTGGAAGACGCCGGCGTGGATCCCGTACACGTCGTTGTAGCGGGTCAGCTCCTCCTCGAGGGTGGTCCGGCGTTCGGCATGCCCCGTGACGCCCTCGGTGACGAACTGGGCCTGGGCGGCGAACCGTGCCGTGTCGTCCAGCCGGTCGACCACCACCCGCTGCTGCTCGGCCGCCGCCAGACTCACGGCGAGCGGGAATCCCAGAGCCAGCAGGACGCCCGCCATGAGGACGATGAGCAGCGGAAGAAGGCGGGTACGCAAGGGGAGCGCGGGCCCTCTACGCGGCGGGGGCGACCAGGCGGTAGCCGACGCCGCGCACGGTCTCGATCAGGGCGGGCATGCGGAGCTTGGAGCGCAGCGACGCCACGTGCACCTCGAGCGTGCGGCCGGTCCCCTCCCAGCTGGTGCGCCACACCTCGCTGATGATCTGCTCGCGGCGGAAGACGACGCCGGGCCGCTGCGCGAGCAGCGCCAGCAGGTCGAACTCCTTGCGGGTCAGCTGGACGTCCGCCCCGTCGACGCTGACGCGCCGGGTGGGCAGTTCGATGGTGACCGCGCCGAGCCGGAGTGCGCTGCCGGAGGCCGGCGCGGTCTCCTCGCCGGAGGCGGTGCGCCGGCTGACGGCGTGGATGCGGGCGAGCAACTCGCCCGTGTCGTAGGGCTTCACCACGTAGTCGTCGGCACCGAGGTTGAGCCCGTGTATGCGGGAGCGCACGTCTCCGCGCGCGGTGACCATGATCACCGGCGTGCTGGTGAGCTTCCGGATCTTCCCGCACACCTGGTAGCCGTCCTGGTCCGGCAGCCCCAGGTCGAGCAGCACGACGCCGAAGGGCGCCGTGCCCTCGGCGGCCGCCGGGAGCACGGCCCGCAGTGCCTCCTCGCCGTTGCGCGCGTGGGTGACCTGGAAGCCGTGCCGTGCCAGCACCGCGGACAGGGCCGCGGCGACGTGGTCGTCGTCCTCGACGAGCAGCAGTCTCATACGGCCCCCTCCCGGTGGTGAGCTCGTGCGTTGGTTACCAGGGCATAAAGACCGATAGGCCCACCATGCGTCAAGAGGCACCCCGGCGACCTGGGGTTTTTCGTTATCCACCCGGTACTGCGACCGCCGCCCCGTTCACCCAGAGTGTCCGGTTGCAGCCGGATCGTTATGCTCAATTTCCGCTCAGATGTAATGACGGTGGTCGCAGCGCCTCATTAAGGTCCTCCCAACCGAGGAGGACGGAGCAAGAAGCCGATGAGCGGAGTGTCAGTCACCAAGGGCGCCGAGGACGCCGTGCCGGCCACGACGGACCTGGTCGTACTGAGCAACGTCAACAAGCACTTCGGCGCGCTGCATGTACTCCAGGACATCGACCTGACGATCACGCGCGGCGAGGTCGTTGTCGTCATCGGGCCCTCCGGGTCCGGCAAGTCCACGCTGTGCCGCACCATCAACCGGCTGGAGACGATCGACTCCGGTTCGATCACGATCGACGGAAAGCCGCTGCCCGACGAGGGCAGGGAGCTGGCCCGGCTGCGCGCCGATGTCGGCATGGTCTTCCAGTCGTTCAACCTCTTCGCGCACAAGACGGTGCTGGAGAACGTCATGCTGGGCCAGCTGAAGGTCCGGCGGACGGACAAGAAGTCCGCCGAGGAGAAGGCCCGGGGCCTGCTCGACCGGGTGGGCGTCGGCTCGCAGGCCGACAAGTACCCGGCGCAGCTCTCCGGCGGTCAGCAGCAGCGGGTCGCGATCGCACGGGCCCTGGCGATGAACCCCAAGGTCATGCTGTTCGACGAGCCCACGTCCGCGCTCGACCCCGAGATGATCAACGAGGTCCTCGAGGTCATGCAGCAGCTGGCACGGGACGGCATGACGATGGTCGTCGTCACCCACGAGATGGGTTTCGCACGCAGCGCCGCCAACCGCGTCGTCTTCATGGCCGACGGCCGGATCGTCGAAGAGGCGACACCGGAGGAGTTCTTCAGCAACCCGCGCAGCGACCGGGCCAAGGACTTCCTTTCGAAGATCCTGCACCACTGAACCGGTCCTTTCCTGGGCATCGTTGGCCCCGGGCAGGTTCTGCTGATCGCACACATCACGTCCAACCAAGGGAAGTTCACATGAAGCTCCGTAAGGCCTCCGCCGCCGCGGCCGCCGCCGTCGCGCTCGCTCTCACCGTCACCGCCTGTGGCTCCGGCAAGAAGGACGACGCCGCGGGCGGCGGTACCGCGGGCGGCGGCGACAAGATCACGATCGGCATCAAGGTCGACCAGCCGGGCATCGGCCTGAAGACCCCCGACGGCAAGTTCGTGGGCTTCGACGTCGACGTGGCCACCTACGTGGCCAAGGAGCTCGGTTACGACGAGGGCGACATCGTCTTCAAGGAGACCAAGAGCGCCGACCGCGAGACGGCGATCGAGCGCGGGGACGTCAAGTTCATCGTCGCCTCCTACTCGATCAACGACAAGCGCCTGGCCAAGGTGGACTTCGCCGGCCCGTACCTGCTGGCCCACCAGGACATCCTGGTCCGCGCCGACGACGACTCCATCAAGTCCCCGGCGGACCTGAACGACAAGAAGCTCTGCTCGGTCACCGGCTCGACCTCGGCGCAGAACGTCAAGGACAAGCTCGCCCCGAAGGCGCAGCTCCAGGAGTACGGCGGCTACTCCGAGTGCCTGACCGGCCTGGAGAACAAGGTCATCGACGCGCTGACCACGGACGACTCCATCCTCGCCGGCTACGCCGCGCAGGACGCCTTCAAGGGCAAGTTCAAGCTCGCCGGCTTCAAGATGAGCAACGAGAACTACGGCATCGGCCTGAAGAAGGGCGACACCGAGCTCAAGGAGAAGATCAACAAGGCCCTGGAGAAGATGGTCCAGGACAAGTCCTGGGACAAGGCCGTGGAGGCCCACTTCGGCCCGGCCGGGTACAAGAACGAGCCCGCTCCGAAGATCGGCGACATCGTCAAGTAGCCCCTGACCGACCGGGCGCGTCGCCGCCGGCGGCGGCGGCGCGCCGAGTCCTTCCCACACGCAGACGCGGAAGCGCGGGAGATCGTGTTCGACTTTCTTGATATGGACGCCCTGCTGGGCGCCTTCTGGGTGACGGTGAAGCTCACCGTCTACTCGGCCATAGGCTCCCTGATATGGGGAACCCTGCTGGCCGGCATGCGGGTCAGCCCGGTGCCGCTGATGCGGGTCGTCGGCACCGCGTACGTGAACGTCGTGCGCAACATCCCGCTCACCGTCGTCATCCTCTTCACCTCGCTGGGCCTCTACTCCACCCTCGGCGTCGCGCTGGGCGGAGCCGACTTCGAGGCGATCAACTTCCGGCTGGCGGTGCTCGGCCTGATCGCCTACACCGCGGCCTTCGTGTGCGAGGCCCTGCGGTCCGGCATCAACACCGTGCCCGTCGGCCAGGCGGAGGCGGCCCGGGCCCTGGGGCTGAGCTTCGGCCAGGTCCTCACGCTGATCGTGCTTCCGCAGGCCTTCCGGTCGGTCGTCAACCCGCTGGCCAACGTGCTGATCGCACTGACCAAGAACACCACCGTCGCCTCGGTGATCGGGGTCGCGGAGGCCGCGTACCTGATGAAGGGCTGGATCGAGACGTACGCCGCCCTGATCCCGATCGCCGCGGTCTTCGCGTTCGGCTTCATCTGCCTCACGCTGCCGACCGGACTGGTGCTCGGCTGGGTGAGCAGGAAGGTGGCGGTGAAGCGATGACTTCCGTTCTCTACGACGCTCCGGGCGCCCGCGCCAAGGTGCGCAACGTCGGATACACGGTTCTGTTCGTCGCCGTGCTCGCGCTGGTCGCGTGGTGGGTGTACGACGGCCTGAACTCCAAGGGCCAGCTCGACTGGGCCAAGTGGGAGCCGTTCTTCACGAGTTCCCAGCCGTACACGGCGTACCTCTGGCCCGGACTGCAGAACACCCTGATCGCCGCGACGCTCTCACTGGTCATCGCGCTGCCGCTCGGTGCGGTCTTCGGCATCGCCCGGCTCTCCGACCACCGGTGGGTCCGCGCCGTCGCCGGCACGGTGGTGGAGTTCTTCCGCGCCATCCCCGTGCTGATCCTGATGCTGTTCGCCAACCAGGCGTACTCCGACTTCACCGACATCAGCAGCGATGTGCGCCCGCTGTACGCGGTGGTCACCGGCCTGGTGCTGTACAACGCCTCGGTCCTCGCGGAGATCGTCCGGGCGGGCATCCAGTCCCTTCCGCGGGGCCAGACGGACGCCGCCAAGGCGATCGGCATGCGCAAGGGGCAGACGATGCGGTACGTGCTGCTGCCGCAGTCGGTGACGGCCATGCTCCCGGCGATCGTCAGCCAGATGGTGGTCATCGTGAAGGACACCGCCCTCGGCGGCGCGATGCTCTCCTTCTCCGAACTGCTCTCCTCCGTCCGGCCGATGAGCGCCAACTACGGCGCCAACACCATCGCCAGCTTCACCGTCGTCGCCGTCATCTTCGTCGCGCTGAACTTCGCCCTCACCTCCGCGGCGGGGTGGCTGGAGCGCAAGCTGCGGCGCGGCAAGAAGAGCACGGGCGCCGTCGTCCACGCCGGTCCGGGCGGCGGTCTGGAGGCCGTCAAGGCTCCCGGCGGCGGCGTCTCCACGCGGGGCGACTTCACGTCCGGCGCCGGAGGCGGCTGAATGTGACCCGGTGAAGGGCAGGACTCACCGGAGGGCGGCGGCGCGCAGGCGTCCGCCGCCCTTCGTCGTGGCCCTGGGCCGCACCACCGGTATCCCGGAGAGGGCCGGCGCACCGGCGGCGGGAGGGTCGCGGCCGCCCGCGCCGCTCCGCCCGTCACGTCTCCGGCAAACCCACCACGGCCAGCAGACCGCCGAGCAGGGCGAACAGGGTCAGCACCACCAGGGTGCCCGCGGCGCCGACGTCGTTCTCCACCACATACCCTCCGGCGAACGGCCACGCCACCGAACACCCGATCACCATCAGGTGGTTGCCCCTCTCGCGTACCGCGCGCCTCCCCGCCCAGAGCAGCAGCGGCATCGCCGCCACGCCGGCGACCGTCGCCAGCACCGACTCGAGGGCCCCGGCGAGGAAGGCGTCCGAACCGGCCCGGCCCACTCCTTGGGCCCACTCCCTCCCGGCCGTCCAGATCCAGTAGGCGGCGGTGGCGGCCAGGGCCGACACGGCAGCGCCCTTCAGCCCGAGGACGGGGTACGTCTTCGTCATGTATCCAGCCTTTCACGGCACGGCGGCGGGGATCCGGGCCCATGGGCCCGGATCCCCGCCTGTTCCGGTTCTTCCCTACAGCGAGCTCTCCAGGCTGTCGGCGTACAGCCGCGCGCCCGGGACCTTCGGGTGGAAGGACTTCATGGACGGCGCCACATTGCCCGGCAGCCAGTTCCAGTCGCGGTTGTCCGCCTTGGAGTGGCCGGACAGGACGATGCCGTGCACCGTCTCGGGGTCGCCGCAGATCGCCTTGCCGGCGAACTCGTCACGCGGGTCGGAGAAGACCGCGTTCGCGCTGTGCCGGAGGTTGGCGTCGTCGACCGCTCCCTGCATCTCGGCGGCCAGCGTGTCCGCCATCTCGTTCAGCCAGGGAGCCTCCTCCGTGCCGATGCCGATCACGCACTGGCCGTTGTTCTCCAGGAGCCTGGGATAGCCCATGAGCACGATCTTCGCGTTGGGAGCCCGCTGGTGGATCTCGTTGAGCGTGGTCACCAGACGCGGCCGCACCGTGTCGCGGGCCCAGACCGGTGCCCACTGGTCGAGCGGACCGGTCTCCTGCCCCTCGATCTTCTTGCCGGTGTCCGGGTCGACGGCTTCGATGGAGTTGTTGTTGCACACGGTCGCGGCCGTGATGCACTCCCGCATGATGTCGGCGAACCGCATGTCGTTGCCGCCGATCGACAGGGCGACCAGGGTGGTGTTCTGATCGAGGTAGCCGTGTTCGATCTGCCCCAGTTCGCCGTTCTGGCCGTCGCCGATGATGTTGTAGTGGCGGGCTCCGGAGCAGGCGACGAACTGGTAGTCCATGCCGGGGTTCATGCTGTCCGCCAGCGCTCCGATCGAGGACGCGTGGCCCGGCAGGGTCGCCTGCCGCGACCAGGCGTGCTTCGAGCGGTGGCAGGTGTTCTCGGTGTTCGGCCGGGACGCGTCGTAGTAGTCGGACTCGCGGTAGTAGTCGTCCCCGCCGTTCTCCGAGGCGCCCTCACCGGAGGCGTACGAGTCCCCCATGGCCACGATCTGGTTCGCCGGCTTGCCGGCCAGCGGCTCGAACCCCACCGCGTCCCAGGCGACGTCCTCCGTTCCGTCACCGTCCTGGGTCACGTTCGACAAGGACACCGTGGGGGTGCCGGTGAAGTTGAACGCACCCAGCGGCACCCAGGTGTTCGCCAGCACGCGCTGCGGCTTCGCCCGGGCGGGGCTGGTGGAGGTGGTGCCGCCCACCGTGTACATGGCCTGGCGGGTGTGGGCACCGTGGTCCGGCAGGTGCACCCAGACACGCATCCAGCCGCGGTCCGATGTGCCCAGCGTCCACTTGCCGGTGGTCTTCAGACGGTCGGCGACGGCTGTGCCCTCCTTGTTGGTGTGGGAGAACCAGAAGTGGTTTCCGTACGCCGCCCCGATCTGGTGCAGGTCGATCCTGGCCGAGGACGTGCCGAAGGTGAGGTCGAACGTGCCCGAGGACGAGGCGGCCCCGCAGGAGCGGGACGTGGACCCGGCCGGGGTGACACCGTTCGGGACGTCATCGACGATCCTGGTGCCGGAGGGCAGTCCCGCCGAGCACCGCGGCGGGTAGGAGTTCGCGTCCGGCTGCTCGGGATAGGTCGTGTTGAACCGGTGGACCGGGTGTCCGCACTGTGCGCTTGACGTGCAGTTCTTCCACGTGACGGGGTTGTGGAACCAGCATTTGAGGTACAGCGGGTCCGATTCGTTCGGGTCGCCCGGCAGCAGGCAGGGGCCGCCTCCGGTGTCGTTGCTGGCACCCTCGCTGATCTTCGACGGGTCGCAGTCGTTGCTGCTGTCGCAGAACAGTCCGATCGGGGGCTTGGCCGCCGTACGGTTCTGGACCGTGGTCCACCACGCCGCCCGGTAGCCGGGCTGGAAGTCACCGGGCCCGAACATCGCCGAGATCGGGCGGGCCGCCCAGCCGATGACCTTCTCCTCGTACGGCCAGTCCTGCGGGTGGGCGGCGTGGCTGTAGTCGTCGCCGCCGGCGGAGTTCTCCAGGAACGGGGTGCGGTTCTCCTTCCACAACGGGTTCGCCGGGTTGTTCGTCCAGCCCACGCCCCACTTGCCCGAGGTGCTGCCGGCCGACGACTGCGGGTAGTAGCCGCTGTTGTAGGCCCAGAGGGCGAAGAACCAGTTCTCGATGTACTTCGGGTGCCCGTCGTTGACGATCAGACCGTCGGCGCGGGTCTGGTTCCACTTGTCGACCAGGATGTTCACGCCGGCCGCGATGTTCGCCGCGTAGTCGAGCGCGACGGCTTCCTGCTGCGCCACCGTCATCGTCGGCTGCCCCTTGCCCGGCAGCCGCATCCCGTCGGTGACCTGGGTGACTCCGTAACCGCAGTCCGACTCGGACCAGTCGATCGCCCAGGGGTCGTACTGCGTACCGTCCGAGGCGTACTTGACGCCGTAGAAGTTCCCGATCAGCGGGTTCGCCGTGACACCCGGCACCGCGAACCGGGTCGCCTGCCACATGTTCGACTCCTGTGCGGTGATGCCGAGCATCACCTGAGCCGGGATGTGCCAGTCCGTGCCGCTGCCGCCGCTCATGGCCTTCAGCGGGAACAGCCCCTGCGGGGAGTACGCGGACATGCCCGTGTTCTTCCAGTTGGAAGGCCGGCTGGCGTGCGCGTTGAGGTTGCCGACCACGGCCTGGTCCACGGCCCACTCGATCTGGCGCGGAGTCGGCTGGAACGCCTGCTTCTCGGGGTCGTTGCGGGGAACGGAGCAGGTGCGGTCGGTGTCGATGGTGGTGGCGGTCGCCGACATCCCGCCGGACGCCTCGGGCCCGCTCAGGGCCGGGCTCGTCGCGGTCGCGGAGCGCTGGGCGGCGGCGCTGCCCAGCCGGTCGCCGGGCATGGCGTCCAGGACGGCCGCCCCGCCGGTGTCCAGGGCCTTCAACGTGATCCTCACGGGTCGTGCCGCGAGGGACTCCCGCTGGGAGACCCGGGAGTCCCTGCCGTCCGCCCACGCCGTGGTCAGCGCGGCGGCGCCGCGGCTGGAGACACGGGCGTCCTTGTCGATACCGCCGGGATTGCGGACGCTACCGGGCAGCTTCGCGCTGGTGCGGGCCTCGCCGGTGACGTACACCGCCCCCTGGGGGGTGCGGGTGAGGTCGAAGCGGGTGAGCGCGCCGCGGGCGAGCTGTGCCGCCTTCGCCTTGCCGTCCGCCGCTCTCACCGCACCCGCGGTGACGCGGGAGACCGCGGCCTGGTCGTCGGCCGAGGACCGCTTGCTGCCGCCGGGGAGGCGGTCGATGAAGGTGACGCCTCCCTCGGCGTCGGGCTTCAGCTGGAAAGGTACGGCGTGGGTACGGGCCACGGTCTTCACCGCGGATCCGTCGATCCGCACGATCTGCCGGCCGCGGGCGGCCACGATCGTGCCGTCCACCGGGACCGCCGAGGTGACCTGGCCGGCCACCGTCGTGCTGTCGGCCCGGCCCGTACGGGCGTCGGCCGAGATCAGCCGGGTCTCGTTCTTCTTCGACGTCAGCTCGTCGGTGAACTGGGAGAACACCACGTCCTCAGCCGAGCCGCAGCCCGGGGAGAAGTACCCGAGCGTGGCCTGGAAGGGCAGCTTGCGCACACTGCCGCTGCCCAGATCCACCACCGCGGTGAACGCGCCGCGGCTCATCAGCGCCGGCTTGTTGGTGAACGTGCGCGGCGCGTACGCCACGGCGGCGTACCTGCCGGAACCGGTCACACAGGCGTTCCCGATCCAGGTGTCCGTCTCGAATCCCGGCTCCAGGAGCGAGGCGGCGGTCTTCCACCGGTAGCCGTTCTTCTCGTCGGCCACCATCACGTGGAATCCCGTGCCGTCACCGGAGGTGGTGAACGCCCGGTCGGATGAGTTCCGGTAGTTCTTCCCCAGGACCTCGGAGCGCTTCTCCTGGGGGACCGAGCGGGGCTTGTCTCCGGGCTTCGCCCCGTCGTCCGGGCGGGACGGCTGCGGGGACCACCCGTCGGCCGCCCCCGGCGGCACCGCGTCCGCGTAGGCCTGCGTGGTACCGATACCGCAGGCCACCGCGAGCGCGGCGATGGCGGCCACCGGAATGCGCGCGTATCTGGAAGTGCTGCGTCTCAACATCCTGTCCTTCTTCCGGGGATCACGCCCGGGCAGGGCGTGCGACCGCACCCGGAACCCGCCGCTCACGGCAGACGAGGGCGGGCCTGGGGTGCGGATGTGCGGGCGGAGGCCGGCACGGTCGCCGGCACGGACAGGTCGGTGCGCACGCGAGTGGCCGCCCCCGTCCGGGACGGCGTCATGCGGGCCTCACGGGCCCTTCACGGCGCCCGCCGCACCGCCGCGGCGGGTCAGGGCCGTTCTCTGCTGCCGCACGGCTGCCGCCGTCCTCGCACCTTCACACCACAACCCCCACGCTGGGAAAGGCGGATGGCTCCCGTCCCCTGTGGGGGCGGGAGCCATCGTGGCATCGCACGCTCTTCTGCCTCTCTCGCCCTGCTCCACGCCGCCGGTCCCGCCGTCTCAGGTCAAGCTCGGGGAGACTACGCCGCCTTCGGGACCGGCGTGCCGGGAGGCTCGGTGGGCGGGCCCCCGGATCACCGCTGCAGGACGGCCTTCATCACGCTCCGGGCGATGGGGGCGCCCAGGCTGCCGCCGGAGATGTCGTCCCGGGAGATGTCCATGGCGGTGGGGTCGATGAAGACGGCCACGGCCACGGAGGCACCGTCGGCCCTCTCGCCGTACGAGACGAACCAGCCGTAGGGCACCTGCTCGTTCACGTCCACGCCCCGCTGTGCCGTTCCGGTCTTGCCGCCCACCGTCACGCCGTCGATCAGGGCCTTCTTGGCGCTGCCCTCCTTGGCGGTGAACTCCATCATCTCGCGGACCTTCCGGGCCGTGGCGGCGGAGACGGCCTGGCTCATGAGCTGTGGCTCGGGCTTCTCCAGGGTGTTCAGGTCGGGCGATCGCAGCTCGTCGACGATATGGGGCTGCATCAGCTTGCCGTCGTTGGCCACGGCGGCGGTCACCATGGCCATCTGCATCGGCGTGCTGGTGAGGCTGCCCTGGCCCATGCCGGTCAGCGCCGTTCCGGGCTTGTCCAGATCCCGGGGGTACAGGCTCTTGGTGGCCCTGAGGTCGCCGAAGACGTCCGAGTAGACGTCCTTGTTGAAGCCGAACTTCTCGGCCGTCTCGCGCAACCTGTCCTGCCCGAGCTTCACCGCGGCATCGAGGAAGACGTTGTTGCAGGAGTGCTGCATGGCGGTCTTCAGCGACGCCTTGCCGCAGACGGCGTCGCCGGCCTCGCTGCCGACCCTGTTGGTCGACTGCGGCAGGGGATACGGCGACACCGCCTTTGTGGCGGCGTCCACGTCGGTCACCACGCCGTGCTCCAGCGCCGCGGCGGCGGTGAGGATCTTGAAGGTGGACCCGGGCGGGAAGGTCTCCCGCAGCGCACGGTTGGCCAGCGGCTTTCCCTTGTCGGCGTCGAGCGCCTGGAACCTGTCGCTGTCCTTGAAGGTGTTCCCGGCGAACGCCGAAGGGTCGTACGACGGAGTGGACACGAGGGCGAGGACCCTCCCCGTCCGCGGGTCGAGTGCCACGACCGAGCCGCGGGCACCGAGGCCGGTGAGTCCCTTGTACGCGGCCTCCTGCGCCCTGGGGTCGATCGTCGTGATCACGTCTCCGCCGCGCCGTTCCTCGCCGGTGACCACGTCCGTGAAGCGCTGGAACGCGAGCCGGTCGTCCTGGCCGCTGAGCACGCCGTCGTACGTCCGCTCCAGCAGGGACATGCCCATGGCCTGCGAGGCGTACCCCGTGACCGGTGCGTACATGGGGCCGTTGCGGTACGTGCGCTTGTACTTGAAGTCCGTCCCGTCCACCTCCGTGGAGCCGGTGATCGCCCTGCCGCCCACCACGATGTCCCCACGCGGCGTCGCGAACTGATTGATCTGCACGCGTCGGTTCTTCTCGTGCGTGGCGAGCTCGTCGGCCCGCATGTACTGGAGCCAGTTCGCCTGGAGCAGCAGCGCGAGCATCAGCAGCCCGCAGAAGACCGAGACGCGCCTCACCGGCCTGTTCACACTCCACCGCCCTCGGCCGCCCGGACACCGGTGGCCGGGCGGCCCGCCGTCGTGGCCGCCGGGCATCCCGGCAGGACTGATCGGGAGTGGGTTGGCGTGGAAGTATCCAATTCAGCACCTTCGTCGAGCATGATGCGGTACGCATCGCTGGGAGGGTCAGGTGGCGGACCTGCCGTGGTCGGCACCGACCTGCGACGGGCCGCCGCCCGGCCGCAGTCCCCTGCGGGCGGGCCGGAGCTGCGCGGGCAGGAGGGTCGCGAGCGCCGCCAGGGCCAGCATGATGGCGGCCATGCCCTGGAACGCGTGTCCGAAGCCGTCGACGATCGCGGCGGGCGTGTCGGCGGAGTCGTTCGCGGTGGCGGTGAGCAGCACGGCGAGGCCGAACGCTCCGCCGAACTGCCGCGTGGTGTTGACCAGACCGGAGGCGGCACCGGCGTCGGCGGACCCGACCCCCGAGGTGACGGCCGTGGTCAGCGGGGTGCTCACCAGGCCCGCCCCGAGGGAGATCACCACCGCCGGGCCGAGGATGCCGTCGAGGTAGCCGCTGTCCGCGGTCACCCCGCTCTGCCACAGGAAACCGGCGGCTGCGACGAGCGCACCGGCGGATATCAGGGTGCGAGCCTGCACGTACCGCATCAGCCGCGGTGTCGCGAACAGCCCGACCAGCAGCATCACCACCGTGTGCGGGAGGAACCCCAGCCCCGTCTGCGCGGCGCTGTAGTGCAGCACCTCCTGCATGGTCAAGGTCAGGAAGTACCAGACCGGTATGTGGAATCCGGCGCCGGCCAGCAGCATCGCCAGGTTGCCCCAGCCGACTCCGGGCAGCCCGAACAGGCTCGGCGGGACGAGGGGTTGCCGGGCGAACCTCTGCTCGAAGACCACGAACGCGGCGAGGGCGACGCTCCCGCCCGCGACGGGCAGTGCCGTGGCGGGGTCGGTCCAGTGGTGTGTACGGGCCTGGGTGATGCCCAGGGTGATCAGGGCCAGGGCCACGGTGGCCAGCAGCGCGCCCGGCACGTCGAGCCGGCCGCTCCGCCGCGGTCCGTCACGCCGAGCGAGCCGGCGGGCGGCGAACAGCAGCACCGGAACCCCGATCGGCACGTTGGCCAGCAGCACGGTCCGCCAGGACAGGTACTCGGTGAGTATCCCGCCGAAGAGGTTGCCCGAAGCCCCGCCGGCCAGGCTCACCGCGGTCCAGACGGCCAGCGCCCTGGTCCGCCGGTGGCCCTCGGGGAAAGTGGTGGTCACCATCGTCAGGGCGAGCGGCGCGAGTACGGACGCACCGGCTCCCTTCACCGCGCGGGCCGCGATCAGCACCGCGGGGGTGGTCGCGAGACCGCCGATCACACCGGCGACGACGAACACCGAGAGGCCGCCGAGGAAGACGCGCCGGTGGCCGTACACATCGCCCAGCCGTCCGCCCAGCAGCAGCAGTCCCGCGAAGGCCAGGGCGTAACCGGTGACCACCCACTGCAGGTTCGCCGGGTCGAACCCGAGGTCCTCCTGCATCGAAGGCAGCGCGACGGTGATCACCGAGACGTCGAAGAGCACGATGAACTGCGCCACGCACGCCAGCGCGAGAATCGTCCTGGGTGTTTCCCTGCCTCGCATGTCCTCCCCCGGAAACGTTTCGCCGGCTGGGAATTCCCCTGGGAGCCGGGCCGCCGCCTGAATCCCCCGTTCCTTTCCGCCGGTCTACTGGGAGAAGTCCACCCCCTGCGCCAGCGCCACCCGGCCCGAGTAGTTCACCGTGTTGGTCGCCCGGCGCATGTAGGACCGCCAGGCGTCGGAGCCGGACTCGCGGCCGCCACCGGTTTCCTTCTCCCCGCCGAAGGCACCGCCGATCTCCGCACCCGACGTGCCGATGTTGACGTTGACGATGCCGCAGTCCGCGCCGTCGGCCGCCATGAACCGCTCGGCCTCGCCCTGGTCGCCGGTGAAGATCCCGGCCGACAGCCCCTGCGGTACCTCGTTGTTCAGCCGGATCGCCTCGTCGAGGTCGCGATAGGTCAGGACGTACAGGATGGGGGCGAAGGTCTCCTCACGCACGACGGCGGTCTGTGCGGGCATCCGCACGATGGCGGGCCTGACGTAGCCGGCGTCGGGCGCCTCCTCCGTGAGCTGCCGCTCGCCGCCGGTGCACAGAATGCCGCCTTCCTCGACGGCGCGGTCGAGGGACTCTCGCATCCTGGCCTGGGCCTCCGCGTTCACCAGCGGTCCGACCAGGGTCGTCTCCGGGAACGGGTCGCCGATCGGGAGCCGCTGGTACGCGGCGACGAGCCGCTCGACCACGGCGTCGGCGACATCGGCGTGCACGATGAGCCTGCGGAGGGTGGTGCACCTCTGTCCCGCCGTGCCCGCGGCGGCGAAGACGACGGCGTTCACGGCGAGATCGAGGTCGGCCGAGGGCGTCAGCACGGCCGCGTTGTTCCCCCCGAGTTCCAGGATGGTGCGTCCGAACCGGGCGGCCACCCGCGGGCCCACCGCGCGGCCCATCCGGGTCGAGCCCGTCGCGCTGACCAGTGGCACCAGCGGTGAGTCCACCAGTCGCGTGCCGGAATCCGCCGTACCGAGCACGACCTGGCTGAGGCCGGCCGGGGCTCCGGTGTCGGCGATGGCGCGGTCCAGCAGTGCGGTGCAGGCCAGCGCGGTCAGCGGGGTGAGCTCGGACGGCTTCCAGACCACGGTGTCACCGCAGACAAGGGCCACCGCGGTGTTCCATGCCCACACGGCCACCGGGAAGTTGAAGGCACTGATCACGCCGACCACGCCGAGCGGGTGCCAGGTCTCCATCAGGCGGTGGCCGGGGCGCTCGGAGGGCATGGTGCGGCCGTAGAGCTGCCGGGACAGGCCCACCGCGAAGTCGCAGATGTCGATCATCTCCTGCACCTCGCCGAGCGCCTCGGAGCGGATCTTGCCCGCCTCCACGGTGACCAGGTCGGCAAGGGACTCCTTGTGCTCGGTGAGCAACTCGCCGAACCGCTTGACCAGCGCGCCCCGCACCGGAGCGGGGACGGTCCGCCAGACGAGGAACGCCGCGTGCGCGGCCTCGACGGCCCGATCGACGTCCGCCGGGGTGCCTGCACGCAGACCGAACAGCTCCTGGCCGGTGATCGGGGTCCGGGCGGACAGGGAGTCGCCCTTCACCGCGGTGAGTTCGACCCCGCAGCGTGCGAGAGCGTCCTCCGCCCTGGTACGGATGTGGTCGGTGCTGCTGACTGCTGTCATGACTACTCCTCGTCGTTCAGGTCGAGTCCCGGTTCCACTGCTGGGTCACCGGACCCCGGTCAGCTCCCGCAGCGCCTCGGCCAGGAAGTCGATCTCGGCCTCGGTCGTGTAGAAGTGGGCGGAGACCCGGATCAGAGACCGGTCGGGCCGCTCGGCCACCGCGGTCTCGATACGGAAGCGCTCCCAGAGACCGCGGCGCAGTTCGGCCGCTTTCGTTCCCTCGGGAAGTCGGAACGCCACCATCCCGCCGGACAGCGCCGCCGGCTCGGGCGTGGCCGGTTCCATTCCGAACCCGTCACCGAGCTGCCGGCGCGCATGGTCGGCGAGTTCGCGCATGCGCCTGCGAATCCCGTCGTGCCCGAGTTCCGCCTGGAAGTCGATGGACTCCGGCACCGCGAGCCACGGGCAGATGTCCCGCGTTCCCTCGCATTCCAGCCTGCGCAGCCGCGGGGTGCTGCCGAACTGATCGGGCTCGTCCGGATGTCCGCTTCCCTCCGGGGTCTGGTACGCCCAACTCACCTGCATCGGCTGAAGGCTTTCCCCGAGACCCTCTCCGAAGTGCAGAAAACCGACACCAGTGGGTGCCAGCAGCCATTTGTGCCCACTGCCCACGTAATAGTCGCACGGTATTCCGGACAGCTTCAGGTCGAGGAAGGCCGGGGCGTGGGCACCGTCGACGACGGTCACCACGCCCCGCCGACGGGCCTCTTCGCACAACTCCTCTGCCGGAAGTACCAGTCCGGTGGAGGAGACCACATGGCTGAAGAACAGCAGCCGTGTGCGCGGGGTCATCGCGGCGACGGCGGCGTCGACGACCTCACCGGCGTCGGAGGGCATGGCCGGCAGCCGGAACGTCTTCAGCTCCAGTCCCAGCCGCCGGGCCACTCGCTCCCAGCACCACCTCATCGGCGCGTACTCGTGGTCGGTGAGCAGGATTTCACCCGGTCCGGCGATATCGAGGGACGAAGCCACCAGGTTGACGGCTCCGGTCACATTGGTGGTGAGCACCAGGCGGCGCGGGTCCCCGCCCAGGAAGCCGGCCAGCCGCTCACGCGCCTTCCACAGCAGCGGCGGGACACCGCGCAGCAGAAAGTCCATCGGGGCATCGGCGAGCCGGCCGCGGAGACCGGTGACGCGCTCGAAGACGCGGCGCGGAAGCGGCCCGCCGGACCCGGTGTTGAGGTTGACGGCCGTGGGGTCGAGCATCATGCCCGCACGGGCAGCGGCCCAGCCGGAAACGCTCATATTCGTGGTTCCCCCACCCAGAGAATTCTGCCTGCCGTGCGCACCCGGTGGAATGCGCCGCACAAAGGAGCGTCGCCGCCGTGGAACTGAAGGACCTTCCGGAGGCCAAGGGCCACCCCTTGACCGAAGGGGAGCCAGGTCAGCTTAGGCATCCACTCGGGGGCTGTCCATCCGATCTTCCGACGTTCACAGAAATGGCACGCCGGGCGAGCGAGTTGCGGCACTTCAGGTCCATCCGAAAGAGAGCGCGGAGAGTTTCCGGAGAGATCCTCGAGAGTGGGGAGCACCGCAACGCCGGAACGGGCCGCCGACTCGCACCACATCACTTCCGTGCCTCCCGAGGGCGCTCCTGAACGGAATTTCCGCGGCGTGCCCGCGGATGCGCGGCCCGCGCTCCCACATCGCCCCGCACGGTCCGGCCCGAAACCGCTTCCGGATCGCCGCACGGCCATATCCTGGGCGGTTGCCGCCGCCTCCCACTCCCCCGTTCCTCCGAACTCGGGCCCGTGCACCTTCGAACTCACCGAGCGCACCCGCGACCGCCGGTGGCGGGAAACCGCCTATGTCGGTGAGATCGGTACGCACCTCCACATAAGCGGATTTGACCGCGTCGGAGCACGGGCGGAATGATGACCGATCGTGATCGCCCCTCGGGATGGGGCGGTCGGTCACATCCTTCGTGCGCGCTGCGTACGGGGCCGCCCGGAGGTTTGCATCGTGCAGTATGTCCGCGCCCGGCGCGCCGTCGCCGCGGTTCTCACCGTGGTCGCTCTCGTCCCGCTGGCCGCCTGCGGCGGCGACGGATCCCCTGCCACATCGGCTCCCCCCGGATCGGCGTCTCCCGTCGCCACGACGCCGGGAGCGGGACCCACCGCGACGTCGGCCGTCCGCGAGTTCGCCGAGCTCGAGGACAGGTTCGAGGCGAGACTCGGCGTCTACGCGGTCGACACCGGCACCGGGCGGGAGGTGGCACACAACGAGGACGAGAGATTCGCCTACGCGTCCACGTTCAAGGTCCTGGCCGCCGGCGCCGTGCTGCGCGAGCACTCCCTGAGCGGGCTGGACCAGGTGATCACGTACTCGGCGGACGACCTGGTCCCTCATTCTCCGGTGACCGCGAAGCGCGTGGGGACCGGGATGAGCCTGGCCGAACTGTGCGACGCCGCCGTCCGCCTCGGCGACAACACGGCGGCCAACCTGCTGCTCGACGAGCTGGGCGGCCCCCGGGGTCTCGACGCCGCACTGGAGGAGATCGGCGACGACGTCACCCGGATGGAGCGCCGTGAGACGCAGCTGAACGAGTGGTCCCCGGGCTCCCTTTCCGACACGAGCACCCCGCGGGCGCTGGCCCGCGACCTGCGCGCGTACGTACTCGAAGACGCCCTCGGCAAGGGCGAACGCGCCCAGCTCACCGAGTGGCTGCGCACCAGCGCCACGGGATCCGAGCTCATCAAGGCCGGGGTGCCCAAGGACTGGATGGTCGGCCACCGGGCCGGAGCCGGGAGCAGCTACGGCGTCCGCAACGACATCGCCGTGGTGTGGCCCCCCGACTCCGCGCCCATCGTCATGGCGATCATGTCGAACGGCCTGCGCCGGGACGCCGACCACGACGACCGGCTGATCGCGGAAGCGGCTTCCGTGGTCGCCGACACACTGGGGTAGCGGCACGGCGGGGCCGGCCGGCCCCGCCACCGTGTGCCCCGGCCGGTCGCGGCCGGCGTCCACCGCCGGGGGCGACGAAGAGCGTGGTGAGGAACGGCGCAAGCGCGCGTCCCACGGAGATCGGGCGCCTGGAGGCCGCTCGCCGCACCGGCACTCGGACCGCCCCTCAGGAGCAATGGGATTCAGCCATTTCGGCTCTACTGAGAGATGATTCCGAGGCAACTCCCACCAGTGGTCTAGCCCAATCGAGCCGGCGCGGACGCTGACCGATTCATGCGCACCTCTCCCTGTACGCATGGCCGGCGGAGCCCCTTGAAACCGCCCCACCAGCGGCTTCGGTAGACCTGCCAGCTCATCGACCGCCGGTTCTTTCACGCCTCAACTGGCTTGAACGAGGCTCGGGGAACGGTCGCGGCCGAGCGAGCACACTTACCCTGGGCCGCATGACGGGTTCCGACATCCATGGCGAATTCCCGCTGTACCGCAGACGTCGATCTTCAGTTCGGATGGTTGTCTCCGCGGTCGCCGCGCTGGCCGTGACGGGAGGGGTCGGCTACTGGGCGTACACCGCACTGTTCGGCGACGACGGCGAGGATCCCCGCGTGGCGGCCGCGACCGCGGAACTGGAGCGGTTCCTCAGCGCATGGGAGGCGGGTGACGCCCGACGGGCAGGCCTGCTCACGGACACCCCGGGCAACGCCGAGTCGTTGATCACATCCGTCATGACGAACCTCGAGCCGTCGAGGACCGACATCGGCGCCGGCCGCGGCGAGCGGAAGGAGGGAGGGGAGGTAGAGGTTCCGTTCACCGTGAGAATGGCCCTTCCGGGGGCCGGCGACTACGCCTGGCGCTCCAGGGCGAAGCTCGTCGAGCAGGGTGACGTATGGAAGGTCGAGTTCCACTCCGGGCTGGTGCATCCCGCGGTGGTTCCGGGGCAGACGCTCGCCCTGAAGTCGCGGGAGCGCGCCGCCGTCCTCGACGCCAACGGCGACGAGCTGCGGGCCGCCTCCCTCGTCGGGGCGGTCGACCCCAAGACCGGTAAGGGAGTGTCAGGTCTGCAGGCGCGTTACGACCGCCGGCTCATGGGCGGCTCGGGCCCGTCGAAGTCGGTCGTGGTGGTCGACCGCCGCTCGGGCCAGGTGGTGAAGCAGCTCACCGCCGCCGAGGAGCCCCCGGGCCAACCGGTGCGGACGACCGTCGAACCGGAGGTGCAGGAGGCCGCCGCCGAGGCCTTGGACGGAGTGGCGAAGAACGCGGCGATCGTGGCCGTCGAACCCTCCAGCGGTCACATCCTGGCCGCCGCGAACACACCCGCCGGGATGAACCGGGCGCTGGCAGGCCGTTACCCCCCGGGCTCCACCTTCAAGGTGGTGACCGCCGCTGCCCTGCTGAAGCAGGGCATGAAGCCGTCGGACCGCGGCGAGTGCCCGAAGTTCGCCTACGTCAACGGCCAGCGCTTCGAGAACCAGGACCAGTTCGTACTGCCCGCCGAAGCCACGTTCCGGGACAACTTCGCCCACTCCTGCAACACCTTCTTCGTCAACGCCCGCAACAGGCTCTCCGGATCCACCCTGCATGAGACCGCCGAGGCGTTCGGCATCGGCGGGGACTGGGACGTCGGCGCCACCACGTACGACGGCAGCGTCCCGGTCTCCACCAGCGACAACGACAAAGCCGCAGCCGCCATCGGGCAGGCCCGGGTGCAGGCCTCACCCCTGGTCATGGCCTCGGTCGCGGCAACGGTGAAGGAGGGCGCCTTCAAGCAGCCCCTCCTGGTACCCGACGCGGTGAAGAACCGGTTCGAGCCCCACGCCCGGCTGGACGAAGGGGTCGTCCGCGCCCTGCGCTCCATGATGCGCGCGACCGTCACCGACGGTGCCGGACGGGCCCTCAGGGGCATCTCCGGCGAGCCGCACGCGAAGACGGGCACGGCGGAGTTCGGCACCGCGACCCCGCCGCCCACGCACGCCTGGATGATCGGGTACCAGGGTGACCGCGATCTCGCCTGGTCGGTCCTGCTGGAGGACGGCGGTTCGGGCGGCTCCGACGCGGGTCCGATCGCGGCGAGGTTCCTGAGGAACCTCGCCCGGTGACACGCCGGGAATCCCCGCGCTCCCGGTACTGAACAGGGCTGCCGGAGCGCGACGGTGGAGCGCGCACGGGCCCCGCCCCGATGAGCACGCCCGTCCTCCCCGGAGGACCGGCGCACGGCCGCTCGACGGCCCCCTTTCCCCCACGTCTGACACGTCAGTACACGCCGATGCCATGTCCACCCCTTCTCGGGCGAGGGCGTGGTTCCTTCACAAGAGGGACCGCCATGAACACCTGGAATGATGTGACGATTCGGCTTCTCGGCCCGGTGAGCCTCATGAGGGACACCGTGCCGACTCCAATCCGCGGACAGCGGCAGAGGCGGTTCCTCGCCTCCCTGGCGCTGCGTCCCGGACAGGTCGTCTCCAAGGAAACGATCATCGAGGACTCCTGGGACGGTGAGCCGCCCCTGACCGTTTCGGGACAGCTGCAGACCTCGGCCTGGATGGTCCGTACGGCCCTGTCGGACGCGGGGCTTCCCCGCGACGTCCTCGGATCCCACGAACGCGGCTACGAGTTGCGAACACCGCCCGAGTCCGTCGACCTGTTCGCCTTCCGGGAGAAGGTACGCGCCGCCCGGGAGCTGCACGCGCGCGGAGAGCACAAGGAGGCGGCCGAGCGGCTCGACTCGGCGCTGGCCCTGTGGAACGGGCCCGCCATCGCCGACGTCACCTCCAGCCGGCTGCGGCTGAGGGCGGAGACCCTGCAGGAGGAGCGAACCGCGGCGTTCGAGCTGCGCGCCCTGGTCGACGTCGGTCTCGGGCGCTACGGCGATGCGATCGCACAGCTGTCGGAACTGGTCTGCCGCGACCCCCTACGAGAGGACCTGTGCGTCAGCCTGATGAAGGCCTACTACGCGGAGGGGCGCCAGGCCGACGCGATACAGGTGTTCCACCGGGCGAAGAACATCCTGCGGGACCAGGTCGGGATCAGCCCCGGGGAGAGGATGACGAGAGTCATGCAGGCCATCCTGCGGCAGGACGAGAAGGCCCTGCACAACAGCGCCGGCGTGAACTGAGCAGAACCATTCGGGAGGACCGGCCGGAGCGCTGCCCCGTGCGCTCCGGCTCTTCCGTTCCGGCGGTTTCACCGCCCCTGACGCTTGGGCACCCGCGGGCCCGGCGCCGTATGCCCGGGAAGCGGGTCCGGGTCGGCCCGATCCCCTCCGGACGGACACCGGCGGCAGTCTCCGGACGCCTCGAAGGCCGAATGCCGCCGTGCCCACCGTGCCGGCGAGCAGTTCCCAGAGGAAACGTTCAGCCGGCGGCATTCGCCCGGCGACACCGACCGGTCCGCGACAGACGCACGCAAAGGACGACCCCCGAACCACGAACCACCCCAAACCCGGCAGAGGTGCCTTGACGAAAGAAACAGAGGCACCTCCCACCCCTTTTCCGAAAACCCGAAAGAGAACACAGAGAGAGCAAAAAGAGGCCACCGAGAGCAGTGCCCGTTAGCGTCACAGTGCGGAATTCCGATCTGCCGCCGGACAATTCCAGCGACAACCCGAACCATCCCCGCCCTTGCCGCCGCAGCCGGACAGCGCGTGAAAGTCCTGGCACTTCATCATGCTCTACGGGAGTTTTCACAACATGGGTGAACAAGAAATCCGACCCGATCTCGCCCCTTCGGAAACGGCAAGCCTGCAGGCTCGGGACGTTCATCGCGCACTCGAGTCTCATGTGCTCGTCGACGGCTACGACCTCGTTTTCGACCTCTCCGCCAGTTCGGGCACCTGGCTGGTGGACGCGATCACGGGGAACCGCTATCTCGATCTCTTCTCCTTCTTTTCATCGGCTCCGCTCGGCATTAATCCCTCCTGCGTTTCCGACGACCCGGAGTTCATGCGGGAGCTGGCCGCAGCAGCCGTCAACAAGCCTTCCAACCCGGACATCTACTCGGTCCCGTACGCGAGGTTCGTCGAGACCTTCGCCAGGGTGCTCGGCGATCCCCGGCTGCCGCATCTGTTCTTCGTGGACGGCGGGGCGCTGGCCGTGGAGAACGCGCTCAAGGTGGCCTTCGACTGGAAGGCGCAGAAGCTGGGTCTGGACGAGCGGGCCGCCGACGGCCTGCAGGTGCTGCACCTGGAGCGGTCCTTCCACGGCCGCAGCGGATACACCATGTCGCTGACGAACACCGAGCCGGCGAAGACCGGCCGTTTCCCCAAGTTCGCCTGGCCGCGCATCCCCTCGCCCGCCCTGCGGCACCCGCTGGGCGAGCACGCCGACGCCAACCGGCAGGCCGAGGGGCGGGCCCTGGAGGCCGCCGAGACCGCCTTCCGCGCGGCGGACGGGATGATCGCCTGCTTCATCGCCGAGCCGATCCAGGGCGAAGGCGGGGACAACCACCTCAGTGCCGAGTTCCTGCAGGAGATGCAGCGGCTCTGCCACGAGTACGACGCCCTCTTCGTCCTCGACGAGGTCCAGAGCGGCTGCGGGATCACCGGCACCGCGTGGGCCTACGAGCAGTTCGACCTGCAGCCCGACGTGGTGGCGTTCGGCAAGAAGACCCAGGTCTGCGGCGTGATGGGCGGCGGCCGGGTCGACGAGGTGCCGGACAACGTGTTCACCGTGTCCTCCCGCATCAGCTCGACCTGGGGCGGCAACCTCGCCGACATGGTGCGGGCCACCCGGATCCTGGAGACGATCGAGCGGACGGGGCTCCTCGACACCGTCGTCCATCGCGGCAAGTACCTGCGCGACGGCCTGGAGGCCCTGGCCACCGGGCACCCCCGGAGCCTGACCAACGCCCGGGGCCGCGGGCTGATGTGCGCGATCGACCTGCCGGACACCGGACGCCGCGACGAGGTCCTGGCACGGATGTACCGGGACCACCGGGTGATCGCCCTGCCGTGCGGCGAGCGCAGCCTCAGGTTCCGTCCTCCGCTGACGATCAGCGAGAACGAGATCGACCAGGCCCTGGAGGCACTGGCGCGCGCCGTCGAGCCACTCGCCCCCTGACGCGCCGCGTGCGGTCCCCACCGCGGGGAACCGCACGGCACACGGCATGCGGCCCCGTACCCCCACGCCACCGGGCCGATTCCCCGCGCCATCCCGACGGCGCGTTCGCATACATCCCGCACGACGGAGAGCCCACGAATGATGTCAGCACGGTATCCGACGACCGCCGCGGACTGGACTGCCCGAATTGATGGAGTGTCAAGCGAGCGCTGCGACCTGGAGATGCTCCTCAAGGACGAGTGGCGCAACAGGATCGCGGTACGGGACGACGACTCCGGTGTCCGGGCGACCCGGCACCGGGAACTGCGCGTCGGCGGGCGCGACTACGCCGCGCTGAAGGAGTCCCTGCGCCGCCATGACGGCGTGTCGGTCGGTGCGTACGCGCTGGCCACCCTGCACAGCGTGATGCGCGCCTACGGCCATGGGAACCAGACGGTCGCGGCACTCGTCGACGCCTCCGGTTCGGGCGACCCGCAGCGCGCCGACGTCCTCCCGGTCGTGGTGGACCACAGCGAACAGGCCGGGATCACCTGCCTCGACGCGGCCGGGCAACTCGACGAGGCACTGCGCCGGAAGGACTCGTACCTCGATCCCGGCGAGATCCTGGGGCGCGGCCTGTTCGACGCCCTGCTCGTGCTCACCGACCGTGAGGTGGCCCTGGGCGATCTGCCCCCCGCGCCGCTCGCCCTCGTCGTGCGGGATGCCGAGGCCGACGGGTGCCTTGAGTGGACGCTGGCCTACGCGGGTGACCTGTTCGAGGACAGGACGATCGACGGCGTCCTCGACGTCGTGCGCGAGGTGTTCGGCCAGTTCGTCGGCCGGCCCGCAGACCGCGTCTTCGACATCGAACTGGTGTCGGCCGAGCAGCGGGAGCAGCTGCGGCGGTGGAACGACACCGACGGCGACTTCCCGCAGGGGAAGCGGCTCAACCAGCTGTTCGAGGACGCCGCGCGGCGGTCCCCGGACCGTGAGGCCGTCGTGTTCCGCGACACCAGCCTGACCTATCGGGAGGTCGACGAGCGGTCCAACCAGGTGGCGCACTGGCTGCTCGAGGACACGGGTGTACGGCCGCAGGAACTCATCGGGCTGTACCTCGACAAGAGCGACCTGGGCGTCGTCGCCACTCTCGGCATCTGGAAGGCCGGCGCGGCCTATGTGCCGATCGACCCCGCCTACCCGGCCGACCGGGTGCGCTTCATCGTCGGTGACACCGGCCTCTCCGGCATCGTCACCAACCGGCACCACGCGGCGCGGCTCCGGGAGATGCTCGGTCCGCAGCACGCCTCCGTCCGCGTCATCGAGATCGAGACCGTGCTGGCGCGGCAGGAGACCGCGGGGAGTGCGGTACGCGAGGCTCCGCGGCTCTCCCTGGACAGCCGGGACCTCGCCTACGTCACCTACACCTCCGGCACCACCGGAGTGCCGAAGGGTGTCCCCAAGTACCACGACAGCGTGGTGAACAGCATCACGGACCTGTCCGAGCGGTACGACATGCGGCGCCCCGGCGAGGAGCGCGTCGCGCTCTTCGCCTCGTACGTCTTCGAACCGCACCTGAGGCAGACGCTGATCGCGCTCGTCAACGAGCAGACCCTGGTGATCGTCCCCGACGACGTCAGACTGGACCCCGACGGCTTCCCCGCGTACGTCCGGGAGCACTCGGTCACCTATCTCAACGCCACGGGATCGGTTCTCCACCACTTCGACCTGAGCGGCTGTACCAGCCTCAGAAAGCTGCTGCTGGTCGGCGAGGAACTGACGGCGGCGGGGCTGCGCCAGCTCCGCGAGAGGTACTCCGGTCTCGTCATCAACGAGTACGCCTTCACCGAGGCGGCCTTCGTCACCGCCGTCAAGGAGTTCGCACCGGGTGTGACGGAGCGCAGGGACCGCAGCATCGGCCGGCCGGTCCGGAACGTCACGTGGTACGTGCTGAGCCAGGATCTGAAGCAGCTGCCCGTCGGCGCCATCGGCGAGCTGTACATCGGCGGTTGCGGTGTCGCCCCGGGCTATCTGAACCGGGACGACCTGACCGCCGAGCGGTTCATGCCCAACCCGTTCCAGACGGACCGGGACAGGGCACGCGGGCTGAACTCCCGCATATACCGGACCGGTGACCTCGCGCGCGTCCTGCCCTCCGGGGAGGTGGAGTTCCTCGGGCGCAGCGACTTCCAGCTGAAGCTGAACGGCGTCCGCGTCGAACCCGGCGAGATCGAGGCACAGGCGACCGAGTACCCCGGGGTGCGCAAGTGCGTCGTCGTCGCCCGTGAGGGCGCCGGCGGTGCCACCGACCGCCACCTGGTCGGGTACTACGTGACGGAGCCCTCGGCGGAGGTGACCGAGGACGACCTGCTGGAGTTCCTGGAGCAGCGCCTCATCCGGATCATGGTCCCCGCGCGCATGGTCCGCCTCGACGGCATCCCGGTCAACGTCAACGGCAAGGCGGACTGGCGTGCGCTGCCCGAGGTGGACCCGGCCCGCCCGGCCGGGAAGCCCGTACCCGCCGGCAGCGGGGGCAGCCGTCCGCGGGCTGCGGCCGGCGGTGTCGTCGACGAGCTCCGCGAGATCTGGAGCACGGTGCTCGGAGTGCCGGCGGCACGGATCGGCGACGACGACGACTTCTTCCGGCTCGGTGGCCAGAGCATCTCCTGCATCCTGCTCATCGCGCGCCTGCGGCAGCGGTTGGGTGCCCTCATCGGCGTCGAGGACGTGTTCGCCCTCAGGACCCTGGGAGAGCTGGCGCACCACCTGGACCGGCAGCGGCTCGAGGGTCCGCAGCCGGCGGCGCGGCCGGCCCCCGGGCACCTCCCGGCCGAAGGCGACACCACCCGGCTCCTCGCGAACGGCCTGCAGCAGGGGCTGCTCTACCACGCCCTGAAGCGCGGGCACGGCGACGACGCCTACGTCATGCAGTCAGTGCACCGCTACCACCGTCCCATCCGCGCCGAGCTGATGAGGGAGGCCTGGCAGCACGCCCGGCGCAAGTACCCCGCGCTGAGGCTGCGTTTCGAGTGGGCCGAGCAGCCCCTGCAGATCATCGACAACGACGACAAGCCCTTCGACTGGCGCTTCGTCGACCTGAGCGGCACCGCGGACCCCGCCGAGCAGGACGCCCGTATCAAGGAGCTTCAGGAACGGGACCGGACCGAGCCGTACGATCCGGCCGCGGGACGGCTGTTCCGGGTCTACCTGGTCAAGCAGCGCGAGGACCTGTTCTCGCTGATCTTCAGCTGTCATCACATCATCCTGGACGGGTGGAGCCTGCCGGTCCTGCACGACGACGTGCACCGCTCCTACCTCCGCCTGCTCCGGGGTGCCGAGGTGGAACCGGCCGTGGACGGCGCGTACACGGCGTCGCAGCGCGACTGGGAGGCGCGCCGCAACGACCACGTCGACCACTGGACCCGCGAGGTCGAGCGCATCGACGAACGCGGTGACTTCGGTGGGCTGGTCAGGGAGGACATCCGGTACCAGGTCGCGCTGAGCGACTACGACCACGTACGGGAGCACCGCACCAGGAAGCTGTGCCTCGGTGCCGAGCGGACCGCCGCGCTCAAGGACGTCTGCGCCGCCCACGGCGTCACGCTGCACTCGGTGCTGCAGTTCGTGTGGCACAAGGCCCTCTACGCCATCGGCGGGGGCAACACCACGGTGGTGGGGACGATCGTGTCCGGACGCAACCCCCACATCGAGGGCATCGAGAACTCGGTCGGCCTGTTCATCAACACGCTGCCGCTGATCGTCAACCACGACGAGCAGGCCGGGATGAGCGTCGGCTCGGCCCTCAGCGGGATCCAGGCCGCGGTGAACACGATGAACAGCAAGAGCGCCGTGGAACTGGGCCGGCTGGAGACCGCCGGGATGAAGCGCCGGCTCTTCGACACGCTGCTCGTGCTGGAGAACTACCCGCGGCTCCTGGACGAGGCCGAGGAGCGGGAGCACCGGGAGCTGCTCCGCTTCGAGAAGGCGTACGACGCCGACAAGGTCGACTACCCCCTGGCCGTCGTGGCGCGCGAGGAGGGCGACGAGCTCACGGTCACGCTGTGGTACGCGGGCGAACTCTTCGAGGACGCCACCGTCGACGCGCTGCTCGACACCACCCGGACACTGTTCGACCAGGTGGCTCAGGACGCCACGCGCCGCGTCGACGCCCTCGGGCTCGTCCCGCCGGCGGTGCTCGAACGCTTCGACGCCTGGAACCGCACCCGGACCGCCTTCCCGGCCGCCCGGACGCTGCACGCGGTCTTCGAGGACCAGGCCGCGACCTGGCCCGACGAGATCGCGGTGGTGTACCGCGAGAGGCGGCTGACCTACCGGGAACTCAACGAACGCGCCAACCAACTCGCGCACTACCTGCGATCCGTCACCACCCTGCGCCCCAACGACCTCGTCGGCCTCGTACTCGACAAGAACGAACTCATGATCACCGCCATCCTGGCGGTATGGAAGACCGGCGCCGCCTACGTACCCATCGACCCGGGCTACCCCGACGACCGCATCACCTTCATGCTCCAGGACACCCAGGCCCGCCTGGTACTCACCAACACCACCCACCACGAACGACTCAGCGGCCTGACCACCCCCGACAACACACCCGTACTGGACATCGACCACCTCCCCCAGGGCTACCGGTCCACCGACAACCCCACCACCCAGACCGGCAGCACCGACCTCGCCTACGCCATCTACACCTCCGGCACCACCGGCAAACCCAAAGCCGTACTCGTCGAGCACCGGGGAGTCGTCAACCTCCAGGTCTCCCTGGCGAAGCTGTTCGGGCTGGACAAGCGCCGGGGCGACGAGGCCCTCCTGTCGTTCTCCAACTACGTCTTCGACCACTTCGTGGAGCAGATGACC